>NZ_JBEYXN010000002.1:0-557101 GCF_040704625.1 Streptomyces sp. NPDC046866
CTGCTGGCGATGTCGGCGAACTCCCCGCTGTGGGACGGCCGCGACACCGGTTTCGCCCAGGTAACCCGGCTCCGCCGGGCACCGGGCTCCGCCCGGACCCGCGCCTCAAACGCCGGCGAGGCCGAAATGGCCCACCCCCCGCTTCGAAAGCGGGAGGTGGGGCGGGGGGATGCCCGGCCCCGGGGCGGAAGGGGGCGGTGGGTGCCCGGCCCGGGGCGGAAGGGGGCGGGGTTACGGAGACGGGAGTTCGGCGAAGTCGGCGACCAAGGTGTGGTGGTGGCCCGCGGTACCGAGGGCAAGGGCATCGGCCTTGGCCCGCTTCAGGTAGAGGTGGGCCGGGTGCTCCCAGGTCATCCCGATGCCGCCGTGCAGCTGGACGCACTCCTCGGCCGCCCGCACCGCGACCCCGGAGCAGTACGCCTGGGCCACGGCCACCGTGAGCGGCGCGTCCGGGGAGCCGGTGGCCAGGGCGTCGGCCGCGGCGCGGGCCGCCGCCCGGGCCGAGGCGACGTCCAGCCACAGCCGGGCGAGCCGGTGCTTGAGGGCCTGGAAGGAGCCGACGGGCCGGTTGAACTGGTGCCGGGTCCGCAGGTACGCCACCGTCTGCGCCAGGCACCACTCGGCCACCCCCAGCTGCTCCGAGGCGAGCAGCCCCGCTCCCGACAGCAGGGCCCCGGCCACCGCCGCCCGGGCCGTGGCCGGGTCGGCGATCCGGATGCCCTGCGCCCGGTCCAGGGTGACGTCGGCGAGCGGCCGGGTCAGGTCCAGCGCGACGAGCGGGCTCAGCGAGGCCGCCGAGGCCTCGACCGCATGGAGCCCGGTGTCCGCGAGGACCAGCAGCACGTCGGCGGCGACGGCGTCCGCCACGGTGGTCACCCGGCCGGTCAGGATCCCGCCGCCCGAGTCCCGTACGGGGGCGGGCAGGCGCGCACCGGGCGCGAGGGTCAGCGGCACCGCCGGCACGCACACCCGCCGCCCCGCCGCCAGTTCCCGTACGAGCGCAGCGGCATCGGCGCCGTCGCAGCCGAGCAGTACCTCGGTCGCCAGGACCGCACTGGTCAGGTACGGGACGGGGGCGACGGCCCGCCCCAGCTCCTCCAGGACCACGGCGGCCTCGCGGTGGCCGGCGCCCTGCCCGCCGAGCTTCTCCGGCACGAGCAGCCCGGCCGTGCCGATCCCGGCGGCCAGGGTCTGCCAGAGCGCCGGGTCGTGGGGCCGGGCGGTCTCGATCCGGGCGAGCACGGCGGCGGGCCCGCAGCGGTCGGCCAGCAGGTCCCGTACGGAGGCGCGAAGGCCCTCCTCGGTCTCGGAGTAGAGCAGGTCGAGCGGGGCGCTCGGGAACGTCGCGGCACCGGTCATCGGGAGAGGTCCTTCCAGGCGGTGTCCTTGTCGTCGCGCGGTTCGGCGGGCAGCCCGAGGACGCGCTCGGCGACGATGTTGAGGAGGATTTCGCTGGTGCCGCCCTCGATGCTGTTGCCCTTGGCGCGCAGGTAGCGGTAGCCGGCGTCGCGGCCGGTGAAGTCGACGAGTTCGGGCCGGCGCATCGTCCAGTCCTCGTACACCAGGCCCTCTTCGCCGAGGAGCTCCACCTCAAGGCCGCTGATCTCCTGGTTGAGCCGGGCGAAGGCCAGCTTCATGCCGGAGCCCTCGGGGCCGGGCTGCCCGGCGGCGAGCTGCTGGCGCAGCCGCTCGCCGGTGAGCCGGACGACCTCGGCCTCCACCCACAGCTGCAGCAGCCGCTGGTGCAGGGCGTGGGTGCGCAGTGCGGGACGTTCGCGCCAGGCGGCGGCGACCGGGGCGATCATCCCGCCCTCGCGGGGGACGCGCATGCCGCCGATGGAGACGCGCTCGTTCATGAGGGTGGTGCGGGCGACCTCCCAGCCCTGGCCGACCGCGCCGAGGCGGTGGCTGTCGGGGATGCGGACGCCGGTGAGGAAGACCTCGTTGAACTCGGCCTCGCCCGTGATCTGGCGCAGCGGCCGGACCTCGACGCCGGGGGCGTGCATGTCGCACAGGAAGTAGGTGATGCCCCGGTGCTTGGGCAGGGCCGGGTCGGTGCGGGCGATGAGGATGGCCCAGCGGGCGGTGTGGGCGCTGGAGGTCCACACCTTCTGCCCGTCCACCACCCACTCGCCGGCCGCCTCGTCGAGGACGGCGCGGGTGCCGAGGGCGGCGAGGTCGGATCCGGCTCCGGGCTCGCTGAAGAGCTGGCACCAGACCTCGTCGCCGACCCACAGCGGGCGCAGGAAGCGCCGCTTCTGCTCCTCGGTGCCGTACGCGAGGATCGTGGGCGCGGCCATCCCGAGGCCGATGCCGATGCGGCGCGGGTCGTTGTCGGGGGCTCCGGCGGCCTCCAGTTCGGCGTCGACGACGGCCTGGAGGGCGCGGGGCGCGCCGAGTCCGCCGAGGCCCTCGGGGTAGTGCACCCAGGCGAGGCCGGCGTCGAAGCGGGCCCGCAGGAAGGCGGTGCGGGGCGTGTCGGCGGGCGGGTGCGCGGCGAGGAGGTCGCGGACCCGGGCGCGCAGGGCGTCGGCGGTGGTCACCCTCGGGCACCCCCGTCCAGGGACGGTACGACGACCAGCCGGCCGGTGGTGGTCCCGTCGGCGACGCGCTGCACGGCGTCGGCGGCCGCGGCGAGCGGGAGGCGTTCGCTCACGAGCGGGGTGACGGCGCCTGCGGCGGCGAGGCGGGTGAGCTCGGTGTGGCAGGCGAGGACCGCGGCCGGGTCCTTGGCGGCGTACAGGCCCCAGTGCAGGCCGAGGATGGAGTAGTTCTTGACGAGGGCGTGGTTGAGGGCGGGGGCGGGGACGATGCCGCCGGCGAAGCCGACGACGACGATCCGGCCCTCGAAGGCCACGCACTTGGTGGAGGCGGTGTACGCGTCGCCGCCGACCGGGTCGTAGACGACGTCGGCGCCGCGGCCGCCGGTGAACTCCTTGACCCGCGCGGCGACGTCCTCGGCGGTGCGGTCGACGACCAGGTCGCAGCCGAGCTGCTCGGCGGTGCGGGCCTTGGCCTTGCCGCCGACGACCCCGATGACGGTGGCGCCGGCGGCCTTGCCGAGCTGGACGGCGGCGCTGCCGACTCCGCCGGAGGCGGCGTGCACGAGCAGGGTCTCGCCCGGCTGGATGCGGGCCCGGCGGTGCAGGCCGAACCAGCCGGTCTGGTAGCCGATGTGCAGGGCTGCGGCCTCCGCGTCGTCGAGGCCGTCGGGGGCGGGCAGCAGGGCGCGGGCCGGGGCGGTGACGTACTCGGCGAAGCCGCCGTGCGGGAGGCTGGGGTTGGCGATGACGCGGCGGCCGTCCTCGGTCTCGCCGCAGATCTCCACCCCGGGGGTGAAGGGCAGCGGCGGCCGGATCTGGTACTGGCCGCGGGCCAGCAGTGCGTCGGGGAAGTTGACGTTGGCCGCGAGGACCTTCAGCCGCACCTCCCCCTCGCCGGGGACGGGTTCGGGAACCTCCTCGAGGCGCATGGCCTCGAGGGGTTCGCCGGGGGTGTGCACTCGCCATGCCTGCATCCGGGGCCTCCAGCCGCCGTCGAGGAACCACGCTCCGCGGGCATACTAAGCAGTCGCTTGCCCATCTGTGAACCGGCGGCTGGGGTGGATGCGGGCCCCGGCCGTCCCGGCCGAAGGAATCCGGACACCGGGCGGCGTCCGCCGTCGGGCGCACCCGGACCTGCCGGCCGCCGGCGGGACGGTGCGGCTCGGCTTCCCCCGGAGGCCCGGCGGCCCACGGCGGGGCAGCAGCCGGGCGGCTCAGCCCCGTACGCACGTGGCGCTCGCGGCGGTGGCGGTCGCCGGCGAGGGGGCGCATCCGTGCGGGGCCGGGGCCCGGACACCGTGCCGGGGGACGGCGCTGCCGGCTGGACGAGGCCCCGTAGGGAACGAACGGCCTCGGCCGGGACCGGGCACACGGCCCGGACGGCGAGGGCCTGTGGGGGGAGTTCTCCAAGTGGCCGGTGCTCGACCTGCGGTGAGGTGCGGGAGCGGGGCGCGGATCCCGGCCGCGGCTCAGCGGACCGGTCCCGCGCACCCGGCTCCCTTTGCGGTGGGGAAGGCGCTGTCAGCGCGGGAAGAGTTCGAACGTCACCGCCGGGCGGCCGCCGAAGCGGGCGCCGGCCTGCTCGGCGAATCCGCCCAGGAAATTGCGGCAGTACTCCTCCGGGTCCTGGTCGGTGAGGACCTCTATGTACGCCTTGTGCTCCATCAGGGACTTGACCGCCCGCTCCATGCCCGGACCGGCGTCCGTGGCGTGCGTCGGGGTCGGGGAGCCCGACACGGCGACCCAGCGCACCCCGTTCCAGGGCTCCAGGCCGTGTTCCGTGCGCAGCTCGGGGAAGATCCACCGGTTGCCGGCGTCGGCGGCCGCGTCCAGGACGGCCCGGCCGACGGCCTTGTGGTCGGGGGTGTTCCAGAAGCCGCCGCCGTCCCGGCCGCCCCAGGTGTCGCGGTGGTTGAGGGTGATGACCAGCTCGGGGCGGTGGCGCCGGATGGCGGCCGCGATGTCCCGGCGCAGGTCCAGGCCGTACTCGATGACGCCGTCGCGGTAGTCGAGGAACTCCACCTCGGACACGCCCACCACGGCCGCGCTGGCGCGCTGTTCGGCCTCGCGCAGCGGACCGCACTCCTCGGGCGCGATGGTGTCGATGCCGGCCTCGCCCCGCGTGGCCAGCAGGTAGACGACCTCGCGGCCGCCGTCCGTCCAGTCGGCGATGGCCGCTGCGCAGCCGTATTCCAGGTCGTCGGGATGGGCGACCACCGCCAGGGCGCGCTGCCAGTCGGTGGGCATGGGCTCCAGGGGCGCGTGCGAGTGCTTCTGTTCGGTCATGTCCGCACCCTAACCAACTCCCCCTCACCGCAGGCCGGATGAGCCGTAGCCGGACCGGGTCGTGGGGGTGGTGGAGCGGGCCGAGCCGATGCGCGGCGGCCGGCTGCACCGCATCGCGAGGGTCGTGGTCCGCGACCCCGCCGGGCGGATCCTCGTCCACCGCCGCCCCGCGGAGGCCTCCCGCTTCGCGGGGCAGCTCAACGGCCTGGTCGGCGGGTACCGCAGCGCCGGCACTCGCTGGGGGGCGTGGCGGCCGGGGCGGGGGGCCGGTCAGGCCTCGTCGCGGGTGAGGGACAGGAGGCGGTTCAGGACGCGGGGGCCGCCGGCGCGGATGCCGTCGTGTTCGAACTCGTCCGTCACCCAGGTCCGCAGGCCCCGTACGGCCGCGGCGGTGGCCAGGGAGTGGGCGGTGTCCACGTACATGTCGTCGTGGTAGACGGCGGCGGCCACCGGGACCTCGTTGGCGGCGAGCCGCTCGGGGTCGTAGAGGGGGCCCCAGCCGGTGCGGGCGGCCAGCAGTTCCGCGGTTTCCCGCAGCGGGGCGAGGGCCGGGTCGACGGCGAAGTGCCAGGGGTGGATGGTCTCGCCGGTGAAGAGCAGGGGCTCCCCGCCCGCGAGGGCCTTGGCGGCGTCGAAGCCGGCGTGGTCCGCGCGGACCCGCTCGGCGGCCCAGGCGGTGGGCGCGGCCGGGTCCTGGGCGTAGATGGCCTCGTGGAGGACCGCGTACAGGGGGTGGCCGGCGAAGGAGAGCCGCTGGTGCACGCCCTCCAGGAAGGCGTCGGAGAGGACGGGGCCGGCCGTGGACGGCACGAAGGCGTCCTCCAGCAGGTAGTGCAGCTGGTGGCTGCCGTCGCCGCCGCCGAGCATGATGCCGAGGGACTGGAAGGCCTCGACGGTCAGCAGGTAGCCGCCGGGCAGTTCGGCCGGGCGCTCGGCGAGGTGGGCCGCGATGCGGCGGGCCCGTTCGACGTCCATCGGGTAGCGGGCGTAGTGGGCGAGGTTCTTGCGCCGCATGCGCGGGTAGGCCGCCGCGTACACCTCGTCGGCGGTCGCGTCGAGTGAGGGCAGGCCGCCGGCGATCAGGGCCGCCGCCAGTCCTTCGGGGGCCGTGGACAGGTAGTGGGTGGTGCAGAAACCGCCGAAGCTCTGCCCGAGGACGGTCCAGGGGGCGCCGCCGGTCAGCACCCGGCGGATGGCCTCGGCGTCGCGGACGATGGAGTCGGCGCGGAAGTGCGCCAGGTAGGCGGCCTGCTGCTCGGGGGTGCCGCGCAGGGGCAGGGTCTGCCGGTTCAGCGGGGTGGAGCGGCCGGTGCCGCGCTGGTCGAGGAGGAGGACCCGGTGGTCGGTCAGGGCCCGGTCCAGCCAGGCCTGCCGGCCGGTGAAGCGGCGGGCGCCGAAGCCGGGGCCGCCTTCGAGGTAGAGCATCCACGGCAGCGCCTCGGGGTCCCGTCCGGCCGCGACGACCTCGCGCGCGTACAGCTCGATCCGCTCGCCGTCGGGCCGGCTGTGGTCGAGCGGCACGGTGAAGCGGTGGTCGGTGAGGACGACCCCGGGCTGGCGGTAGGTGCGTTCGGCGGTCACGACGGCCCCTGGGGGTTGAGGGTGCGGGTGCGGGCGGGCGCGGTGTGCCCGCGGCCCGGTGGGGCCGCGCGGGACACGGGCCGCGGCGGTGCGGCCGAGTGTATTACGGGCCCCTCCCCGCCCTTCCCGGCCCCGCCTCCGGGGTGCGGGCACGGGGGGCGGGACCGGCGGGCGGGACCGGGGCGGCAGGCGGCGGCTAGAACTCGACCACCGAGCGGAGGACCTCGCCGCGCTCCATGCGGGCGAAGGCGGCCTCGACGCCGTCGAGCGGGATCGTCTCGGAGACGAAGGCGTCGAGGTCGAGCCGGCCCTGCAGGTAGAGGTCGATCAGGAGCGGGAAGTCGCGCTCGGGCAGGCAGTCGCCGTACCAGGAGGACTTCAGGGAGCCGCCGCGGCCGAAGACGTCCAGCAGCGGCAGTTCGAGCTTCATGTCGGGGGTCGGGACGCCGACCAGGACCACGGTGCCGGCCAGGTCGCGGGCGTAGAACGCCTGCTTGTAGGTCTCGGGGCGGCCGACCGCGTCGATGACCACGTCGGCGCCGTTGCCGCCGGTGAGGTTCTGGATCGCCTTGACCACGTCCTCGGTGCGGCCGTTGACGGTGTGGGTGGCGCCCAGGCCGCGGGCCCACTCCAGCTTGCGGTCGTCGAGGTCGACGGCGATGATCCGGGCGGCCCCGGCGAGCCGGGCGCCCGCGACGGCCGCATTGCCCACGCCGCCGCAGCCGATGACGGCCACGGAGTCGCCGCGTCCGACGCCGCCGGTGTTCAGGGCGGCGCCGAGGCCGGCCATGACCCCGCACCCGAGGAGCCCGGCGGCGGCAGGCGACGCGGCCGGGTCGACTTTGGTGCACTGCCCGGCGGCGACCAGGGTCTTCTCGGCGAAGGCGCCGATCCCGAGGGCCGGGGAGAGCGGGGTGCCGTCCTCCAGCGTCATGGGCTGGGTGGCGTTGTGCGTGGCGAAGCAGTACCAGGGGCGCCCGCGCTTGCAGGCCCGGCAGGTGCCGCACACCGCCCGCCAGTTCAGGACCACGAAGTCGCCGGGCGCCACGGAGGTGACGTCCGGACCGACGGACTCCACGATCCCGGCGGCCTCGTGGCCGAGGAGGAAGGGGAACTCGTCGTTGATGCCGCCCTCGCGGTAGTGCAGGTCGGTGTGGCAGACCCCGCAGGCCTGGACGCGGACCAGCGCCTCGCCGGGGCCGGGGTCCGGCACGAGGATCGTCGTCGTCTCCACCGGTGCGCCCTTGCTCCGCGCGATGACCCCGCGTACGCGATGCGTCACGTCATACCCCGCTCTGTTCGGATCTGTCTGGATCACGAAACGTACACGGGACGGGCGTCGTACGGGAGTTGTGTCACGTTCCGGCCTGCGCCGTGGCGAGTTCCCGCGGTACGGCGGCGCGCAGTGCCGCCGTGAAGGCGGCCACGGCCGGGTGGGCGGCGGCGCCGCTGCGGAAGGCCACCTTGGTGCGCCGCTCCATCAGCAGCCGGGTGAGGGAGACGCCGGGATCCGGCCGGGCCGGAATGCCGAGCTGCGGTACGACGGCCACGCCCTGGCCGGCGGCGACCAGGGCGAGCACGGTGGCGAACTCGTCCACCCGGTGGCGCACGCGCGGGGCGAAGCCGGCGGCCTGGCAGGCCCGTACGGCCATGGCGTGGCACAGGGTGCCGGGCGTGGCGGTGATCCAGGGGGCGTCCGCGTGGGCGCGCAGGACGGAGCCCTGGTCGAACCGGGGCACGGGTTCCGCGGCGTGCACGGGAGCCGGGAAGGGGCCGGCGGCACACCGCGGGTCGGGGTCAAGGTCGGGAACCGGATCCGGGTCCGGGGCCGGACCCGGGCCCGACGCCGGATCCCGGTCCGCGGCCGGGTCCGACGCAGGGTCACGCTCCGCGGCAGGGGCGGGGTTCGGGGTGCGGGTCGGCGGGTCCGCGGGGGCGGCGAGGTACATCGCCTCGCTGCACAGGGGCGTGGTGGCGAGCCCCGGCTCGGGCGGCGCGGGCACGAAGTCGTACTCGTGGACCAGCGCCACGTCGAGGTCCCCGGCCCGCAGCGCGTGCGCCACGGCCGCCGGATCGATCTCCGACACCATGGGCTCCAGCCCCGGATGGCGCCGGGCCAGCGTGACCAGAGCGGCCGGGACGATGGCCCGGGTGGCGGTGGGGAAGGCCCCGATGCGCAGGGCTCCGGCCAGGCCGCTGCGCGCCTCGGCGAGGTCGGCGGCCGCCTCCTCCAGCCGCTCCAGGACGGCCTCGGCATGCCGGACCAGGTTCTGGCCCACCGGGGTGAGCCGGACCCGGCGGCCCGTGCGCTCCAGCAGCGGCAGGCCCGCCTCGCGTTCGAGGACCCCCAGTTGCTGGGACACGGCCGAAGGGCTGAAGGAGAGGGCCTCGGCCACGGCGGCGATCGTCCCGCGGCGGGCCAGTTCGCGCAGCAGGCGCAGGCGTCGTACGTCGAGCATCGGATCAGCTTACGGTTCGGGTAAGAAATGCGAACTGGATTCGGCGGTCCGGGCGGGCGAGGCTCCTCCCATGGCACAGGACATCGCCCTTCACGGGATCCACGTACCCCTCATCACCCCCTTCTCCCCCTCCGGCGGCGTCGCCGCCGAGGCCCTGGAGGCGCTCGCCCACGAGGTGCTCGACGACGGCGCCGCCGGGATCGTCGCCCTCGGCACCACCGGCGAGGCCGCCGCCCTCGACGAGGCGGAGCGCGACCTCGTCACGGACGTCTGCGCCCGGGTCTGCCGGGAGCGCGGGGCCGTGCTGACCGTGGGCGCCGGGGCGAGCGGCACCCGGGCCGCCGAGGCCTCGCTCGCCCGGCTCGCGCGGTGGCCGGAGGTCCGGGCGGCGCAGGTGACGGTGCCGTCGTTCGTCCGGCCCGCGGCGGAAGGGGTGTTGGCGCACTTCACGCGGCTGGCCGAGGTGAGCCCCGTACCTCTGGTCGTCTACCACATCCCGTACCGGACCGGGCAGCCGCTGGACGCCGGGGCGCTGCGCCGGCTCGGGGAGATCCCGGGGGTCGCCGGGATGAAGTACGCCGGCGGCGGCATCGACGCCGACACGGTGGCGCTGCTCGGCGCCCTGCCCGAGTCCTTCTCGGTGCTGGCGGGCGACGACGTGTACCTGTCGCCGATGCTGGCGCTCGGCGCGACGGGCGGGATCCTCTCCTCGGCGCACCTGGCGACGGCGCGGTACGCGGAGCTCGTGGCGGCCTGGCGGGCGGGCGACGTGGCGCGGGCCCGGGCGCTGGGCCACGCCCTCGCGGCGCTTTCGGCGGCGGCCTTCGGCGAGCCGAATCCGACCGTGGTCAAGGGTGTGCTCCATGCGCAGGGGCGGATTCCGACGGCCGACGTGCGCCTTCCGCTGCTGCCGGCGAGCCGGGCGTCGGTCGAGGCGGCGCTCGGCGCGCTGGAGGAGCTCGCCCGGCTCTGAGGTCGTGGCGAAACCCCTCGAAACGGCAGCGGGCGCGCCGGAAAGCGCCCGCTGCGGGCGGTTGGGAAGGAACCGGCCCTGATGCCCCGAAACAGGTACATGAATAGAGGGTTTGTCCGTTTTGAGAATCGGGCTCCGCGCCCGTGATGTCAGTCACGCAAACACCGACAACATCAATTTCCCCGGAGAAGCGGTTCCCCTTTCCCGGAAAGGAATTCCGGGTTTTCGCAAAGGGCCCTCCAAGGTCATTTTCCGCCCCGGCACGGGAAAGTCGATCACCGGGTGCAATTCGAGCCTTGTTCCCTCCCCGCGGACTCGCTTACGGTCACGTCGTTCCCGGCGGGCAGCTACCGAATCCGGCCGCCGCCAGGGGTCCCCCGCACCCGTACGTGAGGAATTCCGCCATGCCCGGACAGGGTAAGCACCGCCGCCCGAAGCAGCGTCCGATCGTCCGCAAGCTGGCCTTCGCCGGCACCGGCGGCGCAGCCCTGGCCCTGCCCCTGATCAGTGCGACGACCGCCGGGGCGGCCGTCACCCAGGAGCCGGCCGCCGCGCCGGCGGCGACCACGGCGGTCCTGCCCGCCGCCCAGCCGGCCGCGGCCCAGGCAGCGGCGCCGGTGACCTACTCCGTGGCCGTGGGAGACACCCTGTCGAAGATCGCCGCCGAGCACTCCGTCAGCGGCGGCTGGCAGGCCCTCTACGCGGCCAACCGGGCCGTCATCGGCAGCAACCCCTCGGTCATCCGTCCCGGGACCAAGCTGACCCTCGGCGCCGCGGCCAAGGCGGCCGTCGCCAAGGCGAAGGCGACGGCCAAGGCGGCGGTCAAGCCCGCGGCGAGCTACCCGAACAACCTCGACGGCTGGATCCGCGAGTCGCTGGCCATCATGGCCAAGCACGGAATCCCTGGTACGTACAACGGAATTCACCGCAACGTGATGCGCGAGTCCTCGGGCAATCCGCTCGCCATCAACAACTGGGACTCCAACGCCGCGATGGGCATTCCCTCCAAGGGCCTGCTCCAGGTCATCGACCCGACCTTCCGCGCCTACCACGTCCCCGGAACGTCGATGAACTCCTACGACCCCGTCGCCAACATCACGGCCGCCTGCAACTACGCGGCCGCCCGCTACGGCTCCATCGACAACGTCAACGGCCCCTACTAGTCCGGCCCCTCCGGGCCCGGCCCGTACCGCTCCGGCCGGTCCCCGGTCCCGCCGCTCCGTGCCCGCGGGCCCGCCGTCACAGCCACCCCTGGCGGCGGGCCGCACGGACGGCCTCCATCCGGTTGCGGGTGCCGGTCTTGCCGATGGCCGACGACAGGTAGTTGCGCACCGTCGACTCGGACAGGTGCAGCCGCGCGGCGATGTCGGCGACGGTCGCGCCGTCGGCCGCGGCGTTCAGCGCCTCGGCCTCCCGCGGCGTCAGCGGGTTCGGCCCGGCGCTCAGCGCGGCGGCCGCGAGCGCGGGGTCGATGACCTTCTCCCCCGCCAGCACCCGCCGTATCGATGCGGCCAGTTCCTCCACCGGCCCGTCCTTGACCAGGAACCCCGCGGCCCCCGCCTCCATCGCCCGGCGCAGGTAGCCCGGCCGCCCGAAGGTGGTCAGGATCAGCACCCGGCAGCCCGGCAGGCGTGTGCGCAGCTCCGCGGCCGCGTCCAGGCCGCTGCGGCCCGGCAGTTCGATGTCGAGCAGCGCCACGTCCGGCCGTGCCTCCAGGGCGGCGGGCACGATCCGGTCTCCCGCGCCGACCTGGGCGACGACCTCGATGTCCTCCTCCAGCCCCAGCAGCAGCGCCAGCGCCCCGCGCATCATGCCCTGGTCCTCCGCCAGCAGGACCCTGATCATCGGCTCACTCCTCGGTTGCATGTCCGCCGGCCTCCACCGGGAGTTCGGCCGCGACCCGGAAGCCGCGCCCGGCGGCCGGTCCGCCCTCCAGGGTGCCGCCGGCCGCCGCCAGGCGTTCGGCCAGGCCGGTCAGGCCGCTGCCCGGCGGGGCCGAGCCTACGCCGTTGCCGTCGTCGGTGATCACCAGGCGGACCCGCTCCGCCGAGCTGCGCAGCTCTATCTCGCACCGGGCGGCCCCGCTGTGCCGGATGGCGTTGGTCACGGCCTCCCGGACCACCCAGCCGAGCAGGGCGGCCTCCTGCGGCGGCAGCGGGGGTCCGGACTGCCGTACGACGGGCTCGATGCCGGCGGCGGTCAGCGCGCCGCGGGCCCGGTCGAGCTCCGCGGCGAGGCTGGCCTCGCGGTAGCCGGTGACGGCTTCGCGGATCTCGGTCAGCGCCTGCCGGCCGATGGATTCGATGTCGCCGATCTGCGCGAGGGCCGCGTCCATGTCCCGGGGGGCGATCCGGCGGGCCGCCTCCGACTTGACCACGATCACCGAGAGGGTGTGGCCCAGCAGGTCGTGCAGGTCGCGGGAGAAGCGCAGCCGCTCCTGGTCGACCGCGGTCCGCGCCAGCTCCTGCCGGGTCTCGCGCAGGGTGCGGACGGTCTCGGCCAGGGCCAGGATGGCGGCGGTGACCATCCCGGACAGCAGGGTGCCGTAGACGATGCCGAGCGCGTCCCAGCCGTCCTGCCGGCCGGTGACGGCCCCCGCGAGGCCGGTGACGGCCAGCATCACGGGGCCCAGCGCCCGGCCGCGGACCACCGCCCCGGTGGCCAGCCCCCACAGCGGGAAGAACAGCAGCCAGTTGCCGCCGTACGCCAGGGCGAGGGCGCAGGTGGTGGCGCCCAGGGCGGCCAGGCACCACCGGGTGCTCGCTGCTTCCCGGGTCCGCTCGTCGAAGGCGCGGAACACCAGCGTGACGTAGAGCGAGTCGAAGACGAACAGCCCGAGGATGCCGACCCACGGGTTCGGGGTCTCGCCGTGGACGATGTTGGAGACCGCGCCCATGCCGAGCAGCAGCCAGGGCAGCAGGGTGTAGGCGTTGGGCGCCTTCAGCGGGCCCGGCGGGTCCTCGGGGCGGCGCTCGGGGGCGGCTCCGGCGTGCGGTGGTGCGGTCTTCTGCGGCATGGCCCCCACGCTACGGAGCGGCGGGAGCCGCCCGGCAGAGCCGCTCGTACCGACCCGGGCCGTACGAATGTCACGGCCGCCCGGCGCCGTCACCCGGCGGCCCGCAGCCAGTCACGGGTCCCGGAGCCGGCAGCGGAACGGGCGCGGGCGCGGGCCAGGGTGCGCAGGGGGGCCATGAGGCCGTAGCCGACGTCCCGGCGCAGCGCGCCCGCGCCGGCCCGCTCGACGGCCGCCAGCTGGTGGGCCATGAGCTCGGTCATCGCGGCGACGACCGGGCGCAGCCCCGGCTCGGTCAGGTCGAGGATGCCGTCGGCGGCCTCCAGGGCTGTCCGGGCGCGCTGCGCTTCGGCGGCGAGCAGGGCGCGTACGGCCGGGGTGTCGCGGGCCTGTTCGAGGTCGGCGCGGGTCACGGAGTGCTCGGCGAGGCGGGCGCGCGGCAGGCAGAGCCGGCCGTCGGCGAGGTCGCCCGCGAGGTCGGCGAGGAAGTCCACGCGCTGGGCGGCGTCGACGAACCGCCGCCATCCGGCGGCCTGTTCGGCGTCGGGTCCGCCCCGGTACTGGAGCCCGATGAAGGCCATCAGGCCCGGCCAGGCGTAGGCGTCGAGGTAGGCCTGGTAGTCCTGCTCGGTGTCGAAGCCGTCGAAGCGCGCCTCGGCGGAGGCGGCGCCGTCGAGGAAGCGGCCGACCCACGGCTCGGGCAGGCCGCGGGAGGCGACGGCGTGGACGTACGCCCGCAGCAGCGGGTCGGGGCTGTCGCCGGTGCCCAGCGCCTCCTCGACGCGCCCGGTGAGCGCGGCCAGGTTCTCGCGGCGCTGCCGGGCGGTGCCGGTCTCGGCGACGTCGTCGACCAGGTTCATGAAGCAGACCCCGGCCGCCAGCGCGGGCACCAGCGGCGGCGCCGCGAGCAGGCGCAGCGTCAGGTAGGGGGCGGGTTCCCGGCGCAGGACCCGGCGCGCGACGTGGGTGTAGTCGTCGCGCAGCCGGGCACTGCGGATGCCGGCCGCCGTGAGGGTGGTGCGCCAGGTGGGCATGGTGGCCGTGCTCCTCGGACCGCGGGTGACCCGTACGCGCGTTCGTCGCTCGTACGGCTGGGCGTACGGGTACACGATGTCAGGAGTGGTAGACCTTCTTGACGTTGCCCTGGGTGTCGGCGTGGACGTAGCCGCCCTGGCCGTACTCGTCGGTGAGGTAGGGCCGCATCGAGGGGGTCTGGTCGAAGAGCCAGGGCTCGATGATGACGTAGCGGGAGCTCGGCTTGTCGACGCCGAGCTCCTTCTTGGCGGTGTCGAGGAGGCCCGGCAGGGCGTCCCAGCTGACGGCGGCCATGTCGATCAGCGGTTCGTCGGCCTTGACCGTGCCGCCGGGGCCGGTGCGGCTCGCGCCGCCGCCGTCGTAGCGCCAGTGGTCGTAGGTCTTGGCGCCTGGGGCGGTGGGGATGTCGGCGAGGACGTACTCCTCGTAGACGGTCATCTCCACGAAGGAGGTGGTGCCCGTCTTCTGCTGGAACGCCTCCACGGCCGCGCGGACGTTGGCGGGCGTGAGCAGGCTGCCCCGGGAGGCGGCCTTGCCGCCGCTCGCGCGCGGGGAGTCCGCCTTCGCACCGGAGGCCGACGCGGAGGGGGCGGGCGCCGCACCGGACGAGGACGGTGCACCGCCTCCCTTCTCGGACGTGTCCGGGGAGCCCGCCCCGGACAGCCCCTGGACCATCCAGAACACCCAGCCCGCCAGCGCCAGCGCGAGGAACCCGCCGATCAGGACCAGGCGGCGGCGCGGGGCGCGCAAAGGCGGCGGGACGGCCGCGGTGACGGAGTACGGGGATCCGCCCCCGGGAGCGAACGGCGGGGGCGCGTACGGCCCGGCGGAGTACGGCATGCCGGCGGGCGGCGTGGCGGACGGCGGGACGGCGCCGGACGGCACGGCGCCGGACGGCACGGCGCCGGACGCGACGGCGCCCGGCCGGGGGCCCGCGAGTTGGGTGCTCGGCGGACCGTACTGGCCCGGCGTCGCCTGCGGGCCGGCCGGCGCCGTGCCCGCGGCGGCGGCCGCGGCCGCGTCCCGGAGCATCTGCTCCAGCTGCGCCGCGTCCGGCCGCACGGCCAGGTCCCGTACGAGCAGCCGCTCCAGTACGGGCCCCAGCGGGCCGGAGCGCACCGGCGCCGGGATCGGGTCCTCCAGCACGGCGACGACGGTGGCCAGGCTGGTGGCCCGGCGCAGCGGGCTGGTCCCCTCGGCCGCCACGTACAGGAGCATGCCCAGCGACCACAGGTCGGAGGCCGCGAGCCCCTCCTCGCCGCGCGCCCGCTCGGGCGCGATGTACTCCGGCGAGCCGATGAGCACACCGGTGGAGGTGAGCGCGGTCGAGCCGTGCAGGGCGGCGATGCCGAAGTCGGTCAGCACGGCCGAGCCGTCGGGGCGCAGCAGGACGTTGGCCGGTTTCACGTCGCGGTGGAGGATTCCTTCAGCGTGCGCGGCGCGCAGGGCGGACAGCACGTCCAGGCCGAGGCGGATCACGTCCGCCACCGGCATCGGCCCGGACTCCAGGAGGTCGCTCAGGGAGCCGCCCTTGACGAGCTCCATCACGATCCACGGGTGCCCGTCCGCGCCGTCGGCCGGCTCGACGATGTGGTGGATCGTCACCACGTTGGGGTGCGCGAGGCGGGCCAGGGCCCGGGCCTCGCGCACCGCCCGCTCCCGCAACTGGACGGTGAGGCCGGGCTGGGCCGCGGCCGTCGCCGGGTCCGGCGGGCGCACCTCCTTCAAAGCGACGTCGCGGTGCAGTGCGATGTCGCGGGCGCGCCACACCGTGCCCATGCCACCGGCGCCCAGGGGCGCCATCAGTTCGAATCGGCCGTCGACCAGCTGTCTGCCGGCCGCCTCACTCATGTCCATGGCGGGTCATCGTAGGCGCCGCCGGTGTCAGCAGCGTCGGCGGTCCACCGTCACGGTGCCCTGCGCGGTCGAGACGGTCCTGTCGTAGCAGCCGCGGCCGGTGGGCGCCCCGTACAGCTGGTAGTGCTCGGTGCTGGTGCCGACGGCGTGGCGCTGGTCGCGGGGCACGTTCGCCGTGTAGCTCGCGTCGCCGGTGTACCGGTCGTCGAGGCGGGTCCGGTCGACGGTGCGGCCGCCGCGCAGGGTGGTGGTCTCGGCGCGGTCGCCGAGGGAGATGACGGTGCGCAGCCGGTCGCCGGCGTCGAGGGTGGTCTCGCCGTCCATCGTGTACGTGCGCACGGTGCGGGTGGTGGAGTTGCCGCGGGTCACGCTGTCCTCGTCGGTCCAGGTGCCGGTCAGCGCGTCCTGGTTCTCGCCGTCCGTCCAGGTGTGGGCGGAGGTGTGGTGGACGGAGCGCGTGACGGTGGTGGTGACGCGGCCGTGGGAGGTGTCCAGGCGTCCGGCGACGGTCAGTCGGTGGGCGGCCTCGGTGTCGAGGCGGTGCCGGGCGGTGGGCGTCGCGGGTGTCCAGCGGCTGGAGCCGGCCGGTGCGCTCTCCTCGTGCCGGGTCAGGGCGCCGGTGACGACGGCCCGGCCCCCGTCCTGCCACAGCAGCAGGTTCGCCGGGGTGCTCCAGCCGCTCTGGCCGGCCGGGACCCCCGCGACGGAGACCTCGATGCGGTGCTCGCGGCCGTCGTTGAGCAGGGCGGCGTAGGGGGTGAGGTCGTAGACCACCGGCTGGACGTCGAAGGCGCGCGGCGCGGGCGTGACGTACCACAGGAAGGGGTTGGACCAGCCGCCGGTCCACACCGTCGGGAAGGGGGCGGCGATCCCGGCGAGTTGTCCGTCGACGGCGATGCGGACCTCGCGGTGGGGGCCGCCGGCGGCCTTGCAGGAGTACGGGGCCGCGTCGGGGACGGTCAGGTACCAGAACTCCTCGCAGCCGCCGCCCGATCCGGTGGCGTACACCTCGGCGAGGAGCCGCTCGGTGTTGCGGGGGGTGGTGACGGCGGGGGTGGTGAGGGGGATGACGCGGTCGGGGGTGTCGGGGGCCGCGGAATGCCGCTCGGCGGCGTAGAAGGTGAGGGTGGCCTTGACGTCGATGACGCCGGTGTAGACGTCGTTGACGACGTTCCCGATCAGCATCTCCACGGGCTGGGGCCGGCTGAGGGTGTCGCGGTAGCGGGTGACGTCCTTCTCGACGGACCAGGCGATGCCGTCGGGCGAGGGCTCGGGGGTGGAGGTGCGCAGGATCTCCACGCCGCCCACGGAGAGGTGGCCGAGCCGGTCGAACTGGCGGCCCTTGACCTTGCCGTCGAGGCGCAGGATGACCTTGGCCCAGGGGCCGGTGCCGCAGTCGGCGGGCGGCGTGTAGGTGCCGGTGTACGGGGTGAAGTCGCGGAACTGGGCCTCGGCGAGGGTCAGCTCGCAGGAGCGGGTCGCGGGGCGCTCGACGGGCGGGGCGGCGGTGAGCGGGTCGTGCCAGTCGGTGCCGAACTCCGCGGGGGGCGCGTCGGCCGGGGCCGCTGCGGTGTGGGCCTGCGCGGGTCCCGCGGCGGCCAGCGGGGCCACGGCGAGCGCGAGCGCGCCGAGCAGGCCGGTGATCCGGTGTCGTGTCATGGCCCCGCAGTGAACCGGCCCCGCCCCGCCGCCCGCCAGGCCCGCGGCACCGCGCATGGCCGGATCCCGCCCCCGGGGCGCGGGCGGGGCGCAGCGGCAGCGGTACGGGGGGTCAGGCGGGGAGGACGACCACGCCGTCGTCGTCGGCGTACACCGTCTCGCCGGGGCGGAAGGCGGCCCCGCCGATGGTGACGGGCTCGTCGACGGTGCCCGCGCCGGTCTTGCCGCTCTTGCGCGGGACGGTGCCGAGGGCCTTGATGCCGAGGTCCAGGCCGCCGAGGGCGACGCTGTCCCGGACGGCGCCGTTGATGATGAGCCCGGCCCAGCCGTTGCGCTGCGCGGCGCCGGCGATGAGGTCGCCGCTGAGCGCGGTCCGCAGCGATCCGGCCCCGTCCACGACCAGGACGGCGCCTTCGCCGGGGCTGTTGACGAGGTCGCGCAGCAGGGCGTTGTCCTCGTGGCAGGAGAGGGTCCGCACCGGACCGGCGAAGAGCCGGCGCCCGCCGAACTGGCGGAAGGCGGTGGCGCAGACCGCCAGGTCCTCGCCGTGCTCGTCGTACAGGTCGCTGGTGGGGACGGGTGTGACGGTCATGTCGCTCGGGACTCCTCGCAGCCGGTGGGTCGCGCCGTTCGGCCCAGCCTATGCGGGGCCGCCTGCGGGCAGCTCCGGCCCCCCGTGGCTCCGCCCCGGGGGGCCCGCGCCTCAAACACCGGCGGGGCTGACCCCGCCGGCCCCCACCACGGGCGGAGCCCCACGCCCGGCCGCGCCGGGCCCACTCGGCCTCCGCCCCAAACCCCGCCCCTCAAACACCGGCGAGACTGACCCCGCCGGCCCCCACCACGGGCGGAGCCCCACGCCCGGCCGCGCCGGAGCCGCTGGGACGCCGCCCCAAACCCCGCGCCTCAAGCGCCGGCGGGGCTGGATTGGCCGCCCCTCATGCCAGGCGTCGGCCGGGCGGAGGCCGCCCTCCAGCCTCGCCGGCGCTTGAGGCACGGGGTGCGGGGCGGAGCCCCGATCCTTGTGCCGCCGGGCCGAGACGGCCGGGGCCGGGGCGGAGGCCCCGGGATACGGAGAAAGGGCGGGGCGGGGAGGAGGCTTCGCGCAGCGGCCCCCGGCACCGCTCCGGCTCCGGCGCCGACTCCGGACCGGCCCGGGCCGGCGTCAGTCCCGGGAGCGGGAGTGGCCGAACAGGATGCGGTAGCCGATGAGCAGGACGAGGGAGCCGGCGATGGCGGCGCCCCAGGTGGCGGGGTCGTAGAACTCGTTGGCGATCGGCTTGTCGAGGAACTTCGCGGAGAGCCAGCCGCCGATGAAGGCGCCGGCGATGCCGATGAGGGTGGTGCCGATCAGGCCTCCGGGGTCGCGGCCCGGCAGCAGGAACTTGGCGATGGCGCCGGCGAGCAGCCCCAGGACGATCCAGCTGACGATCCCCATGCCTGTTCACTCCGCTTCGTGGGTGGGTGGTGCGTGGTACGTGTGTCCACTCACCCGGGAGGACGCGGAAGCGGCCGCGGCGGTTCTCAGCTGCGGCGGAGGCGCAGGCAGGCGGCCGTGGTGAGCGCGGCGGCCGTGAGGGCGGCTGCCGCGAGGGCGGTGCGCGAACGGCCGCCGAGCGCGGGCAGGGGCGGCCGGCGGGAGTGGGCGCAGAGCACGGAGCGGTGCGAGGCGAAGGACAGCACCGAGCTGCTGGACAGGGCGCTGAGCAGGGAGCCCGTGCTGAGCCACGAGCCGGCGGAGCCGAGCGAGAGCGCGGAGCCGGCCGATCCGACCGAGAGCACGCTGCCGACGGAGCCGATGGACAGGACCGAGCCCACCGAACCGATGGACAGCACCGAGTGCTTGGACCAGAGCGAGAGGTACGACCCGTCAGCCATGCGGGTCATGCTGCCACACGGGTGGCCGTGGTGGGGGCGGCCGCCGCCGGCGGGGCCGGGATCCCGGTGTGGTCGGCGGCCGGGGCGGTACGGGTCAGCAGCAGGACGCCGCGCGCCGCGGCCAGGGCGCCGGCGAACGCGAGCAGGAGCCCCGGCGCGCCGCCCTGGATGCGCTCGCCCAGCAGGGCCATGCCGATGACGGCCGCGGCCAGCGGGTTGGCCAGGTTGACCACCGCGAGCGGTGCGCCGAGGCCGCCCCGGTAGGCCCGCTGCGACAGCAGCAGCCCGCCGACGGCGAAGACCACGACGAGCAGGGCCACGGCGACGACCCGCCCGCTGAACAGCGATCCGCCGCGGCCGCCGGCCACCGCCACGGTCTGGGTGAGCGCGGAGGCGACGGCGGAGGCGAGCCCGGACGCGGTGGCGTGCCGCAGCCCGGAGCGGACGTCGCGGCGCACCGTCAGGAGCAGGATGGCGGCGGCGGTGGCACCCGAGACGGCGAGGGCCTCGGCGAGGGTGAGGGTGTCGTCGGGGGCGGGCCCGGAGGCGGGGAGCAGGAGCAGGCCGAGCCCGAGGACGGTGGCGAGGGTGCCGCGCCATTCGGTGGCGGCGACCCGGCGGCCGGCGCCGCGCGCGCCCATCGGGACGGCGGCGACGAGGGTGAGGGCGCCGAGGGGCTGGACCAGGGTGAGCGGCCCGTAGCGCAGGGCGGCGGCGTGCAGGAGCGCCGCGGAGGCGTTCAGGCCGGCGGACCACCACCAGGCGCCGTTGCCGAGCAGGGCGCGGGCGGTACGGGCTTCGGCGGCGCGGGCGAGCCGCTCCTGCGCGACTGCGGCCGCCGCATAGGCGGCGGCGGAGGCGAGGCAGAGCACGACGGCGAGGGCGGTGGCGTTCATCGTCCGACCCCCGCGGCCGTGCCGGCGGCGGCCCGGGGCGCCACGGCGCGGCTCCGGGCCCCGGCGGCCCCGGCGGCCCCGGCCCCCCGGACCGCCCCGGGCCCCGCATCCGCGGTCCCGGTCCCGGAGGACTGCGCCCCCTCCGGCCCGGCCCCGGCGGGCTCGTGGTCCGCGGTGCGCCACCGCTGCGGCAGGTGGCGTACCACGGCCAGGGAGCGGGCGGGGGGCTTCGGGCGCCGGATCAGCAGCAGCGCCGCACCCAGGAGGGCCGTGGCGACGACCGCGTCGAGCCAGTAGTGGTTGGCCGTGCCGACGATCACGACCAGGGTCAGCAGGGGGTGCAGCAGCCACAGCAGTCGCCACCGGGACCGGGTGGCCGCGATCAGGCCGAGGGCCACCATCAGCGCCCACCCGAAGTGCAGCGAGGGCATGGCGGCGAACTGGTTGGCCAGGGTGTCGGCCTCGGGGGCGGACCGGTAGACGGCGGGCCCGTACACCTGCGCGGTGTCCACGAGGCGGGCGGCGGCCAGCATCCGCGGCGGGGCGAGCGGGAAGGCGAGGTGCAGGGCGAGCGCGGCGCCGGTCAGTGCGGTGAGCACGCGCCGGGTCCACAGGTAGTGGGCGGGCCTGCGCAGGTACAGCCAGACGAGGAAGAGCGCGGTGGCCGGGAAGTGCACGGCGGCGTAGTAGGTGTTCGCGGCGTGGACCAGCACCTCGCCCGTGCCCCCGGCGACCGCTCCGCCCCCGCCCGGCGCGCCGCCCGGCAGGAGCAGCCGCTGCACGGCGCCCTCGCCGGGCAGGTGCAGGGCGCGTTCGGCGTCCCAGATCCGTCCGGCGTTGCGGAAGGCCTCGTCGGTGCGGTCCGTGGAGAGGAGCCGGCCGCCCTTGTAGACGGCGAACAGGCCCGCGACGAGCAGCAGCTCGCGTATGAGGCGGCGGCGCTGCCCGGTCCCGGCGCCGGGGCCGCCCGCCGGCCCGGCAGGTGTGGTGTGGGAGGTCATTCCCCCGGTCTCTCTTCCTGTACTCGGGCGCCGCCTGTGCGCGGTTGGAGCGTCGGTGCAGAGCGACTGGTCTCGACCACCCCGCTTACCGACACGCCAGTGTATCGATACATTCGCGTATCGATACGCAGGTGTACCGATACGCTCGCGTTCCCGTACACTGGCACCACGCCCCCGAACCGCGCGGAGCCCCCGAGGAGAGCCGCCCACCATGACGTCGACGCCGCCCGCCGCGCGCCGCTCCAAGATCACCCCGGAGCGGGTGCAGGAGTTCTACGACGCCGTCCTGGAGCAGCTGCGCGAACACGGGTACGAGGCCCTGACCATGGAGGGCATCGCGGCCCGGGCCTGCTGCGGCAAATCCACGCTCTACCGGCAGTGGAAGACCAAGCCACAGCTGGTCGCGGCGGCCCTGCGCGCGAACCGCAAGGGAACCCTGGTGGCGGTGGACACCGGCACGCTCGCCAGCGACCTGCGCGAGGCGGCCCGGATCGCGGCCGGCAACTCGGGGCGCGACACGCGCCTCACCGAGGCCGCACTGGCCCACGCGGTGCTCAACGACGAGAAGCTCCAGGCGGCCCTGCGCGAGGCGCTGGTCGAGCCGGAGCTCGCGGCGTTCGACGCGATGGTGGCGCGGGCCGTGGAGCGCGGGGAGATCGCCGCGGACCACCCGGCGGTGGAGTTCCTCCCGGCGCAGCTCATGGGCGTCCTGCGGATCCGGCCCGTGCTGGAGGGGCAGTACGCCGACGCCGACTACCTGGTCCGGTTCGTCGACGCGGCCCTGCTGCCCGCCCTGGGCCTGGCCGGCGAACCGGCGCCCGGGCCGCTCGCGGCCGGCCCGGCGGGCCCGGCACCGGCCCCCTGAACCGGCGGCCCGCCGTCACCGATGACCGGACGGCGGCCCGCCCGCGCTGCCTCGTGGGGACGGCGGCAGCGCGCCACCCGGACCGGGCGGCGCTCACCCGCGGGACGGGGTGAGCGCCGCCCGGTCCGCGCAGGACCGGGCCCCGGCCCTGCCGGCCCGGTCTGCGGCCGCTCCGCACGCCGTCAGGGGCGCGCGGCCCCCATGACCCGGACGAACTCCTCCGGTTCTGCGTCGAAGCCCCGTACGGCGGCGTCCAGCGACCAACTGCCCGCGCCGTCACGGGTGAACAGGGCGACGGTGGCCGCGGTGGCCTCCGGGACGGAGCCGAAATCGCTGACCGCGAGCTCGGTGTACCCCTCGCGGATCCGGACCCCGGTCCCCCCTATGGCGGCGAACGTCTTGCGGCGGCCGCCCCGCGGCCCGGCGTCCTGGATCACCACTCCCACCACGACGCGCACCGACTCCGGTGCCATGCGGTTCAGTTCGAGGGTCATGACCTCGTCGAAGCCGAAGCCCTGGCCGGTGCGGCTGTCCCGGTCGAGGGTGATCGTGCCGTCGGGGGAACGGCTGTCGAAGTGCACGAGCTGGGCGGGCTCGCCGTACGGGTCGGCGGCGGCATAGACCGCCGCGACGATGTCCAGGTCGTGCGGGGGCGCGCCCGCCGGGCTGGGATCCCACCGCAGGGCGATCTCCACCTTGGCCAGCCCCTTGCGCACTGCGTCCACCGCGCTGCTGCTCATCGAACTCCCCCTTCACCGAACGGGTGTTGCTCCGCCATGCTGTCATGCGACCGCTGCCGCGGTCCGGCCGACCGCACGTTCCCGGCCAGTCGGCCGCGCGGAGCCCCCGGAGGCAGGGGAGGGGCGCGCGGTCCGCGGTGCCGGCCCCCGGGCGTTCGGGACGGCGTGGGGGGCGGAGCCGGAGGGCAGAGGCGGCGCCCCCGGGGGCGCCGGTGGTCAGCGGCGGGGGTCGACGCGTACGGTCTCCACCCACGGCGGCGGCTGCGGCGCGGCCTCCCCGATCAGCGCGGCGATCAGCCGGCAGGACGGGGACTCCTCGGGCCACGGCGTGTACCCGTCGGTCAGGACGACGACGATGTTCGGCCGGTCCGGCATGGCCAGGGCGGCACCGATGCCGACCCGCATGTCCGTGCCGCCCCCGCCGGCCAGGGCCACCTGGTCGGTGCTGGTCACCCGGGCCACGGCCTGCACGTCCGCATCGCAGGCGAGGACGGCGACCCGGTTGCCGCGTACGCCGACCTCCCGCAGGACCCCGGTCACTTCGCCGAGGGCGGCGGCGAGGTCGTCCTCGCCCATCGACCCCGAGGTGTCGATGACGATGGCCACCCGCGGCAGCGGCCGGCGCAGGCTCGGCAGCACGACCCGGCCGCCCAGGGCGGGGGTGCGGCGCGAGGGGCGGCGGTAGGTGTAGTCGACCGCGCCGCCCGCCCAGGCTGCGGCCTCCCGGACTGCCCCGGACAGGGCGGTGCGCCAGTCGACGGTGGGTTCGAGGACCTCCTGCGCCCAGCGCTGCCAGCCGGCCGGCAGGGTCCCGCGGCTGCGCTGGTGCGCGCGCATGGCCTGGGCGGTCTGCCGGCGCAGCGCCTCGGCCTCGACCGGGCTGACGCGGGCCGGGCCGGCGCCGCCGAGCTCCCAGGGGCCGGGTACGCCGTGGGCGCCCGACCCGCAGTCCCACGTGCCGGGCGGGGTCGCCGGGATCGCCGGCAGGTACGCCTCGAACAGGCCGCCGGTGTCCAGGCCGAAGAGCCTGGGCTCCATCCGGCCCTCGGGCAGGGCGAGACCGTCGGCGAGGAGGTCGTCGTTGATCTCGCAGTCCTGGGCGATGTTGACCCGCACCCCGTCGCGCTGGTCGGCGGCCGGGAGCCGCCCGGCCCGGCCGTGGTGGTCGCGCAGCAGGTGGGAGACCTCGTGGATCCACACGCCGGCCAGCTCCGCCACCGGCGTCGCGTCCACGAAGGGGGGCGAGACGTAGACCCGCCAGTGCCGGTCCACGGCCATCGTCGCGAGCCGGGCGGAGGGGACGACGGTGAGCGCGTACAGGGCCGAGGCCAGGTACGGCCGGTCCTCGGCCGCCTTGTACCGGGCGGCGAGCAGCTTGGCCCGGTCCAGGCGGCCCTCCGCCACGGCGGGGCCGTCGGCGCCCGCCCCGGACCCCTGTGCGTCCGTCGGACGGTCCACGGCCGGGCTCAGCCGTTGCCGGGCAACGCGCCGGAGAGCTGGAGCAGCTCGACGAAGGCGTCGATGCCCGAGGGCACGGGCCAGTCCAGGTCGCGCATGGCGGCCAGGTCGGCGGCGGCGCGTGCGGCCACGTCGGGCACGCCCGCGTCCACGGCCTTGGCCAGCACGGCCCAGCCCGCCTCCCAGCGGGGCCGGGTCAGATCGCCCTGCACCGCCGCGACCACGGCGATGAGGAACGCCAGCTGCCGGTCGCCGCGTTCGGGCAGGGCGAAGGCGTCGGGGTCGGCCAGGACCCGGTCGGGGTCGGGCAGGTCGAGGTGTTCCAGGTACGAGAGCAGCTCGATCCCGGCGGCTTCCCCGACCGCGCCGGTGAGCGCGGCCGCCAGGGCCTCCCGGTCGGCGCCGGACGCGTACCCGGTGGCCAGCAGCCGCAGCGCCATCTCCCAGGTGCGCGGGGACGGCCAGGCGCGGCCGCGGCCCTCGGCCTCCCCGGGCATGTGGTGGACGAGGCCGGGGCGGGCGGTCAGGAAGCCGGAGACCACGCCGCGGGCGCGGGCGACGGCGCCGGGGATCCGGCCGGGGTCGACCGCGGGGATGGCCACCTCGGGCCAGGTCCCGGCCATGCCGCGGGCCACGGTGCGCGGGCTGTGGGTCCAGTCGAGGTGCACGAACCGGTTGGCCAGGGGCGGGCTGAGGTGCCAGCCGTCCGCGGCGCTGGACGGCGGGTTGGCCGCGGCGACGATCCGGACGGACTCGGGGAGTTCGAGGCTGCCGACGCGGCGTTCGAGGACCACGCGCAGCAGGGCGGCCTGCACGGCCGGCGGGGCGGAGGACAGCTCGTCGAAGAACAGCAGTCCGTGGCCGGTGCGGGCGAGGCGCACCGCCCAGTCCGGCGGGGCCATGGGCACGCCGGTGGTGGCGGGGTCGTCGCCGACGACGGGCAGGCCGGCGAAGTCGGAGGGCTCGTGGACGCTGGCGATGACGGTCTCCAGCTCCACGCCGAGCACGTCGGCGAGCTGCTGCATGCCGGCGGACTTCCCGATGCCGGGTTCACCCCACAGCAGGACCGGCTGGTTGGCCGTCACGGCCAGGGCCAGCGCCTGGAGCTGGGGGTTGGCCGCGGGTTCGGTGCGGGTGGCGCGCAGCCGGGCGCCGAGGGCGTCGGCGGCGGCCAGGGCCGGCGGCTGGGGGCTCATGCGTCCTCGTCCTGGTCGTCCGCGTCCTCGTCGTCCGCGTCCTCGTCGTCCGCGTCCTCCTCGCGGAATTCCATCCAGTCCTCGAACCAGTCGGCGCCGATGTCGGGGAACTCCTCCTCGACCCGCTTGCGCAGGAACGCGAGATCGGTGCGCTGGTAGCGGCGGATCAGCTGGGCCAGGGAGAGTTCCGCCTCGTCGGTGACGTCGATGCGGCAGCCGGCGTCGAGGAGCGCCTTGACCAGGTCTCCCGAGCCGCCGTACTGGACGGCGACCTGGAGCGGGGTCAGGCCGCCGAGGACGGAGCGGGCCTCCCGGTCCAGGCCGGCCGCGAGCAGCCGCGGCAGCAGCTCCTCGTGGTCCAGGAGGTTCAGCACGTGCAGCAGCGTGTAGCCGCGGCCGTCGCGGACCCGGGGGTCCGTGCCGGCGTCCAGCAGGGCCGTGACGCCCGGGGTGTCGCCGTGCTGGGCGCGCAGGAACAGCTCGCGCCGCTCCTGCTTCAGGGCGCGCGGCAGCCACCCCTGGCCGGTTGTCCAGTCGTGCTGGACGGCGAAGCAGCCGGCGACCTCTCCGCCGAAGGCCCGCATGGCGCGCTCGCGCTGCTGCTCCTCGGCGCTGTGGCGCAGCAGGTCCAGGACGCCGCCCTGCGAGCGCACCTCGTGCCACTCGCCGCGGCAGCGCACCCGTACGGCCTCGGGCAGGGCCGGGGCGGCGGGCGGACCGGCGGCGGGGCCGGCCTCGGGGAACAGGGCGGCGGCGACCAGCGGGTGCAGCTCGCGCGGGGTGGTCCGGCCGGTGCGGACGAGGTCGAGGTCGGGCAGCCGGCTCCAGGCGAACAGCGGCAGCCGGGGCACCGCCGGGGCTTCCTCCCGCCCGAGCAGGGACACCTTCAGGCCGCGGGATCCGGTCGGCTCGACCGCGAGGTTGCCGTTCCAGGACAGCGGGATGCGGAACCGGTCGCCCTCGCCGGCCGCCTGCAGGCGCCGGGCCTCCGCCTCCAGGCGGGTGATGTCGAGCAGGCGGCTCCTGGTCAGCGCCCCCGTGTCCGCGGGGCGGCCGTACACCGGGGAGGCCTCGGGTGCGGTCAGGTCGCGCTCGATGCCGGCGGCCTCGTAGGCCTCGTCGAACTCCCCGCGGGCGCAGAGCAGGGCGATCCGCTCCGTGTGCGCGGCCGGGTCGGCGGCGCCGGGGTCGGCGGCCGGCAGCTCGTCCTCGGTCAGCGGCGTGCCGTCGGGCGCGAAGAACGGCAGCCGGGCGGCGCCGGCCGTGAGGCGTTCGCGCAGCTCGGCGGTGTGCCGGCCGTCCCACAGCGGGCGGGCCGCGATCCAGTTCTCGAACCGGTAGCTGTCCGTGTAGGTGTAGTGGTCGTCGCTCTCCTGCTCCTGGCGGAGCTCGCAGTGCAGGCGCAACCGCTGCGGGCCGTCGACCATCGGGCCCGTGGTGGCCGACAGGACGGGTGCGTCCGGGCCCGCTCCGTAGCGGGCGAGCAGGACGCGCACGCCCGGCTTGAGCGTGGTGCGGCCGCCCAGCGTGCGGGGCAGGTGCCAGCGCACCAGGTCGGGGGCGAGGTGGCGCAGGTCGTCCTCGACGGCCTCCGCGACGGAGGTCCCGTAGCGGGAGGCGAGGTCGGACAGGGTGAAGTCGACGTCCACGGCGGCGGCCGCGCAGGCGGCCTGCCACTCGCCGGCCAGCCGGTGTGCGGTGGCCTGCTCGATCATCCAGCCGGGTACGGCGTAGCGGCGGATCCGCTGCCAGGACGAGGCGTCCTCCTGGAGGAAGCCGCCGGGCAGCCGCGCCGGTTCGGGGTGCGTGCCGCGGGCGCTCATCGGTACACGCTCGTGATCGCGCCGAGGTCGGGGTGGGCGGGCCGGGCGGGCCGCAGGCGGGTGGAGAAGGAGCGCTTGACCTTGCGGGGCAGGCCGGGGCCGAGGCCGACGTACTCCAGCGGGGAGCCCTCGGGGACGGCGGCGAGCAGGCACTTCGCGCCGCGCCCGGTGAGTCCGGTGTGGCGCAGCTCCAGGCGGCGCAGCGGGCTGCCGGGGAGCGCGGCGGCGAGGGCGTATGCGCCTTCGTCGCCGGTGGAGTTGGCGGTGGAGCCGAGGCTGCGCTCGGACGGGGGCCGGCCGAGGTCGAGGGTCTCGATGCCGCCGAGGGCGTCGGCGAGGGCGAGGGCGCCGGCGGGGCCGATGCCGTTGCCGCCCAGGCCGAGGCGGACGGGGCGCGCGGGGTCGGCGGCCGCGGCGGCGGCCAGTACCGCGGCGCCCTCGTCGCCGAGGTGGTTGGCGGGCAGGTACAGCTCGCGGACGCCGGCTTCGCGGATGAGGGCGGCGAGCAGCGGGGCGTCGTCCGCGGTGAGGCCGTTGCCGCCGAGGAAGAGCCGCTCCACCGGCGTCTCGCGCGTGCGCAGGGCGTCGAGCAGGAGGCGTACGCCCTCGGTGCCCAAGCCGGTGTTGACCAGGTCCAGGGTGCGCAGGGTGCGGTTGCGCCGGAGCAGGGCGGCGAGGGTGCGGGCCCCGTCCTCGAGGACGGGATTGCGCTTGAGCCACAGGGCCTTGACGGAGCCGTCCTCGGCGAGGGCGTCCGCCAGGGCGGCGACGCCGTCGGGGCCGATCCGGTTGCAGCCCAGGTAGAGGGTGTGCAGGCCGTGGCCTTCGGTGAGGGCGCCGGCGAGGGTGCGGGCGCCCTCGTCGCCGATGGAGTTGGTGCCGAGGAGCAGGTGGCGGGCGTGCGGGGAGCGGGCGGCGGCGGCGACGACCCGGGCGGCGCCGGCCGGGCCGAGCCCCTGCTTGCACAGGTCGACACGGCCGTCCGCCCGCAGGGTGCCGAGGGTGAAGGTCTCGTCGGCCGCGACGGCCTCGGCGGAGGCGAGGCGGGCGAGCAGCGGGTCGAGGCCGGCCGGGTCGGCGAGCGGCAGGTCGGGGTGCTCGATCGCGGGGCACCGTACGGGTATCGGCCGTGTCATCACCACTCCACCGGTTTCCATCGCCGGTGCCCGGCGTCGACTGCGACGTGAAGAAAACGCAAGACCGGTCGGATTCGAACCGACGTCCTCCAGCTCGATGCTTGGGCGCGACGACCTCTGCGCTACGGCCTTGCTGCGCAGATCATAGCGGTACTCCGGACCGAACTCGATCACCAGTTTGAACGGGCGTCACCAGTCGCCGTCCTGCACCGGCTTGCCCGGCCTGGGGGCGTTGCCGAGGGGCGTGACCTGGCCGGGGGCGGGCGGCGTCCACGGCGCGTGGTCGTCGCCGAGCCAGTCGCCGACCGGCTTGACGGAGGCGAGGGAGTCCGTGGGCGCGAGGTCGGTGCCGCTCTCGTCGTAGTAGTCGAACCAGGGCAGCCCGGCCCGGGTGTACGCGGCCCGGTCGACCGGCGAGGGCGGGGCGGGCTCGCCGGTGATCCGGCTCCAGGCCGGGGGCGGCACGAGGTGGACGAAGACCCGCCCGGCGGGCTCCCCGGCCCAGTCCGACAGCGGCCGCTCGTCGCGGTAGACCTCCTGCTGCATGGAGCCTCCGACGCCGAGGCCCATGGCCGGCGCGGGTGCGGCGACGGGCGCCGGGCCACCGCCGGGCCGGGGCGCCTGCGCCGCCGCCGGCGGCGGTACGGGGCCGCCGAAGCCGGGGGCGGAGCCGTAGCCCGGGGCGCCGCCCGGTGCAGCGCCGTACGCGAGGGAGCGGGCGGCGGCCTCCCGGGCGGCCGCCTGCTCGGCCCGCCACCGGGCCAGCGGCGCCGGGGCGAGCGGGAACGCCTGGAGCTGCACGCCGCCGGTGGTCTCCTCGCCGGTGACCTGGCCCTCGACGGTGGCTCCGAGTCCGAGCGGGACGGCCACGAACTGGCGCACGGTGCCGTTGCCGGAGTTGATCCCGTCCAGCCAGGGCTGCCGCGGGAGGACCACGTAGTTCTGGGGGTCCTGCGGGCCGCGCGCGAGGCGGCCGGTCCAGGGCTTGCCGGAGACCGCGCACACCTTGCCGACGCCGACCTGGAGCGCGGCGGGCTCGGTGCTGCGGCCGAAGCTCAGCCACATCGCCTCGCGCAGGTACACCGGCAGCATCACCCCGCCCTTGGCCAGCCACTCGGGCGGCACGGTGTCCGGATGGTCCTCGACTCGGCGCAGCGGGAACTCCCCCAGCCCCGGGGGCAGGGCGTGGGTGCCGGACTCCGGAAGGCGCAATGTCCGGATAAACCGGATTTGCACTCCTTCACCCAGAAACAGCGCATCTCCATCGACTCGTACCGAACCCGCCACCGCGGACGCCCCCCTATATCCCGTTCGAAGCCGTATTCGCCGCAGAAACGCCGGTCGTGCCGGATCGTTACCTCAAGTTTTGCTCAATTCCAGTGACACCGCGGCGGCGGCATTCCTAGCTTCCTCGTACACGCGTCTCGACGCTTTTCACGTACCCCGCGGTTCCACGCGCACCGGCGATCCCGCTCCGCGTCCCGCGTCCTGAGGAAAGAGTTGCAACATGAAGGTCCCCAAGGCCGGAGCGATGGCCGCTGTGATCGGCCTCGCCCTGACCGCCACCGGCTGCGGCGGCGACGAAGGACCCAAGGGGACCCTCTCCATCGGCATCAAGTTCGACCAGCCCGGTGTCGGCCTGCGCGAGGCCGGCGGCACCTTCTCCGGCTTCGACGTGGACGTCTCCACGTACATCGCCAAGGAGCTCGGCTACAAGCCGGAGCAGATCGAGTTCAAGAAGGTCGACAGCTCCGACCGCGAGCTGCTGCTCCAGTACAACGAGGTCAAGTTCGTCGCCGCGAGCTACTCGATCAACGACAAGCGCCGGGAGAAGGTCGACTTCGCGGGCCCGTACTTCACGGCCCACCAGGACCTGCTCGTGCGCGCCGACGACGCCACGATCACCAAGGCCGAGGACCTGAACAACAAGAAGCTCTGCTCGGTCACCGGCTCCACCTCGGCGCAGAACATCAAGCAGAACCTGGCGCCGAAGGCCAGCCTGCTCGAGCTCGACGGCTACTCGGAGTGCGTGATCGCCCTCCAGGACGGCCTGGTCGACGCCATGACCACGGACAACGCGATCCTGGCCGGCTACGCCGCCCAGAAGGGCAACGCGGGCAAGTTCCGGCTCGTCGGGCTGAGCCTGAGCAACGAGAGCTACGGCATTGGCATCAAGAAGGGCAACAAGGATCTGCACGCCAAGATCAACGCCGCCCTCAAGAAGATGGTCCAGGACGGCTCCTGGGACGCGGCCGTGAAGAAGAACTTCGGCCAGGCCAACTTCAAGCACGAGCCCGCCCCGCAGGTCACCTCCGCGAGCAGCTGACGACGCCCGGGGCAGCGGCGAGCGGGAGCGGGCCTCCCCTCGCCGCACCCCGCCCGGGGCTCAGAGCGCCGGCGCCTGGCCGGCCAGCACCTTGAGGAACTCGCGCATCCACGCGGGGTGGTCGGGCCAGGCCCGGGCCGAGACCAGGGCGCCGTCGACCACCGCCTCGGAGTCCTCGAAGGCCGCCCCCGCCGCCTTCATGTCCGGCTCCAGGGCCGGGTACGCGGTCACGCGCCGGCCCTCCAGCTTCGCGGCCGCGGCGGTGATCAGCGGGCCGTGGCAGATCTGGGCGACCGGCTTGTCGGAGGCGGTGAAGGCCGCCACGATGCGCTGCACCTCGGGATCGTTGCGCAGGTACTCGGGCGCCCTGCCGCCCGGCACGACCACGGCCGCGTACTCCTCCGGGTCCACGTCGGCGAAGGCCACGTCGGCGGGCCAGGTGTAGCCCGGCTTCTCCGTGTAGGTGTCGAAGCCCTCCTCGAAGTCGTGCACCACGAACCGCAGCCGCTTCACCGCCGGAGCGGCGATGTGCACCTCGTACCCCTCCTCGCGCAGGCGCTGGTACGGGTAGAGGACCTCCAGCGACTCCGCCGCATCGCCGGTCACGATGAGGATCTTCACTGCCATGGGCTGCTCCCGGTGGGGTGTGCACGGTGGGGTGTTCACGGTCACGGTCTCGAAGCGGCCCGGCCGCGGTCGGGCCCCGGCCACCCTGCCCGGGCCGGCGCGTCCTGCCAAGACCGGGGGGCGGTCCTCACCTGATCGGGGGATTCCGGATGTTCGGCCCAGAGCGAAAGTCCCAGCTCCGCACACGTTGTGTTTACCTGTAGGGCACATGACAATGCGACCCTCTGCTCTGCCACCTGACGTCCCGCCAACTGCCATGGCGGGAGCGGTGCGTGTGAAGAGGTCCCCCACATCATGAAGATCTCCCGCAGAACCCCCTGGGCCATAGGCCTCGCCGCCGGGGCCCTGCTCGTCCTCCCGGCCGCCGCCTCGGCCGGGACGCCGTCCGGGCAGGCCCCCCGTACCGGTGCGACCGCCGCGGCCTCGACGGCCGTCTCCGTCGACACGTACTACGCGGCCGCCGAGGGCAAGACCGGCGCCGAGCTGAAGGCCGCGCTCCACTCCATCATCAAGAACCAGTCCAAGGTCACCTACGACGGCGTGTGGAACGCCCTGAAGGTCACCGACCAGGACCCGAACAACCCGAACAACGTCATCCTGGTCTACTCCGGCCGCTCCCAGTCCAAGTCCAGCAACGGCGGCGGGGCCGACGACTGGAACCGCGAGCACGTCTGGGCCAAGAGCCACGGCGACTTCGGCACCGTCACCGGCCCCGGCACGGACCTGCACCACCTGCGCCCCGAGGACGTCACGGTCAACAGCACCCGCGGCAACAAGGACTTCGACATGGGCGGCAGCCCGGTCGCCGAGGCCCCGGGCAGCTACACCGACGCCGACTCCTTCGAGCCGCGCGACGCGGTCAAGGGCGACGTGGCGCGCATGCTGCTGTACATGGCGGTGCGCTACGACGGCGGCGACGGCTTCGCGGACCTGGAGATGGACGACAAGGTCAACAACGGCACCGCCCCGCTCTTCGGCCGGATCAGCGTGCTCAAGCAGTGGAACCGGCAGGACCCGCCGGACGCCTTCGAGCAGCGCCGCAACCAGGTCATCTACGACGTCTACCAGCACAACCGGAACCCGTTCATCGACCACCCGGAGTGGGTCGACTCGATCTGGTAGCCGCCGCGGCCCCTGCCCGCTCCACGGGGCGGGGGCCCGCGCGGGCCCCGCGGGCGCCGCCCTGGCGGCCGGCCGGGGCCCGCGGGATTGGCCCGCTCGGGGGCGGGTACGCGCAGGTCAGCGGCTGCGGTACGCGCCCGTCGACGGCAGCCGGTGGAGGTCGTGATGGACGGAGCCGGACTCTCCGACCGCGAGCGGCGAGCCCTCTCTGCGATCGAGGACCATCTCAGGCGCGACCGCTCCCTCGACCGGATCATGCGCTTCACCCGCCTGCGCCACCGCGTGATGGCCGCCGCGGGGCTGGCGGCGCTGACCGTGGCCCTGCTGGTCGCCGCCTCCGTGACCGTGTCGGCACCGCTGATCTGGGGCTTCGCCGCCGCCTGGACCCTGACCGTGGTCGCGGCGCTGCCGCTGGTCGGCGGATGGGCCCGGCGCCGCTGGCAGCGCCGGGAGCAGCCGGGCCGCCCGTAGCGCCTCCCCCGGCCCCCGCCCGAAGGGCTACAGCCGGTTCGCCAGGGCCTGGAAGGCCGCCCAGGACCGCTGCGGCGGCCGGGCGTCCCAGACCTTCTGGGACAGCGCGGCGAGCGGCAGCCGGATCCCGGCGGCCACCTGGTCCTGGGTCTGCGCGCCGGCCAGGTCGCACCAGACGGCGAGCCGTGCGCCGAGCACCTGCGGGGCGTACCGCGCGGGCACCGGCGTGGTCCCGCGCAGGACGAGCGGGGTCCACTCCTCGTAGATCCGCCGGCCGGTCGGGTAGGTGAACCCGTTGGGCTGGCCCAGCACGTAGTACAGGTACGCGTCGTTGAGGTTGACGAGCCTGCGGCCCTCGTCCAGGTACTGCACGGGCGGTCGGGCCCCGAGCTCCCGGCCGGTCCAGTACTCGACCCGCAGGTCGGCGGCGGGCCGTACGACACCGCCGGCGAAGAGGCCGTCGTTCCACGCCTCGGGCACCCGGCCGGCGGGCCGCACCACGGCCGCCCGGTCGTTCAGCCAGCCCGTCGCGAGGTCCTGCACCCGTGCGGTGGGCCCGTACCGCTGCTGCGCGGCGCGGGCCAGCTGCGGGAAGGAGGCCTGCGGGTCGCGGTAGACCAGGGCCTGGTACTCGTCGCCGCCCAGGTGCCAGGCCGTGCCCGGGAACAGCGGCAGGTACTCGCGCAGCAGTTCGTCGACCAGCCGGGCGGCCGCCGGTTGGGAGATGTCCACGGCGCCCTTGACGGCGCGGCCCCGGACGTCGCGCAGTTGCAGCTCCGGGTGGGCGCGCAGGACCGCGCCGAGGTGGCCGGGCGAGTCGATCTCCGGGACGACGGCGATGTGCAGGCGGGCGGCGAGCGCCGTGATCCGCCGGACCTCCGCCTTGGTGAGGTGGGGGGTGGAGACGATCTCGGGGTGGGTGTCGGACTGGATCCGGAAGGCCTGGTCGTCGGAGAAGTGCAGGCCGAGCCGGTTGAGCTTGATGTCGCCCATCTCCCGCAGCCGGGCCTCGATCCAGTCGGCGGTGAAGTTCTTGCGGGCGATGTCGAGGTTCAGGCCGCGGTGCGGCTTGGCCGGGGCGTCGCGGACGGTGCCCTCGGGGGCCGAGCCGGCCGTCCGCACCTCCTGTTTGAGGGTGCGGGTGCCGTAGAAGACGCCGGCCTCGTCGGGTCCGGTGATGCGGACGCGGCCGCCCCGGACGGTGACGGTGTACGACTCGGGCGCCCCCGACCCCGGAGCCGCGAGGGCGAGTTCGACGTCGCCGGTGCGGGCGGCGGCCGTGTCGGTGAAGTCCAGGTGCAGTTCGCCGGCCAGCAGCCGGCCCTCGTCGGCGAGCTTCCCGCTGTCGCCCGGGGGTACGACGACCCGCGCGCCGGCGGCGGGCCGCCAGCCGGGGCCCCGGGCGGGGACGTGCTCCCGTACGGCCGGGATGGTCTGCGGGGCGGCGGACAGCGGGGCGGACGGGTCCGGCGAGGGGGCGGTCGGCGAGGGGGCGGCCGCGGAGGAGGCGGTGGAGGTGCCGGCGTGGCTGCGGACGTCTCCCGGTGCTGCCGCCGTGCACCCCGCAACGGCAAGGCCTGCCATCGCGGCGGCCGTGGCCGTCGCGATGGCATGGCTTCTCCTGATCCCTGTGGACTGCCGCATCGTGCACCGTGTCCCCCGTACCAACCTGGCACGGGGGACGCGGGCACGCGAGCCGGGGGCGGTCAGACCGCTGCGGCGAGCGCCGCGAGCGCCGCGGCGGCGAAGCCGTGGTCCTGCTCGGGGCTGGCCCCGCCGACGCCGACGGCGCCGACGATGCGGCCGTCGCGGTGGACGGGCAGCCCGCCCGCGATGAACAGCAGCGGCCGGTCGAGGGCGGTGGGCAGGGTGTGGAAGGGCCCGTCGGGCCGCACGGCGTCGGCGAGAGAGGCGGTCGGGGCGTCCAGCTGGAGGGCGGTGTAGGCCTTGCGGGTGCTGGTCTCGCCGGAGATCAGCACGGCCCGGTCGTCGCGCAGGAAGGCGAGCAGGTGCCCTCCGGCGTCGAGGACGGTGACGCTGACGGTGGCTCCGGCCTCCGCGGCCGCGGCCCGGGCGGCGGCGACGAGGAGCTCGGCGTCCTCGGTGGTCAGCGGGGCGACGGCGGTGCGGGGACGGGCGGGGCTGCCGGGGACTGGCATGGCGCGGTTCTCCGGGGTGAGGGGTGGCGGGGTGGCGGATCGTACGGGCGGGGGCGGTTCAGCGGTGTGCGGCGGCGACGCGTCCCGGGCGGGAGGCGGTGCGCCGCTCCAGTGCGCCGGAGACGGCGGCGAGGACCAGGGCGGAGCCGGCGAGTGCGGCGCCGACCCAGTTCGGGGCGGTCCAACCGAGTCCGGCGGCGATGACGAGCCCGCCGAGCCAGGCGGCGAGCGCGTTGCCCAGGTTGAAGGCGCCGATGTTGACGGCGGAGGCCAGGGTCGGTGCGCCGGCGGCCTGGTCGAGGACCCGCTTCTGCAGCGGGGGCACGGTGGCGAAGCCGAGGGCGCCGATGAGGACGACGGTGGCGGCGGCGCCGGCCTTGGTGTGGGCGGTGACCGTGAAGAGGGCGAGGACCAGGGCGAGGGCGCCCAGGGACCCGTACAGCATGGGCATCAGCGCGCGGTCGGCGAACCGGCCGCCCACGAGGTTGCCGGCGACCATGCCGAGGCCGAAGAGGACGAGCAGCCAGGTGACCGAGGTGTCGGCGAAGCCGGCGACGTGGGTCATCATCGGCGTGATGTAGGTGATCGCGGCGAAGACGCCGCCGAATCCCAGGACGGTCATCGCCATCGCGAGCAGGACCTGGACGTTGCGGAAGGCTGCCAGCTCGTGCCGGATCCGGACGCCCTCGGGCCGGGGCAGCTCGGGGACGAGCCGGGCGATGCCGAGCAGGCCGAGCACGCCGAGGGCGGCGACGATCAGGAAGGTGGTGCGCCAGCCGAGGGTCTGGCCGACCAGGGTGCCGAGGGGGACGCCGACGACGTTGGCCACGGTCAGGCCGGTGAACATCATGGCGATGGCGCCGGCCTTCCGTTCGGGGGCGACGAGCTCCGCGGCGACGACCGAGCCGATGCCGAAGAAGGCGCCGTGGGCGAGGGAGGCGACGACGCGCCCGGCGAGCATGACCCCGAAGACCGGGGCCAGGGCGGAGAGCACGTTGCCGGCGATGAACAGGCCCATGAGGAGCATCAGCATCCGCTTGCGGGGGATGCGCGTGCCCAGGACGGTCATCAGCGGGGCTCCGAGGACGACGCCGAGGGCGTATCCGGTGACGAGGAGGCCGGCGGTGGGGATCGAGACGCCGTATGCGGCGGCGACCTCGGGGAGCAGGCCCATGATCACGAACTCGGTGGTGCCGATCCCGAAGGCCCCGATGGCGAGGGCGAGGAGGGCGAGAGGCATGAGGGGAGGTGTCCTTCAGCGGAGTGGGGGTGCAGTCGGGGAGCCGCTCCAAGCTCACTTGCGGCCGCCGCTTACATGCGTTCACATTAATTGCAGACGCGGGATATTTGCAAACGCGGGCTATTTCGCGTGTGGCCTATCCTGGAGGCCCGGACCGAAGGAGGAGCCCATGACGGCCACGGACAGCGCGCTCACCGCCCTCTCCCAGGGCTGGTGCGCCCTCTCCCTGCTGCACGGGCGGATCGAGGCGCACATCGAGCGGGCCCTGCAGGCCGGGCACGGTCTGAGCGTGCGCGAGTACTCCCTGCTGGACGTGCTCAGCCGCCAGCACAACGGACCGGGCGGCCATCTGCGCATGCACCAGGTGGCCGACTCCGTGGTGCTCAGCCAGAGCGCCACCACCCGGCTGGTCAGCCGCCTGGAGGACCGCGGGCTGCTCAGCCGCTACCTGTGCGACACCGACCGGCGGGGCATCTACACCGACGTGAGCGAGGCGGGCCTGGCCCTGCTCGCCGCCGCCCGGCCGACCAACGACGCCGCCCTGCGCGAGGCGCTGGACGAGGCCGCGGCCAACCCCGCACTCGCCCCGCTGGTCGCGGCCGTGGAGGCCATCGGGCCGCGCGAGGCAGGGCCGCGGTCCTGACCGGCCCCGCGGCTGGGGCATGATCGAAGGATGTCGACACGGATCATTGCCGCCTGTGACGGGGCGGCCAAGGGCAATCCCGGGCCCGCCGGCTGGGCGTGGGTCATCGCCGACGCCGAGGGCCGCCCGGAGCGCTGGGAGGCCGGCCCGCTGGGCCGCGCCACGAACAACGTGGGCGAGCTGACCGCCCTGCAGCGGCTGCTGGAGGCGCTCCCGCCGGGGACGGCCGTCGAGGTGCGGATGGACTCGCAGTACGCGATGAAGGCCGTGACCCAGTGGCTGCCCGCCTGGAAGCGCAACGGGTGGAAGACGGCCGCGGGCAAGCCCGTCGCCAACCGGGAGCTCGTGGAGGGCATCGACGCACTGCTCGCCGAGCGGGACGTGGAGTTCCGCTACGTCCCGGCGCACCGCACCGACGGCGACCGCCTGAACGCCATCGCCGATCAGGCCGCCAGTGACGCGGCCGTCTCCCAGCAGGCGGCCGGGACCGCGCTCGGCAGCGGCGAGCCGCCCGTGCCGGACCCCGGCCGGGCCGCCCCCGCCCGGGGGCCCTCCGCCGCCCCGGCGAAGAAGGCGGCGGCCTCCCGCGCCCGCGGTGGCGGCGGCCGGGTCAAGGCCAAGTTCCCCGGCAGCTGCCCCTGCGGCAAGCCGTACGCCTCCGGGGAGACGATCACCAAGGTGGGCGCCCGCTGGGGCCACCTGGCCTGCGCCGGCGCGGCCGCCCCGGCCGGGGACTGACATCCGGCTCCGGGTGCGGGCGTCCGCCGGGCGGGCGCCCGCCCGGCTCAGGGACGGGTCGTACTCGGGCCCGGTGACGGCGGGAACGGGGTCGGCGGCGCGGACGGGGACGCAGACGGGGGCGCGGCCCGCGACGGGGTCGGCGTCCGCGACCCCGAAGGCGACTGCGGCGGGGTCGTCACCGGCGCCGGCCTGGTCGCGGCACCCGTCGGCGGGGCCGTCGGCCGCGCGGAGGGAACCGCGGAGGGCCGCGGCCCGCCCGGGGCCGGCGACGAGGGGCCCGGCGGGGGGAGTTCGGGCGGCGCGGCCGGCGGCACCGGGCGAGGGGGCCCCGGGTCCGGCGCGAGGAGGGCGTACCCGGCCACCGCCGCGGCGGCCGCCGCGGCGAGGACGGCGGCGGGCAGGGCGAAACGCCGCCACGGCGGCGCCGCACGCACGGACCGGCGGTGCGGGTGCAGGCCCGGCGGCTCGGCGGGCCGCAGATCGCGCACCGTGACGGAGGAGGCGCGGGCGTCCAGGGCCCGGCGCAGCCTGTCCTCGACGGGGCGGCCGCCGGGGCGTTCCACGGACGTGTTGCCGTGCGTCATATGCGTCCCTCCAGAATCCGTTCCAGCGCGTCCAGGGCGCGGCTCGCGTTCGACTTGACCGCGCCCCGGCTGATCCCGAGGGTCGCTGCGATCTCCGCCTCGCTCAGCTCGGCCCAGTAGCGCAGCACGAGGACCTGGCGGCGGCGCGGGGTCAGCCGCCCCAGCGCGGCGAGGACCTCGCGGTGGGCCTCGTCGAGGACCACGTGCTCCTCCGCGGAGGGCACGTCCGCCACGGCCGGAGGCGTCCACGCGCGGGCGGTGCGGCGGCGGCGCAGCACGGAGCGGGAGGTGTTGACGACGGCGGTGCGCAGGTAGCCGAGGGCGTTGTCGACCTCGGCGACGTGTTCGCCGTGGCGCCGGTAGAGGGCGGTGAAGGCGTCCTGGACCACGTCCTCGGCGGTGGCCAGGTCGTCGACGAGCAGGACGGCCAGCCGGACCATGGGCAGCCGGTGCGCGTGGTACAGCTGGGAAACCGTGGGCCGGGTCGCATCGCCGCCGGGGCCGTGGCCGCCGTCGCGGGCGTACGGGTACGCAGACGGGCGGGCGGGCCCGGCGCCGGGTGCGCAACGGGTAGCGGGAGCGGCCGTCCCCGGGCGTTCGCGGCGCAGCACCCGCGCCCGCAGGCCCCGCCACACCCGGCGCAGGCCGGGTACGGCGGGGCCTGCGAGGGGTGCAGGCGGGACGAGGTGGAGCACGGGGGTCCTCAGCCGTTGGCGCGCCGGCGGACGGCGAACAGGGTGCCGGCGCCGGCGGCGACGAGCACGGCCGCCCCGATGCCCAGGGCGGCGGTGGTCGCCGAGGACCCGGTCTGCGCGAGCTCGTGTCCGGCCGGGACGGCGCCGGGCGCCGGCGAGGCCGGAGCGCCGCCCGGGCCGGTGGGCACGGCGCTGGGAGCGGCGGTCGGCGGGTGGCTGACGGACGCCGTCGGGCGGGGGCTCCCCGGCGAGCTCGGCACGGGGGTCGGGCGGGCGCTCGGCGGGGTGGTGGGCGTGGCGCTCGGCGGGGTGGTCGGGACCGCGCTCGGGGCGGGCGACGGCGTCGCGGACGCGGGCGCCGAGACGGGCGCCGCTGCCGGCGCCGGCGCCGCGTACGCGCCGGACACCGGCCCGGCCAGAGCGAGCACGAGGGCCGCCCCGGCGGCGGCGGTGGCGGCTGCGGCCGCCCGGCGGGCGGACGGCAGGGCGCTCTCGAGGTTCATCACGGTGGTTCTCCACGGTCGGTTCGGTCGGTTCGCCGGGCGCGGGATGACGCCCTTCACCCCCGCACGACGCGCGACCCCGCGGGAGGTTGCCGCTGTCGGCGAAAAAGTTTTCGCATCCTCAGGAGCGGGCGCGCCGGGGCCGGTTCATCCCGTGGGCAGCGGGATCCGGCGGACCACCTCGAAGCTCAGGTTCCCGTAGCCCGTGAAGAAGGGGGCCGCGGCGAGTTCGGTGGCGCCGTCGGGATCGCGCGCGAGGACCCGGGCCCGACGGGCCGTCCGGTCCAGGTCCGGCGCGTGCCGCCGGCCCAGCCGGACGGTGCGGGTGACCCCGTCCGCGCGGACGTGGAGGAAGCAGTCCCAGGTGCCCGGCGGGAGCGGGTCTCCCCCGGCCACCGTGGCGAGGTCGAGGTCCGCGCGGAACCCGGCCAGCTCCAGGCCGGGGCCGTGGTCGGCGAGCTCCGGCGCGGGGCGGGCGGTGGCCGGCACCGTGTACTCGCGCGCGGTCTCCCGCTCGCGCAGCGCCAGCTCGCTGGCCGTGCGGGCGGTGCCCAGACCCGGGATCCAGGCGTGGCCGGTGAGCCGGACCCGGGTGCCCTGCCAGGTCATCGACGCCAGCCGGTGCTGGGCCTTGAGCGTGTCGGTCACGTCGAAGAGCACGTCCGGCAGCGCCGCGGCCGGGTCCCGGAAGAGGGGGTAGCAGCGGTAGACGCGGCCGCCCTCGACGCGTTCGCGCGGCGGGGGCTCCTTGGCGGGGTCGTACTCCATGAGCTGTTCGAAGGCGGGCAGCGGACCGCAGGCGAAGGCGTACAGCCGGATCCAGTCGATGCGCGGCAGCTCGCCGCCCATGTCGGGGGTCCAGTACGTCTCCACGAGCGTCCGGGCCCGCGCGTAGACCTCGGCCGTGAACGCCGGGTCGCCGTGGCGGGCGGCCACGGCCGGGCGCAGGGCGGTGCGCAGCAGGCTGCGGAAGTGCCGGCCGAGCATCCGGCGCCGTCCCACCGGGTCGCTCACCCGCTCGGCGACCAGCGCCATGACCCGCTCGATGTGCGCGACCGTCTCGTGGGCGGTCCGGGTGCGGCTGGTGAGGTTCTGCCCGTCGTCGCGGCGGCGCAGGAAGTAGCAGTCGTAGTCGCCGACCACCGATATCCGGCCGGCGGCCAGGTACACGGCGGTGACGAAGAGCTGGTCCTCGCCGTACCAGAGGTCCTCCGGGTAGCGGAGGTTCCCGTCCTCGATGATCTGTCGGCGCATCAGCTTGGCGGAGTGCAGGGACCGGTAGACCTCCGAGGTGTACAGGTCGGCCTGCGGGGCGTGCCGGTGGGCCTTCTCCGACACCGTGCGGCCGATGCCGACCTGCTTGGCGAGGACGACGTCGCTGCCTTCGGCCTCGGCCATGTCCAGCAACCGCTGCAGCGCTTCGGGGCCGAGGCGGTCATCGGCGTCGGCGAAGAAGACGTACCGGCCTCGGGCCAGTTCCAGGGCGCGGTTGCGCGGGGCGCCCGGGCCGCCGGAGTTCGGCTGGTGCAGCACCCGCAGCTGCGGGTGGCGGGCCGCGAAGCGGTCCAGCTCGGCTCCGCTGCCGTCCGTGGATCCGTCGTCCACCGCGATGACCTCCGTGCGGCCGGGGCCGAGGCTCTGGCCCAGGACCGATTCGAGGCATGCGGTGAGGTAGGGCATCGCGTTGTACACGGCGATGATCACGGAGACGTCCGGTACGGGCCCGGAGCCGGACCCGGGCTCGGAGGCGGGCGCGGGCGCGGTCACGGGCTGGTGGTCCATGCACCGAGCATAGGGTTCGGCGCCGGGGACCCGGCCGGGCGGTCCGGACCGCGCGCGCCCGCCGCCTCCTGCGCGGCGGGCGTCGAGGGGTCAGGAACCGGTGGGGGCGAGGACGACGGCCGTGCCGTACGCGCACACCTCGGTCCCGACGTCCGCGGCGTCGGTCACGTCGAAGCGCATCATCAGGACGGCGTTTCCGCCGCGTGCCTTCGTCGCCTCGATGAGGCGCTCCATGGCCTGGTTGCGTGTTTCGACCAGGGTCTTGGTCAGGCCCTTCAGTTCGCCGCCGATCATCGACTTCAGGCCGGCGCCGATCTGGCTGCCGAGGTGGCGGGAGCGCACGGTCAGGCCGAAGACCTCGCCGATGACGTGCTCGACGCGGTATCCGGGGACGTCGTTCGTCGTGACGACGAGGACGCCGGTCCGGTCGGCGCCGGGACCGCCGCTGTAGTCGTTGATGCCCATGCGTCCCACTGTGCGGGCGGCGGCGGGCACCCGCATCCGCAGGGCCGGGCCGCACGACAGGCGGGCGGGCCGTCCCGCTCCTCTCCCCCGGCCGCCGGCCGTGCGCGCGGCTGCACGTCAACCCCCTCGGGTACCACGCTGGTTGTACGGCATGGCCACCCTGGGCGGTAGGCCGAATTCACCCTGTGGATGGGCGAGCCGGGGCGGCACCCGCGCGTAGATTCGCCGGGTCGGCAGCTGTCGACACCGGCCCTGCCGCGAGCGGGGCCCGTCGCGCGGCCGTGCCCGTTCGGGGGCGGGCACGGCCCTGCGCGGTTCCGGACCGGCGGCGCCCCGCACAGACAGGGCAGATTGGGTATTTCGGGCTAAACCGCGGTGCGTCATCGGGGCGGTGCGACGTCCTCTCGCCATAGTCGTGCTTGGCGACCGCCTGGTTGCCGCCCCCGGCCCGCCGTGCAGCGCGCGGCCGGGCGGACGTCTCCACAGAGGAGCCTGCCCATGCAGAAGCCTGCCAGGACCGCCCTCGCTCTCGCCGCCGGAAGCCTGGTGCTCGGCGTGGTCGGCACGGGCGCCGCCGTCGCGGACGGCGGCCGGACCGAAGACCCGTCGTCGCAGCAGGTCGTGCTCGTCGAGCCGCGGGGCGACCAGCCCGGGAAGTACGACGACAGGGACTACGCGGTGGGCAAGGTCGTCGCGCGCGGCTCGCTGAAGGTCCGCAACTACCCGTCCACCAGCGCCCGCGTCATCGGCCAGGTGAAGTCCGAGCAGAGGGTCGCGATCCTGTGCAAGATCCGCGGCGAGAAGGTCGACGGGAACGACCTCTGGTACCGCCTCTACATCAAGAACAAGCACTCCGACGAGCACGGCGACGGCCGGGAGGACGACGGCCGCGGCGACGAGGAAGAGGAGGCGACGGACGAGGGGGCGACGGACGAGGAGGAGGGAGCGGACGACTGGGGCGACTCGGACGACTCGGCCGACCGCGCGGTTGCCCGCAAGGACCGGGGAGGGGATGACAAGCAGCAGGAGAAGGCCTGGGTGTCCGCCCGCTACGTGAAGAACCTGAGCACCGTGATCTGGTGCAACTGACCCTCCGGTCCCCGGGCCGTCCGGTCAGTTCTCCGGGCGTACGGCACGCGGCCCCACGCACTGCGCTCCGTACGCCCGGACCCGGGCGCGCAGCTCCCGGTCCGCCGTGACCACGGTGCAGCCGCGCTCCGCGTACGACGCCGCCAGCTCCACGATCCGGTCGTCCCCGCTCCCGGGCGCCGAGTCCACGCGTACACCGGGTACGGACTCGACGCCCCGGGCGGCTCCTTCGACGACGAGGACGACGTCCTCCCCCTCGGCGCGCTCCCGACGGGCCAGCAGGTCGCGCAGCCGCTCGGCCGCGGCCCGCCGGTCCCGCCACCAGCCGTCGGGGACCGAGCCGACGACGTTCGCCCCGTCCACGATCAGCACGCTCACGTCCCCAGTATGGTCCGCGCGCGGCGCGTCGTGCGCGGCGGCCTAGAAGTCGCCGTAGTTGACCTGCCAGGTCGGCAGCCCCATGCGGCGCCAGACCGCGACCACCCGGTCCCGGTCGTCCAGCGACACCCGTACCGCGTAGCGGTGCCGCACGTGCGCGTCGAACAGCTCGGCCTTGACCACGTCGTCGCGGCGGGTGTCGCCGAGCGGGCGCATCCACAGCTCGTCGTAGGGCACCTCGTGCCGCTCCAGCCACTCCTCCGTCTGCGGACGGTGCTCCTCCCCGCGCCCCGACAGCAGGACGATCCTGTCGCCGTCGGCCCGCCGGAAGGCGTCCAGGGCGTAGCGCACCGGCTCGTTCAGCGCGTCGATCCCGCAGCGCGAGAAGTCGTACGGGCTGCGGTCGCCGGTCAGCGCGAGCGTGCCGTCGATGTCGCACATGACCGCGGAGGGCAGCGAGGGATCGGGCGTGTACGGCTCCACCGGCGGCTGGTCGTTGAACCACTCCGCGGTGAGCCGCCAGCCGCCCTTCCTGGCGCCGGCGTGCTTCTGGGCGAGGATCCGGATGACCTCCTCGCCGACCGGCCGCTCGCGCGCGGCGTCGCGGCGCAGGCACTCCTCCACCGGCACGTCGGTGAAGTCGTGGACGACGAAGGTGGCGCGCCCGGCGACGGCCGCCTTGAGCCGCTTGGGGATGCGGGACGTCAGGTGCGTGTTGTCGACGACCACGTCGAAGCCGTCGTCCACGGCCGCGCGGACCGCGGCGTCCTGGATCGCCAGCACGGTCTGCTCGTGCCGGTACGAGCGGCCCCGCCCGGGGTCCGGCACGTCGAGCATGCTGCGCAGGTCGTCCAGGTTGACGCGGCGCATCCGCCCGGCGGCCTCGGCCTGCAGGGCGCGCGCGGCGGTCGTCTTCCCCGAGGCCGGCAGCCCTGTCATGACGTGGACGACGGGACGTGCGGGCCCTTCGGGTACTGCGGACACTGGTCAGTTCTCCTCATCGGTCGTGAACGGGTCGGACGCCTGCGGCCGGACGTGCCGCCACACGACGAGCTCCGTCGGCCGGTTGTCCAGACGCAGGAATGCCGCTGCGCGGATCCCGCTGTCGGGCAGCAGTTTCGCGGCGCGCGCGAACGCGCCCCGGTCGGCGGCCAGGTGCGCCAGCCCCGCGAACGCCTCGTCGATGGCCCGCTCGCGCCGGGCGGCCTCGTCCTCCAGGCGGGCGATCACCTCGCGCACCCAGGCGTCGAACTCGTCCGGCACCTGCTCCAGCAGCGCGTCCAGCGGCTTGCCGCCCGAGGCCTCGACCTCGGCGGTGCTGCAGCCCAGCGCCTGTGCGACCTGCCCGGCGGGCAGGCCGGCGAAGCGCTGGATGCCGTGGCTGCGCCAGATGTCCCGTTCGGTGACACCGGTGAGCACCTTGTGCAGGCGTACGTACTCCGACAGCTTGGCCTTAGCGCGCACGCCCGAGGCGAAGCGCAGGACGAAGCCCTCGGCGTCGGTGCCGGTGGCGGCGGAGCCCCCGGGCAGCGTGTTCGACTCGGTCAGTGCGATCAGCTCGTCGAGCGGCATCGCCGGCCAGACGGTGACCACGGAGCCTATGCCCTCCCAGTGGGCCGCGGCCTCGGCCAGCGGGACCTCAGTGCCGTCCCGGCCGAACGCGGCGAGGAGCACAAGGTCCCGGCGGTCGCCGTAGTCGACGACGATACGGTTCTGCGGGTAGAGGATCTCGGCCAGGTACGTCACTCCGGGCACCAGCGCCGAGGTGTCGCGGCCGTCGAGGCGCCGCTGCGCCCAGGTCGCCTGAGCGCTGATGAAGGAGCCCTTGGAGGCGACCCGCCAGGCGCCCGCGTAGTGGAAGACGACCGCGAGGCTGCCGTCGACCTTCTCGTACACCTCGAACGGCTCGTCGGGCAGGGCCGGGGCGTAGGGCCGGCCCGCCTCGTGCTCGCCGACGTTGAAGAACTTCGGCAGCGGCAGCGCGACGACTTCCCCGGTGGCGTCGTCGGCGACGAGTCCCCGGCAGCGCACGGTCACCCGGTTCCAGGCCCCCTCGTACTGGGCCGTCCGCGTGTACGTGTAGAGGGACAGCGGCAGTTCGGGGTGTGCCTTGCGGCTGACGAGGCCGGCGTCGATGGCGGCGGCCAGCTCCTGCCGCGGCAGCAGGTCGTGCAGGTTCAGGTAGGCCTGGCTGTGGCCCATGGGGTTCCTCCCGTTGCGAGTTGCCTCATTCTCGGCTGCGGGAGGGCCGGCCCGGTAGCGAATTATGCCTGGTGGAAGGGGCACGGGTGGCGGCCGGCGGCCCTGCGCTCCCGGACTCGTCAACGGGACACGCAGAGCTCGTTGCCCTCGGGATCGGCGAGCGTGGTCCAGGTGAAGGGCCCCTGGCTGCCCTCGTGCAGGAGCGTGGCGCCCTTGGCGACCAGCCGTTCGACCACGGCCTCCGGGGCGTCGGAGCCGGTGCGCACGTCGAGGTGGACCCGGTTCTTGACGGTCTTGGCCTCCGGGACGAGCTGGAACAGGACGCGGGGCGCCCGCTCGAGGCCCTCGGGGTGGCGGATGGCGGCGCCCGCCTTCCAGACCAGCCTGCCGCGGTGCGTGGCGATGTCGTCCTGCGCGGCCCGTCCCTCTTCGAGCATCCGGCGGATGAACCCCTCGTCGGTCGGCTCCACTTCCCATCCGAGTGCATCCGCCCACCAGTCGGCGAGCGGGTGCGGGTCGCTGCAGTCGATGGTCACCTGGAACGTGTAGGTCATGGGGGGACCCTACTGAGGAGCACTGACAACCGGGGTGCGTGCATGGAACGGGGCCACGTGGCGCGGGTCGTCGTCGCGGACGACGAACCCGTGGTCCGCTGGAGCCTGCGGACGGGCGTCGAGTCGAGCGGGGAGTTCCACGTGGTGGCCGAGGCCGCCGACGGGGAGGAGGCGCTGGAGGCCGTACGGGCCCACCTGCCGGACGTCCTGCTGCTGGACACCCGCATGCCGCGGCTGAACGGCGTACGCACGACGGCGGCGCTGCACGCGGAGGCGGCGGCGGAGGCGGGGGAAGGGGACGTCGGGGCGGGAGCGGTGGCGGGGCCGGTCGGCATCATCGTCATGACGGCCCTGGGCCTCGACGCCGAGGTCGAGCAGGCCCTCGTCCTCGGCGCGGACGGCTTCCTCCGCAAGGACGCGTCCCGGGAGGAGCTGCTCGCCGCGCTGCGGGCCGTCCGGGACGGCGACGCCGTCCTGCCGGCGGAGGTGCTGCAGCGCGTCCTCGGCGCCGTGCCGGCACCCGGCGCCGCCGCGCGGCGGCAGGCCCGTGACCGGCTGGCCGAGCTGCCGCCGCGGGAGGCCGGGCTGCTGGCGCTGGTCGCGCGGGGGCTGACGAACCGGGAGATCGGCGAGCGGCTCGGACTGGACGAGGAGACCGTGGCGGGCCGGGTCGGCCTGCTGCTGGCCGAACTGGGCGCCGCCAACCGGCTGCAGCTCGCGCTCCTCGCGCACGCCGCCGGGCCGGAGGGCGGGTGAGGCGGCGGACCCGGCGCGGGATCCTGCAGAGACTGGCGGAGCTGCTGTTCCCCCCGCCGCGGGAGGGCGGCGGCCTGCCGCACGGGCTGTTCCCGCCGCTGCTGGTGGCGCTGACCTTCGTGAGCGGGCTGGTCGATGCGGTGAGCTACCTGTCCCTCGGGCACGTCTTCGTCGCCAACATGACCGGCAACGTGGTCTTCCTGGCCTTCGCCCTCGCCGGCGGGCACGGAGTGTCCTCCTCGGCCTCCCTGCTGGCACTCGCCGCCTTCGCGGCCGGGGCGCGCGCGGCCGGGCGGGTGCACCGCGACTGCCCCGCCGAGCGGCTGTTCGTACCGCTGGTCCTGACGCAGGCCGCCCTGGTGGCCGGTGCGCTGGTGCTGTCCGTGGCCGTGGCGTGGCGGCTGCCGGTGGTCGGGCTGCTCGCGCTCGGCATGGGCGTGCAGAACGGGGTCGTGCACCGGCTGGCCGTTCCCGACCTCACCACCACGGTGGTGACGCGGACCCTGACGGGCCTGTTCGCCGACCTGTGGGGGCCGGCGTCCGTCCGGCGGCTGGTGTCGGTCGGGGTGCTGTTCGCCGGGGGTCTGGCCGGAGCCCTGCTCACGGTCCACCGGGAACCGTGGTGGGCCCTGGCCCTGGCGGTCGCCCTGCTCCTGTGGACCACCGCCACGGCCCGCACCGCCCTTTCCGCCCGACCCCGGACTCGGTAGGCAGGCCCGGCGACTCCGGACCCGCCGGCGTGCCCGGGGGTCAGGGGCCGCTGCGCGGGGTCGGCCCGGCGCCGGCGGCCGGGCGGCCGGCGGCGAAGGCGGCGAAGGTCAGGAGCCAGGCGCCGACCGCGATCCAGAGCAGCACCTCGCCGATCGGGCGCAAGGCCCCCACCCCGGTCGGCCCCGCCGCGGACAGGCAGGCCGTGGCCGTCATCCCGAGCGGGAAGACGGTCGCCCAGCGCCGGCCGTCGTAGTGCGGCCGCCACCGCCGCACCTCGGCGGCGAGCAGCAGCACGTACCAGGCGAGGGACAGCGCGAGCGTCACCAGCGTGGTCCGGCGCAGCACCTCGTGGCCCCCTCCGGTCCAGACGGGCTCCGCGGTGAGCCGGGATGCGGCGAGGGCGGAGACGGCCAGGGCCCCGCCCGCCACCCAGTGGTCACCGGCTCCCCGCACCACCTCGCGCAGGTCGAACCGGCGCAAGGCCTGCACGTAGAGCAGCAGCCCGAGGCAGAAGGCGGCCAGCGACGCCCAGGCCAGCCAGTACCAGTCGCAGGCGGCGGCCAGGACCGCGGCCAGCACGGCGAGACCCTGGGTGGCGACGCAGACCAGGAAAGCCGTTCCGGGCAGTCGCCGACCCCAGTGGCGCAGGACGGCGAGCAGCAGCCCGGGCCACAGGGCGGCCGCCAGGGCGAGGAGGGCGGCCGCGGCGGTGTTCCACCCGAACAGGGAGATCCGGCAGCCGATGACGGTGGTGGCGGCCACGGCGGTCAGGGCCGCCGGGGTGACGGCCTCGGCCCGGAACCGGCCCCGGTCGCCGACGAGCCGGGCGGTGAAGTCGAGGGCCAGGACCAGCCAGAGCGCCGCCGCCAGGGCGAAGGCGATCAGCGAGGGGGTCGCGCGGCCGGCCAGGTGCAGGCCGACGGAGAGGATGCCGGGGGCCATGACCGCGGCTCCCGCGGCCGGGGTCAGCCCTGTCCACCCGCGGCGGCCGCGCGGGGAGAGCGCCTGCTTCACCCTCCCACCGGACACCGCGGGCCCGTGCCGCGCGACCGCGGTGGCCCATTGGTGGCGCGGTGCCCCTCGGCGCGCGGAGCCGAGGGGGGTCGTCGCGGCCGGGCAGCGGTGCGGGGGGGGGCTCCGGTCAGGGGGGTGTGGGGCGGGTGGCCGTGAGGGTGAGCATGGCGCCCTCCGGGTCCCGGATGGTCACCCAGCGTTCCGCGGGGCTCGAGACGATCGTCGACAGGGTGGTGCCGCCGGCGGCCGTGACCGCGTCGATCGCCTCGTCCAGGTCCGGGACGCGGAAGTAGACGTGCCACCGCGGACGCGATTCCGGGACGTGCGACGCCGCGTCGGCCACGCCCCCGTTCAGCCGGGCCACCGGCTCCCCTGCCTGCCGCAGCACGACCTGGTCGTCCTCGTAGCCGACCTCGCAGCACCCGGGCCGGCCGGTGGCCCACTCCAGCACCTCGCCGTAGAAGATGGCGGCCTCGAAGGCGTCCCGCGTGCGCAGTTCCAGCCAGGCCGGCGAGGGGCCCCGCCCCACCCGCCAGTCGGCGGAGACCCCGCCCTCCCAGATCCCGAACACGGCGCCGTCCCGGTCGGCGGCGACGGCGCCCCGGCCGCCGGAGGCGAAGGAGACCGGCCCGACGGCGATGGTGCCGCTGCGCTCGCGGATGCGGTCGGCGGTGACGTCCGCGTCGTCGACCGCGAAGTACGGCGTCCAGGTCACGGCGACGGCCAGGTCGCCGGCCAGCGCACCGATCCCGGCGACCGGGACCCCGTCCAGTTCGGCGACGGTGAACGCGTCGCCGAGCCGCGCGGGCCGGAACTTCCAGCCCAGCACCGCGCCGTAGAACTCCTGTGTCCGCTGGAGGTCGCGGGCCATGAGGCTGACCCAGCACGGGGCGCCGAAGACCTCCCTCGTAGAAATCTCCACGATGCACGCTCCGTCCTTGTCTCGCCCATCGTCGCGTCGGCGGCCGCGCCCCGCACGTCGGGCGCGGGCGCAGGTGCCGGGGCGGGGTGGTCACCACCATCATGCGCCGCGCCGCCGTGTCTTGATTGATCCCCGTTTGTGGCGTTGGGTAGCGTTGCCGTCACTTCGGGCGCTGTGCCCGGCCCTCCCGGGAGGTGTACGCGGTGGCGGCGTCGACACGGACCACGGGCCCGGGGCCGGCCGGGCCGCCAGGGCTGCGCAGGACGCCGCCGCGGCGCGCCGGATGGCGGGCGGCGGGGCGGCTGGACGAGCGGCTTCCGCTGGCCGAGCTCACCCGGTCGGTCCTGCGCAAGGTCTTCCCCGACCACTGGTCCTTCCTCCTGGGCGAGCTGGCCCTGTACAGCTTCGTGGTGCTGCTGCTGACCGGGGTGTTCCTGACCTTCTTCTTCGACCCGTCCATGGCGGAGGCGGTCTACCGCGGCTCGTACGCGCCGCTGCGCGGGACGCGCATGTCGCTGGCGTACCTGTCCACGCTGCGGATCAGCTTCGACGTGCGCGGCGGGCTGCTGGTCCGGCAGATCCACCACTGGGCGGCCATCGTGTTCGTCGCCGCGATCGGGGCGCACATGCTGCGCGTGTTCCTCACCGGCGCCTTCCGGCGGCCGCGCGAGGTGAACTGGACGATCGGGGTCACCCTGTTCATGCTGGCCCTGCTGGAGGGCTTCGCCGGCTACTCGCTCCCCGACGACCTGCTGTCGGGCACGGGCCTGCGCATCGCCCAGGGGATCATGCTGTCCCTCCCGGTGGTCGGGACGTACGTGGGCATGTTCGCCTTCGGCGGCGAGTTCCCGGGCCACGACATCGTCTCGCGCCTGTACCCCTTGCACATCCTCCTCGTGCCGGGCCTGCTGCTGGCGCTGATCACCGTGCACGTGCTGCTGGTCTTCGTACTGAAGCACACCCAGTGGCCCGGCCGCGGCAGGACCGGCCGCAACGCGGTGGGCCTGCCGATGTTCCCGCGGTACGCGGCCAAGTCCGGCGGGCTGTTCTTCTGCGTCTTCGGGGTGCTGGCCGCGCTGGGGGCGCTGGCGCAGGCCAATCCGATCTGGGTGTACGGCCCGTACCGGCCCGACCTGGTCTCCACGGGTTCCCAGCCGGACTGGTACATCGGGTTCCTGGAGGGTGCGCTGCGGCTGATGCCGGGGGTGGAGACCCGCTTCCTCGGCCACACCCAGAGCTGGAACCCGCTGGTGACGGGGGTGCTGCTGCCCGGCCTGCTGTTCACGCTGCTGTACGCGTACCCGTTCTTCGAGCGGTGGATCACCCCCGGGGCGGGCGAGCGCCACCTGTGCGACCGGCCGCGGGACCGGCCGGTGCGGACCGGGTTGGCGCTGGGGGCCCTGTCGTGCTACGCCGTGCTGCTGGTCGCGGGCGGCCAGGACGTGGTGGCGTTCGTCTTCGACGTGCCGGTGGCGGCGGTGACCTGGGCGCTGCGGGTGGCCTTCTTCGTGCTGCCGGCGGTGGTGTTCTGGACGGTCCGGCGGCTGTGCCTGGGGCTGCAGGCCGGGGAGGTGCGGCGGCTGGCCGAGGGCGAGGAGTCCGGGCTGGTCCGGCAGGACGAGGGCGGCGGCTTCCATCCGGAGCACCGGCGGCTGACGGCCGAGGAGAGCTACGCCCTGCTCGTACGGGAGCGGCCGCGCCCGCTGGACCGTCCCGACCGGGCGGCCGCGGGCGGGCGGGTGCCGGCCGCGGTGCAGCGGGTACGGGCCGGGCTGAGCGCCTGGTACTACGCGGACCGGGTCCGCTACCCCGAGACGGCGGCCCGGCGCCGCAAGACCAGGGCCGTCCTGGCGGGGCCGGACCGCCCGCCGTACGGGGCCGCCGACGAGGACCCGGAGGACGGCCGGGGGGAGGAGCGGGGGTCGCAGGCCCCCTGATCCGCCGCGGCGGCGACGGCACCTGCTACTGCGGATGGTCCAGCGTGCGGAAGGCGAAGCCGAGCACGGCGGGCAGCAGCACGCCGAACCCGATGAGGCACAGCCACAGCCCCTGGACCACGCCCAGGCCGATCAGCGCGCTGCCGGCGGCGGCCGTGACGGGGACGTAGGTGCCGGCCGGGAAGAACTCGCGCCGCCCGCCGGCCTCCCGTACCTCGCCGGAGCTGCGGTCCTCCGGGCGTTCGCCGCCGCGCCGGTGCTGGCGCCACAGGAAGGCCGCGATCAGCGACGTCATCAGGAAGGACACGGCCAGGGCGGCGGTTCCGGCCGGTTCCCGGGAGAAGGAGGCGTAGACGGCCGTGGTGGCGGCGAAGAACAGGGCCGTTCCGGTGAACAGCCAGGCCTCAGTCTTCACGGGCTACCTCCGGGTGGTGCAGGTCGAAGGCCGGGGACTCGGAGCGGATCTGGGGCAGGGAGTGGAAGTTGTGCCGGGGCGGCGGACAGCCGGTCGCCCATTCGAGTGAACGCCCCCAGCCCCAGGGGTCGTCGGAGGTGACGCGCGCCCCGTACCGCCAGGTCTTCCAGACGTTGTAGAGGAAGGGCAGGGTGGACAGGCCCAGCAGGAAGGCCCCGATGCTGGAGATGCTGTTGAGGACGGTGAACCCGTCGGCGGCCAGGTAGTCGGCGTACCGGCGCGGCATGCCCGCCTCGCCGAGCCAGTGCTGGACGAGGAAGGTGGTCTGGAAGCCGATGAACAGCGTCCAGAAGTGGATCCTGCCGAGCCGCTCGTCCAGCATCCGGCCGGTGAGCTTGGGCCACCAGAAGTAGAAGCCCGCGAAGGTGGCGAAGACGATGGTGCCGAACAGGACGTAGTGCAGGTGGGCGACGACGAAGTAGCCGTCCGTCAGGTGGAAGTCCATCGGCGGCGAGGCCACCACGACGCCCGTGAGGCCGCCGAGGAGGAAGGTGACGAGGAAGCCCACCGACCACAGCATCGGCGTCTCGAAGGAGAGCGAGCCGCTCCACATCGTCCCGATCCAGTTGAAGAACTTCACGCCCGTCGGCACCGCGATGAGGAAGGACAGCAGGGAGAAGAACGGCAGCAGCACGGCGCCGGTGGCGAACATGTGGTGCGCCCACACCGTCGCGGACAGCCCGGTGATGGCGATGGTGGCGCCGATGAGGGAGACGTAGCCGAACAGGGGCTTGCGGCTGAAGACGGGCACGATCTCGCTCACCACCCCGAAGAAGGGCAGCGCCACGATGTAGACCTCGGGGTGGCCGAAGAACCAGAACAGGTGCTGCCACAGCAGTGCGCCCCCGTTGGCCGCGTCGAAGACGTGGGCGCCGAACGTCCGGTCCGCCTCCAGCGCCAGCAGGGCGGCCGTCAGCACGGGGAAGGCCAGCAGGGCGAGGATCGAGGTGAACAGCACGTTCCAGGTGAAGATCGGCATGCGGAACAGGGTCATGCCGGGCGCGCGCAGGCAGACGATGGTGGTGATGAAGTTGACCGAGCCGAGGATGGTGCTCAGGCCGGCCACCACCAGCCCCATGGCCCACAGGTCGGAGCCGGTACCCGGGGCGAACGCGGCCGAGTTGAGCGGGGCGTAGGCGAACCAGCCGAAGGGGGCGGCGCCGTCCGCGGTCAGGAAGCCCGACACCACGATCAGCCCGCCGAAGAGGTACACCCAGTAGGTGAAGGCGTTCATCCTGGGGAAGGCGACGTCGGGCGCGCCGATCTGCAGCGGCATGACCGCGTTGGCGAAACCGGTGAAGGTCGGGGTGGCGAACAGCAGCATCATCACGGTGCCGTGGATGGTGAAGAGTTCGTTGTACTGCTGGTTGGACAGGATCTGCGTGCCGGGGCGGGCGAGTTCCGCCCGCATGAGCATGGCCAGGACGCCGCCGAACAGGAAGAAGGCGAAGGCCGTCACCAGGTAGAGGTTGCCGATCACCTTGTGGTCGGTGGTCGAGAGCCAGCGCAGCACCGCCGAGCCCTGGCCGATGCGCCGCGCGGTGCGCTGCTGCTGCGCTGTGCGGGCCCGCGCCGCCCGCTCGGATGGGGGCGCCTCGGGTGCTTCGGGCGCCCCGTGGGGCGAGGGGTCCACTGACGCCATCCGTCCTCCCGAGCCGAGCACTGCCCTGTGCCCTGCCTACAGGCTCCGCGTCCGCCGCGGCGGGCGGCGCGCCGCACGGGTGGCCCGGCCGGACCCGGTCAGCCCGCCGGGGCCGGTCAGCCGCCTGCCCGGTCGGAGTGGCCGGGGCCGGTCAGGGCGCCGGGGCCGGTCCGGGCGCTGCCCGGCTCATGCGGTGATGAGGTCCGTGAGGGCCGTGATGCCGCCCTCGGCCAGGGCGCGGCGCTGGCGGTCGGCGGGGGTGCCCTGCTGGAGCAGCCGGTGCAGGAGGGCGCTCACCTCCCGCAGGTCCCCGGAGTCCTCCAGGGCGGGGGTGATGTGCTGGACCAGCATGCACAGCACGTCCCCGGCGCTGCGCCGGCGGCCCTGCGGGTCCATCAGGGTGCTGCCCAGGCCGTGGCGCGCCGCGTGCCAGACGGCGGCCTGGAGCAGTTCGGGAGGGCAGCCCACCGGTGCCGCCCCCGCCTGCTCCTCGGCGATCGCGGTGGTGACCAGGGCGCGGACGATGCCGGCGAGGAGGACCGCGTCGTCGGCCTCCAGCTGCACGTCGAGGCAGCGCACCTCCAGGGTGGGGTAGCGGTCGGAGAGCCGGACCTGCCAGTACAGCTGCCCCCGGTCGGCGATCAGGCCCGTCTCCAGCAGCATGCCGATGCGGTTCTCGTAGTCGGTGAGCGTGTGGAAGTACGGGGGCGGGCCGCTGACCGGCCAGCGGCCGAAGACGATGGTGCGCCAGCTCGCGAAACCGGTGTCGCGGCCGTCCCACAGCGGGGAGTTCGCCGACATCGCCAGCAGGGTCGGCAGCCAGACCCGAAGCCGGTTCATGACGGCCACGGCCGTCTCCCGGTCGGGCACCGCGACGTGCACGTGCATGCCGCAGATGAGCTGCTCGTCGACCAGCCGGCCGGCCTCCTCCCGCATCTTCAGGTAGCGGGCGTTCTGCGTGATCGGGACCGGCGTGCCGTCCCGGAGCGGGGCGGTGGCGGTCATGGCGACGCGGCAGCCGTTCTCCTCGGCCGCGGTGCCCACCGCATGGCGCAGCCGCAGCAGGTGGCCGCCGACCTGTTCCAGGTCGGTGCACACGGGTGTGGCGACCTCGACCTGCGCCTGGAGCAGCTCGTGCTGCACCTCGCCCTCGTCCACGCACGTCGCGAGACCCGCCTTGGCCCGGACCTCCTCGCTCAGGGCCACCGGCAGGTGCGTGTGAGGATCCAGCAGGACGTACTCTTCCTCGACCCCGACCGTGGTCATCTCGAGCCGAACTCCTCCGCGAGGGCCGTGCAGAAGGCGTCCAGGTCGGCCGGCTTGCGGCTGGTGATCAGCGTGGCGGGCGCGGCCCGGCAGACGTGGACCTCCTCGTCCACCCAGGTGCCGCCGGCGTTGCGGACGTCCGTGGCGAGGCTGGGGTACGAGGTGAGGGTGCGGCCCCGGACGACGTCGGCCTCGACCAGGGTCCAGGGCGCGTGGCAGATGGCCGCGACGGGTTTGCCGGCGTCGAAGAAGCTCTTGACGAAGGCGACGGCGCGCCGGTCCGTCCGCAGGGCGTCGGGGTTGGCGAGGCCGCCGGGCAGGACGAGCGCGTCGAAGGCGTCCGCCGTGTCTCCGGCGAGGACGTGGTCGACGGTGTGGCGGCCGGCCTTGTCCAGGTGCCGGTACGCCTGGACCTGTCCGGGCCGGGTGGAGACCAGCACCGGATTCCATCCGGCGGCGAGGACGGCCTTCCAGGGCTCGGTGAGCTCTACCTCCTCGACGCCCTCGGGGGCCGTCAGAAACGCGATGCGCACCTGGGTCATCTCCTTCGCTCCGGGGCCGGGCCGGGCCGGCGCCTGCTCGTGCGTTGCGCGCCTGCCCCTCCCGCTCCACCTCAAGCATGGCAGGGATACCCCGCGGCGGAACCTGGGCATCCGCCGCATCCTTCGGGGGAATCCGCCGGGCGGCGGGTGGGAGGCCCGCTCCCGCGTGGCACTTCGTAGGCGAGACACCCGTGCACCTGGCCATCGGCTGAGGGGGTACATGAGCAGGCGATCCGCGGCGCAACCGGCGCGCCGCCGGGCCGGGCCGCGCGCGCCGGACCCCGACCGGGCCCGCATCCGGGCGGCCGCCCGGCGGGTCCGCGCGTCCGGGCGCCGGCCGGGCGGTGGCGGGCCCCCGTCGCGGCCGTACGCCGCGTCGGTGTCGCCGTCGCTGCGCACGGCCGCGGAGTACTCCTGGCGGCTGCTGGTGATCGGCGCGGTCGTGTACGCGGTGTTCGCGGTGCTGGGCCGGTTCCACGAGGTGGGGGTGGCCGTCTTCCTCGGGCTGGTGGTGTCGGCGCTGCTGCGGCCGGTGGTCGACCTGCTGGACCGCTGGATCCCGCGCCCGCTGGCCGTGGCCACGGCGCTGGTCGGCTCGATCGTGCTGCTGCTGGGCGCGCTCGCGTTCGTGGGCGAGACGGTGGCGGCGGAGTGGGGCTCGCTGGTGGCGGAGTTCCGCCAGGGGCTCGACCGGCTCCAGCCGCTGCTGGCGCGGGCGCCGCTGCGGCTGGATCCGCATGCGCTGACCGGGCTGGGCGAGCGCATCGGCTCGTACCTGGCCTCCCACCGCGCGGACCTGCTGAGCACGGCGGTGACCGGCGCGGGGCGGGTGGCGCAGGCACTGACGGTGCTGGTGCTGGGGCTGTTCTGCTCGATCTTCTTCATCTCCTCGGGCGACCGGCAGTGGACGTGGGTGTGCGCGCAGTTCCCGCGGAGCGCGCAGCCGCGGCTGGCGATCGCGGGCCGGGCCGCATGGCTGACGTTCACCGGCTACACCCGCGGCATCGTGCTGGTCGCCGCGACGAACGCGCTGCTCGTGGGCATCGCGCTGTATGCGCTGGGGGTGCCGCTGGCACTGCCGCTGGCGCTGCTGGAGTTCTTCGCCGCGTTCATCCCGCTCATCGGGTCGCCGGTGGCGCTGGCGGTGGCCGTGATCGTCGCCCTGGCCGCCAAGGGGCCGCTGATCGCGGGGCTGGTCGTCGTACTGATCGTCGTCATCGGGCAGATCGAGGGGCATCTGCTGCACCCGCTGCTGATGAGCTGGGCCGTGCGGCTGCACCCGTTGGTGGTGGCCCTGTCGGTGGTCGCGGGGGCCATCGCGGCGGGCGTGGTGGGCGCGGTGGTGGCCGTACCGCTGGTGTCGGTGGTGTGGTCGGTCCGGCAGGCCCTGCGGCGTACCGCTCCGAGGCTCTGACGGGGCGCGGCGCGGCGGCCGGGAGCAGGGGTTTCGCCCGGACGCGGAAGATTCGCTTCGCGCGCCGCTTGTCCGGGTATATCCCTAGAAAGCTCACGAGACGGCCGCGCCGCACGTTCGTGCGCTGCGACCATCCGTCGGAGGAGCCGACATGAGGTACACCGAGGTCACCGAGGGAATCCCGCAGGACACGCTGAGTGTGAGCACCGGCGAGGCCCGCGCCCTGTCGGAGACCCTTTTCCGCAGGCTGCACCACCTGGACGAGGGCAGCGCGGCGTACTCGTACGTGCGCAACACCCTCGTCGAGCTGAACCTGAGCCTGGTGAAGTACGCGGCCCGGCGCTTCCGCGGCCGCAGCGAGCCGATGGAGGACATCGTCCAGGTCGGGACGATCGGGCTGATCAAGGCGATCAACCGGTTCGACCCGGACCGGGGAGTGGAGTTCACCACCTTCGCACTGCCGACGATCGTCGGTGAGATCAAACGGTTCTTCCGGGACACCAGCTGGGCCGTCCGGGTGCCCCGGCGACTCCAGGAGCTGCGGATCGACGCCGCGAAGGCGCACGACGCACTGGAGCAGGACCTCGGCCGCGAGCCGACGGACACCGAGCTGGCCGACCACCTGCACCTCACGGCCGAGGAGCTCGCCGAGGGACAGAAGGCGGCGCACGCCTACTCCGCGCGCTCGCTGGACGCTCCGGCGCGCGAGGACGGCGACCGGCACGCCTACGCCGAGCGGCCCTCGCTCGGCGAGGACGAGGCGGCCTACGACCGGATCGAGTGCCTGGAGGCGCTCAAGCCGGCCATGGCGGCGCTGCCGCCGCGCGAGCGGACCCTGCTGTCGCTGCGCTTCGGGGGCGAGCTGACCCAGTCGGAGATCGGCGAGCGGCTGGGGCTGTCCCAGATGCACGTCTCGCGGCTGCTCAGCCGGACCCTGGCCACGCTGCGGGCGAGCCTGCTGGAGGACCCTCCCGCGGAGGACGCGCAGGAACCGCAGGACGCCCGGGGCGCCCGGACGGACGGCTAGAGCCGTTCGCCCAGCGCCGTGCACCCGTCCGGGGTGAGCGGTGAGGGGACCTCCGCCCACACCGTCTTGCCGGGTCGCCCGTCGGCGTAGGGCTCCCAGCCCCAGCTGCGGGCGAGCCGCTCCAGTACCAGCAGCCCGTGCCCGCCCGGGAGGGCGGGATCGGCTGGCGTTCGGCGGCGGGGGGGCTCGGGGCTCCCGTCGCCGACCTCCATGCGCAGCCCGCCCCGGGCGAGGCGCAGGACGAACTCGCGGGGGCCGCCCGCGTGCAGGCAGGCGTTGCTCACCATTTCGGAGACCATGAGCAGGACGTCCTCGACGGCGTCCGGGCAGTCCGGGCAGTCCGGTTCGGGGCTGCGCGGCGGGCCCGGGCGCAGGGCACCGGGTTCGGGTTCGGCTTGGGCGATCCAGCGCCAGTCGGCGAGCGCACGGCGGGTGAATTCGCGGCAGCGGCTCACCACCCCGGCTGTCGCGCCCTCGAGGTTCAGTCTGCGGATGTGCTCGGTCACGGCTTCTCCCCCGCGCCGCCGGTGGCCCCGGCCTCCGTCGCGGTCGCCCGGAACGAGAACCGCCGCACCATGGTGCCTCGTCTCCTGTCCTGCGTCCTGTCCGTTCCCCGCCCGTCTACCCGGCACGGAGGAGAAAATTCACCGGCTTGACGGCACCCCCGACGGGCCGCGGCAGAACCCTGCCTGGTCGGGGAGGTCCGGCAGGTCGGGCGCGCCTGCCGATGGCCTGTCCGACGGTGCGGTCGGCGATGTCCTGATGCCGGCCGAGGCGCCGTTGCCGAGGGCGAAGGCCGTCCCGTGGGGCCGGACCGCCGTGTACACGTCGGCCGTGCGGGCGCCGCCGGCGGCGGTGACGGGCCCGGTGGAGCCGTCCGCGCTCACGCGGTGCAGCGCGCCGAGGTCGACGACGAGGCCGGTCCCGACGGAAAGGCGGGCCTGGCTGTGGCCGCCGCTGCGCGCGACGACGGGGGTGCCGGTGTCGCGGGCCCAGGCACTTCCCCCTCGCTTCCGGTGGTTTCCCCGTCGCGGGGGAATCCGGTGCCGGGGCCGCGGTGCGCCGTGACGGGTTCAGGCGGCGGGTGCGGCGCCCGAGGCGGTCGGGAGGTGGGGCCCGGCCGGTGCGGGCCGTACGGCATCCAGCCGCCGCATGCTGGCCCGGCGCTGGACGACGGCCAGCCCGGCGACCGCGGCTCCGAGCCCGAGCCAGCCGGCGGGCCCGGCGGTCATCACGGCGCCGGTCAGCAGCAGCGGTCCGGCGGCCTTCTGCGCGGCGGAGGAGATGCCGGCCACGCCCAGGTACGAGGCCCGCGCCTCCCGGGGGGCCAGGGAGACGGCCAGTTCCCAGGAGGTGACGGAGCGCACGAGCTCCGCGGCGGTGACCAGCACGGCGGCGGCGAGCAGGGCCGCCGAGGCGGCCCAGGCCCCGTGGGCGGGGGTGAGCGCGAGGAGGGTGCAGGCGGCCAGCATGGCCACGCCGTACCAGCCGACGGCGGCCGCGGCCTGGCGGGGCGTCTCGACCCTGGCGGACACGGTCAGCTGGAGGACGACGACGAGCACCGTGTTGATCACGAGGAAGGCGGGGACCACGGCGTGCGGGGCGTCGGTGTGGTGGACGAGCCACAGCGGCAGCCCGACGTTGAGGAGGGAGTCGTCCAGGGTCATGGGGATGTCGAGGAGGACGAAGCGGAGGTAGCCGCGGTCGCGCCAGGGGTTCTGCCCGCTCGGCGCGCCGGGGGCGGCCGGCCCGGCGCCGCCGTGGGGGGCTCCGCCGTGCGCGGCGACGCGGCCGTGGCCCTGCGGTTCGCGGGTGCGCCACACCAGGACCGCGGCGGCGAGGAAGGAGAGGGCGTTGGCGAGGATGAGGGCGTCGTAGGCGGTGCGGGTGCCCACGGCGAGGCCGAGGGCGGCGATGCCGGCGCCGAGCGCGTAGCCGGCGTTGGCGGCGCTGCGCGACAGCGCCTGGTAGGTGGCGCGGCGCTCGCCCGCCACGCGGGTGGCGAACAGCATCTCCAGCGTCTTGGCCGCCCGGTCGCCCAGGGTGGTGAGGGCGACCACGAGCAGCAGGACCTCGAAGCGGGTGACGACGAGCAGGGCGCACAGGGCCGCCAGACGCAGCAGGTGGCAGGCGATGAGCAGCGGGCGGAGCGCGAAGCGGTCGGCGAGGTGGCCGGCCAGGGGCGAGCCGGCGACGCCGGCGACCGCGCCCGCGCCCAGCAGCAGGCCGAGGCGGCCGGCGTCGAGTCCGACGACGAAGGTGAAGAACAGCACCGAGGAGGCGGCCCAGACGCCGGTGCCGGTGCGGTCCACGAGCTGGCCGACCAGCATGATGCGCGCGTCCCGGCCGCCGGGCGGGCGCCGCAGCTGGGCGAGCAGACCGCCCGTGCCGCTCGCGCCGCCCGGCCTGCCGCTCCTGGTGCGTGCGCCGTGCCGCTTCCCCATCCCAGGCCTCCGAGTGCCGAGTTCCCCGTAGAAGTATCTCGATGTCGAGATACCGCGCCGCAGCCTGCCGGAAATCAATCTCGACGTCAAGATATTTAGGACGGCGATACGCTGGTTCCACAGGCCCCCGCAGGGAGGAACCGTGACCGAGCGCAAGCCGCCGGGCGTCAGCTTCGAGTCCTGGGTCGACCGGCAGATCAGGGAGGCCGCCGAGCGCGGCGAGTTCGAGCGGCTGGAAGGCCTCGGCAAGCCGCTGGCCTCGCTCGACACTCCGTACGACGAGATGTGGTGGATCAAGGACAAGATGCACCGCGAGGGCTTCGCGGCACTGCCGCCCTCCCTCGCCCTGCGCAAGGAGGCCGAAGAGACGAGGGAAGCCGTCCGCGCCGCCCGCTCCGAACGCCGGGTGCGGGAGCTCCTCCACGGCATCAACGAGAAGATCGCAGCGGCCCTGCGCATGCCGCCTCCCGGACCGCCCCTGCGCCTGTCCCCCTTCGACGTCGAGGAGGTCCTCGGGCAGTGGCGCGCACAGCGCACGGACGGCGCCGGTGACCACGCAGGCTGAGGCGTTCCGAATCGCCCACGAAAGTGCACGTCCTGCCCTCCCGGCCCGGAGCGGGGGACAGTGCTACAAATGGTTCGTGACCCATCCTTGCAACCCGTGCCGGGGACGTCGGTGCGGTCACTGAGCGGGAAGCACCCGCGGAGCGTCGCCAGACAGGTATTCGTCCTCCAGGTGGCGATCGTGGTGCTGCTCGCGGCCGGCGCGGTCCTGGCCCTGGTGCTCCAGTCCACCCACGACGTCGAGCGGGAGGCACGCAACCGCTCGGTGTCGGTCGCGGAGACCTTCGCGCACTCCATCGGACTGAACGCGGCGCTGGCCACGCCCGATCCGTCCAAGGTCCTCCAGCCCCTCACCGAGGAGACCCGCAAGAAGGCGGGGGTCGACTTCATCGTCGTGATGGACACCCACGGGATCCGCTACACCCACCCCCTGCCCGACCGCATCGGCAAGAAGTTCGTGGGCACCATCGGGCCTTCACTGGCCGGCCAGGTGTACACGGAGAGCGTCCAGGGGCCGCTGGGCAAGGAGATCCAGGCCGTCGTCCCGGTCTTCGCCAGGGACGGCAGCGGGCGGGTCGAGGCGCTGGTGTCGGCCGGCCTCAAGGTCAAGAACGTCACCGGCGTCGTCTACCGGCAGCTCCCCGTCATCCTCGCCACCAGCGCGGTCGGTCTGGCCCTGGGCACGGCCGGCGCCGCGCTGATCAGCCGGCGGCTGCGCCGCCTGACCCACGGCCTCGGCCCGCTGGAGATGACCCGGATGTACGAGCACCACGACGCGGTGCTGCACTCCGTGCGCGAAGGGGTGCTCATCATCGACGGGGGCGGGCGGCTGATGCTCGCCAACGACGAGGCGAAACGTCTGCTCAACCTGCCGGCCGACGCCGAGGGCCGGCACATCCGCCGGTTCGCGGAACTCGACGGGCACCTGGCCGACCTCCTGCTCTCCGGCCGCGAGGCCACCGACGAGGTGCTGGAGGCCGGGGAGCGGCTGCTGGTCATCAACCAGCGGTCCACCCGGCCGCAGGGTCGGGCCGAGGGGATGGCGGTCACCATCCGGGACTCCACCGAGATGCGGATCCTGACCAGCCGCGCCGAGGCCGCCCGCAGGCGGCTGCGCCTGCTCTACGACGCCGGGGTCGGCGTGGGCACCACCCTCGACGTGGAGCAGACGGCCCAGGAGCTGGCGGACGTGGCTGTTCCGCGCTTCGCGGACTTCGCCACCGTGGACCTGCTGGAACCGGTGCTCGCGGGCGACGAGCCCACCGCTGCGGGCGCCGACCTGCGGCGCACCGGCGTGAGCGGCATCCGCGACGACATCCCGCTCTACCCCCGCGGCCGGGTGATCGACTTCGTGCCCTCCACCCCGCAGGCCCGGGGGCTCGACACCGGCAAGGCCGAGCTGATCCCCTACCTGGCCGACGCCCCCGGCTGGTACGTACAGGATCCCCCGCGGACCCAGGCCGTCATCGACTACGGGATCCACTCCCTGATCACCGCCCCGCTCAAGGCCCGCGGCGTGGTCCTCGGACTGGTCAACTTCTGGCGGTCCGAGAAGCCCGAGCCCTTCGACGAGGAGGACCTCTCCCTGGCCGAGGAGCTCGTGGCCCGGGCCGGGGTCAGCATCGACAACGCCCGCCGCTACACCCGCGAGCACGCCGTCGCCGTGGCCCTCCAGCACAGCCTGCTGCCCCGCGACCTGCCCGAGCAGAACGCCGTCGAGGTGTCCCACTTCTACCTGCCCGCCACGTCCGGGGTGGGCGGGGACTGGTTCGACGTGATCCCGCTGCCCGGCGGCCGGGTCGCACTGGTCGTCGGCGACGTCGTCGGCCACGGGCTGCACGCCGCGGCCGCGATGGGCCGGCTGCGCACGGCGGTCCTCAACTTCTCCTCCCTCGACCTGCCGCCCGACGAGCTCCTCGCCCGCCTGGACGACCTGGTCCAGTACACCGACCAGAGCGGGGAGGGCGGCGGCGTCGAGGGCGGCCTCGTCGGGGCCACCTGCCTGTACGCCGTGTACGACGCGGTGACCCGGCACTGCACGGTGGCCCGGGCCGGGCACGTCCCGCCGCTGGTGGTGCACCCCGACGGCCGCGTCGAGACCCCCGACCTGCCCGCCGGGGCGCCGCTGGGACTGGGCGGCCTCCCCTTCGAGGCGGCGGAGCTGGACCTCGCCGAGGGCGCCCGGCTGGTGCTGTACACCGACGGGCTGATCGAGGACCGCGCCCGCGACATCGACGAGGGCCTCGACCGGCTCCGCTCCGCCGTCGCCCACTCCGACCGCAGCCCGCAGGAGACCGTGCGGGCCGTGCTCGACGAGCTGCCGCCGCACCACGCCCGCGACGACGTGGCCCTGCTGGTCGCGCGGACCTCCGTGCTGCCGCAGGACTGCATCGCCGAATGGGAGGTGCCGTTCGAGCCGAGCGCGGTCGCCGCGATGCGGGCCCAGGCGGTGGCGAAACTGGAGGAATGGGGGCTGACCGACCTCGCCTTCGGCACCGAGCTGGTGCTCAGCGAACTGATCACCAACGCCATCCGGCACGGCGCCGAGCCGGTGCGGGTCCGGCTGCTGCGGGACCGGGTGCTGACCTGCGAGGTCTTCGACGGCAGCAGCAGCTCCCCGCGTCTGCACTACGCGGCCACCACCGACGAGGGGGGCCGCGGACTGTTCCTCGTGGCCCAGCTCAGCCGGCGGTGGGGCGCCCGGTACACGCCCGAGGGGAAGGTCATCTGGTGCGAGCAGCAGCTGCCGGACGCGGTGGAGGACGGGGCCTGAGCCGGGGCGAGGCGCCCGGCGGCGGCCCGCCAGCGGGTGCCGTGGCGGGCGGCGGCCCGGTCAGCCGACGCCGTGGCGGGCGGCGGCCCGGTCAGCCGATGCCGTAGCGGGCGGCGACCCCGGCCAGGATGAGCTGGAGGCCCTCCTCGAAGTGGGCGTCGTAGTCCTCGAAGAGGTGGGCTCCGGCGGCAGCGGCGGCCGGGTAGTCGGCGAGCCGCTGGCTGCGCTCGGAGACGTCGTAGCCCTCGCGGCGCTCGCCCGGCACCGGCTGGACGCCCTGTTCCTCGGTGACGAAGCCGAGGGTGTACAGGAAGGCCGTCGTGAGCGCCCGTACCGCCTGCGGCAGCTCGAAGCCGGCCTCCAGCAAGGCCCGGAGGTGGGCTTCCTGCTGTTCGGCGTGCTCGGCGCCGGTGAAGCGGGATCCGCTGAAGACGCGCGCGCCGTCGCGGTAGGAGAGCAGGGCGCGGCGCAGCGCGCGGTTGGCGTCGAGCAGCGTCTCCCGCCAGTCCGCCGGCCGGGACGGCTCGTCCCGCGTCATGCGCCGGTACATCTCGGTGGCCATCTCGTCGATGAGCTCCTGCTTGTTCTTGAAGTGCCAGTACAGAGCAGGTGCCTTGACGTCGAGCTCGGCCGCGATGGCTCGGAGCGTGAGCTTCTCGAGCCCCGTCTCGTTCAGCAGGCGCAGGGCCGCCTCGGCGACGGTCGTACGGCTGAGCGGCGGGACGCGGGGCGGCGTGCGGCCGGCTCGGGGCTGGGGCGCGGGCTCGGAGGTCATCGCCCGATTCTTTCAGATGGGCTTGACGGCTTAACGACGTTAAGGGCATTCTCTTGCCATGGCCTTGCTTAACAGCGTTAAGGAAGGGTCGAACACTGGAGACGGGTGCGCCCTGAGGGGGTGCCGGAAGGATGGGGTCGGCCATGCGCGGTGACGAGGGGAACGTGCGGGACGCGGGCGCCGTGGACGCGCGGAGCGCGGGGCAGGAGCCGGATGTGTGGGACGTGCTGATCGTGGGTGCGGGGCCGACGGGGCTGACGCTGGCCTGCGACCTCGCGCGCCGCGGGGTGCAGCCGCTGGTGGTGGAGCGCTCGGCGGGCCTCTTCCCGGGCTCTCGCGGCAAGGGCATCCAGCCGCGGACGCTGGAGGTGTTCGACGACCTGGGCGTGCTGGAGGAGGTCTGGCGCAAGGGCGGCCCCGCTCCGGTCGGGATGGCCTGGAAGGACGGGGCCCGGCTGGGCGAGCACCGGATGTTCGAGGAGTCCGCGCCCACCGAGCAGGAGCCGTACGCGGGGCCGTGGATGCTGCCCCAGTGGCGTACGCAGGAGATCCTGCTGGCACGGCTGGGCGAGCTGGGCGGCGGCGTGCGGTTCGGGTGCGAGCTGACCGGCCTCACCCAGGACGCGGAGCACGTCGAGGCCGTGCTCGCCCAGGGCGGCGCAGGGAGCACGAGGGTCCGCGCCCGGTACGCGGTCGCGGCCGACGGCGGCCGGTCCACGGTGCGCCGGCTTGCCGGGATCCCGATGTCCGGGGAGCGCATCGACACCACCCCGATGGTGGTGGCGGACGTGGTCATCGACACCCTCGACCGGGACCACTGGCACATCTTCCCGCCGGCCGAGGACGGCAGCCGGGGCTTCGCCGCGGCGTGCCCGCTGCCGCAGAGCCGGGAGTTCCAGTTCGTCGCCCAGTATCCGGACGTGCGGCCGGAGCTGACGGCCGAGGAGGTCCGGTCACTGGTCGCGGAGCTCACCCACATACCGGCCGGGGAGGTGCTGGAGGTGCGCTGGGCCTCGGACTTCACCGTCAGTGCGGCGCTCGCCGACCGGTTCCGGGAGGGCCGGGTGTTCCTGTCGGGGGACGCCGCCCACATCCACTCGCCGGCGGGCGGCCAGGGGCTCAACACGAGCGTGCAGGACGCCTACAACCTGGGCTGGAAGCTGGCGGCCGTGCTGCGCGACGGGGCGCCGGAGGCCCTGCTCGACACGTACGAGCAGGAGCGCCTGCCCCAAGCGGCCGCCATGCTGGGCCTGTCGACGCGGATCCACCGCGGCGAGGCGCGCCGCGGCGCCGCCACCCGCCAGCTCGGGATCCACCTGCGGGACTCGCCGCTCACCCGCGAGACCCGGCCCGACCTGCCGGAGGAGGCCCTGACCGCAGGGGACCGCGCGCCGGACGGCCGCCGCGACGGAGTCCGGCTGTTCGACCTCTTCCGGGGGCCGCACTTCACCCTGCTCGCCGTCGACACCGACGTGCCGGAGCAGCTGCCCCCACTGCCGGGACTGCGCACGGCCCGCATAGGCGCCTACGAGAGCTACGGGCGGGGGCTGTTCCTGATCCGGCCCGACGGATACATAGCCTGGGCCGGGGCGTCCGCCGCGGCGGCGGGCGACCTGGCGGCGTGGGCGGCTCTCACATGTGGCGGTTCGCGTAGTACTTCTCGATGAGCTGGATGAACGCCACGTCGTCGTCGTGCCGGCCCTTCTCGAACTCGGGGGAGTCCTTGACCTGCTCCCGGGTGGCGGACAGGTGCACGGTCTGGTTCTCCTCGTCCACCGCGGTCACCAGGGACGCCGGGACCATGACGTGCCGCCCGAAGATCCAGGGGCCGGTGTCCACCACGATGTACTGGCGCCCGACGTAGTCGGTGTGCTTGTCGATTTTCCCGATGGATCCGTCGGAGGCCTCGACCTTGTATCCGACCAGCTGTGCCATGTCGACCGTCACGGGTCTCACCTCTCCCGACCTTCCGTCCTCCGGCCCCCTCGGCGCCGGGGAGCCGCCCGTCCGGGCACGGGGCGCCTACCCCGCCGGGCCCGTTCCAGACAGCTCCGGGGCGCTCAGCCGCTCGCGGTGACCAGCAGGGTGCGGGCCGGGACCGGGCCGGCCAGGCGGCAGCGGTGCGGGACGTCGCCCCGGTGGTGGGCGCTCTGTCCGGCCCGGAGGGTCAGCGGCTCTTCCCCCTCCACTTCGAGCACGACCTCGCCCTCCAGCACGTAGAGGAAGTCCTCGCCGGGGTGCCGGAACCAGCCGCGCTCGCCCTGCCCGGGCTCGAAGTGGTGCTCGTAGGCCTCCATCAGGCCGCTGCTGCCGCCGGGGATGAGCACCTGCGCGACCTGGCCGGCGGTCTCGCTGACCCGGATCACCTGGGGGTCGCCCTCGTGGCTGACGGTGCCCGGCCGGTCCGGCGGGCGCAGGAAGGTGCCGGGGCTGACGTCGAGGGCCTCGGCGATGCGGTAGATGGAGCTCAGGCTCGGGGTGGTGAGACCGCGTTCCAGCTGGCTGAGGAAGGGCTGCGAGAGGCCGGAGCGGGCGGCCAGGACCTGCATGGAGACACCGCTGCGCTTGCGGCAGGCGCGGATCACCCGCCCGACCTCGACCGCTTCTGGTGTGGGTTCGGATCGAGACACGCAGGTGAACGTACCCCATGCGAAGGGACCGGCCGGAAGGCCGCGGCAGCTTTCGCACTGCTGCAACACCCCGTTCATAAGCGTGGTCAATTATTGACCTCACTTATCGAACTGAGGAGTTCCCCGTGCACGCCACCCCTTCCCCGCCCGGCCGGGCCGCTCTCGGCCGGGTCGGTCCCGCCCTGGCCACGGCCGCGGCCGTGCTCGCCGCCTGGTACGCGGCCGGCCGCACCGGCGTCGTGGCGCCGGGACTGCTGCCGACGCCGGGCGAGACACTGGCGGCCCTGGCCGAGGGGGCGCGCAGCGGAACGCTCGCCGCGGACCTCGGCGCCAGCCTGGGCCGGGCGGGGCAGGGGTTCGCGCTGGGGGCGCTGGCCGGCTCGGCGCTGGGCTTCGCCACCGGCTACCTGCCGTGGCTCTCCGCCGCGGTCACCCCCGTCGTCTCCTTCCTGCGGCCGATCCCGGCGATCGCCCTCGTCCCGCTGGCCACAGCCTGGTTCGGCATCGGCGAGACCGCCAAGCGGCTGCTGATCGCGTACGCCGTGCTGCTCGCGGTGTGGCTGTACGTCCATGACGGGGTGTCACGGGTTCCGGTGACCCATCTGCGGGCCGCCCGGACGCTGGGCGCGCCGCTGCGCCGGCGGTTCATCGAGGTCCTGCTGCCTGCGGCCGCCCCGGCGCTGCTCGCCGCCCTGCGCTATGGGGCCTCGGTGGCGCTGCTGGCGTTGGTGGCCGCCGAACTCGGGGGCGCGGACAGCGGCTTGGCGTACCGGCTCCAGGTGGACGGGCAGTTCCTGCGGGTGGACCGGATGTTCGCCGGGCTGCTGGTGCTCGGCCTGCTCGGGGTGGCCGTGGACCTCCTCCTCTCCGCGGCGGGCCGCCGCTTCGCGCACTGGAGCGAGTCGTGAGCCGGGCGGTGCGGGTCGAGGGGCTGACGGTCGCCCACGGCGGGGCCGGCGTGCGCGCACGGGGCGGGGCCTTCCCCGCCCTGGAGGGGGTGGACCTGGAGCTGGCCGCGGGTTCGTTCACGGCGCTGCTGGGCCCCAGCGGGTGCGGAAAGTCGACGCTGCTGGGCGCGGTCGCCGGGTTCGTGAGGCCGGCCGCCGGGCGGGTCGCGGTGGCCGGGGAGCCGGTGACCGGTCCCGGGCCGGACCGGGGCGTGGTCTTCCAGCACTACGCGCTGTTCCCGTGGCGCACCGCCCGCGGCAACGTCGAGTTCGCCCTCAAGCGGCTCGGACTTCCCCGGGCGGAGCGGCGCCGGCGGGCCCTGGCCGCGCTGGCCGAGGTCGGGCTGGCGGACGGCGCCGAGAAGTACCCCGGCCAGCTCTCCGGGGGGATGCAGCAGCGGGTGGCGCTGGCCCGGGCGCTGGCCGCGGAACCCGAAGTGCTGTTGCTGGACGAGCCGTTCGGGGCGCTGGACGCGCTGACCCGGGTCCGGATGCAGGAGTTGCTGCGCCGGCTGTGGCGGCGTACGGGGCTGACCGTGCTGTTCGTCACCCACGACATCGACGAGGCCCTGGCACTGGCCGAGCGGGTGGTGGTGCTCGGCGGCACCCCCGGCCGGGTCCTGGCCGACCACCCGGTGCCGCCCGGACCGCCCGACCCCGCGCTGCGGGAGCTGATCGCCGCCCGGCTGACACAGCCGGAGGCCGCCGATGTCTAGAGAGGAATCCTGCACCATGTCCAGACCCCGCGCGGTCGCCGCCCTGCTGGCGGCCCTGTTGACCGCCCTCGCCACCGGCTGCTCCGGCGCCGGTTCCGGTGCCGCACCGGAACCCGGCCGGGCCGCCCCGGTCCGCATCGCCGCCGGCGACCACCTCGGCGGTGCGCCCGTCGACCTCGCGCAGGAACGCGGCCTGTGGGCCGCCGAGGGCGTGCGGGCCGAGGTGACCTCCCTGCCCACCGGGCGCGATGCGCTGAACGCCGTGCTGGGCGGGCAGGCCCAGCTCGGGGTGGTGGGCGACCTGCCGGCCGTCACCGCGGCGCTCGGCGGCCGCGGCGTGCGGATCGTCGCCGACCTGTCCCGGTTCTCCGACTGGCGGCTGCTCACCCGCACCGATCGCGGCATCACCGGGTTCGCCGCTCTGAAGGGCCGGAAGGTGGGCGTCCCGCAGGGCACCAACGTGGAGTTCGCGCTGTCGCGGATGCTGGGCTCGGCGGGGCTCGGCGCTGCCGACGTCACCGTGGTGAACCTCTCCCCCGCCCAGGTGCCCGGGGCCCTGGCCCGCGGGGACGTCGACGCCGCGGTCACCTTTCCCGGTTTCTACGACGCGGCGCGCACCGCCCTCGGCGAGCGCTACGCGGAGGTGCCGTTCACGGGGTACACCGCGCACACCCTCCTCGTCGCCGGGCCGTCCGCCGACGGCGCGGCGACCACCGCCGTGCTGCGCGCGCTGGTGCGCGCCCAGCGGGACATGGCCGCCGACCCGGCCGGGGCCCGTACCGCGATCCTCGCGCAGGCCCGCGGCTCGCTCCAGCCCGGCTACGTGGAGGCCTTCCAACCCCGGTACGCCTACGGGGCCTCGCTCACGCCCGAGCTGACCGCGCAGCTGGCGGAGGTGGCCGGCTGGGCCGAGGCGGCCGGAAAGCTGCCCGGCCCCGCCGACGCCGCGGCCCTGCGCCGGTATGTGGACCCCGCACCCCTGAAGGCCGTGGACCCGGCCGCCGTCACCCTCGCCTGAACCCCGAAACGAAAGATCGCCATGACCAGCACCGTCGACCAGAACACCCTGCGCCGCCGCGGCGTCGGACTGCGCGCGCACGATCCGCAGCGCAGCTACGGCGGCTACACCCTCTACACCCCGATCGCCGGCCCCGGCGAGGTCCGGCTCGTGGACATCGAGGGCCGCCTCGTGCACTCCTGGAGCTCCCCGCACCCGCCGGGCCGGCACGCCCGCCTCCTGCCGAACGGCAACCTGTTCTACCAGGGCAAGGACACCTCGGGCCCGTCCCTGTTCCCGATCTGGGACGTCTACCACGGCGGCATCCTCCAGGAGATCGCCCCGGACGGCACCGTGCTGCGGGAGGTCCGCCACCCCTTCCACCACCACGACGCCTCGGTGCTGCGCAACGGCAACCTGCTGCTGCTCGGCGTGGAGCCCCTCGACCCCTGCGACGCGGCCCGGATCCGCGGCGGCATACCCGGCTCCGAGGCGGCCGGCGGAACGATCCACGGGGACGTGGTGTACGAGCTGACCTGGGACGGGGAGGTGGTGTGGCGGTGGGCCGCCATCGAGCACCTCGACCCGGCCGAGGTGCCGCTGAACCCGCATTTCGCCCGTGAGCACTGGCCGATGGCGAACACCGTCAACGAGCTCGCCGACGGCGGCGTGGTGGTGGGCTTCCGCAGCGCCTCCACCACGGTGGCCGTCGACCGCGCGGACGGCTCGGTGCGCTGGCGGCTCGGCCCCGAGGTGCACTCCCAGCAGCACTACCCGCACGAGCTGGACAACGGCAACATCCTCGTCTTCGACAACGGCACCTATCGGGACACCACCTCGGTGCCGTTCTCGCGGGTGGTGGAGGTCGAGCCGGTGACCGGCAAGGAGGTCTGGGCGTACGAGGACAACCCGCCGCAGAACTTCTACAGCCCGTACATGTCGAGCGCGCAGCGGCTGCCGAACGGCAACACGTTCATCGCCGAGGGCAGCTTCGGCCGGCTGTTCGAGGTGACCGCCGAGGGCGACGTGGTGTGGGAGTACGTGGTCCCGGAGTTCGGCTCGTTCGGGCAGGGCGTGGGACTGGAGTCCTCCCGCGGCGCCCAGAACTCGGTCTTCCGCGCCTACCGCTACGCGGCCCGGGACATCCCCTGGCTGTGACCGGCCCCGAGATGCTCCGGGCGTTCGAGGAGATCGGTGACGAGATCGCCCCGATGCACCGCCACGGGTCGGTGGAGGAGATCGCGCGGGCCGTGCCGTTCCCGGCCTTCGACGCCGCCTTTCACCACCGGTGAGGAGCTGAACGTCGACGGCGGTCTCGGACGGCTCATCAGCCGGCCGCACGGCCGGTAGCCCTCCGGTCCCCGGCGACCGGCTGCCGGTGCGGTGCAGGACGACGCCCCGCACTCCCGGGCGGGAGTGCGGGGCGTGCGCGTCCGCGGATCCGGGGCCTCAGGCGCCGACCGCCTTGCGCATGTGCTCGGCGGCGCGCCGCTCGAAGTCGTCCGGGTGGACGTCCTCGATGTGGGTGGCGATCGTCCAGCGGTGGCCGAACGGGTCGAGCACCTGGCCGGTGCGGTCGCCGAAGAAGTGGTCCTGGACCTCGCGCTGCTGCGTCGCCCCGGCCTTCAGGGCCCGGGCGAAGACGGCGTCGACGTCCTCGACGAACAGGTACAGCGTGACCGGGGTGCCGCCGATGGCGCGGGGGCCGAGCAGGCCGGCCTCCCGCAGCTCGTCGGAGAGCATCACGATCGTGCTGCCGATCCGTATCTGTGCGTGCATGATCTTGCCGTTGGGGGCGGTCGAGCGGGCCAGCTCCTCGGCCCCGAAGGCCTCGGTGTAGAAGGCGATCGCCTCGGCGGCCCCGTCCACGGCCAGGTAGGCCGTCAGCTCCGCGTATCCGTCGGGAATCGGTTTGACCATTCTTGAACCTCCGTGGTGTGCGATGGCTAGGGGGCGGTGAGCCGGTCGAGTGCGTCGAGGAACTGCTGCAGCTCCCGCTCCGTGCCGAGCGAGACGCGCAGGTGGCCGGGGAAGCCGAACATGCCGGTGTCCCGCACGAGGATCCCGTGCTCCTTGGCGAGCACCTCCTGCGCCGTGGCCGAGTCCTCGACCCGGACCGCCACGAAGTTGGTCTCCGACGGCACGTACCGGTAACCGCGCCGCTGGAGTTCGGCGTGGAACCAGCGGCGCCGCTCGGCGGTTCCCTCGCGGATCCGGCGCAGGAACCCCTGGTCGGCGAGGGCGGCCAGGGCCCCGGCCTGGGCGACGCGGTTGACGCTGAAGGGCAGGACGTTCAGCGTGCGGCGGACCTCCGCGATGAGGTCCGCCCGGCCGACGGCGTACCCGATGCGCAGGGCGGCCAGCCCGTACGCCTTGGAGAACGTGCGCAGAGCGAGGACCGGCGCGCCCCTGTCGAGGAAGTCCCTCGTCTGGGGCAGGTCCGGATCGCCGAACTCCTGGTACGCCTCGTCGAACACCAGCGGTACGCCGCCGGCGTCGGCCGCGTCGACCAGCCGCGCGAACGCCTCCCGGGCAAGCGCGGTCCCGGACGGGTTGTGCGGGTTGCACACGTATCCGATGCCGTACTGCGGGAGCCGGTCCGCGAAGTCCGCGACGTCGACGGCGCCGTCGCGCAGCGGCCGGGCGACCGCCCCGCGGCCGATGCGCTCGAGCGCCTCCGGGTATCCGGGGAAGGTGCCCTCGCTGACCAGGCCGGGACGGGAGAGGTCCCCGAGGGTCAGGGCGGTGGCCAGCACCAGCTCGTCGCTGCCGTTGGCCACCGCGATCTGGTCCTCGGCGACGCCCCAGTGCGCGGCCAGGGCCGCCACGAGGGTCTCCCGCTGCGGCGCCGGGTAGCGGTGCACCCGTTCCAGCGCCGCCGTCGCCGCCTCCACGGCCGCCGGGCTCGCCCCGTACGGGCTCTCGCTCAGGTGCAGCCGCACCATCGTGTCGGCGTCCGGGACGCTGGTGTTGTAGACCTTCGGCCGGGGCCGTGCGGGTGCGGTCACAGCCGGGATCCCAGCAGGATGCCGAAGCAGTAACTGCCCACCACTGCTTCCTTGGTGAGGAAGAAGTGCTCGCTGCCCGCCGGGATGCGCATCACGGCCGGCGAGGTCAGCTCGTGCAGGACCCCGTCGAGGTGGACCTCGATGCGGGCCTGGCCGGGCTCCGGCGAGATCAGGAAGTAGATCTCGTCGACCTCATGGGTGTGGGGCGCGGCGACCGGCTTGTCGACGAGCGTGCTGAGCTCGCCTCCCGCGATCTGCACCGGCATGCCGCCGAACATCTCCGCCGTGAGGTAGAAGGGCGCCGGCTGGTGGTGCCCCGCCACCGCGAGCGGGATGGGCAGCGCGGAGACGATCTCCGCGGTGGTCGTCCCGCTCATGCCGCCTCCAGGACGAAGAGGTACGTGTGCGGGGCGCCGAAGGGCACCGCGCTGCGCAGGTGCATGCCGCCCTTGGCGAAGAGCTCCTCGTAGGCCTCGCGGGTGTAGATGGGCACGCCCATCAGGGCGTGGGCCAGTTCGAAGCCGCTGGAGAAGACGGGCAGGGTGTCCCCGCCGTTCCTCGGCCTGACGGTGGTGTCGCCCAGCAGGAACGTGTTGGCCTTGGGGAAGGCCGCCCGCAGCCGGGGGATCACCTGGTCGCGGCGAGCGGGGTCGACGAGCAGGTCGTGCAGGAACATGAAGCTCATGACGACGTCGGCCTCGTCGGCGCCCTCGACGCGGTGGTCGTTGAACAGGATGTCGAGCACGTCCGCGCAGACCGGTTCGACGGTGCCGCGCAGGCCGTACCGCTCGACGGTCTCGGCCCCGAGTTCCGTGGCGGACTTGCTGATGTCGATGCCGATGCCTCGGCTCCCGGGGCGCGCCTTCACCAGGCGGGAGACCCGCTCGCTGACGCCGGCGCCGAGGTCGACGAGGGTGGTGAAGTCGAGCCGGGAGATTTCCTGGTCCAGGAGGTGCCGCATGAGCGCGGAGTCCGCCTGGGCCGAGCCGAGCGCCACCATGCCCTCGTCGCGGTGGAGGTCGACGCCGAAGCGGCGCTCCCCGCGGGCGACGGCCGCGGCGTTCGCGAAGACGTCGTGGTAGCCGCCGACGCCCCAGGTGAAGAAGCCGATCGCCTGGCGGACCTCCTCGCCCGTGCGGGTGGCACGGACGCGGTCACCGCTCACGGCCAGGTAGCCGAAGGATTCGGCGGCGCTGACCAGGGCGTGGACGACGGCCTGGTCCAGTTGGTGTTCACGGCAGAACGAGGGCACCTCGACGGAGCCTTCGGTCTCCAGTCTGCCCAGCAGGCCGAGGCGTTCCAGTGCGTGCAGGACGTGCGCGCAGATGAATCCGTTGAAGGCGGTGTCGGGGTTGAGCGGCGTCGGCGCCTCGCCTTGCCACGGGGCGGTCAGGGTGTGTACCGGCGACAATGGTCTACTCCTCTCAGGAGTGCGGCGGGCGGGCGGTGGGGGCTCCGCCCGCCGCGAGCAGGACCTGGTCGAAGGCCGGGTCAGAAGGCCTCGAGCCGGGCCAGGTTGGTGGCCAGGGAGTACGGGGTGAGGTCGACGCCGGGCGACTTGCCGAGGTGGAGGTCGCGGACGATCTGGCCGGCCAGGGGCGCCTGGGCCAGTCCGTGGCCGGTGAATCCGGCGGCGAAGAGGATGCGCTCGTGCTTGCCGCTGCCCTTGCCGATGATGGCCGACTTCGTGGGCGTGACGTCCAGGGTCCCCGTCCACGCGCTGTGCAGCGTGAGCCCGTCGAGCTCGGGGTACCACTTGGGCAGCTCGTCGACGGCGGCCTGGTACCAGATGTCGCGCAGGCCGTCCTGCTTGGAGATGCGCTCCAGGCCGACGAGGACCGCCTTGCCCATGCCCATCGTCTTCAGCCCGGACACGGGGTGGAAGGTGAATGGCAGGTTGTGGATGTCGCGGTCGGTGCGGATCGGGTCGGTGTGCAGCAGCTCGGCGAACTGCCCCCACACCGGCAGGTCGAGGCCGGCCAGCTTGGCGACGTCGCCGCTGAACGGGCCGGCCGCGATGACGATGGACTCCGCGGTGAAGTCACCCGCCGTGGTGGTGACCACGCCGCTGTCGGCGTCGATGCCGGTGACGGAGGTCTGGGAGTACAGGCGCGCGCCGTGCCGCTCCGCGGCCTCGGCGTACCCGCGGACGATCGCCTCGGGCTTGATCCGGTAGGTCGCCGGGTTCCAGACCGCGGCCTCGATCGTGTCGGGGTCCAGCCAGGGGTTGAGCTCGACCGCCCGCGCGGCGCTGATCATCTCCACCGCGGCCCCGGCCTCGCGGTGGTCCGCGAGGTCGGCCTCCAGCTCGGCCGCCTGCTGGGGGCTGGTCAGGATCGTGAGCAGGCCGAGGTCCTCCAGCCCGACGTCGACGCCCGTCTCCGCGGCGAACTGCCGGAACTCGGCGAGGCTGCGCGTCGCCAGCTCGGAGTCGTGCGGCTTGCGGGGGAAGTACGTGCGAAAGGCGCGGGCGGTCTGCGAGGTGGTCCGGGAACCGAACTGGTTCTTCTCCACGAGGACGACGTCGACGCCCGCCTTGGCGGCGTGGTAGGCGATGGACGTGCCGATCACCCCTCCGCCGATGACCAGCATTTCCGCCGTGTTCTTCTGCTCAGACATTCGCGCCCCTCGTGATGGTCGGACGGTAGGTCCAGTTGTCGCCTTCGATGTCCCACGGGAACAGCTGGAGGTTCCAGGCACCGAGGGCATTGACGTACGTCGCCATCTGCGCCATCAGCGCGACGAAATCCTCGCGCGTGGTGATGACGTCGAATGCGGCGACGACTTCCTTGGTGATGTCCCAAAGGGTGTTCATTCCGCAGTAGCCGAGGAATTCGGTCGGCTTGACGAGCAGGATGCGGGCCAGCTCGATCAGGGAGGAGAGCGGCATGTCGATGTTGCGGCCGGCCTTGACCAGCGTGGTGTAGTTGACGTAGCCCAGCGGCCGGGTCTCGCCGTTCACGGCGACCAGGGTGGTCAGGACCGAGTTCTTCGTCCCGGCCCCGGAGGTGCCCCGGGACTTGCCCTCGTGGATGTCGAGCAGCTCGTCGGTCGGGTCGACCAGCACGCGCTCGGTCTCCGCGGCGATCCGCTCGATCAGGTCGCGCAGCTTGTCGGATCCGACGTCGACCCGCCGGACGCCGTGGCCGGACGGCCCGTCGACGCGCCGTACGTGGGCGATCACCGGCTCGCCGTTGCCGTAGACCGATTCCCAGATCATCTGGCCGATCTTGGGCAGCGAGTCGACGTCCTCGGGGACGACGCGGCCGATCGGCGACGTCGGCATCGGCTCGGTCAGCTCGCCGTACTTGATCGTCAGATGCTGCACGGCGGAGAGGAACACCGTGCCGTTGGGCTGGATCTTGCGGTCCACCTTGTAGTCGGGCACCGCGTGCAGCAGGTCGTGCGCCGGGGGGACGTGGTACATGCAGTCGCCGGCCACGAGCGCGTGGCCCTGCAGGGTCCGGTACGGCAGTGATGCCCACAGCGGCTCGACCAGATCGGCGTTGCGTCCCTCGTCGAGGGTGATCCGAACCTTGGCGCCGATCGGCTCCCAGGCGATCTCAATTTGTCGCATTGTGCTCCTAGCTCCTTCTACTCGGCCCTGTCGCTGACGAGAGCGGGGAGTTGGATACCACCAACGGGCAGTTTGCCGTCGCTGAAATCGAATATAAGAACAGCGACTTTCGGTCGGCCGATCGAGCCCGGTTTTATGTCATCTCCAGAATTGTTTGTCATTTTCCGGGGCGGAGCATTCCAGGAATGCAGAATTCCGGTGCCCGCACGGCGGGCACCGGAATTCAAAGGCGTGAAGAACGCGGTGTAAGGAGTGTGAAATTAACGTCGGCGTGGCTCTTGGAGTCTCGACGCACAGAGCAGCGCCAGCAGGCAGACCGCGACGGACAGCATCATGGTCTGCCGCATGGCATCGACGAATGCGCTGCGGAGCACCTCTGCCCCGAACCGCTGGAGGGCGTCGGCCAGTTCGGGCGCCTCGGCCGCACCGGGTACCGGGGATGCGGAGGGGGCGCCGGCGGGTCCCCCACCGCCGTGCAGGGCGAGGGCGTCGACGCGCGTGAAGTGGTCGACGAACGCGGCGGCCGCCTCCGGCGGCAGCGCGGCCGCACGGCGGAGGGCGTGCTCGTGTGCCGAGGCGCCGAGCCGGTTCTGGAGGACCGCCCCGAGGACGGCCCCGCCGAGCACGGCGCCGATCTGGCGGGTGGTGTTGAAGACGCCGGAGGCCGCGCCGGCGAGCTCCGGTTCCACGTCCCCCACGGCCAGGTTGGCCGTGACGACGAACACGCAGCCGATGCCGATGCCCGCGGCGATCAGCGCCGGCACGAAGCACCACGGGTTCGCACCGACTCCGGCCCGGGCCGCGATCGCGGTCAGGCCGGCGGCGTACGCGGCCAGGCCGAACAGGAGCAGCGGTCTTCGCCCCATCCGGTCCGACAGCCGGCCGCCGACCGGGGCCACCAGGCCGGAGGCGAACGAGGCCACGGCGGGCATCATCCCGGCCCGGCTCGGCGACAGGCCCAGCACGAACTGGAGGTAGATCGTCATCGGCAGCGCGAGGCCCACCATCGCGAACCCGAAGCACAGCATGGTGGCGCCGGCCACGGAGAAGCTGCGGTGGGCGAACAGGCGGAGCGGGACCAGGGGTTCGCGGGTGTCCATCCGCTGCCGCACCACGAAGAGGACCAGGAGCAGCCCGCCCAGGGCGAGCAGCACCGGGATCGACACCGGACCTGCGACCGTGCCCCAGTGGTAGCGCTCGCCCTCCAGCAGGGCGAAGCTGAGCGCGAGCAGCGCCGAGCAGATCAGGACCAGCCCGGGGACGTCGAACCGGTGGTGGGCTCCCGGCCGCGGGTCGGGCACGGCCACGGCCGCGAGGACGAGTCCGAGGACGCCGATCGGCACGTTGACCAGGAAGATCCACTGCCAGCCCAGGGCGTCGACGATGACTCCCCCGAGCACCGGGCCGCTCACGGTGGAGGTGGCGGCGACCATCCCCCACACCCCGATGGCGGCGCCCCGCCGGTGCGGCGGGAACAGCATCGTGATGAAGGCGAAGGTCTGGGGGCCGAGCAGGGCGGCTCCGATGCCGGCGAGGACCCGGGCGGCGATCAGCCCGTCCGCGCTCGTGGCCGCACCGCAGAGTGCGGAGGCCGCGGTGAAGACGGCCAGCCCGGCCAGGTAGAGCCGTTTAGGCCCGAACCGGTCGCCGAGCCGGCCCGCGGCGATCAGCAGGACGGCGAGGGCGAGCACGTAGCCGTTGACCATCCACAGGATCCGGTCGACGCCGGCATGCAGGTCCGCCTGGACGGCGGGTACCGCCACGTTGACGATCGAGGTGTCGAGCAGGGTCATGAAGAACCCGACGCACAGCACGGCCAGGACGCCCCACGGGGTGGTCCGGATGCGCACGCCCCCTGCGTGCGTGGTCACGCGCCGTTGTGCGCGAGCGAGAACGGCGTGAGGTCGGTGCCGGGGTGGCGGCCGAGGTGGAGGTCGCGGACGATCCGTCCGGCAGCGGGCGCCTGGCCGAGCTCGTGGCCGCTGAACCCGGTCGCGAAGAGGATCCTTTCGTTCGGGCCGTCCGCCCGGCCGATGAGCGCCGACTTCGACGGGGTGACCTCGAGGGTCCCGGTCCAGGCGCTGTGCAGGGCGACGTCGCGCAGGCGCGGGTAGCGCCGGGCCACTTCGCCCGCGGCCTCCTCGTGCCAGACCTCGCGCAGGCCGGGATCGTCGCCGAAGCGCTCGAGCCCCACCAGGAACGAGGGGCCCATGGCCATCGTCTTCAGGCCGGCCGCGGGGTGGAAGGTGAACGGCGCCGTGACGGCGCCGCCGCCGTCGCCGACCGGGTCGGTGCGGAACAGTTCGGCGAACTGGTCCCGCAGCGGCAGCTTCAGCCCCGCCAGTGCGGCGATGTCGCCGCTGCCCTGCGCCTCCGCGATGACGACCGCCTCGGCGGTGAACTCCCCCGCGGTCGTGGCGACGTGTCCGGAGGCCGCGTCCAGTTCCGTCACGCGCGCCCCGGTGACGGTGCGCACGCCGTGCCTGCGGGCGCCCTCGGCGTAGCCGCGCAGGACCTCGTCCGCCCGGAGGTGGATCATCTGCGGACACCAGATGCCGGCCGCGATGCCGGACGGATCCAGCCAGGGGTTGCGCGAGGCGGTCTGCGCGGCGGTCAGCAGCTCCAGCTCCACCCCGGCGTCGCGCTGTGCGGGGACCTCCGCCTCGAGCTCGGCGGCCTCCTCGGCCGTGGCGGCCACGACGAGCATTCCGGTCTGCGCCAGCCCGAGATCGGCGCCCGGGGTGCTGCCGAAGGCGCGGAAATCGGCCAGGCTGCGCGCCACCAGTTCGGAGTCGTGGACCTGGCCGGGAAAATAGGTGCGAAATGCACCCGCGGTCTGCGTCGCGGTTTCGCCGGACCGTTCCTGTTCCAGCCGGATGACGCCGATGCCCGCCTCCGCGGCGTGGTAGGCGATGGACGCGGCGATCACCCCGGTGCCTATGACCAGTAATTCTGTGCTGTGCTGCTGCTCGGACATGCGAATCTCCCGTGATGTGGCCGACGGACCGAATCATGGGGAGGGGGTCGGGAACCGGTCAAAGAACGGCGGCACCCGTGTGTCAGGTTCACTTCCGCTTTGCGCACCGGCGAGTTGACAGAAAGTCCGCCCCCTCGTCGGCCGGTGCGACGAGGGGGCGGACGATGGGGACCATGAGGGCAGCCGACGTCGGACGACTCGGGCCGCAGCGGCCTGTGGAGCACCGGGGGCGGCTGCCCCCTGTTCACTTCTTGATCGGCGCCTGCAGGCTCCAGACCCGGCCGTCGGGGTCGCGCACCTTCATCTCCTGCGTTCCGTAGTGGGTCTCCTCGAAGGGGGTGACCACCTCGACGGACGGGTCGGCGATGAACTCGCCGGCGTCCGCGACCTTCAGCACGACCTGGACCTCGGGCTTCTGGTCCTCGGGGATTTCGGCGAGCAGGAGGTAGGGGCCGTCACCGTTGCGGAGCATCCCGGAGCCTTCCGGAGTCGAGAACTCGACGTTGTAGCCCAGCGTCTGGAAGAACTTGGCCGCCTTTCCCCAATTGTGGGTCTCGAGGTAGACACCTTCGATGCCTTCGGTGGTCATGCCTGCTTTCCCTTCGGAGGTTCCTGTTCGTGAGCGTCGAGATACGTGCGCAACGCCTCGGCGACCAGGGCCGAGAGCGACTGCTCGTTCTCGATGGCATGGTGCTTGATCTGCCGGATGAGTTCCACCGGCAAGTAGACGTTGAACTGTTTGACTTCTGCACGCATGCTAGCATGCTAGCACTCCTGACGCCCATTCACCCATGGGTGTGACAACGAGAGTTAGAGCCGAGGAGGGCTCCGAACGATGAAACGCCAATGGTGGACGCTGCTGGTGGTGTGCGCGGCGACGTTCATGCTGCTGCTCGACGTCACGATCGTCGCGGTGGCACTGCCGGACATCCAGCACTCGCTCGACGCGAGCTTCAGCGGACTGCAATGGACCACGGACGCGTACGCGTTAAGTCTGGCGGCCCTCCTGCTCACCTCCGGCTCGCTGGCCGACCTCTACGGCAGGCGGCGCCTGTTCGTCATCGGCCTGGCGGTCTTCACCGCGGGATCGCTGCTGTGCGGCATCGCCCAGGACCAGCTGACCCTCATCCTGTCGCGCGCGGTGCAGGGCGTCGGCGGCGCGATCCTCTTCGCCACCTCCCTCGCGCTGCTCGCCGGCGCCTTCCAGGGCAGGGAGCGGGGCGCTGCCTTCGGCATCTGGGGCGCCGTCGCCGGTGTGGCCACCGCGCTCGGCCCGGTGCTGGGCGGTGTGATCACCAGCGGGATCAGCTGGCGCGGCATCTTCCTGGTGAACCTGCCGATCGGCATCGCCGCGCTCGTCATCACGCTCCGCCTGGTGGACGAGTCCCGCCCGCCGCGGGCCTCCAAGGTCGACTGGCTGGGCATCGTGCCGCTCACCGCGGGCCTGTTCAGCCTGGTGTACGCGCTGATCCGGGCGAGCGACACGGCATGGGACGAGCGGGGCGTGCTGCTCTGCTTCGCGCTGGCCGCGGTGTTCCTGATCACGTTCGTGGTCGTGGAGTCGCGGGTGGCCGAGCCGATGTTCGACCTGTCGCTGCTGCGGACCCCGACCTTCCTCGGCGGCTCCATCGCGGCCTTCGCGATGAACGCCTCGCTCTTCGCGATGTTCATCTACATCGTGCTGTACCTCCAGAACGACCTCGGCTACAGCGCGATGGGCACCGGCGCCCGCCTCCTGGTCAGCTCCGGCGCCACGCTCGTCGCCGCCATGGTGGCCGGCCGGGTGATGAGCCGGGTCCCGACCCGGTGGCTGATCGGCCCGGGCCTCGTCGTCGTCGGCGTCGGCCTGCTGCTGATGACGGGCGTCTCCGCCGACTCCGACTGGACCCACCTCATCCCGGGCTTCATCGTCACCGGCATCGGCGCCGGCATGGTCAACCCGCCGCTGGCCTCGACCGCCATCGGTGTCGTCCCCGTGTGGCGGGCCGGCATGGCCTCGGGCGTGAACCAGACCTTCCGCCAGGTGGGCATCGCCGTCGGCATCGCCCTGTACGGATCGATCTTCACGGCCTCCCTGCACGACGCCCTGCGCGAGCGGCTGTCGGCCATCCCGTCCCTCGCGGGCCGGAGCGACAGCATCGCGGACTCCATCCGCATGGGCGCCCCGGGCCAGGCGATCGCCTCCGCCCCGGCTGAGCTGCGCGGCCAGGTGGAGCACGCCGTCCACGCGGGCTTCGCGTCCTCCCTGAACGACCTGCTGGTCGCCAGCGGCATCATCGCCCTGGTCGGCGGTGTCCTGGCCTTCGCCCTCATCCGCGCCAAGGACTTCGTCCCGCAGGGCGGGCCGGGCGGTCCGGGCGGTGGTCCGGGCGGCCCCGGGGGCCGGCCGCAGCCGCAGGGCGCCGGGGCCCCGCAGCCTCAGTCATAGCCGTCAGAGAGTCCCCGTCGCCGTGGCCGTACCGGCCGCCGACGACGGACGACCGAGAGCAGGCACTGCGCACGACACCGCCCGTGGTGTCGTGCGCAGTGCCTTGTCGGGTGCATGCATGTCCGCCGCCGCACCGGGCAGCCGCACGGCATCGGGACCGGTACCGGGTCCGCCGCGGCCAGCAGGAGCAGGCCACGTCCACCGACGCCGTCGTGGTGCTCAGGGAGGACCACGAGCGGATCCGCCCGGGCGACGAGGCCTTTGACGCCAAGGCGAAGGTGCCGATGGAGGCCTCGAGCGCCACACGGAGGCGGAGGAGGGCGCCTGGTTCTCCGAGGTGCGCCGGTCCGTGGGCCGCAAGGAGCGCGCTCATACCCGCGTGAGCGGCACGGAGCGCCGGGGAACGAGAACGACCCGGACGTCGGAAACACGACACCAGGACACCAGGACACCAGCACACCGAGGATGCGGAGGACACGGCCATGGCACGCAGGCAGGGGCGGCAGCGGCACCAGGGCCACCACGGGCGCGGTTCCGCGCCGCAGACCGTGGTGATCACCGGGGCCAGCGCGGGGGTAGGACGCGCCACGGCCCGCGCCTTCGCCGCGCGCGGGGCCCGGGTGGCCCTGATCGCCCGCGGCCGGGCGGGGCTGGAGGCGGCTGCGCGCGAGGTGGCCGAAGCGGGCGGCACCCCTTTGGTGGTGCCCGCCGACGTCTCGGACCACACGCAGGTCGATGCGGCCGCCGACGAGGTCGAGGCCGCCTTCGGCCCCGTCGACGTGTGGGTCAACGCCGCCTTCGCCACCGTCTTCGCCCCGTTCGAGGAGATCCGCCCCGAGGAGTTCCGCCGGGTGACCGAGGTGACGTACCTCGGCTACGTGCACGGGACGCGGGCCGCCCTGGCCCGGATGCTGCCCCGGGACTCCGGCGCGATCGTGCAGGTCGGCTCCGCCCTCGCCGAACGGGCGATCCCGCTGCAGTCGCCTTACTGCGGCGCCAAGCACGCCATCCAGGGGTTCACCTCCGCCGTTCGCACCGAGCTCCTGCACCGGGGCAGCCGGGTGCACATCACGGTGGTCCAGCTCCCGGCCGTCAACACCCCGCAGTTCTCCTGGGGGCTCTCGCGCCTCCCCCGGCGGCCGCAGCCCGTGCCGCCGATCTACCAGCCGGAGGTGGCCGCCCGCGCCATCGTCCACGCGGCCGACCACCCCGGACGCCGGGAGTACTGCGTGGGCGCAGCGACCCTGGCGACGGTGCTCGCCAACCGGGTCGTCCCCGGGCTGCTGGACCGGTACCTCGCGCGGACCGCGTACGACTCCCAGCAGACGTCCGAGGCGGACACCACACCGCGCCGCCACAACCTGTGGCACCCGCTCGACGGGGAGGACGGCAGGGACTTCGGCGCCCACGGGCGCTTCGACGACCGCTCCCACCCGCGCTCCCCCGAGGCCTGGACGGCGCGCCGCCCGCGCGTGCTGTGGGCCGGACCGGCCGCGGCGCTGGCCGCGACCCTGCTGTACCGGCGGAAGGCCGTACGGCGCCGGTGAGCCGCGGGATCTCGGTCGGGGGGGTCAGTCGGGGGGTTCCGGTACCGGCTCCTGCGGATCCCCTTCGTGCGACGGTACGGGTCCCTCCGGGGCGTCCTCGTGCGCGGGGGCGTCCTCCGGCCCGGGGTCACGGGGGACGGCGTCGGGGCCGGACGGAGTCCGGTCGGGGCCGTCGGGGGGCGGTTGCGCCGGCTGCGTCGTCACTGCGCTCACCTTCCATGGCTGCTGCGGGCCCGCAGGCCCCGCACGGCCGTCGGCGGCCGTGCGCATCGACCCGCGCCTTTCCCGAGACGGCGGGATCATGCACGGCCGAGCGCCCGCCGGAACGATCCCGCAGTGGCATCCTCAAAGCATGGAGAGCGACTCCGTACTCCCCGAGGACGGCGCCACGCCCGAGGTACTGGCCCTTGCGAAGGTGGTGGCCAGACTGCGGGCCGAGGTCGTGGAGCTGGAGGCCGTGGCCTCGATGACGGGCGTCGTCGAACGGGCCAAGGGCGTCCTCATGGCCGACGAGGGCGTCTCCGCGGACACGGCGTACGAGCTGCTGTGCAAGCGCGCCGACGCAGGGCGCCGCACCCTCATGGAGGAGTGCTGGATCACCCTGGGCACCTCAGGCCGGGGCAGCCCGTTCGCGAACCCGCGGCGGCACCCGGAGGGGCCGGCCAGGCCCTCCGGACCTCCCGCGGCCCCCGCGGCCCCGCCGTTCCTCGACGGCCCCTGGCCGGCCCGTGCCGAGGGGGACGGCGGACGGTCCGCGCTGCTGGCCCGGCTCGCCGAGCACCTCTCCGCGGTCCGCACGCCCGATGACGTGGCGGAGCTGCTGCTCACGGTGCTCGGCGGCCCCGAGTACGTGGACGCCGTCATGGTCTACACCGAGACGACCGCCGGTCGGCTGGAGCTGGCTGGCCGCGCCGGGATCGACGACGCCCTCGCCGAGCAGTGGGGCCACGTGCCTCCGCTCGCCGGCGTGGCGGCGGTGGAGGCGCTGGCCGAGGGGCGGGCGATCTGGCTGGAGAACCCCGCGGAGGACGCCGTACGGTACCTGCTCATCGGAGACCCTCCCGAGCGGTGGCCGTCCCGCGCCTGGATCCCCGTACCGGGCGGGTCCCGGGTCGTGGTGGGCTTCTTCCGGACCTGCGAGGCCCCCTTCGGCCCCCGGACCCGGACCCTGCTGCGCCGGGCCGTCCGGATGTGCGCCGGGCCGCTGCGGGCGGTCCCCGGCACCGCGGTCCCCGAGCCGCCCGGGAACGAGGTGGAGGACGTCCAGCGGATCTTCGACGCGCTGTCCGGTCCCGCCATCCTGCTCACCCCGCTGCGGACCGAAGCCGGAACGGTGGAGGACTACCGGATCGACGCGGCCGCTCCGGAGTCGGTCGACGTGGCCGGGCGCCGGGGCAGGGACCTGCTGGGCCGCACCGTCCTGGAGACGTACCCGACCGTGGCGGGCAGCGCCCTGTGGGACGGGTACCTGGAGACGCTCACGACGGGGGCGGTCTACGAAGGGGTCCCGTTCACGTACCGGGAGGTGCTCGCCGGGGTCCCCCACGAGTCGTCCTACTCCGTACGGGCGTCCCGGCTGGGCGACCGCCTGGTGGTGTCCTGGATCCGCAACGACACGAGCGAGCGCGAGGCCCGCCGGCTGGCGGACATGCAGCGCCTGGGCAACCTCGGCTGGGCCAGCTGGAACCTCGTCACCGACGAGATCCTCTGGTCGGACCAGGTCTATGCCATCTTCGGCCGCGACCCGGCGTCGGGCCCCATGGCCCTCGAGGAGCTGCCCCGTCATGTACTGCCGGAGGACCTGCCGGCGATGGGATCCGCCATCCGGCGGCTGCTCGGCGACGGCACCCCCATCGACCAGCCGTTCCGCATCGGCACCGCACATGGGATGCGCCACCTGCGCATCGTGGCGGAGGCGCAGACGGACGCCGACGGGACCCCGGTCGAGGCCCACGGCTTCGTCCAGGACCTCACCGCGCAGCGGGGGGCCGAGATCGCCCTGCGCGAGAGCGAACGCGTCAACCTCGTGCAGCGCGGCATGCTGCAGGCGGAGCGCGCCCTCGCGGCCCGGCTCCAGGAGACGCTGCTGCCGATTCCCGAGCAGTCCCTGGACCTCGCCGGCCTGTGCGTGGACGTCGCGTACGTGCCCTCCGACCGGGGGGTCAACGTGGGCGGCGACTGGTACAGCGCCATCGAGCTCCCCGACGGATCGGCGCTCTTCGTCGTCGGCGACGTCGCCGGCCACGGCCTGGCGGCCGTCGGCACGATGGCCCAGCTGAGGTTCACCACGAAGGGCATGACCATCACCGGCTCGGCCCTCCCGCACGTCTTGGGCCGCCTCAACGCCCTGCTCCTCCACAGCGCCCCGGACGCCCAGGGAGCCACCGCCACCATGGTCATGGGCCGCTACCGGCCCCATCAGCACCGGCTGAGCTGGGTCAGGGCCGGGCACCTGCCGCCGCTGCTGGTCCGGGAGGGGCGGGCGGAGTTCCTCGCGCAGCCCGAGGGCGGCCTCCTGGGGGCCGCGTTCGACACCAGGTACGGGCAGGCCGAGATCGAACTGCTGCCGGGGGACCATCTGCTGCTCTACACCGACGGCCTCGTGGAGGAGCCCGGCGAGGACATCGAGGACGGCCTCGCACGGCTCGCCGCGACCGCGCTGCGGCTGGTGCGCGACGGCAGCCGCGGGAGCCTCGCCGCGACGCTCGCCGGGCTGCGGCCGCAGCACCGCGACGACATCTGCGTCCTGGACATCCACCGGCCCGAGGCGCCCTGACCGGGCCGGTCAGCGGCTCCGCCGCCGACGCGGCCGCCGCGCATCCTCGTCCTCCTCGTCCTCCTCGTCCTCCTCGTCCTGCTCCTCCCCCTCCTCGTCCTCGTCCTCGTCCTCGTACTCGTCGTCGTACTCGTCTTCCGGTTCCCCCGTCCCTTCCTCCTCGTCCTCCCCCGCGTCGCCCTCGTCGTCCTCGTCGTCCTCGTCGGCGCCGTCCTCCTCGTACTCCTCGTCCTCGTCCTGGTCCTCGTCCTCCGGGTAGTCCCCTTCGTCCTGCTCGCCCTCGTAGTCCTCCGCTTCCTCCGACTCTCCGTCGGAGGACTCCTCCTCCTCGACGGCCTCTTCGTGGGTCCGTACGACCTCGCCGTCGCGTATCTCGCCGCGCCAGCCTTCCGGCTCCTCGTCGCCCGCCAGAGTCACGTGGCGCACGAAGTGCTTGAGGTCCAAGCGCATCCTGCGGCCCTGCGCGCGCCAGAGGTTGCCCGTCTTCTCGAAGAATCCGGAGGGGTAGTACTCGACCACGAGGAGCACCCGGGTGAGGGACGGGGCGAGTTCGTGGAAGCTGACGCATCCGCGCGTGGTGCCCTTGGCGCCCTCGGAACTCCACATGATCCGCTCATCGGGGACCTGTTCCTGGACCGTCGCCTTCCAGCTACGGGTGGAGGGGCCGACCTTGACCTTCCAGTCGCTGGTGGTGTCGTCGCCCTGGGAGACGCTGCGCACGCCCTTGGCGAACGAGCTGAACTCCTCGTACCGGGTCCAGTGGTTGTAGGCGGTGCGCAGGGGCACGCCGACGTCGACGGACTCCGCGATGTGGGTGGGCTTGGAACCGCTCTTGCGCTTCTTGCCCCCGCCTCCGCCCAACAGGCCGCTGCCGAGGTCCTTGACCTTGTCCTTGAGGCCGCCGAGCGTACCGCCGGCGACGGCCTTGAGCGGGGAGTCGCCTTTGAGCATCCGGCCGCCGATGTCGGCGAGCGAGCCGCCGTTCTCCGCGACGTCGGAGAGCTGGTCGGTGAAGTCGCCAAGCTTGTCGGCGGCCTTGTCGGCCAGCTGGTCGGCCTGGGCGGAGAGGTAGCCTCCGAGTTCCTCGAGCAGCTGGTCCATGGGGGACCGTGTGCCGCCGGAGCGGGCCCGATCGGTGGTGGCCATGGTGCTACCTCCGCGTCGTCGACTTGCGGGCCGACGTCTTCTTCGCCGGCGTTGCGGTCTTCTTGGCGCTGCTGCTGCGCGCCGGCCCGCGCGAGGCGGCCTTCTTCGCCGGGGCCCGCTTGGCCGGTGCCTGCTTGGCCGGTGCCCGCTTCGCCGCCGACTTCTTCGCCGGCGCCTTCTTCGCCGGCGCCTTCTTGGCCGCAGGCTTGGGGGGAGCGGACTTCTTCGCCGGCGCCTTCTTCGCCGCCGTCTTCTTGGCCGTCGCCTTCGGGGCCGTCGCCTTCGTGGCCGCCGTCTTCTTGGCCGTCGCCTTCGTGGCCGCCGGCCGGGCGGCAGCGGGCTTCTTCGCCGCCGCACCCGTGGACGCCGCCTTCTTCGCCGCCGTCTTCGCGGGTGCCGTCTTCGCGGCCGTCTTCGCGGCGGACGGCTTCCCGGCCGGCGGCTTCGCCGAAGCGGCCTTCTTCTCCGGTGCGGTCTTCCTGGCCGGCGGGCGGTGCGCCGGGGCTTCGGTCCTGCCGGCCGAGGCGGCGCCGCGGCGGGAGCGGGGGGCCGCTGTACGCGGCCTGCGGGGCCGCTCTTCCTCGGGCTCCTCGGGCTCCTCCGGCTCTTCGGGCTCCTCGAACTCTTCCTCGGGCCCTTCCTCCTCGGGCTCCGGCTCCTCCTCTTCCCCGGCTTCCTCCTCGTCCTCGTCCTCTTCCTCTCCCTCTTCCTCGCCTTCGTCCTCGTCCTCGTACTCCTCCTCGCCCTCGCCCTCGCCTTCGTCCTCGTCCTCGTACTCGTCCTCGTAGGGCTGCCCGTTCCCGCCCCGGGGCTCGTCCTCGTAGTCGTCCTCGTACTCTTCGTCGTCGGGCTGCTCGTCCTCGTAGGCCTCCTCGTCCTCCTCCTCGGACGCGTCCTCCGGCTTGCCCTTCCCCGGCCCCCGGGTGAGTTCCAGCGTGCGCTGGTGGAGGGTGTCGGCCAGATCCGACAGCTGGCGGTTGGCCGCTGCGGTCAGGGCCTTGCGGCCCGCTTGGAGGGCTTCGCCGCGGACCTGTTCACCGAGTTCGGCGACCTGCGGCATCTCGCTCAGTTTGCGCAGTCCCTGCGTCATGAGCTGGCCCGGTTCGAGGCCGAACCGGCGGCCTGCGATGTAGGTGGCCAGCGACAGGGCCATGCGGCCCTTCTTCGCCCGGCCCAGTAGGTAGCCCCCAGCTATGGCGGCAGCCAGGGCGATCTTGCCGGTGTCCTCCATCAGCCTGGTCCTTTCCGGAGGCGGTGGACGGTCGGGCCGTGACCCGAGAGGTACCTACAGGCCTGCTCACACCGGCGCGCAATATGCACATGAATGCGAAGAAAGTTCCCCTTGAGGGGTGTGCACGGGCGCAGCGCGGGGAGAGGCGTTAGACCAGGGAGTTTCGGTTCCGAAGGGAGCAGATGGCCTTGCCGCAACCCGCTCGCCGCCGGCGCAGCCCGGCCCAGGACGATGACGGCGGACAGCCGGCCACCAGGCCCGCGCGCAGGTCGGGGACCGGTCGCCGGCACGGCGTGCCGGGCGCTGCCACGGCCATGCGCGCCGCCGTGGAGCAGCTGGCCGTCCTGCTGGGCCGCCGGCCCGAATCGGTGTCCTCGCTGAGGCCGACGGAGGAGGGCTGGGAGGCGGTGGTGGAGGTGCTCGAACTGGAACGCATCCCCGACACCACCAGTGTCATGGGCAGCTACACGGTGACGCTGGACGAGGAAGGCGAACTGATCTCCTACGAACGGACCCGGAGGTACAGCCGGGGCATGATCGACCGGCCGGACGGCTGACACCGGACGGGACGGCGGGAAGGGAAGCGCCATGACGATGGTGCCGCAAGGAGCGGGCGGGAACCTCAGCCGCGGCGGCGGCGGGGGCACCAGCCTCTACGACGTCCTCGAACTCATCCTCGACCGGGGGCTGGTCATCGACGCCTTCGTGCGCGTCTCCCTGGTCGGGATCGAGATCCTGAAGATCGACGCACGGATCGTCGTGGCCAGCGTCGACACCTACCTCCGCTTCGCCGAGGCCTGCAACCGCCTCGACCTGGAGGCGGGGCGCAAGGCCCCCGCGCAGCTGCCGGAGGTCGTGGGCAACATGGTCGAAGGCGGCAGCCGCAGCAAGACCAAGGGCGCCCTCAGCGGCGCGGTGGAGGCCGTGACGCAGTCCCTGACCGGCCGCGGCGACGAGGAGCCGGAGGAGGACGAGCAGGAGGAGGAAGAAGAACCCCAGCCCGTCCGTCGCCGGAAGCCCGCCCGCCGGCCGGTCCGCCGCGAGAGGGAGTGACCCCGTGGCCGTCTACGTGTACGCCGTCACCCTGCGCGACCACCCCTGCCGCCTGGACGGCCTCACCGGTGTCGGTTCGGACGCGCCGACCGTGCGCTCGGTCCAGACGCAGGAGCTGCGGGCGGTGGTGAGCGACGTCGACGAGGAGGTCCGCCCCAAGCGCCGCGACCTCGCCGCCCACCAGGCGGTCCTGGACCGGCTGCTGGAGGACGGGACCCCGCTGCCGCTGCAGTTCGGGTACACCGCCACCGACGACGACGCCGTACGCCGGGTGCTGGAGGAGGACTCGGCCATGTACCTGGACGCCCTGGCGGCGGTGCAGGGGTGCGTCGAGTACAACGTCAAGGCCGGGCGGGAGGAGGAGCTCCTGCTGCGGGAGATCCTGGACGACTCGCCCCGGGCGCGCAGGCTCAACGAGGAGATCCGCGCCGGGGCCACGGACCCCCGGCTGTCGCTGGAGCTGGGGCAGCTGGTCGCGGCCGAGGTCGACGCACGGCGCACGAACACCTCCACCGAGGTGATCCGGGCGCTGGCGCCGATGGCCCGTGAGCACGTGCTCCACACGCCCACCGGGGAGGACTTCCTCAACCTCTCGCTGCTGGTGCCGCGGGACGGGGAGAGCGCCTTCCTCGACGCGCACGCCGAACTGGCCCGGGACATCGATGCCGGGGTCCGGACCCGCCTGGCCGGGCCGCTGCCCCCGTACAGCTTCGTGCCGTAGGACACCAGGAAGGAGCACCGGCCATGGGCCTGCTCGGCAAACTGCTCACCGCGCCCCTCTACCCCGTGCGGTCGGTGGTGTGGGTGGCGCAGCGCGTGGCGGAGAAGGCGGAGGCCGAGTACTACGACCCCGCCCCCGTCCGGGCGGCGCTCTCGGACCTGGCGCAGCGGCTGGACGACGGGGAGATCGACGAGGAGACCTTCGACCGCGAGGAGGAGGTGCTCCTCGACCGGCTGCAGGAGATCGAGGAGTACGTCCGGCGCAACCGGTGAGTGACGAGACCCGTCGGAGGCGAATGCCGTGTCTGACCCCCTGGCCCACAGGTTCGACGCCCGCCCGGCCATGGCCGGCTACCCGCCCGGCTCCTCCTCGGCCAGCCTCGCCGACATCCTCGAACGCGTGTTGGACAAGGGGATCGTGATCGCCGGGGACATCCGCATCAACCTGCTCGACATCGAGCTGCTGACCATCAAACTGCGCATCCTGATCGCCTCCGTGGACAAGGCCAAGGAGATGGGAATCGACTGGTGGGAGCACGACGAGTCGCTCTCCTCCGGGTCCTCCCGGGCCGCCCGCGAGGAGGAGGCCCGGATGCTGGCCGCCGAGAACGAGCGCCTGCGCGCGGAGCTGGAACGGCTGCGCCGGACGGCTGGGGCGGAGCTGCCCCCGTCCACGCCCCGCGAGGCGGCGGAGGCGGCGGAACCGGAGGCCGAGCCCGTCGTACGGACCGCCAAGAAGCGCAGGCCCCCGCGATGAACGGCGCCCCGGCCCCGGCCCTCACCTACGTCTACGCGGTGATACCGCCCGCGCCCGCCGCGCTGCGGGAGCTCCTGCCGACGCTGAAGGGCGTGGCGGGCGCCCCGGTCGCCCTCCTCTCCGCCGAAGACCCCGTCTCGTTCGCGGTGAGCGCCGTCCCCCGCGCCGACTTCGACGAGACCGCGCTCAAAACCCGCTTCGAGGACCTCCGCTGGCTGGAGGAGACCGCGCGGGCCCACCACCACGTCATCGAGGTGCTGGCCGCGCACACCACCGTCCTGCCGCTGCGCATGGCCACCCTGTACCAGGACCCGGCGGGCGCGCTGGACGCGCTGCGCGCGCAGAGCGGGGCCTTCACCGCGCAGCTGGCCCGGCTGAGCGGGCACGCGGAGTACGGGGTCAAGATCTACGTCCGCCCGGCCGAGCGCGACCGGGCCCCGGCGGCGCCGGCGGCGACCAGCCCCGGCAAGGCCTACCTGGCCGCCCGCCGGGCCCAGCAGCACGCCCACGAGGACCACTACCGGCAGGCGCAGGTGGCCACGGAGCGCATCGCCGACCTGGCCCGCCGCCACACCGCCGGCCAGGTGCGCCATCCCGCCCAGAGCGGGCCGCTCGCCTCCGCAGCCGAGGAGAACGTCCTCAACGACGCCTACCTCGTGCCCGACGGTGGCGCCGACGCCTTCCGGGCTGCCGTGGCCGGTGCGGCGCGGGACCTCCCGGGCATCCGCATCGAGGTGACCGGCCCCTGGGCCCCGTACTCCTTCGCAGCACCATGACCCCCGCCGACCACTTCAACGCCGCCGACCCCGGTGCGGGCCGGCCGGGTACGGCCCCCTCCGGCAGGGTGCCGCCCGGGACCGACCTGCCCGCCCGGCAGGTCGCCCTCGTGGACCTCCTGGACCGGCTCCTGGCGGGCGGTGTGGTCATCACCGGCGACATCATCCTGTCCATCGCCGACATCGACCTCGTACGGATCTCCCTGCGCGCCCTGATCAGCTCCGTCTCCACCGCGGACGGTGAACGCCATGGCCCCTGACCTCCCCGACCTCCGCGCGATCGGCGACACGATGGCCGAGGCCCTCAGCCTGCTCCCCGCCACCCCCGCCGAGACCGCCGGGGCGTCCGCCGCCCCCTCCCCCGGCCACCGCGTGCGCACCGGCCCCGACACGGTCGCCGAGGACCTCGTCAAACTCGTCCTGACCCTCGTGGAACTCCTGCGCCAGCTGATCGAGCGCCAGGCCCTGCGCCGCGTCGAAGGGGGCGGCCTCACGGACGCACAGGAGGAAGAGCTCGGCGCCACCCTCCTGGCCCTCCACGACCGCATGACCGACCTCTGCGCCCAACACGGCTACACCCTCGCGGACCTCAACCTCGACCTGGGCCCCCTGGGCACCCTCCTTCCCCCCTCCTCCTGACACCCCGCCGGGGGCCGTCCCCACCCGGAACGGGTGGGTGGCCGGATCGTCGCGGAGGGGGATCAGCGCATGAGCGGCCCGCGCACATGAGCGGCCGCCGGACGGCGACCGGGCCGACACGCCGGTCGCCGCCGCGCCGCCGTCAGGGCGGCGCAGGCCGGGCCGGCGTCAGGCCGCCGCCCCCTCGCCGGTGGACCCGGGTGCGGCGATCGCGTGCTCCGCGGCCCGGCTGACGTCCTCCCATGCGGACCAGGTGTCCGCCCGCCGCCGCGCGATGTCGAACGCGAGGTCGTAGACCATGCTGCCCAACAGCAGCCGCAGCGGGGGTTCGTCGCTGTCGACGAGCTTCATGAGGGCCTGTGCCGCGAGCTTCGGATCGCTGTCGACGGACCCCTCGGCGAACTGCTTCTGCAGCTCCTCCCGCAGCGGCCCGTACGCCTCCAGCGGGGTGGTGGTGCTCATGGCGTCGTAGAGGCCGGTCCAGTAGCCGCCGGGCTGGAGGATGCTCACCTTGACCCCGAAGCCCGCCGCCTCCATGGCGAGGGCCTCGCTGAGCCCTTCGAGCGCGAACTTGCTGGCGCTGTACAGGCCGGTACTGGGGAAGCCGCCCAGCGCGGCGATGCTGGAGACCTGTACGAGATGACCGGACCCCTGTGCCCGCAGCGTGGGCATCACGGCCTGGGCCACCCACAGCGCGCCGAAGAAGTTGAGCTCCATCTGCGCCCGGGCCTCGGCCTCGGTGAACTCCTCGACCATCCCCATCGACAGCGCGCCGGCGTTGTTGACGACGACGTCGAGCCGCCCGAAGCGCTCCACCGCCTCGGCGACGGCCGCGAACACGGCGCCGCGGTCGGTCACGTCCACGGGCAGGGGCAGGACGCGCCCCGGGTGCGCGGCGGCCAGTTCCTCCAACGGCGCGGCGGTCCGTGCGGCGATCACCACGCGGTCCCCCGCCTCCAGCGCGGCGTCGGCGAAGGCGCGCCCGAGACCCCGGCCGGCGCCGGTGATGAACCAGACGCGGCCGGCGTTCCCGTCTGTGGTCGGCATAAGCGGTACTCCCTTTTGATAGCCGAGACGTTTCGTCTCGTTGAACGGTCGTGCGGGCTGCCGAACGCCGCCCGGAGGCGGGCGTTCAGAAGTTGATCATGTGGCCGGCGACGCCGTGGATCGCTTCCTTCACGGCCTCCCCGAGCGTCGGATGGGCGTGGACGTTGCGGGCCACCTCGTGCACGGTCAGGTCCCACTGCTGGGCCAGGGTCAGCTCGGGCAGCAGTTCGGTGACGTCGGGGCCGATGAGGTGGGCGCCGAGGAGCTCGCCGTGCGTGGCGTCGGCGACGATCTTCACGAAGCCGGTCGGGTCCCCCAGCCCGTGCGACTTGCCGTTGGCCGTGAACGGGAACGTGGCGACCTTGACGTCGTAGCCCTTCTCGCGGGCCTGCTTCTCCGTCCAGCCGAAGCTGGCGATCTGCGGCTGGCAGTACGTGGCCCGCGGGATCATCGGGTAGTCGAGCTCCATGGTCTCGGCGTCCGCGATGGTCTCGGCGGCGACGACGCCCATGGCCTCGGCCGTGTGCGCGAGCATCAGCTTCGCGGTCACGTCGCCGATGGCGTAGAGGTGCGGCACGGAGGTGCGGCAGCGGCCGTCGACGTCGATCGCACCGCGCTCGGTGAGGGCGACGCCGGTGTTCTCCAGGCCGTAGCCGGAGACGTTGGGCGCGAAGCCGATGGCCTGCAGCACCTTGTCTGCCTCCAGGACCTTCTGCGCGCCGTCCTTGCCGGTGACGGTGACACGGACCTTCGGGCCGGAGTCGTCGATCGACTCGACCCGGGTCGAAGTGAGCACGTCGATGCCGAGCTTGCGGTACTGCTTGGCCAGCTCCCTGGAGACGTCCTCGTCCTCCAGCGGGGCGATCCGGTCCAGGAACTCCACGACGGTGACCTTCACCCCGTAGTTGTGCAGGACGTACGCGAACTCGATGCCGATCGCGCCGGCGCCCGCGATGACGACGGACTCCGGCAGGTCCTCGGCGAGGATCTGCTCCTCGTACGTCACCACCCGCGCGCTCAGGGACGTGCCCGGCAGCAGACGCGGCGTGGCGCCCGTGGCGATGATGCAGTGGCCGAAGGTGATCGTCTGCGTGGTGCCGTCGGCCTTGCCGACCCGGAGGGTGTTCGCGTCGAGGAAGGTGCCCCGGCCGTCGAACTCGGTGATGCCGTTCTTCTTCATCAGGTAGTGGACGCCCTTGACCCGGCCGTCGGCGACCCGGCGGCTGCGGCGGAACGCCTCGCCGTAGTCGAAGGAGACCGTGCCGTCGACCTTGATGCCGAAGGTCTTGGCCTCGCGCTGGAAGATGTGGGCGAGTTCGGCGTTGCGCAGCAGCGCCTTGGTCGGGATGCAGCCGACGTTCAGGCAGACTCCGCCCCAGTACTTCTCCTCGACGACCGCGACCTGCAGGCCCAGCTGGGCGGCGCGGATGGCGGCGACGTAACCGCCGGGGCCGGCCCCGAGTACGACGACATCGAAGTGCGTGTGCATGGAGATTCCTCAGGAGTGGGAAGCAGGGGTTGAAAGGATCCCCCGGACCGGCCGGATACCCGAACGGACGCGCCGCGGACACGCCAACCGTCAAGGGCGGCGGAGAGGCGCCGAGTTGCAGGCAGCCCCCTTCGAGACGGCGCCGGGACCAACGCAGAGATCGTGCACCGATCGATAGCGCAGCGGTTGCGGCAGGCGGATGTGCGCCCCGCCCTCCGAAGGTCCCCCGCTCGCCCGCTCGTCCGCAGCCTGTATCGACGTCCGTAGCGCGAACGGCTGTAAATCGACCAGGAGTTATGCCCAAAAGGTGACTGTCTGCAGTCTGATCTGGTCGGATAGCAATGGGGCGGCGCCTGGCACGGCCTGCCGACGGTCGGCGGCGATCCCAGCGTGCCTCGAAAGGAACCCCTCATGCTCCGCACCCGCTACGCCGCAGCCCTGGCCACCATGGCCTTCACCGCCCTGGCGGTCACCGCGAGCCCCGCCTCCGCGGCCCCCGGCGACACGCTCACCCAGTGCTCCAGCACGCTGACCCCGGCCGGCTGGGTCGACGTCCAGTGGTGGAACAGCGGTGGGTGCGGCTCCACCTTCTCGCCCAACACCAAGCAGATCAAGGACCTCAGGGGCTACCCGGTCGGCACCCAGGTCAACGCCTGCGCCTCGACGTGGCCCCCGGCCGGCTGGACCATCGTCAGCAGCTACTACTCGAGCGGCTGCCAGTACTCCTCGGTGCCCAGCTTCAACGCCAACACCTGGACCCTGAAGCGCACCTCCTGACCGCGGCCGGACCGCCCCAGCCCGTGAGGCGGTGGGGCCGGATCGGTCAGCCGGGTCCGCCGGCGGGGCGGTGCGGCGGGCGCGCATGCCTCTTCTCGTAGGGTCACTTCGTCTCTCCTGAGGCGGTCAGGGGCCGGGGTGCGGCCGCGGGGGCCGGTGCGCGCTTCGTCCGGGGCGGGCGGGGCCCGCCGAGCAGGACCGCCAGGAAGATGACGGCCATGCCCGCGATCTGGAGCGCGGACAGCCTCTGGTCCTTGAGCAGGTAGCCCAGGAGCGCGGCCATGACCGGACTGCCCAGCGCGAGGAAGGAGACCGCCACGGCCGGCAGGCGCTCGATGCCCCGGAACCACACGACGTAGCTCAGGACCGCGCCCAGGGTGATGAGGTAGGCGAAGCCGAAGACGTTGGATCGGGTGACGCGGTCGGGCAGGTCCTCCAGCGACAGCCAGAACGGCAGCAGGACCAGGCCTCCCGCGGTGAGCTGCCAGCCGGTGAACGTGAGGAGGCTCACGCCCTCGGGCCGGCCCCACCGCTTGGTCAGGGTGATGCCCGAGGCCATGCACAGCGCTCCGCCGACTGCGGCGAGCACGCCCGGGGCGTCGGGGGACCCCGTGCCCTTGAAGACGAGCAGCACCACTCCCCCGGCGCCCAGGACGCAGGCCAGGGCATGGAGGGCTCTGATCCGCTCGCCGAGGAAGAGGGCGGCCAGGACCACGACGAACATGGGCTGCGCCGACATGATCACGGCTGCGATGCCGCCCGGCAGCCGGTAGGCCGCGACGAAGAGCAGGAAGTTGAAGGCGCCGATGTTCAGCACGCCCAGCACCGGCGCGCGCCACCACCAGATGCCGGCCGGAAGGCGCCGGCCGAGGGTCAACAGGACCAGGCCGCCGGGCAGCGCCCGCAGGGTGGTCGCCAGGAGCGGCCGGTCCGGGGGCAGCAGTTCGGTGGTCACCAGGTAGGTGCTGCCCCAGACGGCCGGTGCCAGGCCGGTCAGGGCCGCCGTGAGGACGCTCGGTGTACTCCTCATCGCGCATCGACTCCCGCGGGGCGGCGCGGAGCGTGTCGCGGCTCGGTACTCATGGCGGTCACTGGTCCTTTCGGTGTCACGGGCGCACGGGAGCGCGCGCGGGCGTGCCACGGCCGGGTGCGCCCGGGCGCGGCATGCCGGGAGGGAGAGAGGCAGAGGGTGAGGAGCGGAGAGGGCAACGGCGGTGGCGCCGGGGGGCGTTGTCGCCGTGTGCGGTCCCCACCAGTCTCGGGCCGGGGCCGTCGATGAGTCCAACACATGCTTGTCACGCGATGCATCACGTACCACGATGGATCCGTGGAGCTCCAGCAGATGCGTTACGTGGTCGCCGTGGCCGAGACGAACAGCTTCACGCGGGCCGCCCGGCGCTGCCTGGTGGTGCAGTCGGCACTCAGCCACCAGATCGCGCGCCTGGAGAAGGAGCTGGGTGCGCGGCTCTTCGAACGCACCAGCCGCCGGGTGCGGTTGACCGCTGCGGGCGCGGCCTTCCTGCCCGCTGCCCGCCAGTGCCTGGATGCGGCGGAGCGGGCGGCCGCCGAAGTCGCGGCCGCCGTCGGGGAGGTGCGCGGACGGCTCGCGGTGGGGCTGATCCCCACCGTCGCCGCCGTGGACGTGCCCGCCGTGCTGCGGGAGTTCCACCGGCGCCATCCGAAGGCCCGGGTCAGCCTCGGTGTCGCAGCCAGCGACGAGCTCGTCGAGCGGGTCCGGCAGGGCGAGATCGAGGTGGCCTTCCTCGGCATCCCGGTCACGGCCCGTCCGCGGGGCGTGAGGGCGAGGGAGCTGGCCCGGGAGCGGCTGGTCGCCGTGGTCTCCCCGGACCACCCGCTCGCCGGGGAGGGCTCGGTCGACCTGCGCCGGCTGTCCTCGGAGGTGTTCGTGGACCTCCCGGCGAAGACCGCCGGCCGGGCCCAGTCCGATCTGGCCTTCGCCGCCGCCGGACTCACCCGGGAGGTCGCCTTCGAGGTGAGCAATGCGGACTACCTGGCCCGTCTGGTCGGCGCGGGCCTGGGCGTGGCCCTGCTGCCGCCCGCGTACGTCGCGGGCCTGGCCGGTCTGGTCACGGTCGGGGTGACGGACGCACCGGCCCGCGCGGAGTACGTGATCTGGGGCGGGGAGAGCCCCACCCCGGCGGCCGCGGCCTTCCTGGCCCTGCTGGGCATCGAGCAGGAGTGAGCCGGGGGCGGGGCCTCCCCGTGGGGGAGGCCCCGGTGGGACCCCGTGGCGCTGCGGGGTCAGGACAGGCGGGTCAGGACGGGCGGCGCACGGTGCACTCGACCGGCACGTCGAAGACGGGCCGGGTGCCGAAGAAGACGATCATGCGTCCCTTCTCCGTCGGGTGGGCGCGGCCCCTGCGGTCAGAACCCGACGCGGGCGCCGGCCTCCCGGAACCGCCCGGGGTGCCGCCGCCGGTATTCGACCAGGCACTGCGCCACGGCGGCGCCTTCGCCCACCGCGGCACCGACCCGCTTGACCGATCCGGACCGTACGTCGCCCACGGCGAAGACCCCGGGCAGGCTGGTCTCCATCGGCATGGCATCGGGGCCGGCGCCGCCGCTGCCGGTCAGCACGTAGCCGCGGTCGTCGAGCTTGAGGACGCCGCGGAGCCAGTCCGTCGAGGGGCGGCCGCCGATCAGCACGTACAGGCAGTGTGCCGGGACGGTGCGCTCGCCCCCGGCGCGGTCGCGCAGGCGCAGCCCGGTGAGGGTCGTCTCGCCCAGGCATTCGACCACCTCGGTGCCGAGCAGGACGCGCAGGCCCGGCGTGCGCTCGATGCGCTGGACCAGGTAGCTCGACATGGAGGCGCCGAGGTCGGCGCCTCGGACGAGCAGGGTGACGGAGCGGGCGTAGCGGGCGAAGTAGAGGGCGGCCTGACCGGCCGAGTTGCCCGCGCCGACCATGTAGACGTCCTCGCCGGCCGCCGAGGGCGCGTCGGACAGGCAGGCGCCGTAGTACACACCGGAGTTGATCAGCCGCTCGACGCCCGGGCTCGCCAGCCGGTTCCACTCCACGCCCGTGGCCACCACCACGGCGGCCGCCGAGACCGAAGCGGTCTCCTCGGTGCCCGCCTTGACGAACGCCACGCTGTGGTCACCCGCCTGCCGGGGGACCAGCCGGGTCGCCACCCGGGTGGGCTGCCACTCCACGCGGGCCCGGCGCGCCTGCTGCAGGGCGCGCTGCGCGAGGTCGCCGCCGGTGAGTCCCACGGGGAAGCCCAGGTAGTTCTCGATCCTGGAGGTCGACCCGGCCTGGCCGCCGGGGGCGTCGTCCTCGATGACGACCACACTCATGCCCTCCGCGGCGGCGTAGACGGCCGTGGACAGTCCACCGGGGCCGCCCCCGATCACCGCGACGTCGTAGTGCTCGTGCTCGGCCGGCCGGATGAGGCCGAGCCGGTCGGCCAGTTCGCTGATGGGGGGATCGACCAGCTCGGTGCCGTCGCCGAGCCTGACCGTCACCGGCGCGTCCCGCCTGCTCTCCTCGGGCACCCACCGGAAGAGAACGCTGCTGCGGCCGAGGAAGTCACGGACGGCATAGGCGGCCGGCGAGAAGCGGTAGCCGCGCACCTCGGCCGTCGGCAGGTCGCCTTGGTGCTCGGCGTTCCAGGTGCAGAGGGAGTCGTCGAGGGCTGCCCGCAGGTGCTCGGCCAGGCCCGTGCCGCCCTCCTCCGCGCCCCTGGCGCGGTCGACGACGGTGACGCGGGAGTCGGGCGGGGCCTGGCCGTCCTCGGCGAGCACCAGCCAGCGCGTACCGGGGTGCTCCGCGGCGTACCGCCCCGGGTCCTCGTGCGTGAGCACCGCCGCGACGGGCGCCTCGAGCCCGGCCGGCGCCTGCAGCAGCTGCCCCGCCTCCTGCAGGCCGCCGACCTGCAGGACGCGGAAGGACGCCCGGTACCAGCGCTGTACCAGCTCGGCTGTCTCGTGTCGGCGGAGCGGATCGGGATCCGCGAGAAGGATCACCGGCAGCGCGGTTCCGGCCATGAAAGGTCCTCCTGGGTGTGTCGATCGGTGCATGCCTCCACCGGTCAACGAGCCGGGGACCGTTCCGTGTCTGCGGGGGCCGGAGCCGTGCCCGCAGAGGGGACGGGGCCCGGATCAGAGGCGGCCGAAGAACTGGTTGCCGGGTGCCGCGTAGTCCTGGCTGGTGTAGTACTCCCTCATCGCTGAGCTGATCTCCTCGCGGCTCAGCTGTCCGTCGCCGTCGCGGTCGAGGGCGCCGAACGCCTCGTCGAACGTCTGGCGGGGCAGCCTGAACATGCCGTGAAGAAGGGACGTGTACTCGTCGCGGCTCAGCATCCCGTCGCCGTCGCGGTCACCGAGCTCGGTCCAGGCATTGCTGAGGTTCCTGATCCGGTCCCAGATCCGGTTCTGGTCGCTGACGATCCGCGCCCGGAACGCGGCCCGGTACTCCTGCCGGTCGACGGCCCCGTCGGCGTTGCGGTCCATCTTGTGGAAGACGGTGTCCCAGAGGTCGCCCAGCGAGTCCCTGAGCCCGGCCACCTTCTCCGGTGCCATGCCGAGTGATTCCGCGAGCGCGTCCGACACCGCGAGGACGTCCGACCGCTCCAGCCGCCCGTCGCGGTCCGAGTCGAACACGTCGAACGACCGGTCCAGCTTCATGTCCAGCAGGCTCACGCCAGCCCCTTCCTCACCCTGCGCACCCATTCGGTCACCATGCGTCTGCGCGAGGAATCATAGAGCGCCGGCCCCCTTTCCCGAGATCCCCCGGCCGGGCGATTCGCGGGCGGCGGACGCCGCCCGGCCGCCGGGCCGGGGCCGGGTACGGGCGTCAGCCGGGCCAGGTGCCGGTCAGGCGGCGGGTGGCGGCGGCCCCCGCCCGGTCGACGGCGGCCTTGACCACGGCGAAGATCGCCCCTTGCAGGGCCGCGGCGAACAGGACCTCCTGCCAGCTGCGGTGCTCGTCGGTGGCGTCGGGTGCGTCCTCGTCGTGGCCGAGCACCTTCCACGCCTGCTTGAAGGCCGCTCCGGCGATCAAGCCGCTCGCGCCGCCGAGGGCGAGCCCGATGGGCTTGTAGGCGATCGCGGAGGCCTTCATCGGTTCCTCCGGCCGCGGCGCAGGAGCAGCAGGAACACCACCGTGACGAGGCCGACGGCGCCGACGAGCAGCGGGGTGCGGTTGGCCCGGGCCACGGCGGCGGCCGACGCGGCCTTCTCCCGGACCTGCTCCGGAGTCCGCTCGGCTGCCAGGTGCCCGGTGTGGGTCGCAGTCTCGCGCAACCGCTCCGCGGCGCTGGCCGCCTTCTCGAGCACGGGGTCCGGGGTCTTCTCCCTGGCGAGCCCGGCTGCATGCACTGCCTTGTGGCGGAGCTCCTCGGCGGTGTGGGCGGCCTTCTCGGCGGCGTGGGCGGCCTTCTCGGCGGCCTGCGCCTTGAGGTCGGCCACCTTCTCCCTGGCCTGCGCCTTGACGTCCGCCTTCGCCGCCAGCGCCTCCACGGTCTGCCCGAGCTCCTCACGGGTGTGTTCGACCTGCTCGCGCAGCCGGTCGGCGGTCGGCGCGGATTCCCTGCCGGGGGACTGCTCGCTCATCGCTGCACCTTCTCCCTGATCTCGGCCACGTCGGCCTTGACGCTCTCGATGGTCTGCTCGGGGGCCGGGCTGCCGGCCTTGGCGATCTCCTTCCTGCCTGCGGCGGCCATGCCTGCGGCCGCCACCGCCAGCACGGCGGCGACGATCAGTGCCGAAGCCCAGACCGGCAGGACCAGTGCCAGGGCGGCGATGGCGGCGCCGGCCAGCGCCTGGGCGGCCAGGATGCCGAGGAGTCCGGCACCGCCGTAGAGGCCGCCGCCCAGGCCGAAGCGTCTTCCCTTCTGCGTCATCTCCGCCCGGGCCAGCTGCATCTCCTCCCGGACCAGCTCCGACATCTGCTGCGACGCCCGCGAGACCAGCTCGCCCACCGACTCGTCGCTGCCGTGTCCCGGGCGGTGTCCAACGGCGCTCATGGCCTTTCCACCTTCCTGTTTCCGGCGGCGGGCACCGGTCAACGGCCCGCCGGTTCTTGGCGCGCATACCCAGCAAGCCGCGGGCCATCCGCCGAACCGCGGCGGCGGGCGCGATCCGGCGCCGGGCGCCGGGCTCAGCCCATGCGGCGGCGGTCCTGCTCGCTCCACTCCCGGGTGTCGCGCGGCTCGACGTACGGCTCCTCGTCCTCGGGGTGCCCTCCCGCGACGGCGCGCTGGCGGGCCATCTCGGCATCGAACTCCAGGCCCAGGAGGACGGCGAGGTTGGTGATCCACAGCCACACCAGGAAGATGATCACGCCCGCGAGGGTGCCGTACGTCTTGTTGTACGAGCCGAAGTTCGCCACGTAGAACGCGAACCCGGCCGAGGCGAGCATCCAGATCCCCAGCGCCAGGAGGCTGCCCGGGGTGACCCACCGGAAGCCGCGGCCCCTGGCGTTCGGCGCGGCCCAGTACAGGAGCGCGATCATGATCGTGGCGAGCAGGACCAGGACCGGCCACTTCGCGATCGACCACACCGTCATCGCGGTGTCCCCCATGCCCAGTGCCGCCCCCGCCTGCCGTGCCAGTCCGCCGGTGAACACCACGATCAGGGCTCCGGCGGCGGCCAGGACCATCAGGGTGACGGTGAGGGCCAGCCGCAGCGGCAGGACCTTCCACACCGGACGCCCTTCGGGCATGTCGTAGACCGCGTTCGACGAGCGGATGAACGCGGCGACGTACCCGGAGGCGGACCAGATCGCGACGGCGAGGCCGACCACGGCCAGGAGGGATCCGACTCCGCTGTTGGCCTGGAGCTGCTGGATCGCATTGCCGATCACGTCCCGCGCCGCCCCGGGGGTGAGCTTCTGCAGGGTGTCCAGCACCTGCCTCGTCGCCGACGGGCCCGCGATTCCGAGGATCGAGACGAGCACCAGCAGGGCCGGGAAGAGCGCCAGGACCCCGTAGTAGGTCAGTGCCGCCGCCCGGTCCGCGAGCTCGTCGTTCTGGAATTCCTTCAGCGTCCCGCGCAGCACCGCCCGCCAGGACCGCTTCGGCAGCTGCGACAGCCGGTCCGGCTCGCGTTCCTCGACCGTCCGGTCGGGGCCTGCGGCGCCACCGCCGCCCGATCCGTTCGCGGAGCCCGCGCCCGAGGGCGGGCGGTCGTCACCGTGGTGCGTTGTCCCTGTGGGTCTCATAGTCGGCGCTTTTCCACTCCGGGCGCGCCCATGCGGGAAAAGCGGCAGCGGCTGCGCCGACTCGTACGGGGCCGGCCGACCGCCTCCCCCTCCCCTCGGGCGGTGTCGGCCGGCCTTCAGCGGCGGACCGGGGCGGCCCCTGGGGTTCAGGAGGCGTGGCAGGTCCCGCCGCGGACCATGTCGAGGTGCATGGCGACGACCGGGCGCGCCTTCTTGGCGGCGGCGGTGACGGCCATGTCGCTGCCCGACCCGATCTGGTGGTCGATCAGGGCAAGGGTCTGGGTGTGGGCGGTCTCCTGGAGGGCGAGCCAGGCCGAGTCGTACCCGGCCGTGCCGGCCTTCTTCTGGACGTCCTTCAGTTGCTGCTGCTGCGCCGCGGTGGGCGCGGAGGGCAGGGCCATGCCGCCCTTGGCGGCGAGGGCCTTCAGGTCCGCGTCGAGCTTCTGGTGGTCGGTGACCAGCTTTGCGCCCACGTCCTTGACGCAGGAGGTCATGGCGTTCTTCTGGGCGTCCTGTCCTGCGGCGATCTCCGCCAGGTTGCCCTGGTGGGCCGCCGTCACGAACGCGGTGTCCTGGTCGCCTGCGGGCACGGCGGCAGGCGCCGCGGCCGCGCCCATTGCGGTCATCGCCGTGGCAGCGGCCGCCACGGCCAGCAGTCGCATTCCCTTGCGCATGTCAACCATCTCCTCACGCGGCCTGGGCTCGAAGAGCCGCGCGTACGGCCGCGTCCTGTGCGGCCCCTAACCGCGCGCGGCTGCGCCAAACGTGGACACCTCGGTACGAAACGCCGCGACCTAGTCCAGGAGGACGCATCCCCAAACCCGGCCGGTCCAAAGTCCTGACGGGCCGGGGTTGCGTCCGGGGCACGGGGTACACGTGAGGCGCTGAGTCACCGAAGGGCGGAGGTGTCCGATGGAGTCGTCCCTGGACCGGATCGCGCAGCCGTGGGGCGGCCGGACCGGCTACGGGCCCGGCGACGCCTGGCCGGCCCGGGTGGACACCTTCCTCGCGGACGGCGTCGCGCCCGGGGACGTCGAGCGGTGGGTGCAGTCGGCCTCGCTGCTGCATTCGAACGGCGACGCGATGGACATCGCGGTGCGGGCCGGCCGGATCGTGGGCGTCCGCGGGCGGGCGGAGGACCGGGTCAACCGGGGCCGGCTGGGGCCGAAGGACCTCTTCGGCTGGCAGGCCAACCACGCCGCCGACCGGCTGCACCGTCCCCTGGTCCGGGAGGGCGGCCGGCTGGTCGAGTGCGACTGGGACACGGCCATGGACCGCATCGTGGGCCGCTCCCGCGGTCTCCTCGACGCGCACGGGCCCGGAGCCATCGGCTTCTACACCACGGGCCAGCTGTTCCTGGAGGAGTACTACACCCTGGCCGTCCTGGCCCGCGCCGGGATCGGCACCAACCACCTCGACGGCAACACGCGCCTGTGCACCTCCACCGCGGCCGAGGCGCTCAAGGAGTCCTTCGGCTGCGACGGCCAGCCCGGCTCGTACACGGACGTCGACCACGCGGACACGATCGCGCTGTTCGGCCACAACGTGGCCGAGACGCAGCCGGTCCTGTGGATGAGGGTCCTGGACCGGCTGGAAGGCGCGGCCCCGCCGCGTCTGCTGTGCGTGGACCCGCGCCCCACCCTGGTGGCCCGGCGCGCCGACGTCCACCTGGCGCCGCGCGTCGGGACCAACGTCGCCCTGCTCAACGCGCTCCTGCACGAGCTCATCCGGCGCGACCGGGTGGACCGTGCGTTCGTGGAGGCCCACACCGTGGGCTTCGAGGAGCTGCGCAAGCAGGTCGCGGACTGCACCCCGGCGTGGGCCTCGGCCATCTGCGACGTCCCGGCTGCGGCGATCGGGGAAGCCGCGGAGCTGCTGGGCGGGGCCGAGCGGCTGCTGTCCACGGTCCTTCAGGGGTTCTACCAGTCGCACCAGGCGACGGCCGCCGCCGTGCAGGTCAACAACCTGCACCTCATCCGCGGGATGCTGGGGCGGCCCGGCTGCGGCCTCCTGCAGATGAACGGCCAGCCCACCGCCCAGAACACCCGCGAGACCGGCGCCAACGGCGACCTGCCGGGCTTCCGCAACTGGCAGAACGAGCAGCACGTCGCCGAGCTGGCCCGCGTGTGGAACGTCGAGGCGTCGGCCATCCCCCACTACGGCCCCCCGACACCGGCGATGCAGATCTTCCGGTACGCGGAACAGGGGTCGGTAAAGATGCTGTGGATCAGCGGGACCAATCCGGCCGTGTCCCTGCCGGAGCTCTCCCGGATCCGCTCCGTCCTCGGGCAGGAGCGGCTCTTCACCGTGGTCCAGGACCTCTTCCTCACCGAGACCGCGCTGCTGGCCGACGTGGTGCTGCCGGCCGCGACCTGGGGCGAGAAGACCGGCACGTTCACCAACGCCGACCGCACCGTCCACCTCTCGGAGAAGGCGGTGGATCCGCCCGGGCTGAGCCGCCCCGACCTGGACATCTTCCTCGACTACGCACGGCGCATGGACTTCCGCGACCGCGACGGCGGCCCGCTGATCGGCTGGCACACCCCCGAGGAGGCCTTCGAGGCGTGGAAACGCTGCAGCGCCGGGCGCCCCTGCGACTACACGGGCCTGACGTACGACAGGCTGCGCGGCGGCAGCGGCATCCAGTGGCCCTGCGGCGAGGACGCTCCCGAGGGCACCGAGCGCCTCTACACCGACGGCATCAGCTGGGCGCATCCCGACGTCTGCGAGAGCTACGGCAAGGACCTGGTCACGGGCGCCTCCGTGGAGGCGGTCGAGTACCGCTCGCTCAACCCCGACGGCAAGGCCGTGATCAAGGCCGCAGAATACGTCCCGCCACACGAGGACACCGGCGAGGAGTACCCCCTCCAACTGACCACCGGCCGCACGCTCTACCACTTCCACACGCGTACCAAGACGGGCCGGGTACCGCAGCTCGATGCCGCGGCGCCCGAGGTGTGGGCGGAGCTCAGCCCCGCCGAGGCCGCCGCACGGGACCTCCGCGAAGGGGACCTGGCCCGGATCACCACGGCGCGCGGGTCGCTGCAGGCCCGCGTGCGGATCACCGGCATCCGCGACGGGCTGGTCTTCGTGCCCTTCCACTACGGCTACTGGGACACTCCCGGCGGCCACGGCCCGGCCTCGGACGGGGAGGCCCGCGCCGCGAACGAGACCACGGTGACCGACTGGGACCCGGTCTCCAAACAGCCCCTGTACAAGACGGCCGCCGCCCGTATCGAACGCGTCGCGCGGGGCGACGGGACGCCGGCGCCGGCTCCGACGACGACGGCTTCCGCACCGAGCGGGCCGGCATCCATCGCCGCCACCGCCGGCGGACCGCAGGCCCACGCCACGGAGGAACGGCCATGACCGCTGTGAACCTCACCCTCCGCGCCCTCCACCACGGCGAGCGCCATCTCCGGAAGCAGCTCTGCGCCGTGGCCGACCGCCACCGCACCGAACACGAGATCCACCACGTCGCCACCGATCTCGCCCGCTGGTCCGACGAGCACGCCGAGCGCATCGCGGACGCCGGCCAGGCGTACGGGCTCGACCTGCGCGGCGGCGCCGAAGACCGGCCGGGCGAAGGCCTGCTCGCCACCGTACGGGAGAAGACCGCCGAGCTGCTCGGGCGCCGACCCGAGCCCGGCCTGCTGCTCCTGCTCGACCTGCGCTCGCTCCATCTGGCGGCGGCGGAGAACTCCCTCCACTGGGAGATGGTCGCCCAGTACGCGCAGGCCGCCCGGGACGACCGGCTCCTGGCCCTGTCGTCCGCCTGCCACCCGCAGACCCTGCGGCAGATGCGCTGGACCAACACCATGCTCAAGATCCTTTCGCCGCAGATCCTCACCAGCCTCTGAGGTCCGCGGGGCATGGCTGTGGCGCGGCGGGACCGGGCCCGCCGCGCCACAGCCATGCGATGAATTCGATGTGTTCCTGTCAAAAATATTGAAGCACCCATGTGACATGTGCCATTTTACAGCGCAGCCCGTCGTCGACGGGATCCAACTCCCCTCCCCAGGAGTGAACTTTGCGCGCCATGGCCATCGCCACCGCCCTGCTCATAGCCGCCGTCGCCGCCTCCCCCGCCCATGCCTCGCACGCCTCCCCCGCCGGCCCCACGCCGGACCACGTCTTCGCCGACCCGGGTCAGCGCCCGGCCCACGGCAGCGCGAAAGGCGCTCCCGGCGCGACCGGGACCACCGGCGGCAAGCTGGAATCGCGCATCCTCCCGATCGTCCACACCTGCAGTCCGTCGCTGCGGATCCGGGCGCAGGAGATGACCGCCGAGCAGCTGACGGCGACCTGCGCGAGCCTGGCCAACCAGGACGCCTACTTCCACGGCGTGGTCAAGGACTCGGGACCGGTCGCGAACGACTACAACACCACCCTGGAGGTCGACGTCTTCAACTCCAGCGCCGACTACAAGGCGTACGCGGGCAGGATCTACGGCATCGACACCAACAACGGCGGCATGTACCTGGAGGGAGACCCCGCGAGGACGGGGAACCAGCCGCGGTTCATCTGCTACGAGCGCACCGATGTGAGCCCGGGCTGGCAGATCTGGAACCTCAACCACGAGTACACCCACTACCTCGACGGCCGCTTCGACCTGTACGGCGACTTCGACGCCGGCCAGACCACCCCGACCGTGTGGTGGGGCGAAGGCATCGCCGAGTACGTCTCCTACTCCTACCGCGGCGTCACCTACTCCAACGCGCTGGCCGAGGCGGGCAAGCACACGTACGCGCTGCGCACGCTGTTCGACACCACCTATGCCAACAGCGACGTCAACCGCACCTACAACTGGGGTTACCTCGCCGCCCGTTACATGGTCGAGAGGCACCCGGCCGAAGTCGCCACCGTGCTCGGCCACTACCGCACCGGAAACTGGGCCGCCGCGCGCACGTTCCTCACCTCGCTGGACCACGAGAGCGACTGGAACGCCTGGCTGACAGCCGTGGCGGCGGGCGCCTGACCCCGCCGGCCGCCCCCCAGGCCGACGGCCGGACCCGACGGGCCCGGCCGTCGCCGCTTCCCGCCGGCGGACGCGGCATGTGCGGACGGGGCCCCGCCGTCACGAGGGGACGGGCCGTGCGGTGAGGACGGTGGTGCCACCCCGCGGGCAGTGCACGAGACGGTCGGCGAGGCCTTGGCGGCGGGCGGCGTCGAGGAAGGCGGACAGGGGCGACTTCATCACGGTGTACTCGTCGTAGTGCACCGGCATCAGCCGGGCGGGGTCCAGCCGCCGGGCCAGTTCCGCTCCCTGCTCGGCGTCCATGGTGACGAGCAGGCCTCCGGGCAGGGTGGTTCCGCCCAAGTGGAGGACGGCGAGGTCGATGCCCGGGAAGCGCCGCGGTATTTCGTCCAGTCCCTCGAAGAGCAGGGTGTCACCGGTGAGGTAGAGGTTGATGCGCGCCGGCCCGTCGGCCGGCCCGAACTGCAGGAGTGAGCCCATGACCGGCGGCAGCAGCCGTCGCAGCAGGGGGTGGCCGGCATGACGGGCGGGCAGAGCGGTGATCCGGGCCCGGCAGCCGGCTCGGCCGACGAGTCCGTCCTGCCAGGTGGCCAGGCCCACGGCCCGGCGGAAGCCGTGGACCGCGTTCAGCCGGCGGGCCGCGTGCGGCGTGGTGAAGACCGGCACCCCGTGGTCCAGGCCGCGCCGGGCCACCCGGTCGAAGTGGTCGCCGTGCAGGTGCGACAGGACGACGGCGTCCAGCGCGGGCAATCCCTCGGCGGAGCGGGAGGGGTCGTGCAGACGGCGGCTCACCAGGCCGTTGCCCAGATAGGCGTACTGGCCCCGGTGCAGGAAGTTGGGGTCGGTCAGCAGCGTCAGGCTGCCGTACCTGAGCAAGAGGGTGGCGTTGCCGATGAACTCGATCTCCAGGCGGTCCGCGCCGGGCTGGGTCATACCGGCCTCCACACAGGTTGCGTTCCCCCGCCCACTGGCCAGTGGCCCCTACCCGGGCTGCCGCGGAACACGCGCCCGCCCGCCGATGAGTCCGCGGGCTCGGCCGGGGTAGGCGGCGATGGACCGGTCCCGCCGCGTGCACCGCGGCCGAGCCGCCTTCCCGCGGCCGGCGCGCGAGTGATCCCGCCGGCCCGCCGGCCCCGAAGCGGTGGAGGCGGCCGTGGCCCGGCAGCCCGCGCGAACGGAGGAGGAAGGCGATGGCCGCACACGGGGAAGGGAGCACGGCTGCGTGGTCCCTGGAAAGGACGGCGGCCGAGGTCTTCGGCTGGGAGGCGCTCCGGCCCGGGCAGCGGGCCGCCATGGAAGCGGTCCTGGCCGGGCGGGACACGCTGGTCGTGATGCCGACGGGGGCCGGCAAGTCGGCCGTCTACCAGGTGGCCGCCCTCTGTCTGGACGGGCCGACGGTGGTGGTCTCACCGCTCCTGGCCCTGCAACGCGACCAGATCGCGGGTCTGCTGGAACACGGAGCGCCCGACGGCGTCGCCGTCAACTCCGACCAGGCGGCCGGCCGGACCTCGGCCGCCTGGGAGGCGGTGCGCAGCGGGCGCGCGGAGTACCTCTTCCTCTCGCCCGAGCAGTTGGCCAACGACGAGGTGGTCGAGCGCCTGGCGGCGACGGAGCCGGCCCTGTTCGTCGTGGACGAAGCACACTGCGTGTCGACGTGGGGGCACGACTTCCGTCCGGCCTACCTGCGCCTCGCGCAGGCCCTCCGGCGCGTGGGCCGGCCCCCGGTGCTCGCGCTCACCGCGACCGCGGCGCCCCCCGTGCGCGAGGAGATCGTCGAGCGCCTGGGCATGCGCGACCCGGCCCTGGTCGTCGCCGGTTTCGACCGGCCGAACATCAGCCTGGAGGTGCGCCGCTTCCCCGACGAGCAGGAAAGGCGCCGGGCGGTGGTGGAGAGGGCCGCGGCCGAGCCCAAGCCGGGCCTCGTCTACGCGGCGACCCGCAAGGACACGGAGGAGTACGCGGCCGAACTGGCCGGCCTGGGCCTGGCGGCCGCCGCCTACCACGCCGGTCTCGGGGCAGCGGAGCGCTCGCGGGTCCACGACGCCTTCCTCGCCTCGGAGCTGGACGTGGTCGTCGCGACGTCCGCCTTCGGCATGGGCATCGACAAGGACGACGTACGGTTCGTCCTCCATGCGGCGCTGCCCGGCTCGGTCGACGCCTACTACCAGGAGATCGGGCGGTCGGGGCGGGACGGCGGGCCGGCCGTGGCCGTGCTGCACTACCGGCCGCAGGACACCGGCATGCAGAACTTCTTCGCCGCACGCGGACCCGGCGGGGGCGCGGTCGCCGAGGTCGCTTCCGCGCTGCACGCCGAGGAGGAGCCCGTCGCCTTGGACGATCTCCGCGAGCAGACCGGCCTCTCGCGCAACCGTGTCACCGCCGCGGCCAACCTGTTGGAGCAGGCGGGGGCCGCGCGCACGGACGAGGAAGGCGCGATCGCCGCCGCGCCCGACATGACGGCCGAGGAAGCCGCCGAACGGGCCTCCGAGGCAGCGGCGGCACGGCGCAGGCTGGAGCGGTCCCGCGTCGAGATGATGCGGGCGTACGCCGAGACCACCGGCTGCCGGCGCCGGTTCCTCCTCGGGTACTTCGGCCAGCGGTACGAAGCCCCGTGCGGGGGCTGCGACGTCTGCGCGCCGGCCCGGTCGGACGGCCCCGGCGCTGCTGCGCAGGCCCCGGCCGAAGGATCCGTACGAGGGCCGGCGCAGGGACCGGCGGCGGACGGCGGGCCCGGTGGCCATCCGGCCGCGGCCGACTTCCCCCCGGGCACGCGCGCACGTCACCGCGAGTGGGGGGACGGGACCGTGCTCAGCGAGGAGGGCGACAGGATCACCGTCCTGTTCGACTCGATGGGCTACCGGACGCTCTCGCTGGCCGCCGTCAGCGCACAGGACCTCCTGCGGCCCCTGGCCTGACGGGGAGGGCGGCGGGGGACCGAAGATCGAAGGCGCGCGCTTAGGAGGCGGGTCCCTGGGCAGGCGCCCGTCATGTCGATCGCCTGGCCGGTCCGGGTCGCGGGACGCGGGAGGCCAGTGCACGGGAGTGAAGGTCCATGGTGGAGGTGCGCCGGGCACCGGCGGTGCGGGCACCCGCAGTCGAAGGGCGGCCCCGGAGGAATCTGCGTCGAGCGGGGTGTTCCGTATGTGCGGCCTGAGCGGGGAGATCCGTTTCGACGGAGGACGTCCGGACATCGCAGCGGTCGAACGCATGACCGACGTGATGGAGGACCGCGGACCTGACGGCAGAGGCGTCTGGTCGCAGGGACCGGTCGCGCTGGGTCACCGGCGGTTGAGGATCATCGACCTGTCGGAGAGCGGTGCACAGCCGATGACCGACCCGGACCTCGGCATCACCGGCGTCTTCAACGGCTGCGTGTACAACTACCGCGAGCTGCGCGGACGACTCGAAGGGCTCGGGCACGGCTTCTTCTCCGACTCCGACACCGAAGTCCTCCTCAAGGCCTACGGCCAGTGGGGCGAGGCGTGCGTGGAGCAGCTGGTGGGCATGTTCGCCTTCGCGGTCGTGGAGCACCACACGGGCCGCGTGGTGCTGGGCCGTGACCGGCTCGGCATCAAGCCGCTCTACCTGACGGAGGACGGCGACCGCCTCCGCTTCGCTTCCACCCTGCCCGCCCTGCTGGCGGGCGGCGGCGTGGACACGTCCCTCGACCCGGTGGCGCTCCACCAGTACCTGAGCTGGCACGGCACCGTGGTGGCGCCGCGGACCGTGCTGTCCGGGGTGCGCAAGCTGCCGCCGGCCACCGTCCGCACCGTCGAGCGGGACGGCACCCACCGCGACCGGTGCTACTGGCAGCCGTCGTACACCCGCCGCGCCGAGTTCGGCAGCGATCCGGGGCTCTGGCGGGAAGCCGTGCACGAGGCCCTGCGCACCGCCGTGCGGCGGCGCATGGTCGCCGACGTACCGGTCGGCGTCCTGCTCTCCGGCGGGCTGGACTCCAGCCTGATCGTGGCCCTGCTGGCGGAGGAGGGCCAAGGCGACCTGGCCACCTTCGCGATGGGCTTCGAGTCCGAGAGCGGGGAGGAGGGCGACGAATTCCGCTACTCGGACCTGGTCGCCCGGCGGTTCTCGACCGACCACCACCAGTTCTTGGTCCCTTCCGACCGGCTCCCCGCCGCGCTGGAGGCCGCGATCGGCGCCATGAGCGAGCCGATGGTCAGCCATGACTCCGTGGCCTTCCACCTCCTGGCGGAACAGGTGGCCAAGGATGCCAAGGTGGTGCTGTGCGGGCAGGGCGCGGACGAGGTGTTCGCCGGCTACCACTGGTATCCGAAGATCGCCGCGGCCACGCCGGCAGGAGCGCCGGACGCGTACGCGGACGCCTACTTCGACCGCACGCACGAGGACGTGGCAGGCCTGCTGGACCCGGACCTGGTCCCCGACCGCGACGCCTCGCGGGAATTCGTCGGCGCCCACATGGCGCTCCCCGGGGCGGACAGCGCGCTCGACGCGGCCCTGCGCCTGGACGTGCACGCGCTGATGCCCGACGACCCGGTGAAACGGGTCGACAACATGACGATGGCCTGGGGCCTGGAGGCGCGCGTCCCCTTCCTGGACCAGGAGCTGGTCGAACTGGCCGCCGCCTGCCCTCCGGAGCTCAAGCTGGCCCAGGACGGGAAGGGGGTGCTCAAGGACATCGGCCGACAGGTCCTGCCCCGGGAGGTCGTCGACCGGCCCAAGGGGTACTTCCCCGTGCCGGCGGTCCGGCACATGGCCGAGCCGGTGCTCACCCGGGTCCACGAGGCCCTGACCTCGCCCGAAGCGCGGCGACGCGGTCTCTTCGACCCCCGCCGCGTGGACGCCATGCTGGCTGATCCCGTGCGCCACCGGACGAAACGCGGGGCCAGCACGCTCTGGCAGGTGGCTTCGCTGGAGATCTGGTTGCAGACCCGCGGCATCCACTGACACTGAACGGTGAGAGTTCCCGGAAGCCCTCGAAGAGGCCGACATGCCCCTGGACCGCTCCGCACGCCAGCACCGTTCCCGACCCGCCGACCCCGCGTCGGCCGCGCCCCCGCGGCCGCACGGCGGGGCGGCGGGGGCCCCGTCCGGCAGCGCCCGGGACGCCTCGCCGCCCGTCCCGGCACGGTCGGCCGCGGGATCACCCGCGCCACCCGGGGCGGCCGCAGCGCCCGGCGCCGCTCCGGTCCTGGGGCCCGGCGCCGCTCCGGTCCTGGTGGCGGGCCCGGGGCCCGGCGCCGCCACGGGCCCGGCAGCGGCTGCGGCGCCCGGACCGGCCCCCGTCCCGGCCCCGCCGTCCGGCACCCGTGCGGTGGACCCGCCCGCCGTACTGACCGCCCACGGGTGCTGGTACCCCTCTGCGGACCCCACGGGGGACCACGTGGCGTTCATCTGCGACCGGGCCGGCGTGCCCCAGCTGTGGAGCGGCCCGGCGCACGGCGGCGAGGCCCACGTCCTCGACGCCGACCCCGACCCGGTGACCGAGGTGTCCTGGTCGCCGGACGGCCGCTGGATCGCCTACACCTCGGCTCCGGGAGGCGGCGAACACACGCGGGTGCTGGTGGTGCGTCCCGACGGCACCGGACGGCACGTGCTCGCCGGCGCCGAGCCGGGCGCCTCCGCCCACCTGGGCTGCTGGACCCGCGACGGGGCCCGGCTCGCCGTCACGGTCGCCCAGCCCTCCGCCGTCCCCGGCGCGCACAGCGGTGCCGGTCACCTGCCGCAGGACGCCGACCCCGCCGTGCCGGACGGCCCGACCGGGGCGGCCTGGACCGAACGCGACGGGCACGCCACCCTCCTCGGCCCGCCCGGGAGGACGCCGGGCCCGGCCGCGCTCGTGGGCCGCGGGAGCACCCTGCCGCAGCTGACGCCGGCCTCGGCCGCCGCCGCGGCCCCCGCGGGCGGGGCGGACGCGGGCGGAGGACTGGCCGCCTACCTCCTCGACCCGGACGGTGCGCAGGCACCCGTCCTGCTGTACAGCGAGGCGGGTGCCGCCTCGCTGCGGGTGTGCGACATCGGAGCCGAGGGCCGCTTCGTGCTGCTGCGCCGCGGGCCGCGCGGCCGCCGCGAGGCCCTCCTGCTGGACCGCGTCGCGGGCCGCATCACCCTCCGCCTGCGGGCCGCCGACGGCGACCCCTGGATCGGCCGGCTCTCCCCGGACTCGCGGAGCCTGTGGCTGCGCAGCGACGCGGATCGCGAGTTCGCCGCGCTCTTCAGGGCCCGGCTGGACGAGGCGGGAGCCCTGGAGGGCCTGACCGTGGCCGCCGAGCGGGCGCAGACCGCGCTCGACCTGCTGAGTCTTCCGGACCACGGCCGATGGGCGCTGCTGGCCTGGAACGTGCACGGCGCGAGCGAACTCGAGAGCGTCGCCCTCCCGGGCACCGACGCCGACGCGGCCTACGGCGTCGGGCCGCACCACCGGTCGGCCCTGCCCCACGAGGTGGTGACCCGCATGGCCCCCATCGGGCGCGGCGGGCTGTTCGCCGCCCTGTCCGGCTCCCGCCGCAGGCCCGGCATCTGGGAGGTGACCGGCGACTTCGGCCCGGTCCGCACCGGCTGGACGGCACGCGACGAGGATGCGGCACCGCCCGGACGGACCCCCGTCCGCCCGGTGCCCCTGCGCTGCCGGGCGCGGGACGGGCTGGAGCTCGGCGGCTGGTACTACCGGGCACCCGAACGCGACCCCGGTCGTCCCGGTCCCTGCGTGATCCACCTGCACGGCGGTCCGGAGGAGCAGGAGCGGCCGGTGTTCAGCCCGCTCTACCACGAAATCCTCAGCCGGGGCATGGACGTGTTCGCCCCCGACGTCCGCGGCTCCTCGGGATGGGGGCGGTCCTTCGTCGACGCCGACCTCGGCACCGGGCGGTTCGCGGCCATCCAGGACGTCGCGGACTGCGCCGGGCACGTGGTCGCCCTCGGGTACGCCGATCCCCTGCGGCTGGCGGTGATGGGCCGCTCGTACGGCGGCTACCTCACGATGGCCTCGCTGGTCTGGCACCCCGAGCTCTTCCGCACCGGCGTCGCCGTCTGCGGCATGTCGGACCTCGCCACCTTCTTCGCCGGCACCGAGCCGTGGATCGCCCAGTCCGCCGCCCACAAGTACGGCCACCCGGACCACGACCGGGACCTCCTGCGCGCCCTGTCCCCGATGCACCGCATCGACCAGCTGAGCGCGCCCGTACTGGCCATCCACGGGGAACACGACACCAACGTCCCCCCGACGGAGTCGGAGCAGTTCGTGCGCGCCGCGCGGGAGCGGGGGGTGCCGGCCGAGCTGCTGACCCTGCGCAACGAGGGCCACGAGTTCCTGCGGGCGGACAACCGCCGCCTCTACCGGCGAGCGGCCGCGGGCTGGCTGGAGCAACACCTCGTCCCGCAAGCACCCGCGTAGCGCGCTGGAGGGGGCGGCGGCGCGCGGGCGCCGCCGCCCGGCCGCGCCTATCCCTTGCCGAACACCGTTCTCTGGACGTCGTCGGGACCGTCGAAGCGGTCCTTGGACGAGGTGGTGAGCTCCTGGGTGATCTCCTCCCCCGCTCCGTTCTTCTTCGCCAGCTTCACGAGATCGTCGCGGGACGCGGGGTACTCCGCGCCCTTGAGCGCCTTCTGGACTTCGATGGGGTTGACGTCTGCCACGGGTGTACCTCTCGATCGGGCCAGGTCGGCGGTACGGGTACCGCAGCCGACCTGGCGGACAAGGGCCTCGGCAGCCAGGGGTACCCCGCCGGTCTCCGGGCCACGCGGCCGCGGGCCGAACTTCCCCCTGAAGAGCGCCCACCGGCCGCCGCGGTGCTCACATCGGCGTCATCGAGTCCTGCAGGCCCGGCAGCAGCCAGTCCTGGAACAGCGCCAGAACGGCCAGCACGAGGAAGGCGGCGCCGGCCAGCCGGGCCAGCTGCGCGCCCCGGTACCAGAGCTTCTCCAGGAAGATCAGCACCGCCACTCCCGCCATCGCCGCGACGTTCATCACGCCCAGCGGGACCAGCAGGACCATCAGGGCCCAGCAGCAGCCGACGCAGTACGCGCCGTGGTGCAGCCCCACCCGCAGGTCGCGCAACCGCGGCCGGTACGAGGCGTAGCGCAGCAGCTGCGCCATCGGGCTGCGGCAGTGCCGCAGGCAGATGTCCTTGAGCGGCCCCAGCTGGTACAGCCCGGCCAGCGCGAACGCGGCCGCGCCGATCCACTTCCCGGCATCGGGGTTCCGGTCGACCAGGCCGCCGGTGAGCGCCAGTGCGCCGTACGCGAGCAGGCCGTACGCCGTCCACGCGATCAGGTAGCCGGAGAGGAACCCGGCGGTGCGCAGCGCACGGCGGGCGCCGCGGGAGCGGCGGGCGATCCCCCTGCTCCAGGTCAGCGCGACGGGGGCCGCGGAGGGCAGCATCATCGCCGCCATCATCGACAGCCACAGCAGCAGGAACAGCGGCAGGGCCATCCCCATGGTGCCGGGCCCGATGCCCGTGCCCCGGCTCTGAGCCACGGTGAACACCCAGGCCGGCGCCGCGATCAGGACGATGAGCGACCAGGCGGCAACGAGCTCCCGGACCGGCAGCAGCACTCCCGTGCGCAGCGGATGGTCCTTCGTGCCAGGCCGCTGGACCGTACGTACCGTACGCATGGCGCCCTCCCGTCGCCCCCCTCCCAGCACAGCACGGATTGCGGTGACGGCAACTGCCGCCACTGGCTGCACCGGCAGCCCGGGCGCACGATGGAGTTGGGGGAAGGGAAGAGAACCGACCCGTTCCGACCGCCCGCCGCCGGTCGGACCTGCGAAACCGGCCCCGGCCAGCTCGCCACCTGGGGTCGCGCCACCACCGACCGGGCCGACGCCTTCGGCTTCTCCTGGGACCGCTCGGGCCGGTCCAGCAAGACCATCACCTTCGACTGGTCCGGCCCCGACTCAGCCCGGCCCGGCGGGGCGGCCTTGCCGGGCCCCCGTACGGCCGTCCGGGCACCCGCGGCGGCAGGATCCACGGGTCCACGTGACCGAAGAGGCGAAGGAGAGCCGGCCATGCCCGCATCCCGCTACAGCGTCAGTGACGTGATGACGCACACGGCCGTCGCCATAGGCCGCGAGGCGTCCTACAAGGAGATCGTGGAACTGATGAACCAGTGGAAGGTGAGCGCGGTCCCCGTCCTGGAAGGCGAGGGCCGGGTCGTGGGCGTCGTCTCCGAGGCGGACCTGCTGCCCAAGGAGGAGTTCCGCCGCGAGGAGCCCCGGCTGCCGGACCAGCTGGAGGAGGCGTCCAAGGCCGGCGGCGTACTCGCCGAGGACCTGATGTCGAGCCCGGCGATCACCGTCCACCCCGACGCCACCATCGCCGAGGCGGCCCGCATCATGGCCCGCAGGCACGTCAAGCGCCTGCCGGTGGTCAACGACGTCGGCATGCTCGAGGGCGTCGTCAGCCGCAGCGACCTGCTCAAGGTGTTCCTGCGGCCGGACGAGGAGCTCGAGGAGGAGATCCGCGAGGCCGTGCTCACCGACCTCACACCGGGCGGCGTGTCCCTGGACTTCTCCGTCCAGGACGGCGTCGTCACCTTCCGCGGACCGCTGCCCGACCGCGCTCTGGTCCCCCTCCTCGCCCGCGCCGTCCGCGCCGTCGAGGGCGTCGTCGACGTCCGGATGGAACTCGACGGGGCGATCCCGGCCGGCGCGTAGACCCAGGACGGTCCGCCCGACCACCGCGGAGCAGCTCCGGCACCGTGCCGGGGGTCGTGGACGTCGAGGCCGACTTCACTGTCCCGCCATCCGCCTGAGGACGGCCACCATGAGGCACCGCACCGTCGCAGAGCTGATGACACCCCGCGCCGTCACGGTCCGCCCCGGCACGGCGTTCAAGGAGGTCGCCCGGCTCCTGCACGAGTTCGACATCACCGCCGTGCCCGTCGTCGACGAGACCGGACACCCGGTCGGTGTCGTGTCCGAAGCCGATCTCCTTCGCCGCCGCACCGCCGGGGCCGCGCCGACTGCCGAGGACCTCATGACGAGTCCGGCCGTCACGGCCCGCGCCGAGTGGAGCGTGGTCCGCGCTGCCCGGGTGATGCAGCGCCACGGGGTCAAACGCCTTCCGGTCGTCGACGCGGACGGGCGGGTGGTCGGCGTGCTCAGCCGCAGCGACCTGATCCGGCTGTTCTTCCGGCAGGACCACGCCATCCAGCAGGAGGTGGTGGAGGACGTCCTGACCCGGACCCTGGGCATCGCCCCCTCCTCGATCACCGTCGAGGTGGACGACGGGCTGGTGACGCTCAGCGGCACGGTGTCCCGGCCCGAGCTGCTGCCCGTGATCGTCCGGCTCTGCCAGAGCGTCGACGGCGTCGTGGACGTCGACAACAGACTCACCTGCGCCGCAGCCACCGCCGACAGCGGCTGAGGAGGGTCGAACCCGGTCCCCGGTGGGACCGAGGGGAGGAACGCCATGCCGAACGGAATCACGGTGGGCCTGGACGGATCGGGCGCAGACCACCCCCCTGGCTGTCGAAGTACCCCGGACTCGAGGTCGACGCGCGCCGTCATCGGCCGGCCTGCGGCGCAGATCCTGGAGGCGGTTTCCGGCGCCGCACTCGTCGTGGTCGGCCGGCATCCGCCGCTCGGCACTGGGTGCGCACATCGGCCCCCCTCGCCCATGCGGTGATGCGCCACGCCCGCTCGCCGGTCGCCGTCGGGGCACACGACCGAGTCGCAGGGGCCCGGGACACCACTTCGGGGGCGAGACGGGTACACACGCGGGTCAGCCGTCGTCTGCCCCCTGATCAGGGCGCAGCCGGCCGGTCCAGACCGGCTCAACGTCCGCCCACTCCGATTCCCAGGCCCGCGCGGTGCGGGCGTCCACGATCCGGAGGCCCACGCGGAGGAGGACTCCCGATGCGAGCAGGATGGCGGTGGCCGCTGCAGCGCCCAGGCCGAGGGACTCCGTGACGAGCTCGGCCCTGCCGGGCGGCGGGGCGGCGACGTTGCCGCGGTCGTCGACCCAGACCCGCACGGTGTCCCCCTTCCGGGTCTTCGCCGGGACGGCGACGGTGCCGGTGTGCGTGCGGCCACGGGGGTACTGCCAGGTGGCTGGGGCGACGGTGATGGTCGTCTTGCTCGGCGGGTCTGCGGCGCGGTAGCCGGTCCCGCCGACGGTGGTGGCCGTCACGGCGTGCCGGTGGCTCGCGACCGTCCGGGCTGCGCGGCTGCTGTCGGTCCAGGCGTCCCGTCCGGCAGCGACACCGCAGAACACGGCGATCAGGCAGGCCACGGCGAAGGCAACGCGCAGCCGGGTGCGGGTGCGGTCGGCTTTCCGTCGCAGCGGATTGCCCCCCGTCTTCCCGTTGCCGTGGTGCTGGGCGGCGTCCATGGTCACCTCCGTGCCCGGCACGCACCGAGCCGGGCCGCCCGGTCAGGCGGCGGTGAGCTCGGCGCCGATGTGGTGGGCCCGACTCCGGACGCGGTCGGAACCTCCCGGTGGGCTGCGCTGATGCCATTGTCCCGCCGACGGCGGCGCCTGCGCTTGGGTCGGACGGCTCACCGCCGGGACCACTCGGCCCTCCGTCCGCATCCACCGGTGCCACGCGACGCGGCAGAGGCGCCCCGCACCACGCGCCCCGGCCGCGTTTGGGTGCGCCCTCAGCGGTAAGGCCGACAGGTACCGGGGGCCGAACACGCGGAGCCGTCCGGCCCGCCGGCCTCCCCGGAAGACGAGGAGGCGAGGGGCGATGACCGTCGTCAGGGACATGCTCGCCACCTACCCCCGAGACCTCGGCGACATCGACCGGAGCAAGCTCACCCGGTGCATCGAGGAGTGCATCGCCTGTGCCCAGGCGTGTACCGCGTGTGCGGATGCCTGTCTCTCCGAGGGGATGGTGGGCGACCTCACCAAGTGCATCCGTACGGACATGGACTGCGCTGACATCTGCACCGCCACGGCCGCCGTACTCTCCCGGCACACCGGCTACGACGCCGACATCGCCCGGGCGATCCTCCGGGCATGCGCCATGGTGTGCAAGGCCTGCGGCGACGAATGCGCCTCCCACGCGGACCTGCACGAGCACTGCCGGATCTGCGCCGACGCCTGCCGCTCCTGCGAGCAGACGTGCAACGAACTCCTCGGCGCCCTCGGCTGAGCCGGCCGGGCGGGCGGAGGCCGGTCACCGTGCGAGACAGGTGTCACGGCCAGGCCAGGAGCGTCGAGCGGTACGCGTGAGCCGATCTTGGGGCGGACAGCCCTACGGCACGGTGAAGAGGACCTTGTCCTCCTCCGCGGCGGGGTCCGCCCGCTTGAGCCTCGCCCTGACGGTGGATCCCAGCTGGAGGTCCAGGCCGTCGGTCGAGACGACCTTGGCCAGGACGGCGGGGTCGGCCAGGAACACCTTGCCCTCGCGCGGCCTGCCCCGTTCCGCGTCGGTGTCGATGACCGCCGCGTCGAACACCTCGCCCACGCGGTCCTTGAGCACCGCGGCCTCGGCCAGGTCCACGGTCTGCCGGTCCGCCAGGCCGCCCTTCCCCCGTGCGGTGTCGCACGGGATGCAGGCCAGGGCGTCGAGCACCCAGTTCGGCGCGGGCTTGTCCGCGCACGCCGCCACGCACAGCTCACCGGTGTACCGGTCGACCAGGCGCCGCAGCGGAGCCGTGCAATGGGCGTACGGGGCCGCGATCGCCGCGTGCATGGTGTTCGCCGGCTTCTGGTGGTCGCGGAAGACGGTGTACTCCGCCTTGAGCATCGTGCTCGTGGCCTCGCTGAGGAAGGCCATGTGCTGCTGGTTGCGGGGGTCGAGCTTGCGGACCAGCGTCGCGTACGAGATGCCGGGCCGCCAGTCGATGCCCAGGGCCTTCGCGATGTCGTGCAGGCGCTTGACCACGTTCTGGTCGCCCTGCTCCCTCTGGGTCCGCAGGATGCCGGTACCGGTGTCGAGCATGATCTGGGCCGCGGACATCCCGGTCATGAGCGAGATCTGCTCGTTCCAGCCCTCGACCGGCAGCGCCGGCACGTAGCGCAGCCGGAACGATCCGTCCGCGAGGGTGACCTCCTGGTCCGGCAGGTTCACCGAGATGCCGCCGCGCGCGACCTCGACGGCCTGCCGCAGCTCGCCGACCTCGCGCAGCAGGGCGAGGGAGTCCGGGGCCGTGCCGTTCTCGATGGCCTGCTGGGCGCCCGCGTAGTCGAACCGGACCTGGCTGCAGATCACGGCCCGGCTCACGGACGAGTCGGTCAGGTTGCCGTGCGCGTCGAGGTCGTGCTGCCACAGCAGGGCGGGACGCTTCTCGTTCGGCAGCAGGCTGGCCTTGTCCTCGGAGAGGACGGGCGGGTGCAGGGGCACCTTGAGGTCGGGGAAGTACAGCGTCTCGACCCGGTCGTGCGCCTCGATGTCCAGGGGGCTGCCCGGTCTGACGAAGGTCGCCACGTCCGCGATGGCGTAGTACACCCGGTAGCCGCCCCCGGGCCGCCGTTCCAGGTGCATGGCCTGGTCGAGGTCCTTCGAGGTCGGCGGGTCGATCGTGAAGAACGGCAGGTGGGTGGCGTCCTTGTCGGGCAGGCGCGCCTCGTCAGCGGCCCTCTCGGCCGCTTTGAGTACGCGCTTGGGGAATCTCAGGGGGACCTTCAGCTCCGCGCGGAGTTCCTCCAGCGCGGTGCGCAGGGCGTCCTTGGCCTCGGCAGACATGTGCAGGGGGCGGCGTCGCATGCACCGAGCGTAGGACGCCGGTCACGGACCGGCGCGTCGAGCGGGTCCGGGCGGCCGAGTCGGCGGGGGTCGACGGCGGGCGCCCGGCTCCGCGCTGCCCCACCCGTTCCGGTCTTGCCCGCGCTCGGCCGGCCGGCGCGGCGTCCCCCGGGAACGGGTGCCGTGCGTCCGCCGGGCTCAGGCGCCGGTGTCCTCCGTACTCGGCCCGCTCGCCCCCGCGCCCGGTGTCGCCACCGCCCGACCGCGGCGGGTCACCGCCCATCCGGTCAGCCCCGCCAAAGCCGCCGCCACCCCGAAGGCCACCACGGCCCCCACGCTCACCGGATCGGCCTGTCGCCAGTCCGCGTGATCCAGGTTCGCCCGGACAATGGACGTCTGCGCACCTGCGAGGAAGACACCCCCGGACAGGAGACCGGCCACGGCCCAACCCCGTGTCGCAGGACGTGAGGCCGGCCCGTCGCTCCACCGCGCCGGCACGACGGCCAGCAGCACGAGGACCACCCAGATCGCACCGGGAAGGAATGCGGCTGCCCACAGGGGCATCGAGCCGTCCGGTCCGCCGGAGCCGGCGCTCCAGTGCGTGGCCAGCCGCTCCGGCAGCCGGTCACTCGCGGCCCAGGGCATGGCGACGAGCGCGGTCAGCACCGACACGGCCCAGATCGCGACCCCCCACCGCGTCCCGTGCTTCCGTTCCATCATCTTCCCGTCGCTCATGCCGGCCACCTGATCGTTTCCACGAGTTCGGCTTCGTTGTCGCCCGAGTCGACGCGGACCATGCGGTCACGCGACGCCGACCAGGCTTCCCGGCACACCGCCTTCACCTTATCGGTGGGGCGGGCGCCCATGCACCGTCAGAGTCCCGGCCACGGCGTCAAGATGCCGTCAGGGCCGAGGCCCTCGGCCGTGCGGGGCCGCAGGCCGTTGAGCCTGCGGCCCCGCACGGCGTCAGGGTCAGGACGGGTCGCCGTACTGGAGTCCTCGCCCGTTGGTGCCGACGTACACCCGGCCGAAAACGTCGGGGTCGCCGGTGATGACGCCGGTGCCGCCGATGCCGCCCCACTGGTGGGCGTCGTCGTTGACGCGGAGCCAGGTGGCGCCCTTGTCGGTGGAGCGGAAGACGCCGTTGACGTCCTTGACGGTGCCGATCAGGTACAGGGCCTGGTAGGAGGCGCCCGGTGCGGCCTTGCCGAAGCCGAGGGCGGAGGCCGACTTCACCGCGGTGATCGGGGTGAAGGTGCGGCCCCCGTCGGTGGAGTGCAGCAACCCCTGGCCGCCGTCGGCGATCCACAGGTCTCCGGCGGTGCCGGGGACGGCCATGAGCCGGCCCGAGGGCAGACCGGTCGCCCGGGCGGTGAAGGTCGCCCCGCCGTCGGTGCTGGCGTACAGCGTGCCGCGGAACAGGGAGTAGAAGGTGCCGGCCGAGGAGCGGTCGGCGACGACGACGGCGTCGGCGCCCAGGCCGCTGACCTTCGACCAGCTCGCCCCCTTGTCGGTCGAGCGGTACGGGGTCTGGCCGGCCTGGGTCCAGACGATGGTCGAGCCGTCGGCCGCGAGCGCGACGCGGCCGTCCCGGGCACCGGCCACCGGCTCGGCCTTGAAGCCGCTCCAACTGATGCCGCCGTCGGTGGAGTAGGCGCCGTCCTGCGCGCCGCCGTGGCCGACGCGGACCATCATCGAGGGCACGGACTGGGCGAAGTCGATGTCCGTGCTGTTGGCCATCACCGGATTGCTCAGTCGCCCGGCCGGGACCTTGTTCAGGTCGTCGTGGCGGAAACCGCCTTGGTCGCCCATGGCGGTGACGACAGCGGCACCGCCGGGCGGGGCGATCGCGTCCATCAGTGCGGTCTCCTCGAGGCCCCGCGCCCCCGCGGTCCAGTGGCTGGTGCCGCCGCTGTCGGTGGCGTTGGCGTCCTTGCTGCGCCAGATGCCGTTGCCGGTGCCGTACAGCACGTGCCCGGAGTCGAAGGGGTCGATGGCCAGGGCGGTCATCCAGTGCCCGGTGCCGGTGCCCACGTACGGAGCGGCGGAGGCGTCCCGCACCGACTTGTCGGACAGCGCCTTCCACGTCGTGCCGCCGTCGGTGGTGCGGTAGATCTCGTCCTCGGGCCACCAGCGGTCGAGGGTGGTGACCATCACCGTGGACGGCCGGCGCGGGTCGACGGCCAGGCCGGAGAACCCGTAGCCGCCCTGGGACGGGGAGACGTTCTTCCACGTTCCGCCGGCCGGTGCGTACTTCCAGACCGATCCCGCCGTCACGCCGTTGGGTCCGAGTGCGTCGGTGTACGTCAGGTACAGGGAGCCGTCACCGGAGAGCACGCCGTGCTGCGGCATCTGTCCGGTGGGCTGCCCGGGAACGGCCTGCCAGGTGCTGCCGCCGTCGGTGGAGCGGTAGAGGGAGGTGGACCTGTCGGCCACGCCGACGTAGACCGTCTTGCTGCCGGCCGGGCCGTACGCCACGAAGGAGATGCCCGCGCCGCTGCTCGCCCCGTCCTTGACGGGGAACGAGGAGACCTGGCTCCACGTCGCGCCGTGGTCGGTGCTGCGCCACAGGCCGTTCTTGCGGGTGCCCAGCAGCAGGGTGCCGTTGTCCGCCGGGTTGACCGCCAGCCGTTCGCCCGCCCCGCGGCCGTCCTCGTTGCCGCCCAGCTTGAAGGGCAGGTCCGTGCGCTGCCAGGTGCGGCCGCGGTCCTGGGAGCGCAGGATCGCGCCGTTGCCGGCCCAGTTGTTGGTGTAGGTGCCGGTGGCGAGGTAGAGCCGGTCGGGTTGGACCGGATCGGTGGCCAGCGCGTCGACGCCCAGCAGGTTCCAGTCCTTCTCGCCGAGCCAGTCGGTCAGCGGGATCCACTGCTCGGCCCCGGTGTCCCAGCGGTAGGCGCCGCCCATGTCGGTGCGCGCGTACAGCAGGCCCTTCTCCCGCGGGTTGAACACCAGCCCGGTGACGTAGCCGCCGCCCACCACCTGGGCGTTTCGCCATGTGTACGGTCCGGATCCGGGCGCGTGGCCCTCGGCCGCCTTCACCAGCTTCCACTGCTGGTTGGTGCCGCCGTGGCCGCGGTACTGGATGACTGCCGCGCCATCGGCCGTGGAGCCACCGGAGACGTCCAGGACCTGGCCGCTCCTGCGGGAGGTCAGGACGACGGCGTCGGAACCGCTCACGTCGTCGATCCGCCATTCCTGGGAGGTGGAGGAGCTGTCGGTCTGCTGCTCTGCGGCGGCCGCCTGGGCACTCGGATCGCCCGCCACGCCGAGCACTTTGCCGCTGTTGCGGTTCACCAGCTCGTAGTAGCCGTCCCCGGTGGGTCGCAGCTTCCACTGCTGGTTGGCGGTGTTCTGGTCGGTCCACTGCTGGATGCGGGCTCCGTCGGCGGTCGAGAAGGCGTTGACGTCCAGCGCCTTGCCGCTGCGGACCGAAACCAGCCGGTAGTAGGCGTTGCCGTCGACCGTCGCGGCCTGCGAGTCGTCCTGCACGAAGAGGAGGTACGGCACGACGACGGCGGGCACCCCGAGCAGCAGTCCGGTCCCGGCCCAGCGGCGGCGGTGACGCCCGCGCCGCCCGATGTTCGTGGGGTTGTTCATGGGGGGTTGTTCTCCTTGCATATCACCGTGGGTCGGGCAGGTCAGCGCTGCAGGGTGAGGAGACCCGGCCGGTACGGCAGTCGGTCGTAGGGGCCGCCCGCGGCGGGGGACTTGCCCTGGTAGAGGAACCGCAGGTTGCAGGGGTCGATGGTCATGGTCTGGTCGGGGTTGTCGCGGACCAGGTCGCCGTGGCTGATGTCGTCGGTCCAGGTGGCACCGCTGTTCGCCTTGCCCGCGAAGGGGTTGCTTTCGCTGCCGGCCTGCAGGGTCCACGCACCGCTCAGGCTGGAGGCCGTGAACGAGCGGAAGTAGCGCGCCTGCTTCGCACCTCTCGCCTCGACGATCATGAGGTACTGGTTCCGGCCCTGGACCTTGTAGACCTGCGGCGCCTCGAACAGGTTGTCGGGCGTGTCGCTCATGACCGTCGTGTACGAGGAGCCGAAGTTGCCCGGGAAGTTTCCGATCGGCATGCTCGCCCGGTAGATCTTGCCGTTGTCACCGGCGAAGAACAGGTACATGTTCTGGTCGTCGGCGATCAGGGTCTGGTCGATCGGACCGGTGGGGGAATCGGTGCGGGGGATGCTTCCGGTGAACAGCGGCTGCGGCGCGGACCAGCCGTTCGGGTTGGCCGGGTCGCTCGACGTGCGGTAGACGAACGGCCACGGACCCCACTGGTACGCCAGCACCCAGATCTTCTTGGGTGCGAAGTAGAACAGCGTGGGGGCCACCGCGGGCTGGCTCATGCCGGACTGGCCGGCCGACGCCATGTCCGACCAGTTCGTGAAGGGGCCGAACATCATGGAGCCGTACGAGGATCCCGAGAAGTTCGACCCGTAGACCAGGTGCTTGCCGTTGTACGTCACGTGGGTGAAGTCCTTGAGGGAGGCCCACCCGTTCGCCGGCTGTGCCAGCGCACCCGTCGACGTCCACCGGTACGTCGACGGAAGGGCACACGTGCCGCCCGTCGGCGCGGGCGCCGTCGGGGTCGACGTCGCGGACAGGCCGGTCCACTTCTGGTTGCCGCCGGACCAGCAGGCGTACAACTGGATCTTGGTGCGGTTGGCGGTGGCCGCGCCGACGGCGTCGAGGCACAGCCCGGACCCGACCTGGGCGATCGTGCCGTTGGTGTTGATGTTCCACTGCTGGCTGACGCCGCCGTTGCAGTCCTCGATGACCACCGCGGTGCCGTTGCCGGTGCCCCCGTCCCTGGTGTCCAGGCACTTGCTGCCGTAGATCATCAGCTGCTTGCCGGAGGTGTGGGTCCAGCGCTGGTTGGTTCCCCCGTGGCAGTCCCACAGCTGCGCCTGGGTGCCGTTGACGGTGCTGGAATGGTCGATGTCGACACAGCGGCCGGAGGCGACGCCCTTGATCGCGCCCGTACTGGTTCCGCTTCCGGTGGTGTCGGGGGCCGTCTTGAGGGCGTTCACGACGGCGGTGTAGGCGGCCTTGGGGTTGCCGTTGTTGTCGAACAGCAGAGGGTTTTCGCCTCGGCGCCAGGAGTCGCCGTCACGGATGCCCCATACCGTGATGCCGGTGCACCGGGCCACGGACAGGCAGGCCTTGACCGTGTCGGCGTAGTGGGTCGGCGACGCCTGGGCGATGTCCAGCTCGGTGATCTGCACGTCGACGCCCAGGGCGGCGAAGTTGGCCAGGGTGGTCCGGAAGCTCGCCGGGGGGCCGCCGGCGCCGAAGTGGCTCTGGAACCCGACGCAGTCGATCGGCACGCCACGCGCCCTGAAGTCCTTGACCATGCTGTAGACGCCCTGCGTCTTGGCGTCGGACCAGTTCTCGATGTTGTAGTCGTTGTAGCAGAGCTTGGCAGAGGAGTCGGCCGCCCGGGCGGTGCGGAACGCCTCCTCGATGAAGCCGTTGCCCAGCACGTTCTGGAACACCGAGCTGCGGTGCTGGGTGGAGCCGTCGGCGAACGCCTCGTTGACCACGTCCCAAGAGTGGATCTTGCCCTGGTAGCGGGTCATCAAGGTGGTGATGTGGTTGTTCATCACAGCGCGCAGCGTGGTCGGGTCGCCGATCGAGCTGACCCAGGACGGGAGCTGCGAGTGCCAGACCGCGGTGTGGCCGCGCAGGCGCTGGCCGTGCGCCGCGGCATGGCCGACGATCTGGTCGGCCGGGCCGAAGGTGAACCTGCCGCGGGACGGTTCGACGGCGTCCCACTTCATCTCGTTTTCCGGGGTGATCATGTTGAACTCCCGGTCCAGGATGGCGGCGTACCTCCCGTCGCCGAGCCTGCCGGCGGCCACGGCGGTGCCGAAGTACCTGCCCGAGGGCGCCGCCTGCGTACCGAGGGGTGTTGCGGCTCCGGCAGATCCGGGCAGGAGCGTCATGACACCGGCCACCAGCGCCGCGGCCGACAGTCCGATCGTCAGTGTCCGGCGACGCCGACCGCGCCGGTGCAGGCCCTTCATGATGCTCCTCGGGGGTCTCGGGGCGCCTTGGGTTCCGTGCTCGTGCGTGCACCGGCCGTTGCGGCCCGGTCCGCCGCGGGGCGGGTGTGGTGCAGGAGGGGGCGCCGATCCTGCGTACCGGTCGCCCGGCGTTCACGGGTATGTCGCGTCATGGGGGGCGCTTTCTTCGCTGAATGTGCCGACGGGGAAAGCGGGGGACCCCTCACGTCGGCTCGCATGGTGAGCAGCGGAAGGACACCCCACGAAGTGGAGGCTTCCGAACGCGAGGCCGCGTAACAGAAATGTGGCGCCACCCCGGCGATCGCCCCGTGATGCATCTCGCAGGCAGAAAGTGTTACGCCGCGCCCCGCGGTCCGGCCGTCCCCGTGGAAGGGGAGGCCGCCCTGCTCGGCAGCGGCGTCTCCCACGGGACCGGTGGGCGGTTGCCGTGCCCGGTCTCCAGGCCGTCCGGTCGGGCGGGGCACCCGTCGACGCATGCGGGTCGGCTCCGGATGCGGCCGCGGCACGCGGGCGGCTCACTGCCGGGTGCTGAACTGCGCGGTGCCTGAGCCGGGTGCGGCCCCACCGGCTTCACGGCGCGGCTCGGTCCGCCGTGCTCAAGGAGCGGTTCTCAGGACCAGGCCTTGCGGACGACGAAGGAGGCCTGGCCGTCGAAGGCTTTGGTGCCGTCGGAGCCGTCGAGCCAGATGCCGCCGTCGCGGTGGCGGATGACCGATCCGGGGTAGTTGTGGGAGTGCAGGGTCACCGACCCCGCGACCGCCCCGGGCCGCGGACAGAAGGTGGCGTCCTTCCGGAACAGTTCGCTGCCGTCGTCGGTGCTGAGCCGCAGCCGCAGGTAGTGGTGGCGCAGGTAACGGCCGTCGGCCGCACGGAAGGTGACGCAGTCTGTGTCGGCCAGCCCCTGGACCACCGTGAACGTGACGCGCTGCCGCGTCTGCGCGCTGCTGGATTCGGAGACCCGGCCCAGCGTCGCGAAGTCGCCCGCATACGTCAGGTACAGGGCGGGTTCGTCCACGGACTCCAGTGATCGTGCGCCCAGCGGAACCGTGCCTGCGACGGCGGACGGACTCGCCGACGGTCCGGCCGACGTGGGGGTGCTCGACGGGATCGGCGTGGGACTGCCGACCGCGGGAGCGGCGGTGGCGCCGGGCGCCCGGGGCGCCGGTTCCGGCCAGGCTGAGTAGGTGGCGGCACCCGTGATGAGCACCGCGCCGGCGGCGAGGCTCGCCAGCGGATGAGCGGTCACGGCGTGGAGTGTGCCGGTCAGTGCGCCGTGCAGACCGCCTCCGCCCGTCGCCGTGCCGGCGGCGACGGGGACCATGGCCGTCCCGGCGGCGCTCGCCGCCGAACCCGACAGCAGTCCCTTGGCGGTCAGCGCGGCGATGAGTCCGGCGGGGACGGCCAGGGGTGCGAGGCTGAGGAGCAGGAGCTCGGCAGGGACCCGGCTCGCCGTCGTCGCCGTGCAGACCGGGCAGTCGCGGGTGTGCCGCGCGATCCGCTTCCGCCACACCGATGCAGGCAGACCGTCCCAGCCGGCGACGGTCTCCCCCAGTTGCGGGCAGCGCGGGTGGGCCTCCAGCGCGGCGACGATCGTCCGGCTCAGGTCCAACTGCTCGCGCATGCGTTGCAGGCGCACTCCGACGTGGGCGACCGTGAGGCCCGTCGCGGCGGCCATGTCCTCACGGCTCAGCAGTCCGGCGTGCTCCTGCCACCACAGCGACAGCAGCACCCGGTGGTCCGGGTCGAGCCACCGGCCGGCTTCCGCGATCCGGCGGCGCTCGTCCGACACGTGGAGCCGCAGGATCGTCGCGTCCTCGGGTTCGGGGCGGGCATCCGGGATGTGGAGTGCCTCGTCGATGAGGGCGGTCCGGTCGGCGAAGGCCCGTTGCCGGTTCCAATGGGTGTGTATCCGGCGGAGCGTGATCGACACCAGCCAGGAGCGGAAGCTGTCGGGCGCCCGCAGGTCAGGCAGGTCGCGCACCACGCGCAACAGCGTTTCCTGGACCACGTCGTCGACGTCGGCCTGTGCGCTCAGCGAGCGTCGGACGATGTTGTAGATCAACGGCAGGTAGGCGGCGATCAGCTCTTCACGTGCCCGGTCGTCCCCGGCCTGCGCCGCCACGACCAGCGGCGCGTGGTCCGCGTCCATGAGCCCCATTCCCACCCTCCTCGTCACGGCGTCAGACCCTAACGTCCGCAAAGGTGTGCGACCAAAGCCCCTGCCTCGGGCCGGCGACCGGGGCCCCTGGCGGCGGGGAGGGGCCCGCTCCCGCACGGCAAGCGGGTGTTAGCGCTCACAGTGTCCCCCGTCGCCCCTCTCATCAAGAACGGATAACAGTCACAACAACCCTTGAGTTACCAGTCTGTTAGCGCTCACAATGTCTCGCATTCGTCGGCCGCCACCCGTCGGGGCCGACGCTTCACTCTGCCTCCGCCGTCTCCGCCCCGTCTCCACCCCCTCCGCACCGCCGCCTTCACCGGACCCATCGCCCCCAGGGGCTCCGCCTGGTACGACGCACGTCCCGAGAGGATCCACGACATGGCCCACAGAGCCCTCCGCATCATCGCCGCCACCGCCCTGGCCGGCAGTGTGCTGACCGCCTGCACCACCGCGCCCGCGCCCACCAGCGGCCCCGGCAGCGCCGGAAGCACCGGCAAAGGCTCCTCCGACGGCAAGCTGGTGCTCGGGTTCGCCCAGGTGGGAGCCGAGAGCGGCTGGCGCACCGCCAACACCAAGTCGGTACGCGAGGCGGCCGAGAAGGCCGGCGTCACGCTGAAGTTCTCCGACGCGCAGCAGAAGCAGGAGAACCAGATCAAGGCGATCCGCACCTTCATCCAGCAGAAAGTGGACGTCATCGCCTTCTCGCCGGTGGTCGAGTCCGGCTGGGACACCGTCCTGAAGGAGGCCAAGAACGCCGGAATCCCGGTGATCCTCACCGACCGCGCCGTCGACTCCCAGGACACCTCCCTCTACCGGACCTTCCTCGGCTCCGACTTCACCAAGGAGGGCCAGGAGGCCGGCAAGTGGCTCGTGAAGGAGTACGCGGGAAGCTCCGAGCCGGTCAACGTCGTCGAGCTCCAGGGCACCACCGGCTCCGCCCCCGCCAACGACCGCAAGGCGGGCTTCGCCGAGGCCATCAAGGGCGACCCCAAGTTCAAGGTCGTCGACTCCCAGACCGGGGACTTCACCCGCGCCAAGGGCAAGGAGGTCATGCAGGCCTTCCTCAAGTCCCACAAGGACATCGACGTCCTGTACGCCCACAACGACGACATGGCCCTGGGCGCCATCCAGGCCATCGAAGAGGCCGGCAAGAAGCCGGGCACCGACATCAAGGTGATATCCGTCGACGGCATCAAGGACGCCTTCGTCGCCATGCAGGAGAAGAAGATCAACGTGGTGGTCGAGTGCAACCCGCTCCTCGGCGACCAGCTCATGGAACTCGCCAAGAAGGTCGCGGCGGGCGAGAGCGTCCCGCCACGGGTCGAGGTCAAGGAGGGCGTCTTCACCCAGGACCAGGCCGCGGCAGCCCTGCCCGGCCGCCAGTACTGACCTCCCGCCCGCAGCAGACCGGGGCGGCCCTCGCGCCGCCCCTTCCCTCAGGAGAGGAGGGCGGATGGCAGCCCCACCCACCCCCCGCACGCCCACCCCCACCGGCCGACCGGCCCTGGAAGCCCGCGGCATCCGCAAGGCCTTCCCCGGCGTCCTCGCCCTCGACGACGTGGACCTGCGCCTCTTCCCCGGCGAGGTGCACGCGCTGATGGGCGAGAACGGCGCCGGCAAGTCGACCCTCATCAAGGTGCTTACCGGGGTCCACGCACCCGACGCGGGAACCGTCTCCGTCGACGGCAGCCCCCGGCGGTTCACCGCGCCCCTGGATGCCCAGCACGCCGGAGTCAGCACGGTCTACCAGGAGGTGAACCTGTGCCCGAACCTCTCGGTCGCCGAGAACGTCCTCATCGGCCGTGAGCCCCGGCGCCTGGGACTGATCCACTGGTCGGCCCTCCGCGAACGCGCGGCACGCCTCATCACCGAACTGGAACTCGACCTCGACGTCCGCCAGCCGCTGAGCGCGCAGTCCCTCGCCGTCCGGCAACTGGTCGCGATCGCACGCGCCGTGGACATCGAGGCCAAGGTCCTGATCCTCGACGAGCCCACCTCCAGCCTCGACCGGGACGAGGTCGCCCAGCTCTTCGCCCTGGTGCGCCGGCTGCGCGACCGGGGCGTCGCGATCCTCTTCGTCACCCACTTCCTCGACCAGGTCTTCGACCTGTGCGACCGGGTGACCGTCCTGCGCAACGGCCGCCTCGAAGGCGAGTACCGGATCGACCAGCTGACGCCCGTCAGCCTCGTGCACCACATGGTCGGCAGCGAACTCCGCACCCTCGACGCACTCGCACAGACCTCCCGCACCGGCACCGCCGCCCCCGTTCCCGCCGAAACCCCCTTCCTCAGCGCCCGCGGGCTCGCCCGGTCCGGTGCCGTCCAGCCCTTCGACCTGGACGTCCACCGAGGCGAGGTCATCGGCCTGGCCGGACTCCTCGGCTCCGGACGGACCGAGGCGGCTCGGCTGCTCTTCGGAGCCGACCACGCCGACGCAGGAGAGCTCCGGATCGACGGCGCCCGTGCCGACCTGCGCTCTCCACGGGCCGCGATCGCCCGCAGGATCGCCTTCTGTTCGGAGAACCGCAAGGAAGAGGGCCTGATCCCCGAGCTCACGGTCCGCGAGAACATCGTCCTCGCCCTCCAGGCCGCCCGTGGCTGGACCAAGCCCCTCTCGCGCGCCCGACAGGACGAGATCGCCGCCCGGTGGACCGAGGTCCTCGACATCCGTCCGGCCAACCCCGAGGTCCAGGTCCGCGATCTCAGCGGAGGCAACCAGCAGAAGGTCCTGCTCGCCCGGTGGCTCCTCACCGACCCGGAGCTGCTGATCCTGGACGAACCCACCCGGGGCATCGACATCGGCGCCAAGACGGAGATCCAGAAGCTGGTCACCCGCCTGGCCGCGGCAGGCACCGCGGTCGTCTTCATCTCCGCCGAAATCGAGGAGGTGCTGCGGCTGAGCCACCGCGTGGGGGTCCTGCGCGACCACCGACTCGTCGCCGCCCTGCGCAACGACCCGGCCCTGACGCCCGATCGGATCCTGGGCACCATCGCCACCGGAGCCGTCTCATGACACCGTCTGCCGACACCGCCGCCGGGGGGCGTCCGGCCGGAGCGCCCCTCGTCCGGCAGCTCACCGGCCACCGCCTGTTCTGGCCCGCCGCCGTGCTGGCCGCCCTGCTGCTCGCCAACGTCGCGTCCAGCCATGACTTCTTCGCCGTCCGCGTCCGGAACGGACACCTGTACGGCAGCCTGATCGACATCCTCCAGTTCGGCGCCCCTCTGATCCTGGTGTCGCTCGGCATGACGCTGGTCATAGCCACCCGGGGCATCGACCTCTCGGTCGGCTCGACGGTCGCCATCGCCGGCGCCCTCGCATGCGAGCACATCGCCGGCGCGAAGAGCCCCGGAACCCTGCCCACCGTCATGTCGGCGATCACGGTGGCGGTCGGCGTGGCCGCAGCCATCGGACTGCTGAACGGCTTCCTCGTCGCCCGGCTGGGCGTCCAGCCCATCGTCGCCACGCTCGTGCTCATGGTCGCCGGGCGCGGCGTGGCCCAGCTGATCACCGACGGCCAGATCATCAGCGTGTCCAGCAGCGCCTACAAGATGATCGGCGGCGGCTACTGGCTCACCCTCCCCTTCGCCGTCCTGCTGGCCGCGGCCGTCGTCGCCGTCACCTCCCTCGTCGTCCGGCGGACCGCGCTCGGCATGCTCATCGAATCGGTGGGCGGCAATCCGGTCGCGAGCCGACTCGTGGGCGTCAGGGCGTCCGGCCTCCTGGTCACGGTCTACGTCGTCAGCGCCGTGTGCGCCGCGGTGGCCGGCCTGATGATCAGCTCCAACGTGTCCAGCGCCGACGGCAACAACGCGGGCCTGTGGGTCGAGTTGGACGCGATCCTCGCCGTGGTCATCGGCGGCACCGCCCTCACCGGCGGCCGCTTCTCCCTCGGCGGGACGGTCCTGGGCGCGCTGATCATCCAGACGCTCTCGACCACGATCTACACCCTCGGCGTGCCGCCGGAGACCACCCTCGTCTTCAAGGCCCTGGTGGTCATCGTCGTGTGCCTCGTCCAGTCGCCCGCGTTCCGCGCGCGACTCCCCCGCCGCCGCCGCCCCGCCGCCTCGGCCCCCGCGGTCGGCGACGCAGGAGTCCGCCAGCAGGAGGTCCACCCGTGAGCACCACCCCCAGCTCCCTCAGCAGGCCGTTGCAGCGGTTCCCGGTGCGGCATGCCGCCCGTCTGCCGCTCATGGTCACGGCCGCCCTGCTGATCGCCATGTTCTCGATCGGCTCCGTGCACTACGAGGGCTTCTTCTCCGGGCAGGTCCTGCTCAACGTCCTGATCGACAACGGCTTCCTGCTCGTCGTGGCGATCGGCATGACGTTCGTCATCCTCACCGGCGGAATCGACCTCTCGGTCGGCTCCGTGGTGGCCTTGTCGACCATGCTGACCGCATGGCTCGTCGAACGGAACGGCGTACCGCTCGCCCTGGTGGTGCCGCTGGTCCTGCTGGTGGGAGCGGGAGGCGGCGCACTGATGGGCTGGGTGATCCACACCTTCGGGATACAGCCCTTCATCGTCACCCTCGCGGGCATGTTCCTCGCCCGCGGCCTCTGCTACACGATCAGCACCGAGTCCATCTCCCTCACCGACCCGACGACCACGCGGATCGCCCAGACACGGGTGCTCCTGCCCGGGGGGCTGTTCGTCTCACCCGCGGCGGTCGTCGCCCTGGTCGTGCTGGCGCTCGCCTTCGTCGTCCTCCACCACACCCGCTTCGGCCGCACCGTCCACGCCATCGGCGGCAGCGAGTCCTCGGCCCGCCTTATGGGCCTGCCCGTGGGACGGGCCAAGATCGCGGTGTACGCCGTGAGCGGCCTGTGCTCCGCCCTCGGCGGTCTGCTGCTGACCTTCTACATGCTGTCCGGCTACGCCCTGCACGCCGTCGGCATGGAACTGGACGCCATCGCGGCCGTCGTCATCGGAGGGACGCTGCTGACCGGGGGCTACGGTTTCGTCCTCGGCACCGCCCTGGGCGTGGCGGTCCTCGGCCTGATCCAGACCGTCATCAGCTTCCAGGGCACGCTCAGCTCGTGGTGGACGCGCATCGTCATCGGCGGCCTGCTGTTCGTCTTCATCCTCCTCCAACGGCTCTTCGGCGGATCCCGCCCGGCGCGCTGACGTGTCCTGTGGACCAGCTGGGAGGTCGCCGTTCCGGCGGGGTGGCCACGGCGTCCACGCTCTGGCCGAGCCGATTGTTAGCGTTCACAATGATGTGAGGCGAAAGGCGCTAAGGTTCTCTCGCACCGATGTACAGCCGTGAGCAGGAAGAAGGGAGGCAAACGTGGCGCATCCCACCGAAGACGTCCGCCCGCCGACGATGGCCGACGTCGCGCGCGAGGCGGGGGTCTCCCACCAGACCGTCTCCCGGGTGCTGAGCGGCCACCCCAACGTCCGCGCGGCCACCCGGGAACAGGTCACCCAGGCCATCGAGCGGCTGGGATACCGCCGCAACTCCGCCGCACGCGCGCTGGTGACGCGCAGGACGAGGACGCTGGGCGTCATCGCCGTCAACACCGCCCTGTACGGACCCGCAAGCACCCTGACCGGCCTGCAGGAGGCGGCCCGGGAGCAGGGCTACCTCGTCTCCACCGTCAGTCTGCGCACCGGCGAGGGACAGGGCCTCAAGGGCGCCGTGGACCACCTCGCGTCCTGGGGGGTGGAGGGCGTCGTCGCCATCACCCCGCAGCGCTCGCACGTGCAGGCGCTCGCCGAACTGGACGCACCCTTCCCCGTGGTCACCGTGGAGGGCGGCCATCAGCTCGACCTGCCCGGCGTCTCCCTCGACCAGGAGCTCGGGGCCCGCATGGCCACGGAGCACCTGCTCGCCGCCGGGCACAGCACCGTCTGGCACGTGGCCGGCCCCGACGACTGGTTGGAGAGCGAGGCCCGCACCGCCGGATGGCGCGCGGTCCTGCAGGAGGGCGGCATCACGCCTCCGCGCGTGCTGACGGGCGACTGGAGCCCGCTGTCCGGGTACCGGGCGGGACAGGAGCTCGCCGGGCTCGCCCTGGCCCGTCGGGGAGCGACACCGGTCACCGCCGTCTTCGTCGCCAACGACCAGATGGCCCTCGGCGTCCTGCGGGCCCTTCGCGAGGCGGGGATCCGCACTCCCGGACAGGTGGCCGTCGCCGGCTTCGACGACATCCCCGAAGCCGAGTACTTCCCCCCACCCCTGACCACGGTCCGCCAGGACTTCGCCGCCATCGGGCGCCGGAGCATCGGACTCCTGGTCGACCACATCGAGGGGCGCGTCCGGAAGGCCGAGCACCTCCTCGTGGAACCGCAGCTCATCATGCGCGCGAGCACGCGCCCTCCCGGCGAGGACTGACGCACGCGGCGGCTCTCGCCACCGCCTTCCGACCGCCGCCGGCGGGCCTCCCGCCGGCCGTCCGGCGTCCGGCGGCGCGCGGCCGCCGATCCGCCGGTGCCGGTGCCGGTGCCGGTGCCGGTGCCGGTGCCGGTACGAGCCGTGACCCTCCGCCGTGCAGGGCACCGCACCGGACGCCGCGGCCACCGGCGCACCCCTGCGGCCGGGCGGTCGGCGTACGCACGCATCAGAGGCGGCCCCGTTCCTTGCCCGAAGCTGGACAAGAACTGTCCCCAGCTCTTGTCCAACAGAATTGTGAGCGTTAACAATCAGAGGGCTTCTCCGACTCCTGCTCCTGACGAGAGAGACCGCACCGTGACCACACACGCGCTTTCCGCCCCCACGGCCCGTCACCACCCGGAGGCCTGCACCGTCGGAGTCGATTTCGGCACCCTCTCCGGGCGCGCCGTCGTGGTCAGGGTCCGGGACGGCGCCGAACTCGGTTCGTCGGTCCACGAGTACCGCCACGCCGTCATCGAGGACCGCCTTCCCTCCACCGGCGCGCCCCTGCCCCCCGACTGGGCCCTGCAGCACCCGGAGGACTGGCGCGACGTCCTGCGCACCGCCGTTCCTGCGGCGGTCGCCGGCGCAGGCATCGACCCCGGCCGCGTCATCGGCATCGCCACCGACTTCACCGCCTGCACGGTCCTGCCGACCACCCCGGACGGCACCCCGCTCGCCCTGGTCCCCGAGTGGGCCGACCGCCCGCACGCCTGGCCCAAACTGTGGAAGCACCACGCCGCCCAGGGGCAGGCCGACCGCATCAACGCCCTCGCCCACTCCCGCGGCGAGAAGTGGATCGCACGGTACGGTGGCAGGATCTCGTCCGAATGGCAGTACGCCAAAGCCCTGCAAGTCCTGGAAGAGGACCGCGCCGTCTACGCCGCCTGCGCCCGCTGGATCGAGGCGGCCGACTGGATCGTCTGGCAGCTGACCGGCGCCGAGTCCCGCAACACCTGTACCGCCGGCTACAAGGGCATCCACCAGGACGGCTCCTACCCCTCGCCCGGCTTCCTGGCCCGACTCCACCCGGACTTCGCCGACTTCCCCGCCACGCGCCTGGAGCACCCGCTGTCACCCCTGGGGTCCCGGGCCGGCGCACTGAGCGCGCGGGCCGCCCACTGGACCGGCCTCCCCGAGGGCATCGCCGTCGCCGTCGGCAACGTCGACGCCCACGTGGCCGCGCCCGCGGCAGGCGCCGTCGAGAACGGGCGGATGCTCGCCATCATGGGCACCTCCACCTGCCACGTCCTCAACGGCGCCGTCCTCGCCGAGGTCCCCGGCATCTGCGGGGTCGTCGACGGCGGCATCGTCGAGGGCGCCTACGGCTACGAGGCCGGCCAGAGCGCGGTCGGCGACATCTTCGCCTGGTGGCTCCGGCAGGGCGTCCCGGACCACTACCGCGCCGAGGCGGCGGCATCCGGCGAGGACCTCCACCAGCTCCTGACCCGCAAGGCCGCGGCCGGCCCGGTCGGCGCGCACGGTCTGGTCGCCCTGGACTGGATGAACGGCAACCGCTCCCCCCTGGCCGACCACCACCTCTCCGGAGTCATCGCCGGCCTCACCCTCGACACCCGGCCCGAAGAGGTCTACCGGGCCCTGCTCGAGTCCACCGCCTACGGCACCCGCATGATCGTCGAGAACTTCGAGGGCGCCGGGCTCCCCGTCGAGGAGTTCATCGTCACCGGCGGCCTGAAGAAGAACGCACTGCTCATGCAGATCCACGCCGACGTGCTCCGCCGCCCCGTATCCCTCGGCACCTCCGACCAGGGGCCGGCGCTCGGCTCGGCCATTCACGCCGCCGTCGCCGCGGGCGCCTACCCCGACGTCCGCTCCGCCGCCTCCGCCATGGGAAGCGTCCAGCGCCACGCGTACGTCCCGGACGCCGCACGCGCGGACGCCTACGACGCCCTGTTCGGCGAATACCGCGCCCTGCACGACCACTTCGGCACCGGCCCGGACCTCCTGCTGCACCGCCTGCGCCGCATCCGCAACACCGCACGCCGCGCCACCGCCCGCTGACCGGGGCACCACCCGCCCCCCGCCTCCATCGGCCCGACCTCTCCGTCCGAGCACCTCCGAGGAGCACACCCGACATGACGCCCGCCCGGCCCGACCGCGAGATCTGGTTTCTCACCGGCAGCCAGTCCCTCTACGGCGAGGACACCCTCGCCCAGGTCGCCGACCAGTCCCGCGCCATCTGCTACGTCCTCGCCTCCCGGCCCGAGATGACCGTCCGCCTCGTGTGGAAGCCCGTCCTCACCGACGCGGCCGCCATCCGGGCGGTCTGCCTGGAGGCCAACGCCGACGACCGCTGCATCGGCCTGATCGCCTGGATGCACACCTTCTCCCCGGCCAAGATGTGGATCGCCGGCCTCGACGCGCTGAGCAAGCCCCTGCTGCACCTTCACACCCAGGCCAACCGCCAACTGCCCTGGTCCACCATCGACATGGACTTCATGAACCTGAACCAGGCGGCGCACGGCGACCGCGAGTTCGGCTTCGTCCAGACCCGCCTCGGTGTACCGCGCAAGACCGTGGCCGGCCACGTCTGCGCCCCCGACGTCGTCGACCGCATCGCCGGATGGGCCCGCGCCGCCGTCGGACGCGCCGGACTGGCCACCCTCAAACTCGCCCGCTTCGGCGACAACATGCGCGACGTCGCCGTCACCGAAGGCGACAAGGTCGAGGCGCAACTCCGGTTCGGCGTCTCGGTCAACACCTACGGCGTCAACGACCTCGTCGCGGCGGTCGACGCCGCCCCCGAAGACACCGTGGCCGCCCTCGTCGAGGAGTACCAGGACCTCTACGCCCTCGTGCCCGAGCTGCGGCCGGGCGGCGAGCGCCACGCGTCCCTGCGCTACGCCGCCCGTATCGAAGCCGGTCTGCGCGCCTTCCTCACGGAGGGCGGGTTCCGCGCCTTCACCACCAACTTCCAGGATCTCGGCGGCCTGCGCCAGCTTCCGGGGCTCGCCGTGCAGCGCCTGATGGCCGACGGCTACGGTTTCGGCGGCGAAGGCGACTGGAAGACCGCCGCCCTGCTGCACACGCTGAAGACGATGGCCCACGGCCGGCCCGGCGGCACCTCCTTCATGGAGGACTACACCTACGACCTCACGCCCGGCCAGGAGCTCGTCCTCGGCGCCCACATGCTGGAGGTCTGCCCCTCCCTCACGACGGCCACGCCCACCTGTGAGATCCACCCGCTCGGCATCGGCGGGCGGGAAGACCCGGTCCGCCTCGTCTTCGACGCCGACCCCGGTCCGGCGGTCGTCGTCGGTCTCGCGGACATGGGCGACAGGTTCCGCCTCGTCGCCAACCACGTCGACGTCGTCGCCCCGCCCGAGCCGCTGCCCCGGCTCCCCGTCGCACGCGCCGTCTGGCGTCCCCGCCCCGACCTGCGCACGTCCACCGAGGCCTGGCTGACGGCCGGAGCACCCCACCACACCGTCCTGACCACCGCTCTCGGCGGCGAGGAGCTCGATGACCTCGCCGGGATGCTCCGTACCGAACTCGCCGTCATCGACGAGGACACCACCGTCCGGCGCTTCACGCACGAGCTGCGCTGGAACCAGGCCTACCACCGTCTGGCCCAGAGCCTGTGAGCAGCCGCGCCGCCGCACCCGCCCCGCAGGGCGCCGTGCACACCTCCCCTCGCACCAGGACGGAGCCCACCGTGAGCACCGCCGTTTCCAGTGAACTGCGCCGACAGGTATGGGAGGCCAACCTCCGCATCCCCCGAGCCGGCCTGGCCACCCTCACCTGGGGCAACGTGAGCGGTGTGGACCGGCAAGCCGGCGTCTTCGTCATCAAGCCCTCGGGAGTGGCCTACGACGTACTGAGCGAGGAGGACCTGGTCGTCGTCTCCCTGTCCGACGGCAGCGTCGTCGAAGGCCACCTGCGACCCTCCACCGACACCGAGACGCACCGCAGCCTCTACCTCGCCTTCCCCTCCATCGGGGGCGTGACCCACACGCACTCCACCCACGCCGTCGCCTTCGCCCAGGCCCGGCGCCCGATACCGGTGCTCGGCACCACCCACGCGGACACCTTCAACGGTCCCGTCCCCGTCACCGCGCCCCTCACCCCCCAGCAGTGCGCGACGGACTACGAGTACAACACCGGCCAGGTCATCGTGGACCTGCTGGACCGTGACGACACCCGGGCCGAGGAAGTCCCCGGTGCCCTCGTCGCCCACCACGGCCCCTTCACCTGGGGCACCGACGCCGCCGCCTCCCTGGAGCACGCCATCATCTGCGAGGCGGTGGCCGAGATGGCCCTCCACACCATCGCCCTGGGCACGGTCGAACCCCCGCAGCACGTCCTGGACCGACACTTCACCCGCAAGCACGGCCCGAACGCCTACTACGGCAATCCCCCCTCCGCCTGATCACCCAGGCTGTGCCGGGGCCCGGAAGGAGGGGACGGCGTTGGCGACGGCCTCGACGCCGGTCGGGGCGGAACAGCCCGCGGCGAAGGCCTTCACCAGCAGGAGCACGCCCACGGTGGTCGCGCCCTCGCCGAGGGCGGAGGCGTGCCCGGCGGCGGACGCGGTGCTGACGGGGCCGTCACGGAGGAGCCCGAGGACGACCATGGCGAGGATCGAGCCGACGATGATGGCGCCTGGCGACGGCGGACGAGCCGCCGCCGTCCGGGAAGGCGGCGATGACCTGCCGGTACGAGGCCACCAGCACCGTGAGGAGCGCGGCGATCGCCAGGGTTCTCGACGTGGTGTCCATACGCCCGCCCGGGCCCTTTCCGTCCCGTGCCGTATGAGGGCCGTTAAGAGTTCCCGTGCTCCCGTATGGACACCGTCAAGGAGGCTCAACGCCGGGACGAAGACACGGTTGTCTCGTCATCGGCCATCTGGCCGATTCATTGCTTCCCACTTCACTCAGGAGCTCGCGATGGCCGATCTGGCCTTCGTCGTCACCACGGCCGCGGTGTTCGCGCTGGTGGCTCTCATCGCCAAGGGGGTGACCAAGCTGTGAACGCCGAGAACGCCGTCGGCCTCGTCGTGGCCGTCGCCCTGCTGGGCTACCTCGTCCTCGCCCTCGTCAAGCCGGAGAGGTTCTAGCCACCGATGAGTCCCGTTCTCGCTGGTGTGCTCCAGCTCCTCGCGCTGATCGCCGCGCTCGCGCTGGCCTACCGCCCCCTGGGCGACCACATGGCCCGCGTCTACTCCTCCGAGAAGCACTACAAGGCGGAGAAGTGGATCTACAAGGCCATCGGCGCCAATCCGTCCGCCGAGATGCGCTGGCCCGCCTACCTGCGCGGCGTCCTCGCCTTCTCCGCGGTCAGCGTGCTCTTCCTCTACGCCCTGCAGCGCGCCCAGGGCGTCCTGCCCGGCTCGCTCGGCTTCCGGGCCATCGACCCGGACCAGGCCTTCAACACCGCCGCATCCTTCGTGGCCAACACCAACTGGCAGTCGTACTACGGCGAGCAGGCCATGGGCCACGTCGTGCAGACCGGCGGCCTGGCGGTGCAGAACTTCGTCTCGGCGGCGGTCGGCATGGCCGTCGCCGTCGCCCTCGTACGGGGCTTCGCCCGGTCCCGCACCGGTGAGCTGGGCAACTTCTGGGCCGACCTGGTCCGCGGCACCGTCCGCATCCTGCTGCCGATCGCCGTGGTCGGCGCGATCATTCTGGTCGCCTGCGGCGCCCTCCAGAACTTCGCCGGCATCCACGAGGTCGGCCGGTTCACGGGCGGCACCCAGCAGTGGAACGGCGGTGCCGTCGCCTCGCAGGAGGTCATCAAGGAGCTCGGCACGAACGGCGGCGGGTACTTCAACGCCAACTCCGCCCATCCCTTCGAGAACCCGACCCCCTTCTCCAACCTCTTCGAGGTCTTCCTGATCCTCGTCATCCCGTTCGCGCTGACCCGCACCTTCGGCCGCATGGTCGGAAGCCTGCGCCAGGGCTACGCGATCCTCGCCACGATGGCCACCGTCTGGCTCGGCTTCACCGCACTGATGATGTGGACCGAGTTCGCCCACCACGGCCCGGCCTTCGCCGTTGCCGGCGGCGCGATGGAGGGCAAGGAGACCCGCTTCGGGATCGCCGGCTCGGCGATCTTCTCGGTCGCCACCACGCTGACCTCGACCGGCGCCGTCAACTCCTTCCACTCCTCCTACACCGGCCTGGGCGGCGGCATCCAGCTGCTGGGCATGCAGCTCGGCGAGATCGCCCCCGGCGGTGTCGGCTCCGGCCTCTACGGCATGCTGGTCATGGCGGTCATCGCGGTCTTCATCGCCGGCCTGATGGTCGGCCGCACCCCCGAGTACCTGGGCAAGAAGATCGGCACCCGCGAGATCAAGTTCGCGGCCTGCTACATCCTCATCACCCCGGCCCTGGTCCTCGGCTTCACCGCCGCGGCCATGGCGCTGCCGACCCCGCCGCACTCGATGCTGAACTCGGGCGCGCACGGGTTCTCCGAGGTCCTGTACGCCTACACCTCGGGCGCCAACAACAACGGCTCCGCCTTCGCCGGCCTCAACGCCGACACCCAGTGGTACAACACCACGATCGGCATCGCCATGCTGCTCGGCCGCTTCCTGCCGATGGTGTTCGTCCTCGCGCTGGCCGGCTCCCTCGCCGAGCAGAAGCCCGTCCCCGAGACGGCAGGCACGCTCCGTACCGACAAGCCGCTCTACACGGGCCTCCTCGTCGGCACGATCCTCATCGTCACCGGTCTGACCTACTTCCCCGCCCTCGCGCTGGGGCCGCTCGCCGAAGGGCTCGCATCATGAGCACCGCCACTCCGACCCGTGCCCGGCACGAGGACCTGCCCACCGCCCACAGGCCGCCTGCCGGCCGTGTCGGCGGGGGCCTGTTCGACCCCAAGCAGCTGGTCAAGTCCTTCCCGGATGCGGTGAAGAAGCTCGACCCGCGGATCATGATCAAGTCTCCGGTCATGTTCGTGGTCCTCGTCGGCTCGGTCGTGACGACCGTGCTGGCCGTCAAGGACCCGACGGACTGGTTCGGCTGGGCGATCACCGCCTGGCTGTGGCTGACCACGATCTTCGCCAACCTCGCCGAGGCCGTCGCCGAGGGCCGCGGCAAGGCCCAGGCGGACACCCTGCGCAAGGCCAAGACCGACTCCGTCGCCCGCCGCCTCACCAAGGACGGCCTCGGTGAGGAGCAGGTCCCGGGCACCGATCTGAGGATCGGCGACCTGGTGGTCTGCGAGGCCGGCGACATCATCCCCGGCGACGGCGACGTCGTCGAGGGCGTCGCCTCCGTCGACGAGTCCGCGATCACGGGCGAGTCCGCTCCGGTGATCCGGGAGTCCGGCGGCGACCGCAGCGCGGTGACCGGCGGTACGAAGGTCCTGTCGGACCGGATCGTCGTCAAGATCACCACCAAGCCCGGTGAGACCTTCATCGACCGCATGATCGCCCTGGTCGAGGGCGCGGCCCGGCAGAAGACCCCCAACGAGATCGCGCTGAACATCCTCCTCGCGTCCCTCACGATCGTCTTCCTGCTCGCGGTCGTCACGCTCCAGCCGTTCGCGATCCACGCCGGCGCCGAGCAGTCGATGATCGTGCTGACGGCCCTGCTGGTGTGCCTGATCCCCACCACCATCGGCGCCCTGCTCTCCGCGATCGGCATCGCCGGCATGGACCGCCTGGTCCAGCGCAACGTCCTGGCCATGTCGGGCCGCGCCGTCGAGGCCGCCGGCGACGTGTCGACCCTGCTGCTCGACAAGACCGGCACCATCACCCTCGGCAACCGCCAGGCCGCCGAGTTCGTACCCGTCAAGGGAACGACGGAGGCCGAACTGGCCGACGCCGCCCAGCTGTCCTCGCTGGCCGACGAGACCCCCGAGGGCCGTTCCATCGTCGTCCTGGCGAAGGAGAAGTACGGGCTGCGCGAGCGCCACCAGGGCGAGCTCGGGCACGCCGAGTGGATCGCCTTCACCGCCCAGACCCGCATGTCCGGTGTGGACGTCGACGGCAGGCAGACCCGCAAGGGCGCGGCCGGTTCGGTCATCACCTGGGTCGAGGAGCAGGGCGGCGACGTCGCCGACGACGCCGACCTCCTCGCGAACGAGATCTCGGAAGCAGGCGGTACGCCGCTCCTCGTCGCCGTCAAGGATGACGAGGGCGCCCGCGTCCTCGGTGTCATCCACCTCAAGGACGTCGTCAAGGAGGGCATGCGCGAGCGGTTCGACGAGCTGCGCCGCATGGGCATCAAGACCGTCATGATCACCGGTGACAACCCGCTGACGGCCAAGGCGATCGCCGAGGAGGCCGGTGTCGACGACTTCCTCGCCGAGGCCACTCCCGAGGACAAGATGGCCCTCATCAAGCGGGAACAGGCCGGCGGCAAGCTGGTCGCGATGACCGGCGACGGCACCAACGACGCCCCGGCACTCGCACAGGCCGACGTCGGCGTGGCGATGAACACGGGCACCTCGGCCGCCAAGGAGGCCGGGAACATGGTGGATTTGGACTCCAACCCGACCAAGCTCATCGAGATCGTCGAGATCGGCAAGCAGCTCCTCATCACCCGAGGCGCGCTCACGACCTTCTCCATCGCCAACGACGTCGCGAAGTACTTCGCGATCATCCCGGCCATGTTCGCCGTGGTCTACCCGGGCCTGGACAAGCTCAACATCATGGGCCTGGCCTCCCCCGAGTCCGCGATCCTGTCCGCCGTCATCTTCAACGCGCTGATCATCGTCGCCCTCGTCCCGCTCGCCCTCAAGGGCGTCCGGTACAAGCCGGCCAGCGCCGACAAGATGCTCCGCCGCAATCTGGGCCTGTACGGCGCGGGTGGCCTGATCGCCCCGTTCGTCGGCATCAAGCTCATCGACCTCCTCATCTCCCTCATCCCCGGAATCGGCTGATCGGCTATGAACAACTCTGTAGGCAACACCGCACGGTTGCTCGGGGCCGGCCTGCGCGCCCTGCTCGTCCTCACCGTGGTCTGCGGGATCCTCTACCCGCTCGCCGTCACCGGCATCGCCCAGGCCCTCTTCCACGACAAGGCCAACGGCTCCGAGATCAAGGACAAGAGCGGGCGGGTCGTCGGCTCCTCCCTCATCGGGCAGAGGTACGACCTGCCCAAGAAGGACCCGAGCGACCCCGAGGAGGCCGCGAAGCCGGACCCGAGGTGGTTCCAGCCCCGCCCCTCCCACGGCCTGGGGACCAACAGCGTCAACACCCGGTACTCCCTCGTCCTCTCCGGCGCCACCAACAAGGCCGCCGACAACCCCGACCTCGTGAAGCTCGTCACCGAGGCCAAGGACGCCGTGATCGCGGACAACTCCACGGCCACGCACAAGGTCAAGCCGGAGGACGTACCGGCCGACGCCGTCACCTCGTCCGGTTCCGGCCTCGACCCGAACATCTCCCCCGCCTACGCACAGCTCCAGGTCCAGCGGGTCGCCGAGCAGAACAAGCTCGACGCCGAGCAGGTCGAGAAGCTCGTCGCCGACCACACCACCGGCCGGACCCTCGGCTTCATGGGCGAACCCCGCGTCAACGTCCTCGAACTCAACACCGCCCTCAAGGCACTGACCGAGAGCTGATGTTCCGCATCGCGACGGCCGGGAGCCGGCAGGGCGCGGATGCCCGCGCATTACCGGCTCCCTGACCGTGCCCGCATCGAAGGAAAAGCTGCACACCCATGACCCGGGTGCCGGTGGTGGAGGACGACTGCCAGCTCGTCCGCGCGCTGAAGATCAATCTCCAGGCGCACACCTTCGAGGTCGAAGAGGCTCCGGACGGCGGCTCGGCCCTGCGGCTGGCGGCCGCGCGCAAGCCGGACGTCATCGTGCTCGACCTCGGGCTGCCCGACCGCGGTGACCTGACGTCGAGGCGACCGACCCACATGCGCGAGCCGTCCGGCCCCGGTATGCCCACACCGGAGAGCCGGACGGCTCATGGGTTGTGCGACGGGTGACCGGCACGCGGTCGCACCGGTCCCATACCCCCACGGTGGGACCCTGCGCTGCCGGGTATCGGTGCGACGGCGAGGCCGGCGACAACGAGCAGTGAGGGCGACGCACACCGCCTTCACCCCCTCGATGGAGCGGCCGTCAATGCACCGTCAAGGTCCCGGCCGACCCGCGTCAGGAAACCGTATGGGCCGTTTCGTTCAGCGTTTCGTTGCTGTTGGCTGGTGAGGTTGAGGACGCACGGAGGAGACGGTGTACGGGTGAGCACGGAGAACGTCGTAGGCATCGTCGTCGCGGTCAGCCTGGTCGGGTATCTGGTCCTGGCCTTGTACTTCCCCGAGAAGTTCTGAGCGTCTGGGCGCGGCTCCCGGCGTCGGCAAGACGTACCGGATGCTCGACGAGGCGCACCGCCCGGTGGCCCGTGGCGCGGACGTGGTGGCCGGTTTCGTGGAGTCCACCGGCGCACGAACACCGAGGGGAAGCTGGACGGTCTGGAGGCACGGCGACAGAGCTATCGAACTGACGTTCCGTAGCATGGCGGGCGACCCCGATGGCCCCGAGGCGGCCCGGCTTGCCACCGCGATGTCGATGTTCCCGGCGCTGGCTCCGGCAAAGTTCATGAGCTGCCGGTCGGTTGAGACCGACGACCGAGCAAGGACGGCACGGGCCCGTCCCCCGGGACCGACGGACGTGCGAGGGCAGCCGCGCTCGCACGTCCTGCGCGCCCGTCAGCGGTAGCGGATCACCCGGACCCCGCATTCCCGGAAAGTGTCCAGGCTGCTCAGCTCCTCGGCCGAAGGATCGAGGATCCCCACGCGGCCCGCCTCCGTGCGCAGCCCCGTCAGGAGCAGGCCGGTGCTCTCGCGGCCCCGCGCGTCCCGGCGCCGTACCCACAGCAGAGCGCGGCCGCCCGGCGGCAGCGCGGCCACGGCCTGCACGGAGTCGGTGACCGTCGCGTACTCCGAGACCTCCAGCACCCGGCCCAGCTGCTGCACCGTGGAGTCGAACCAGGCGGCCCTCGGCGCGGCCGGCGGTGTCGGACCCGCCTGCTCACCGCGGTCCCAGGCGGCCAGGTAACCCCAGGGGTCCGTGTTCGGCAGCAGGAACGGCTCCTCCGGCCCCTTCGGCACCACCACCGCGGCGTCCAGCATCGCCTGCCGCCAGTCCCCGCCGCGCAGTGCGGCCGAGCTCTGGCATGCGAACAGCCATCCGCGGGCGGTCTCGTCGCCGGGGTCCGGCGCCACCAGTTCCACCGGGTCGGCGTACGTGCGCCCCACCCACTGCTCCGCCTTGAGCCGGGCGGCCGCGAAGTCGTCGGCGCGCTCCGGGCCGCCGCCGGGGCGGATCCGGGCGAACACCAGCTCCTTCAAGCCGGCCGTGTCCAGGCGGGCGAGGCCTCCCGTCATGCCGTCGAGGAGGACAACGGTGCCGCGGTTGTTGTGCGCGTACAGCAGGTGGCCGCTGGCCTCCACCCCGCCGACGGCCCGCCGCACCCACACCACGCCCTGGGTGTCCGGGCCGGTCTCCTCCGCCCGCCGGATCACCTCGTCCCAGCTCGCGCACCGCAGCTGCTCCGCCGCCGGGAAGTGGCGGCGCAGCAACAGCTCCCACCAGCCCGGCGCCTCGTGCACCGGCTGCCAGGGCAGGGGCGTCGAGGGCGCGCCGGCGATCGCCGCCGCCACCGTCACCACACACCCCCGGGAGTTCAGCCGCCGCGCCTGCTCCTGCGGATCCCGCTCCTCCCCGTCGCGGGTGTACGCCGCCGCGTCCCCCCACGGGTCGTCGGCCGCCGGATGGAACGGCTCGCCCAGGTCCTTGGGTACGACCAGCGACGCGGCCAGCATCGGCGTCCGCGGGTACCCGGGCTGCGCGGTGGTCCGACAGGCGAACAGCCACGTCCCGGCGTCCTGCGCCACCGGCTCGACAGACGCCAGCTCCACCAGCCCTCCGTAAGTGGACAGCAGCCACTGCAACGCCATCTGCCACGGCAGCGCCTTGACCGTCCGGGCCAAGGAGGCAGTCTCCCAGCCACCGTGGCGCACGTACGCGAGGTACTCGTCCGTCGGCAGGTGCGACGGCGGGAACCGCACGGCCGACCCGTCCTTCGGCACCAGCACCGGGCTCGTCGGCGGAGGAGGGGTCGCCGCCGCCCCGGCCGGCGGCTGCAGGTCGTAGCGGACGGTCCAGGCGAGCGGGCCGTCCTCCGAGTGCTCCGGACGCAGCACCACCGACCACGGCTCGTGGGCGTACACCCGCTCGAGATACGCCTGTGCCGCTTCCAGGGCCTCGTTCATCGTGCGCATTGCTGATTCCTGACGGGGTTAGCGGTAGGGGACATGGGCGATCTCGCTGATGTTGGCTGTCTCCAGTTTGGCAAGGGTTCCCGTCTGGCCGTCCAGGAAGACCACGCCGTGCGGGGTGTTCACGGCGTTGAAGACGTGGCCCGGCATGCCGTGGCGTGAGATGGCGACCACGCTGCGGGAGTCCGGGCCGCGTGCCTCCAGGTCCTTGATGATGTCGTCGTAGCTGTTGACGACCTTCTTCGCGGCCGGCGTCACGCCGAGCTCCTGGTACGGGATGTCACCGGGGCCGTGCTTGGGTGCGGCCGAGACCTCGACCCCGTCCAGCCTCTTGTCGAGGGTCGCCACGTTGTGCGTGCAGTTGTACTCGTAGCCCGGCTTGCCCGTGTTGTTCATGTCCTTGATCCACGGGTACTCCTCGTCGAGGAACTTCTGGGCCTGCTTGGCGCTGACGGAGTCGGCGTGGATGGCCGGCCGCTCGGTGACGCCCTTTGCCGGCCGTGCCAGTTTCGACCAGGTCGACGCCTTGGTGGCGGCCGTCTCCGCAACCCGCACACCCGCCTTCGCCGCGCCCATCCCTTTGGTGCCCAGCAGCTCGGGCACCAGCCGTCCCAGCCCCTCGGACGGGTCCTCCTTGAAGCTGTCGATGAGCGCGCCCGGGATCCGCTCGGGATGGGCGGCCGTCGAGACGAGGCCGGCGAGCGTCATGTTCAGGTGCTGCCCGTACTCGGCCGGGTGGGTCAGGTTGTACGGGTCCAGGGGGTTCAGACCGCGGGCGAAGTTCAGCAGCCCCGCGGTCCCCTTCACCACGCCGCCGACGAAGTGGTTGAGCTCGACCGCCTGGGCGCCGTAGTAGTCGGCGATCCCCGAAAGCGCCCGCTCCGACGGCGGCGGCTCGGCCGGGGCGTGGGCGAGCGCCGCCTCCAGCACCTTCTGGATGTCTCCGGCCGCGTCGTTGCGCTGCCTGCGCGCCTCCGCCAGGATCTCCTGGGCCCGCTTGGCGTCCGCCTTTCCGGCGTCGACGGACTGCACCGGGACCGTGCCGGGGTCCTTGCCGGCCTCGGCGGCCGCCTTGTACGCCTTGACCTCGGAGACGTACTTCTCGTGGGCGTCCTTGGCCTGCTTGACGGCCGCCTTGTACAGGTCAATGGCGCGCTGGGCCTCCTTCTGGGCCCACTCCACCGTCTCGGCGTACCGGTTCAGGGCGCCGGCCGCCTTCTCGCAGGCGTCGGCGGCGTGCATCCACTCCGCCGGATGCATGGCGAACTTCTCGCGGAAGGTGTCGGCCGCCTGCCCCTTCCAGTGGCTGGAGTCCAGCGCCTTCATGCCCTGGCCGACCCGGTCGAAGCCGCCCTGGAAGTCGCTGAGGTGCTTGGCCGCCTCGCGGATCGCAGAGGGCTTGCCGTGGACGAGCTCATCGGCCTGCTCGGTCTGGCCGAGCTGCTGCTCGCTGATGGAGGCGCCGAGGTCGGAGGCGACGTCGTCACCCCAGTCCTCGACCTTGTCCGCCCAGTCGTCGGCGCCGACGTACTCCAGGGCCTCGCCTATGCCGTCGGTGGCCTTGTCTATGCCTTCGCCGACGACCTTCTTGGTGGCGTCCCAGCCGTCCTCGAGCTTGCCCAGGCCCTGGTCGAGGAGGCCTCCCCAGTCCGGCATCAGCGGCCGCCCTTCTGCGGGGCCGGCCCGATCATGTCGTCGACGGCGGCGTCAACCTCGTCGCGCAGCCCGGCGGCGTTGATCACCTGGTTGCCGAGCAGCATGTCGGAGTCGTTCACGTCGTGGATCGCCGTCTTCCAGGCCTGCTTGCTGTTCTCGGCGGCCCGGTCGAAGGATTCCTTGCTGTAGTCGGCGTCGCGGATCTGCGTGTAGGGGTTGTCGGAGAGGACCTCTCCCCAGTCCTTGTCGATGACGTCCTTCTCGGAGGCGTACGGGTTGCCCATCGCCGAATTGGTGAGCACCTTGAAGGCGCCCTGGATGTACTGGTCCTGCTCGTGGAGGACGCCGGCCGACAGCCCGACGTTCGCCGCGAACGAGTTGCCCTGCTGCACCAGTGAGCGCACGCCCCATTCCCAGCGCTCGCAGAAGGTCTTGAAGGTGGCTGTCAGCCCGTCGTGCCCGGTTTCCATGCCGGACAGTGCGATGTCGGAGAAGCCCCGACCCATGCTGGCCGAGCCCACCATGCCCAGTTCCTTCAGCTCACCCAGCGTCTCTGTGATGCCCTGGGCTATCTGTCCCAGTGCCTGCTTCGAGACGTCCAGGTCCGCGCCGTCGCCGCTCACTGCATCCCCTCGTCGTCCAGTGCCGCCTTGTCGGGCACGAATCCGCGCAAGGGCGGGAAGACCATGCCCTCGGGTCCCGCCGGGTTCCAGGCCACGCCGCACGGGAAGTCCACGGCCGGTACGACCTCGTCGAGGATCCGCGCGCCGACCAGCCTGCGGTACGGCCACTCCCGGTCCGTCTCGCCGCGGGCCTCGGCGAACCGGGCGAGGTGTTCCTCACCGGTGAAGGCGCAGATCCAGTCGATGCCGCCGAACGGGCTGGTCCACAGGCCGCCGCGTTCGTCGAGCGGGACCAGCAGGACCCGGCTGCGGAAGTCCGCCAGGCGTTCGAGAACCCCTTCGCGCGCGTACGCGGCGGCGTTCTTGCTGTCCGCCTCCGATGCCACCGCTGCCGGATGCGGGCCGGCGGCCTCGAAGGCCTCCGCCGGTGGCGGGTTGCCCTGCCGTGGCTGCGCCGGTTCAGACGGTGCGGCGGTGCGCTGTGCGGCTGCCGCGGCCCGCAGACGGGCCCACTCCTCGTCGAATCCCACGCGGGAGCCCCCCGTCGACGTGTCTGTTTGTCATGCGCATACGTGATCAAAGCAGCATACCCAGAGGTTCGGAGTGCCTCGTTCCGCACACCACCGGTGGGCAGTGCGCATCAGCCTCTGAGCCGCCGTCAGGCGGTCTCGAAGAGAGCGGGTAAGCAGGGCCAACGCCACCTCGCCCCGGCTTCGGTCGGCCACCTCGACTCGCTCTTGCAGCACCACATTTTCCCGGCGCTCTCCAGCCGTCGGATGAACACGTTCGACCACAGGGTGGTCGACGGATTCATACGCACGATGGAGCGGAACAGCGTCGGGCTGGCGACCCAGTCGAACGCCTTCGACAAGCTCAAGTCGATCCTGCTCGACGCCCACAGGCTCGGTCTCTTCAAGGAGAACCCAATCCTCGGGGTGCAGGCACCGGTCTACGACCCCAAGAGGGCCGTCATCCCCTCCCCCGAGCAGCTGCGGACCCTGCGCGTCGCCGGCGACGACACCTTCACCCTGCTGATCGACGTGATGAGCGGATGCGGACTCCGCAACGCGGAGGCGGCCTGTGTCAACCTGAACAACATCGTGGCCGACGACGTCTACCGCGTCACCGAGCAGGTCAACCAGACCACGAAGCAGTACGACCGCCTCAAGCACCGCAGACCGGGCGAGTACCGGGACGTACCCCTGCCCGCCCGGGTGAAGGAGACCGTCGAGTGGTACGCCGACAAGTACGGCACGGTGGACGGCTACCTCCTGCGCCACCCCCACGATTCCGGCCGCGCATAGCAGCCGTACCTGCTCCAGAACAGGTGGCAGAGACTCAAGCGCGCCGGCGCCCTCGACGTCCCCGAGGGCATGGTGATCTACGGCTGCAGGCACTTCTTCGCGTCAAACTGCCTCGCCCACCGCATCCCGATCACCGACGTCGCCGAGTGGATGGGCCACAAGAGCCTGGAGATCACGTTCAAGATCTACCGGCACCTCATGCCCGGCTCGATCGGCCAGGCAGCCAAGATCCTCAACATGGACCTGGCTGCGTAGCCGTGCCCACTTACCAGAGGATCCCCGGTTATCCCAACCGGGGATCTTCCTCATGATGGCTGGGGTCACAGAAATTCGAGCAAAGGGGAACCTGTGCCGAGCGAGTTGGCGTTGATGGCTGCGACCAGCACGGTCGCTTCGTAGCGGACGGCGAGTTTGTCGTACCTGGTGGCGACGGCACGGTGGCGCTTGAGGCGGTTGATCCCGCACTCGACCGCATGCCGCCGCGGCGATGACGCCGCACCACGCCGCTGCCCGACGAATCACCCGCTCCCCCGGCGGACGCTCACAGGAGAACGGGGCGCCCTCTCAGCCAGGGACTACCTCCATCAGGCCAACCGGTGCCTGCGGCAGGTGAAGCGCATGGAGCCGCAGGCCTGCGCGGGCGTAGAGTTCTTCGAACTCCGCGCGACTGCGGACCCGGGCGCTGCCCATGCACATCTGGAACAGGTCGACCGTGCGACCCATGTGGAAGGGGTGCCCCGACGAACCGGTGTCGGTGGGGTGGTCCGCCAGGCAGTCGAGGACCAAGACCCGCCCGCGTACGGGGAGCACGGCCGCCACATTGCGCAACAGCCGCTCCGCGTGTTCGTCGTCCCAGTCCATCAGCACGAAGGACAGCAGATAGGTGTCGCCGCCTGCGGGTACGGCCTGGAACATGTCGCCCCCCGCCACGGAGCACCGGTCTGCCAGCCCCGCGTCCGCCAGTGCCTGAGCGGCGTCGGCGACGGTGGCCGGCTGGTCGAAGAGTGTGCCGTCGATGTGGGGGTTGGCGTTGAGGATCGCAGTCAGCACCTGCCCGAGGCCACCGCCGATGTCGACGATCCGGCGTACGTTTCGATAGTCGTAGGAGAGTGCGGTGGGGATCTGGAGAGCCTTGGCCACCGACACCATCCCGGCATCGAATACCTGCCGCTCCTCGGGCCGACCGTGCAGCCAGGTCCAGTAGCAGTCGGCGCCGAGGACGTCCTGGATGGGGGCGCCACCGGTGGAGACCGCGTGCTGGAGCTGTTCGAAGACCCGCCACATCCACGGCCGGCTCTGGAGCACCGCGAGGTCTCGCATGGACTGGGGGTGGTCGGTGCGGAGGAGCTGTCCCAGCTCGCCGAGGGCGAACACGCCGGGCGAGACCTCACGGACGACTCCGACACCGGTCAGCGAACTCAGCAGCCGGCACAGCCCTCGGGGATCGCAGTCGGTTCGGGCGGCCAGATCATCCACGGTCCGGTGCTGACCGGCGAACGCGTCCGCGATGCCCAGTCGTGCGAACGCACCCACGGCCTGCCCGATCCAGAACCCCAGAGTGATCTCCACCAGCCGCACCGCGGCTGGGTCGTGCACCTGAGTTCCCATGTCGTATGACCGGCTGCCGACATTCGTCGTGGTCATGGATTCGCCACCGCCTTCCCTGCATGCAATTGGAGTGCAAATCCGAGATATACATGCACCCCCGCGAGCTACCTCCGCCGACACCCGGCCCTGCATGAAGAAATTTCGATTTCAAGCACGCACCAAGAAGGAGCGGACTTCACTGACCATTTGCTCGACGGATTGTGCGATGAACAACCGCCCCTGGTAAGTGGAGATGTCGTAATCTGATGCGATCATTTCCTGGATGGAGAATTCCTCGACCAGGCAGGAGTCGAGCTTGGCAAGTTCTCCGCTCGATGACAGGAGGGCCGCTCCGTATGCTTTGGTCCGGCCGTCCTCCTGCACGAGACCTGTCTCCATCGTGAACCAGAAGACCTGGCTGATCTCCTGGAGGTCCTGCTCGGAAGTGGCGTTGTTCGCTGCTTTTCCGAACAGCCGGTAGAGATCGGCGAACTGCGGGTCGGCCAGCATGACGACATGACCGATGAGCTCGTGCAGCATGTCGGGCTCGGGGCTGTAGTGGGGCTGGCTGGGGCAACGCAGATACATGGTCGTCGAGAAGATGTCGTCGCCGAAGCGCCCGTAGAAGTCCCTTACCGGGGCCAGCCCGTCGACCGGGAGCAGACGGAACCCCGTGAGGTTGTTCAGGCGCCGCCCGAGGTCGTCGATCCTGGGCGTGTGGGTGACGGGCAGCGGCAGCCGCTCCTTGGCCCGGAGGTAGCGCGAACTGGCGACGCGGGAGTGCATGGCGTTGAGCTTCGACACCATCGTGCCCCACAGCTCGTCTTCCTCTGCGCTGTAGGTCACCGGGTGCGAGTTGAGCCCGCCCGCCCTGCGGATCGCCTGCGTAATTTCTCTCCTCCGCCGAGCACAGGGCTCGTCAATCCGTCCTCCCGTCTCCGCGCGGTGCTCATTCGCAGGAGTCATGGCTGGTCACCCATCCCCCGTTCCAGTGTTTTAAGGACGCTGCGCACGAGAAACTCTTCCACTCGGGGCGCCCGGTTGAGGGATCCCACGCCGGGCACCTGCGACCTCGTCAGGCGACCGAATAGGGTGAACTCCCGCCTTTTGGCTCTGTCTTCTCGCCCAGGGGTGCTTGACTGAGCACCGCAGCCATTCCCGCGCAGATCGCCGGGCGCTGCGGTATGAAAAAAGCCCGACTCTAGGGGAGTCGGGCTGGGAATCCACGCCAATCATTTGGAGTACGGTGTCGGGAAGCAGTGTCGTGCGTGGGCATATGACGCCCGATGAGTTCCGCCGCTACGGCCGGCAGGTGATCGACTGGATCGCCGCCTACCAGGAGAAGATCGAGTCGTACCCCGTGCGGTCCCAGCTCGTACCGGGTGAGGTGTTGGACGCGCTGCCGCAGAGCCCGCCGGAGACCGGTGAGGGGTTCGAGGGGGTCATGGCGGACTTGGACCGGGTGCTGCTGCCCGGCATCACGCACTGGCAGCATCCTTCGTTCTTCGCGTACTTCCCGGCCAACGCCAGCGGTCCGGCAATTCTGGGCGACCTCCTCTCGTCCGGGCTGGGCGTTCAGGGCATGCTGTGGGCGACCAGTCCGGCCTGCACCGAGCTCGAGACCCGGGTGATGGACTGGCTGGTGCACCTGTTGGGACTGCCGGACACGTTCCGGGGGAACGGGGTCATCCAGGACTCGGCGTCCAGCGCAGCGCTGGTGGCAGTCGTCGCCGCGCTGCACCGGGCCGGCGATGGGAAGCCGAGGCGGGAGGGCATCACCGCGCGGTACACGATCTACACCAGCTCGGAGACCCACTCCTCGCTGGTGAAGGCCGCACGGATCTGTGGGATCGGCGCGGCTGCCGTGCGGGTGGTGGACGTCGATCAACAGACCCTGGGCATGGACCCGGCCTGTCTGGAGACGATGATCGCCCAGGACCGCGCGGCCGGTGCCGTTCCGCTGCTGGTGTGCGCAACCGTCGGCACCACCTCCACTACCGCGATCGACCCGGTTCCCGAGGTCGGCGCGGTGTGCCGCGACAACGGCGCCTGGCTGCACGTGGACGCGGCCTATGCGGGCGTGGCGGCGGTGTGCCCGGAACTGCGGTGGCTCAACGATGGACTGGCCCAGTACGCCGACTCCTACGTCACCAACCCGCACAAGTGGATGCTCACCAACTTCGACTGCACCGCGATGTGGGTGGCCGACCGCGCACCGCTGGTGGGCGCGCTCTCGGTCCTCCCCGAATACCTGCGCAACCAGGCCACCGCCTCCGGCGAGGTCATCGACTACCGCGACTGGCAGATCCCGCTCGGCCGCCGCTTCCGAGCGCTCAAGCTGTGGTCGGTGATCCGCTGGTACGGCGCGCAGGGGCTGCGGGCACACATCCGCAGCGGCATCGGCCTGGCGCGGGAGCTGGCCGGGTGGATCGAGGCCGACACGGCGTTCCACCTGCACCCGCACCACCCGCTGGGCCTGGTCTGCTTTCGCCCGCTGTGGCCTCGGCTGTCCGCCACGGAGGCGGACGCGGCCACGCTGCGGGTGATGCAGCGGCTGAACGACTCCGGCGATCTGTACCTCACCCACACCAAGGCCGGCGGCCGGGTACTGCTGCGCATGGCCATCGGCGCGCCGGCCACCGGACAGCGGCACGTGCGACTGGCCTGGGACCGGATCGCCGCCGAGGTGCGCGCCGAGACCGCACCCTGACCCCGGCGAGGCGACCGAGCCGCTTCGTACCACGCGCCGAAACCTCGGCCGACCCTTCAGGAGCACACATGCACGACGTGATCATCATCGGCGGCGGCATCTCCGGCGCCACCGCCGCACGCGAACTGGGGACAGCCGGGCATTCAGTGGTGCTGCTGGAAGCCCGCGACCGCCTCGGGGGGCGCACCTGGACCTGTACCTTCCCCGGCACCGGCACAGCCGTCGACCTCGGCGGCATGTGGCTGGGCCGCCGCGACACCTTCCGCCACATCTACGCCGAGGCCGACCGCTATCACCTGCCCGTCGTCCAAAGCCCCAGTACGACCGTCAGCAGCCTGATCATCGACGGCATGCGCCACACTGACCCGCAGGCCCTGCCCCCCGGCTACGGTGCCGAAATCAATGAGGCTGTCCGGCGCATCACCGAGACCGCCCAGGCCACTCTCCCCTACCTCCACGTCCCCGACCGCACCCGTCCGCTGGACGTGTCGGTCCGCCAGTACCTGGGCACGCTCGGCCTGTCCCCCACAGTGGTCGCCACGCTCAGTCAGCAGGCGTCGGTGCACTACGGGGCCCCCGCCGACGAGATCTCCGCCCTGTACCTTCTCGGCGAGATCGCCAGCCGCTACACCCCCTTCGCGCAGCAGACGCTGGCCCTCGATGTCCTCGACAGCTTCCGCGACGGGACGAAGGCACTCCTGGGCGCCCTCATCGCCGATGCGGGCGCCGAGGTCCACCTCTCCTCACCCGTTCGCCGTGTCGCCCAGACCTCCGACCACGTCGAGGTCATCACCGACGCCGAGGAGCGGTTCCTCGCCCGCACCGCGATCGTCGCCACTCCATTGAACTGCTGGCAGGGCATCGACTTCAGCCCGGCCCTGCACCCCGCGAAGCAGGCCGTCACCGCCCAGGGGCACGCCGGTCACTTCGCCAAGGTCTGGCTGCTGGCCGAGGGCCTGCCCGAGCCGCACTTCTTCGCCGCGGGAAGCCCGGACGGATTCCAGTGGATCCGCACCGAAAGGGTCACCGACCAGGGCAGCCTGCTCACCGGCTTCGGTGACCCCGTGGCCTCCCCCGACCTGTACACCCTGGGCGGGGCGCAAAAGGCCCTGGCCGCTTACGCGCCCGCAGCCCGTGTCAAGGCGGTGCACAGCCACGACTGGAACCACGACCCCTACGCCCGCGGTACCTGGATCGCCTACCGCCCCGGCTGGCTCACCACGCACGGGCCCGCCATCAGCGCCCCAGAAGGACGCATCGCCTTCGCCGGAGGTGACACCTCCACCAGCTACAACGCCTTGTGGATGGACGGCGCCGTCGAAACCGGCATCCGCGCCGCCGCCCACACCCGCGCTCTGCTCAACACACCGGTCTCCACCGCTCGTGTCTGACGCGGCGTCGAGAGAGCGTACGTGAATGCCCGGCGCTCAGCGCGCGCCGGGTCCCGGACCGTCGCCGAACGGCAGCAGATTGCCCGCGATGCGAGGTACGCAGCGGTCGAGGCCGGCGCCGCGGCCGGCGAGCACCTCGAAGCCGGTGGGCCGCAGCCGCAGCTCGATCGCCCGCAGTCGGTCGAGGTTTCCCAACTCGCGGACGCGGTGCCGCAGGGCCGGTCGGTCGAAGAGGTCCTCGGGGCGCACGAATACCGCGCCACCGTTGGTTTCCGCCTCCTCGCCCGCGAGGTCGACGAGGCCGATGCCGCCCGGGTGGTAGACGCGGTCCGCGGCCAGCCAGGTCACCGGCAGGCCCGCGAACAGCTCGGGCATGTCGGCGAAGCGCATCGGGTGGACGACGGGGTTGAGGTAGGCGTCGGCGTCCGCGACGTCCTGTTCGGCAGGGGTGAGCGGGGTACCGGTCCAGCCGGCGGGGAAGCCGTAGTCCGCGAGGGACAGTTCGAGTCCGAGGTCGCGGATCGTGGCGAGCCCGCCCTCGTGGCTGCCGGGCGGCGTGAGCAGTCGCACGAGCTCCCGGTCCAGCATCCGGCTGTGTTCGCCGACCGCGTCGTACAGCCACAGATGGATCAATCCGTCGTTCGCCATGTGCTCGGTGAGCCACTGCAACCCGGCCCGCGGTGAGGGGAGATGATGCAGGACTCCGCAGCAGACCACGAGGTCGAACCGGCGCCGCAGGTCCAGTTCGGGCATGCTGCCGTGCACGAGTTCGACGTTGGTCACCCCGTGCCACTCGGCGCTCCGCCGCGCGATCTCGATGGAGCGGCGGCAGGCGTCCACCCCCGTGAACCGGGCCCGGGGGTACCGCCGGGCGAGCGCCAGCAGGATGGAGCCGGTGCCGCACCCGGCATCGAGCACCTCCCAGCCCTCCAGTCCCGAGTCGCGCAGGACGAAGGGGAGTTGGTCGGCGATCATGTCCATGAGCGGAGCGTCCTCCGCCGGGGACGGGAACGGAAAGTATTCGTAGAGGCTTGCCACATCGGTTGTCGTCATTTCGGGTGCCGCCTTCGTGCTGTCGAATGTGAGGCCGTTATCAGAAGTGGCGATTCCCGAAGACTGCCGGGCATGCTGGGCCGATATCCGAAACCGCCACAGAAAGAGCCTCGGAGCAGCACAGCATCCGGGTTAGTCATATTCGGCCGGTCGGGCGAATCGTGTAACCCCGGGGCATGAAGCATGCGCCCACGGGCACACCGCTGTAAGCCTCCGGCCACCGCTGAGACCACTGGTCAGCGTTGCGGGGGCAGGCTGCTGCCCCGTTGCGGAAGCCCAAGGGGAACTGAGGAACCCACCCTTGGTGAAGCCTGAAAAGCCATTTCACAATCCACCCGTTCGCCTACGGGACGGGGGGCGCAGAAGAGACACCTCAAAGAAGAGAGAATATGAAATGCTGATCTGCGGGCTGAAGCTCACCCATGACGGTGGGGTCGCCGTCATCGAGAACGGCAAACTGCTGTGCAGCATCGAGATGGAGAAACTGGCGGGCAACCCACGCTTCCAGCCGCTGGATCGGCTGGAAGTCGTCGAGGAAGTACTGGCCGGGGAGGGCGTGGGACTGTCCGACCTCGATGCCGTGGCGGTCGACGGGTGGATGGCGGCACCGGGCGAGCCCGCACCGATCCTGCGGGAGGTCACGCACCACGGGCGGCCCCTAGCCCTCGAGGTGGCACCGTACAGCGAAGAGGACGCCGCCTCCGGGGTGGCGCTGAGCCGCTACGAGTTCGCCGGCCTGCCGCTGGGAGACGGCGTCACCCCGTACGCCAGTTATCACCACGTGACGCAGCACCTGCTCGGCGCTTACTGCACCAGCCCGTTCGCCGCCCGCGGCGAGTCCGCACTGGCGATCGTCTGGGACGGCGGCACCGTTCCCCGGCTGTACCGGGTGGACGCCTCGCCGTTTCAGGTACGGAGCCTGGGTCCCCTCTTCCCCGTCTACGGCAACGCCTTCGCCGACTACTGCGCCCAGTGGGACCCGTTCCGCTCCCCGGACGCGGCGCGACAGCACCAGCAGGAGATCAGCAATGCCGCGGTACCCCGGAACCTCGACGTCGCGGGCAAGGCAATGGCGTATGCCGCCCTGGGACGGGACGAGCCGGACCTGTACCGGTTCTTCGACACCCAACTGGACCGCATTCCACTCACTTTCGACACCGGGATCGAACTGGCCGAGTGGTTCCGCGACCACCGTGCCGCGGTGTGGCCTGGCGGCTCGGACGCCGACTTCATCGCGAGCTTCCAGGGCTATCTCGGCACCAGGCTGCTGACCGCGGTGCGCAAGCGCATGGCGGAGCTCGCTCCCGACGTGCGCAGCCCGAATCTCTGCATGTCGGGCGGGTGCGCCCTCAACATCAAGTGGAACAGTCTGATCCGGACCAGCGGCCTCTTCCGCGAGGTATGGATTCCGCCGTTCCCGAACGACTCCGGTGCCGCGATCGGCACGGCGGTCGCGGAGATGGTCTGTCAGGAGGGCAGAACCGCTTTGGACTGGGGCGTGTTCAGCGGCCCGCGGCTGCTGCCGGTGACCGACGTGCAGGGGTGGACATGGGAGCCGTGCGACGCCGCCGGGCTCGCCAAGGTGCTCCACGAGACCGCGGAGCCGGTCGTCGTCCTCAACGGGCGGGCCGAGTTGGGGCCTCGCGCGCTCGGAGGCCGCAGCATCCTCGCCCCGGCCACTGACCCCAAAATGAAGGACCGGCTCAACGACATCAAGAGCCGCGCCGACTACCGTCCGGTCGCCCCCATCTGCTTGGAACACCGGGCACCCGAGATCTTCTCCCCCGGTTGCCCCGACCCGTACATGCTCTTCGACCACGCGGTGCGCCCCGCGTGGCACGAGAAGATCCCGGCCGTCGTCCACCTCGACGGCACGGCCCGGCTCCAGACCGTGACCGAGCGCGACAACCCGCTGCTGGCGGCGGTTCTCACGGAGTACGAGCAGCTCAGCGGCGTACCGGTGCTGTGCAACACCAGTGCCAACGACAAGGGACACGGCTTCTTCCCCGACGTGCGCGCGGCAGCACGCTGGGGCCGCGCAGACCTGCTGTGGTCGGACGGGCGCCTGTACTCCCGGCAGTGACCACGCACATCGCCGCTCGACCACGCCACACACCGGAACACCGGGTCCGGTGACAAGAACGACTCACGTCCGACAGGGAGTGCAGCACAGTTTAGTGTTCCCTTGACGCAGCATCAGATCAGCATCTGTTCACCTGTCGCCGCCTACACCAGGCCTCGCCCGGTGTGGGCAGCGACAGAGCACCACACCATGGGACGAACACAGGCTCGTTCATGCCGAACACCGCGGGCGCAGGCTGCCCCGGGCCGACGATCGGCTTCGCATACAGCTTGCCGACCTCGCTCGCCGCAACGTTCCAGGGCGTGCACCAGGACCTTCGCCCGCGGAATCCGGAGCACGAGGGGCGTCCCTGTGTCCCTCCTGGTCAGAGCTCGAGCCGGTCTGGGGCCCGTAGCGGTGGCCTCGTGCCGCCGCCACGCGCGGCCGGCCAGTGCACCAGTCCGCTTCGATACCTGATCGACTGGGGAGCGTAGACCAAAAAGTCCAAAACAATCACCCTACCTGGTGTTATTTGCCCACAAGCAGCTATTTAGCAGCTCTTGTCAGCGATCTTGTGGTTAGCCTCGTGGCGGGCGCGCCAGAGCGCCCCACGACCTCACTCCCGGAAGGGCAATCATGACCACTACCGCCACCGACCCGATCACTCTCAAGCTTGAAGCGCTGTTCAAAGCGACCGACACCGACAACGACGGCTACGTCGACTGGAGCGACTACCAGCGGATCATCGACCGCTACCTCAGCGCGTACAAGATCGACAAGAAGGACCGCAAGGCGCAGTCGCTGACGATCGCGTACCAGATGTACTGGACGGAGCTCCTGCGCCACGCGGGCGGCAACGACCGCCTGGACCGGGAGCAGTTCGCCCACGCCAACCGCGCGGCGAGCGTCGACACCAGCCGCTACAACATGATGGAGTGCATCCCGCACGCCATCTTCGACATCGCGGACACCAACGGCGATAACGCCATCAGCAAGGCGGAGTTCAAGCAGTTCCTGGACCTGTTGTGGGGCAGCAAGGCGCCGGACGCGATGGACACCTTCGCGCGGCTGGACACCGACGGTGACGGCGTCATCAGCCGCCACGAGTACATCCGCGCGATCAGGGAGTTCTTCCACTCGCCGGACCTGGATGTCCCCGGCAGCCTGTTCTTCGGGCACCTGTCCGCCTGACGCACGGTCCGCAGCCAGCACGGCGGACCCTGCCGGATATTCGCTTGCTGTGATGCGGCGCGGTCGTTGCCGTGCGCGCAGCCGCTTGGTCGGCGTCCACGCAGCGTTCCGGCCCGGAACCATGAATGGTGGCTCCGGGCCGGAACGCTGCGGACTGTACGGGTCTCGTCCTCGGTCTTCGGTGCGCGCAATAGCAGCGGCTCCGGCGCCGGAGGCGACCTGAACATACGCCGCATCCAGGGCGGGGGCGAGTTCTGCAAGGTGTCCGGCCGGTTCGCTCTCCAGCCCGAGCGCGGTGAGCACCTTCGGCACGGCGGCATCTGTCCCCGGCCAGTAGCTTCGCGCGGGGCACCTCCAGCAGTCACCGTGCTTGACGAACACATCCCGCCGGCGCAGCGAACGGTGCAGGTGCTCCAGGAGGTGAGAGGGGGGTTACCGGGCGAGGATGACGCTGACCTCATCAGCCGCATGACGACCGCTGTGCACTGCGCCCTCGATCCAGATGCGCCAGACCGAGTCGTCGAGATCGGTTCCGGCGAACACGACACGTCCCTCCGGCTCATTCATCGCACGCAGGAAGTCGTACGCCTCGCCAGGGGGGTCGATGCGGTAGGTCCCGTCGAACAGCGGGTCGGCGTTCCAGTCGTAGGCGTCCACTGCCAGCACCTCGGCCTCGGGGTAGTACTCGCGCACGGCGTCCTCGACCTGCTCCCGATTCCTCAGGTCGAGCTTGGTGCGTTCCCCGCCGAAGCCCATGAGCAGGCACGAACCGTCAGGGTACTCGTGGCCGAGACACAGAGCCTGCAAGGTGCCCAGGCCGAGTGCGAACGGCCGGGCCGGGACGTGCCGCACCAGCATTGAAGGCTTGGTGGCGCGGCCGACGTGGTTCTCCTTGAGGAAGCGCTGCTTGTCGCCGGCTAGGACGGGCCGGAAGTCGATGTGGCGAAGGACGTTGGTGGGCACGGCCACGACGCACGAGCGAGCCCGCACGCACTCACCGTGGCGCGTGCGGACCGTCACCCCGTCCTCACCCTGCTCGATCTGCGCGACGTGGTGGTCCAGGCGGATTTCAAGGCGGGACTGTTCGACCATGCGGTCGAGCAGCGTCTCGGCGCCGCCGACGATGCGTTCCGTCAGCGCGCCGAAGAAGCCGTACGGGCTGTGGCCGAACCCGGCTGTCTGGGCAATGAAGCCGAGCATCGACACCTTGCGCGGATCCGCTCCGGCGTACCAGGCCAGCGCCGCGTAGACCAGGTCCCGCGTGGCTGGTCCCAGCTGGAGGGGGGCCATGAAATCGTCCACCGAGACGTCCAGGTCGCGGATCGGCTGCCTGCTGAGGCGTTGGGAGGGTGCGATCCGTTTCGATGCGTCCCTCAGGTGCCCGACGACACGCTCCAGGTCCGCGATCTCGCCTGCGGGCACTGGGAACGAACGCAGGACACCGTCGGTGATGAATGCGGCACTTGCGGGCATCGCGTCCTCGGCCAGCGCGATACCGTAGCGACCGATCTCGCGCCGGATCTCGGGCTGCAGCTCACGGTTGACCCAGCTGCCGCCAAGATCGACAGTCAGGTCCTCCTGTCCCTTGAACGGACGTGTGTACGTGCGGCCGCCGATGCGTGTTCCCGCTTCGAGGAGCACGACGGAGCGTCCGCGGTCGACGAGGTCACGGGCTGCCGTGACCCCAGCGAAGCCTCCTCCCACCACTACTGCGTCATACGTTGCGTTCACTGGGCGATCTTTCTGCCGGTGCTGTGTGCCGATGACAGTGGTTCCCCAAGCCGAACAGGCCCGCGCGTGACGCAGAACGTGATGAGCAACTTGGTGCGGCCGAGCTTACGCATGGCCGGGCTTGCGCGTGGCGGTGTCGGCTAGGCCTACTGGGTGAAGTTCTCGGCGAAGCGGCCGTGCTGGCTGTGTCGGTTTCTGCGGGAGTCGTTTCGTCGTGACTACGGGAGTCGTTCTGGAAGAACGCGACAATCCCTGGCCTCATCCGGCGGCAGACCGGCAGGGCGTCCGAACGACCGCACCGGATCCAGGCCGCACCGCACAAGCGCGCTACGGCCGTCCCGGGATGCCTCGGCGTCCCCGCCGGGCCGTCGCACAGCCGCCGCAGCGCCGCGCCGACCCAGCTGCGCGGCCCCTGACCAGCTGCTCGCCAGCGCCGAGGCGGCAGACGCCGAGGCCCAGGCCGCACCAGCCCACGACCCGTGTCCTTTTGGCCTCGGCGGGCCGCTCACCGCCGAGGGCCGGGCCGGGCACGCGCCTGGCACCCCGGGCGGCCCGGGCGCAGGCCAGGAGCGTGGCGGGCCGGCAGTGTGCGGATGGCGGTGCCGTCCCGGCACGCTTCGGCAGGTCAGACGTGGCGAGTGGCACGGCACGGTCGTGCGTCATCACACGGCCAGAGGGGTTCCTGTGCGGTGAGGGATGGTCAGTTCAGCATCTTGTGTAGGAACTCGTCCTTGGTGATGTAGCCGTCGCGGTCGAACGCCTTGAAGGCCTTGTCGAGGGCCTCGGCCTGCGACTCCTTCGACGTGTCCTTGTCCTTCGACATGACGACGAACTCTTCGAACCCGATCCGGCCGTCCTCGTCGACGATGTCGGCTTCCTTGACCATGTTCGCGATGTCCTTGTCGGACAGGTTCTGGCCCATGCTCTGGACAGTGCGCTTGAGCTCGGAGGGCTCGATGTACCCGCTGCCGTCCTTGTCGAACAGGAGGAACGCGGTCCGCATGTCCTGCAGCTGCTCCGGCTCGATCCCGTTCCCCTTTGTCCCGCAAACCGCCTCGGTCATCGGCGACGTCCCGGTCGCCGGCTTGTTGCTCGGCGACGTCCCGGATTTGCCGTAGGCGAGACGGCATGCCCGCTCGGGCCGGAGTCGCTTCGCGTACCCACCCGGTCCCGGCGGACGGCGCACCAAGCCCGTCGCACACGCACCTTGCGGACTCAGCGTGACCAAACAAGTTGCACCAGAGCCGGCTCTGGGCGACTAAGCCAAGGTGGCAGGTTCGGCGAGCTGCGCGCCCGGCGTCCAGGCCCCGCCCCAGCTCCGTCAAGTGCTCCTTTAGGGCATGTCCAGGCTCAAGGCCGCCAGGGCGTCTCCGCGTGAAACCATGGCGGGTGCGCCTGACCGGTGGACCCGAACGTCCAGTTACCTCAGAGCCGCAGGCCTCCGACGAGCACCCGGCTTGCGGCACCGTCCGGCGGGGAGACTGGGCAGGCGAAGGTGTTGTCACTTGTGCACAAGAGCCGCCACGCACACTTCATCCATGCGTCGCACGCCCGGGGATCCGAAGTCACGACCGTAGGGGTCCGACGGCGCAGCGGCGGCCACCCCTGCCCTTCGTAGGCAAGAGGGCTTGCCTGACCGGCAGCCAAATCTAACTACTAGTCAGTAAAGTCGGCAAAGGGTCAGCATTGGTTCGACCAAACTTGGTGACAGCGTGCAACACGTGAGACTCGAATGTCGACTCCGCAGGCTCTCGCACCGTCTCCGGCGACCTCCCCTGCGAAGTCGAAACCGGAGGGCCGGGAGCGCGCACCGCACCCGACCCTCGCCCCACACAAACAAGCAGGTCAACGGACCCTTCCCCTGGGCTTCAGGTGGGTCGGAGGGAGCTCCGGAGCGGGAAGCGGAGCGCCGTCGTAGCCCTTTACCTCGCCGAAGCGTGTGCCATTCATCCAGTCCTCTCGGGCCTGGGCGATCTCCTCGTGGGAGCGGCCGATCCAGTTCCAGAACATGACGATCTCCTCCTCGAAGGGTTCGCCGCCGAGGAGCATCACCGAGGCGTCCGAGGCGGCGCGCAGGGGGAGGTCGGGGCGGCCGCAGCCCAGGTAGAGCATGGAGCCCGGCAGGAGCGGGACGCCGTCGACGTGGGCCTCGCCGGACATCGACAGCACGGCGTACTCGAAGTCCGGCTCCAGCGGGAGCCGGGTCTCGGTGCCCGCCGCCAGGGTGATGTCCGCGCCGACGATCGGGCTGTAGGCCGTGCCCGGGGAGGTGGCGGTGTCCAGGGTGCCGAGGATCACCGTCGCGGACAGGCCGGGGGCGGTGACGTGCGGGAGCTCGGCGTGGTGCTGGAAGTGCGGCTCCACGTTGCGGTGGGCGTCCGGGAGGGCGACCCACAGCTGGGCGCCGTGGAGCAGGCGGCCGTGGGAGCGGGGGCTCTCCTCGGAGTGGCTGATCCCGCGCCCGGAGGTCATCAGGCCCAGCTCGCGCGGCCGGATGGTCTCCAGGCTGCCCACGCTGTCGCGGTGCAGCACCTCCCCTTCGTGCAGCCAGCTCACGGTCTGGAGCCCGGAGTGGGGGTGGGGTGCGACCTGCATGCCGGGCTCGCCGGCGATGTCGTCCGGGCCGTAGTGGTCGACGAAGCACCAGGCGCCCACCATGCGGCGGCCCAGGTTCGGCAGGAGTCGACGGACCTCGGTGGACTCACCGAGCTTGACCGTACGCGGCGACAGGAGCTCCCGCACGGGTTCGGCCACGACGAATCCGCGGCCTCCGCAGGCGGAGAGTGCGGGCTGGCGATCGAGATTGCTCATACCCCCAACCTAGTACCGTCCCCGCCCCGGCGTTCCCCGGAATGCGCAGCTGCTGTCACGTGTTGGAGGGGGCGGACGCAGCACCCGAACGGCGGAAGGGACACGATGAGCGCGCCGACGGCGTACTACGAGCACGGGACGGCGGCCGAGCGCTGGTCGCGCGCCCGCCTCTTCTTCGACGCGAAGGACTACGCGGCGGCCGCCCGCGTCCTGGAGTCGGTGACGGCCGAGGCCCCCGAGCAGCTGGCGCCGCGGCTGCTGCTGGCCCGCGCCTGCTACCACTCCGCGCAGCTCGGCCGCGCCGAGCGGGAGCTGCGCGCCATCCTGGAGCGCTGGCCGGTGGAGGACTACGCGCAGCTGATGCTGGGCCGCACCCTGGAGCGCCAGGGCCGCGCCGCCGAGGCGGCGCCGTACCTGCGGCTCGCCGCTGCGATGGCCGGGGAGTTCCCGGAGTAGGCCCCGGGCCCGCACGGTGGGGCGGGCCCCGCACCGCGTGTGCGGGGCCGGGGTCCCGGCTCCGCTAGCCTGGGGGGCACGATGAACCGTCTGACCACGCCTTTCGGCTCCTACGAGCTCACCCGCTTCCCCGAGGACCCGCGCGACCGGCTCCGCGCCTGGGATGCCGCCGACGAGTACCTGCTGCGCCACCTGGACTCCGGTACGGGCGAGCGCGGCCCGGTGGACCTGTCCGGGGCCGGGCAGATCACCGTGTTCGGGGACCGCTGGGGGGCGCTGGTGACGGCCTTGGCCGCCCACCGGCCGACCCAGATCACCGATTCGTACCTGACGCGCGCCGCCACGGAGGCCAACCTGAGGCGCGCGGGGGCGGCCGAGGGCGCCGTCACCCTGCTGACGACGCAGGACCCCCCGCCGGAGCGGATCGACGTGCTGCTGGTACGGGTGCCCAAGAGCCTGGCGCTGCTGGAGGACCAGTTGCTGCGGCTGGCCCCGCACGTGCACGCGGGCACCGTGGTGGTCGGTACGGGCATGGTCAAGGAGATCCACACCTCCACGCTGAACCTGTTCGAGCGGATCCTCGGGCCCACCAGGACCTCGCTCGCCGAGAAGAAGGCCCGGCTGATCTTCTGCACGCCGGAGGTGGCCGCGAGCGGCGCGGCCCCGCAGGCGCCCGCCGCCGGCACCTGGCCGCTCACGTACACCCTCGACCGGGACGCCGGCTCGGGCGCCGGCCTGACCGCGGTCAACCACGCCGGCATCTTCTGCGCGGACCGCCTCGACGTCGGCACCCGCTTCTTCCTCCAGAGCATCCCGAACAACACGGCCGGGGCCCGCGTCGTGGACCTCGGCTGCGGCAACGGCATCGTCGGCACGGCGGTCGCCGTGGCGGACCCGGACGCGGAGGTCGTGTTCGCGGACGAGTCCTACCAGGCGGTCGCCTCCGCGCGGGCCACGTACGAGGCGAACGTCCGCGGCGGCCGCCGAGACCGGGCCGAGTTCCTCGTCGGCGACGGGCTCGCGATGCTGCCCGCCGGCTCGGTGGACCTCGTCCTGAGCAACCCGCCCTTCCACTCCCACCATGCGACGACGGACGCGACGGCGCTGCGGATGTTCGCGCAGGCGCGGCGGGCGCTGCGGCCCGGGGGCGAGCTGTGGATCGTCGCCAACCGCCACCTCGGCTACCACACGCACCTGCGCCGCCTCTTCGGCAACAGTGAAGTCGCCGCGAGCGAACCGCGGTTCGTGGTGTTGCGGGCCGTCAAGCGGGAGAAGCGCGCGCGGCCCATGTGACCTGCCGGTACGTCCTACACTCGGCCGCGTGAGCAGCCTGGTGCACGAAGACGCGGCGGACGACGGCACGAGCGGCGGCGCCGGCCGCTACCGCCGCGAGGACCTGGCCCGCGCGGCCGGCGTCAAGGTGCGCAACCTGCGCTACTACCAGGAGCGGGGGCTGCTGCCGCCGCCGCGCCGCGAGGGCCGGATCGCCTGGTACTCCGAGGACCACCTGACCCGGCTGCGCCTGATCAGCGACCTGCTCGGGCGCGGCTACACCGTCAACGGCATCGGCGAGCTGCTGCACGCCTGGGAGGCGGGCGGCGGCCTGTCCCAACTGCTGGGGATGGAGCGGGAGATGACCCGCGACTGGGTCCGGGAGGAGCCGGTCACCATGAGCCTGGCCGAGCTCGGCGAGCTCTTCGGCCCGGCGGCCACGGCCGAGGACACCCGGCGGGCGGAGCGGCTCGGGTACGTACGCATCGAGGGCGACCGCGTCACGCACCGCAGCCGGCGGCTGCTGGAGGCGACGCTGACCCTGGTGCGCCAGGGCGTGCCGCTCGCGGAGATCCTGGACGCGGGGGACTTCCTCCAGGTCCAGGCGGGCGCGCTCGCCGACCGGTTCGTCGGGCTGTTCCGGCGGCATGTGATCGGGGCGGACGGGCTGGGGCGGCTTTCGGCCACGCAACTGGATCACATCGGCGCGGCCGCGGCGGCGCTGCGGCCCGTGGCGCGCGAGGTCGTGGCCGCGGAATTCGCCAAGGCGATGGCCCTGCGCATGGAGGCGGAGGTCGCCGAACTGCTGCGGTCACAGCAGTGACCGACCGGTAGGAGTCGACCGAAAGGGCACGCTCGAACAACCTTGCCAACCGTCATTGGCACTCTTACATTCAACTCGTCGGTAACAACGGTGCACAGCCGAAATAAGGGACGATCTCATGACGGACTCCCCTTACTCCCACTTATCGGATGTATCCGGCCCACCCGGCAGAGACGCCGCCCCCGCTGCCGACGGCACCGACGCCGCCGGCAGCGGCCGGGTCCGCTGGCGTCGCTTCGCCGTCCTGACCCTCCCCGCCGTGGCCGTGACCGCAGGCCTCGGCATCGCCCTCGCACAGGGCGCGCTCGCCGCCTCCTTCGCCGTGTCGGGGCAGCAGTTCAAGGTGTCGGCCGACAGCCTGGAGGGCGAGGGCTTCGCCCAGTACGGCAGCGTCGACGTCAACGCCCGCCAGGAGCTGATCCCGGTGGCGGTCACCGCCATCAGGGAGGCCAAGCTCCACCACCTGTGCCAGTCGGTGGTGACCTCGCTGCCGGTGGTCGGTGACATCTCGCTCAACCTCACCGCCGGCAGGAACGCCCCCGTCGAGGCGAGCAACCTCTTCGTCGACGCCACCCAGCTCTCCGGCAACGCCGTCTTCACCAACATCGAGATCGGCCGCGACGCCTCCACCCTCGACAAGGGCCCGGCCGAAGCCGTCGGCATGCAGGACCTGTTCGCCCAGCAGGCCGACACCGTCAGCATCACCGATCTCCAGCAGACGGCCTGGGCCACCAACGCGGGCACCTTCAAGCTCTCCGGCCTCAGCATGAACATCAGCAAGGGCAAGAAGGAATGCTTCTGAGGCGCTGGCGGCGGTGGCGGCGCAGCAGGCCGTTCTGGGGCGGGCTCTTCGCCGTCCTCGCCGGGGCGGAGATCTGCGCCCTGCCCCTGGCACCGCTGAAGGTCATGCTCCAGCAGGGCGTGGCGGGCATCCCGTCCGTCCTCATGGGGCTGGTCATGATCGTGCTCGGCCTCACCGCCTGGTTCGCCCCCGCACAGCGCGGCCTCGCCGGTGTGCTGACCACGCTGATCGCGACCGCCGCCCTGGTGCTGTCCAACCTCGGCGGCTTCCTGATCGGCACCCTGCTCGGGATCCTCGGCGGCGGCCTGGTGTTCGCCTGGCAGCCGGATGCCGCCCGGTCCCCGTCCCCGTCTCCGTCCGGCTCCCCCGCCCCGACCTCCACCCCCACGCCCGCGCCGTCCCCCTCTCCCCCGCACCCCGATCCCCAAGGAGCACAGCCATGAGCAGAAGGCGCACCGCGCTCGCCCTCGGGTTGGCAGCCGCCGGAGTGCTGTCCGCGGCCTCGGCCACTGCGACCGCCTCCCCCGCGGCCGCACCCGCACCGCTGGCCGGGTCGACCACCGTCACCCCGGCCGGGCACGCCTTCAAGGCCGCCCTCAGCGGCAAGGCCACGCTGAAGGCCGGTTCGGTGACGGTGACCTGCACGGTTTCGGTCTCCACCGGCGCCGTCCCGGCGGCTCCCGGCAACCAGAACGCCGCCGGTCCCGTCTCCTCGCCGATCACCCCGCCGACGTACACCTCGTGCACGTCCAGCATGCCGGGCGTCACCCCGACGGTCACCACCAGCGGTTCCTGGTCGGTCTCCATGCAGGACGGCTCCCCGGTCACCGCCACCATGACGGTGCCGACCGGCGGGCTCGTCGTGCACACCACCGGCCTGGCCACCTGTACGGTCACCGCCGCGCCCGCAGGCCCGGCGAACGTCACCGCCGGCTGGGTCAACGGCGCCCCGCCGAGCCTGACCTTCACCAACGCCTCCGTGCCGGTGACGGTCACGGGCGGCTTCGGCTGCCCGACGAGCGCGACCTCGTCCGTCTTCAACGCCGTCTACAAGGTCACCGACACGACCGACCCGGCGCAGCAGATCACCGTCGGCCCCTGACGCCGGCCCCCGCCGACCGGCCCGCGCGATCGCGCGCCGGTCGGGCCCGCCGCGCCCGGGCCACGCCGGGCCCGGCGGGCTACCCCCGGTACGCCTCCAGCAGCCGCAGCCAGATCTCGCTGATCGTCGGGAACGCGGGGACCGCGTGCCACAGCCGGCCGATCGGGACCTCCCCGGCGACGGCGATCGTGGCCGCGTGCACCAGCTCGGCCGCGCCCGGTCCGACGAAGGTGGCGCCGAGCAGCACCTCCCGGTCCAGGTCGACGACCATCCGGGCCCGCCCCCGGTAGCCGTCGGCGTACAGGCCCGCGCCGGAGACCTTGCCCAGGTCGAAGTCGACCGCGCGGACCCGGTGCCCGGCCCGCTCCGCCTCGGCCAGGGTCGGGCCCACCGCCGCCGCCTCGGGGTCGGTGAACACGGCCTGCGGAAGGGCCCGTACGTCGGCGGTCGCCGCGTGCGCACCCCACGGGCCGGTGTCCGCCGCCGCCGCGGTGCCGGCCGCACGGGCGGCGATGGCGGCGCCCGCGATCCGGGCCTGGTACTTGCCCTGGTGGGTCAGCAGGGCCCGGTGGTTGACGTCGCCGACCGCGTACAGCCACTCGTGCGCCTCGCTGCGGCAGCTGTCGTCCACCTCGATCCAGTCGCCCGGCATCAGCCCGACCGTGTCCAGTCCGAGGTCCTCGGTGCGCGGCGCCCGGCCGGTCGCCATCAGCAGTTCGTCGCCCTCGACGATCTCGCCGCCCTCCAGCACCACCCGTACCGGGCCGCTGCCCCCGTCCCGTACGACCGCCTCGGCCGAGACGCCCGTACGCACCACCGCCCCGGCCTCCCGCAGCGCCTCGGCGACCAGCTCCCCCGCGAACGGCTCCATCCGCGGCAGCAGCCGGGGGCCGCGGGCCAGCACGGTGACCCGGGAGCCGAGGGCCTGCCAGGCCGTGGCCATCTCGGCGGCCACCACGGAGCCGCCCACGATCAGCAGCCGGCCCGGCGCCTGCCGTGCGGAGGTTGCCTCCCGGCTGGTCCAGGGCCGGGCCCCGGCGATCCCGGGCAGCGGGGGGATCACGGCGCGCGAGCCGGTGGCGACGACGACCGCGTGCCGGGCGGCCAGGACGTGGTGCTCGCCCTCGGGGCCGGTGACGACGACCCGGCGCGGCCCGTCGAGCCGGCCGTGGCCGCGGAGGAGGTGGGCGCCGACGGACTCCAGCCAGTCGGCCTGGCCGTCGTCCTTCCAGTGGCCCGTCCAGTAGTCGCGGTGCGTGAAGACCGCCGCGGTGTCCAGCGGGCCGCCGACGGCCCCCGCGAGCCCGGGCACCCGGCGGCCGTCCGCCCGCGCCAGCGCCGGGCGCAGCAGGGCCTTGCTGGGGATGCAGGCCCAGTACGAGCACTCCCCGCCGACGAGCTCGCTCTCGACGAGGGCCGTGCTGAGCCCGGCGGCGCAGGTGCGGTCCACGACGTTCTCGCCGGCCGGGCCGCCGCCGAGGACCACGACGTCGTACTCCACCGCTTCCGACATGCGCGCCCTCCAGGGCCAGGGGTAGACCGGGCGAGGCCCGGCTGCTCAGGGGCTCCCCGGGGCTCGTGTCCCCGTCACCTTAGCCACGGTCCTGCTGCGCCGCATCGATCTTCGCGCGGACCTCGTCCATGTCGAGCGCGCGCGCCTGGCCGATGAGGTCGGTCAGGGCCGCCTCGGGCAGCGCGCCGGGCTGGGCGAAGATCGCCACCTGGTCCCGGACGATCATCAGCGTCGGGATCGACGTGATCTGGAAGGCGGCGGCGAGCTCCTGCTGGGCCTCCGTGTCGACCTTGGCGAAGAGCAGGTCGGGGTGGGCCTCGGAGGCCTTCTCGTACACCGGGGCGAACTGCAGGCACGGTCGGCACCAGCCCGCCCAGAAGTCGATCAGCACGAACGGGTTCTCGCTGACCGTCTGGTCGAAGTTCTCTTTGGTGAGCTCGACAGTAGCCACGGTTCGGACCTCCTGGTTGCCTGCCTCGTATGGTCTCTGAACGATCGACCGGCCGCCGGCATTCCGCCACCGGGGCCGGCGGGGCGGTCGGGCAGGGCACCCGGGGCCGGCCTGGCCGGGCTGGGGCTGCCTTCGGGCAGCCCGGGCGGCGTCGGCTAGAACGGGTGTCCGGGGGGTGCGGACCGCAGCGTGGTCCAGCGCAGCTCCGTGAAGGCGTCCAGGTTCGCCTCCCCGCCGAACCGCGCCCCGGTACCGGACGCGCCGACTCCGCCGAAGGGGGCCACCGGCTCGTCGTTCACCGTCTGGTCGTTGACGTGCACGATCCCGGTCGGTATCCGCTCGGCCAGCTCCAGTGCGCGCGCGGCGTCCCGGGTCACGATCCCGAGGGAGAGGCCGTACGGGCCGGCCGCGGCCAGCGCCACCGCCTCCTCCTCCGTCGCGAAGGACCGTACGGGCGCCACGGGGCCGAACACCTCCTCCGTGTAGGCCGGCGTGTCGTCGTCGACGCCGGCGAGGACGGTCGGCCGGTAGAACAGCCCGTCGTGGGTGCCGCCGGCGACGAGCTTGGCCCCCTGCGCGGTGCTGGCCGCGACCAGCTCATGGACCCGGTCGCGCTGCGCGGCGTCGATCAGCGGGCCCAGGTGGACCCGGTCGCGGTACGGGTCCCCCACCGCCAGCGACTCGGCGCGGGCGGCCAGCCGCTCCACGTACTCGTCGTACAGCGAGGCGTGCACCAGGTGCCGGCCGGCGGTCATGCAGATCTGCCCCTGGTGGAAGAAGGAGCCCCACGAGGCCTGTGCGACGGCGGCCTCGACGTCGGCGTCGCGCAGGACGACGAGGGCGGAGTTCCCGCCCAACTCCAGGTGCAGCCGCTTGAGGTGGCGCCCGCCCAGCTCGGCGACGGCCCGGCCGGCGGCCGTGGACCCGGTGAACGACACGACGCGCACCAGCGGATCGGCGACCACCGCCGCCCCCGTGCCGGCCGCGCCGGGCAGCACGTGCAGCAGCCCGTCCGGCAGGCCGGCCGCCGCGAACACCGCGGCCGGCGCCAGCCCGCCGCACACCGCGGTCCGCGGGTCCGGCTTGAGCAGCACCGCGTTGCCGAGGGCCAGGGCCGGTGCGACCGAGCGGATCGCCAGGATGAGCGGGGCGTTGAACGGGGCCACGACGCCGACGACCCCGGCCGGAACCCGGCGGGTGAAGGAGAGCCGGGGCGCCTCGCTCGGCAGCACCTGGCCGGCGGGACGGGAGGCCAGCGCGGCGGCCTCGTAGCACTCCTGGGCGGCGACGTGCAGTTCGAAGTCGGCCTTGCCGGGGATCGAGCCGGACTCCCGCACCAGCCATGCGCGCAGCTCCGCGGCGTGGGCGGCGAACAGGTCGCCGGCGCGGCGCAGCACGGCGGCGCGCTCCGTGTGGCCGGCCCGCGCCCAGTCCTGCTGGGCGGCGCGGGCGCGTGCGGCGGCCTCGGCCACATCGGCGGGTGCGGCGAGGTCGAGGGTGGCGAGGGTGCGGCCGGTGGCGGGTTCGACGACGGGCGCGGTACCGCCGGTGAGGGTCGGTCCGTCCTGCCGGAGCGTCGGGTCGAGGAGCGGCATGGCGCGGGGCCTCCGGGAGGGGGATGGGCGGGCAGGGGGGCGGCAGCACGCGCCATCGTGCCAGACCGGAGGCACCAACTCTGTCGTGTTATTGGGCAGTTGGCGGGCCATACTGACCGGAAACGATCGCCGCGACGGCCTGGGCCGTCGCGGCGGAGGGTGCGGCCGTCAGCGCTCCAGCACCAGCGCGATCCCCTGCCCGACGCCGATGCACAGCGCGGCCATGCCGGTGCCCGAGCCCGCGGCGGCGAGCTGGTGCGCGACCGCGCCGGCGAGCCGGGCGCCGGAGGCGCCGAGCGGGTGCCCGATCGCGATGGCCCCGCCGCGCGGGTTGACGACCGCCGGGTCCAGCTCCGGCCAGGCGGCCAGGCAGCCCAGCGCCTGCGCCGCGAAGGCCTCGTTCAACTCCATGACGTCCAGGCCGGCCAGGGTCGTGCCCGCCTTGGCGAGCGCCCGCTGCACGGCCTCGACCGGACCCAGCCCGAACAGCTGCGGTTCGATGCCGGTGACCGCGGAGGCGCTGATCCGCGCCAGCGGCTCCCGCCCGGTGGCCGCCAGCCCCGCCTCGTCGGTCAGCAGCAGGGCCGCCGCGCCGTCGTTGAGGGGCGAGGCGTTGGCGGCGGTGACCGTACCGGTGCCGTCCGTCCGGAACGCCGGCTTCAGGCGGGCCAGCGCCTCGGGGGTGGAGCCCTCCCGGATGGACTCGTCGCGTGCCAGCTCGACGCCCGGGTAGGACACGACCTCGTCGTCGTACAGGCCGGCCGCCCAGGCGGCCGCCGCCTTGCGGTGGCTGTCCAGGGCGAAGAGGTCCTGCGCCTCGCGGGTGATGCCGTGCTTCTCGGCGATGAGCTCGGCGCCCTCGCCGAGCGAGACGGTCCAGTCGCCGGGCATGCGCGGGTTCGTCATCCGCCAGCCCAGCGCGGTGGACCACATCTGCTGGTGCGTGGCGGGGAAGGGGCGCTCCGGCTTCTGCACGACCCAGGGGGCCCTGGTCATGGACTCCACGCCACCCGCGATGGCGATGGAGGAATCGCCGAGCGCGATGGACCGGGCGGCCTGGATGACCGCCTCCAGGCCGGAGCCGCACAGCCGGTTGACGGTCACACCGGGGACGGTCACGGGCAGGCCGGCGAGCAGCACGGCCATGCGGGCCACGTCGCGGTTGTCCTCGCCGGCCCCGTTGGCGTCGCCGAAGACGACGTCGTCGATGCGGGCGGGGTCGAGGGAAGGCGTACGGTCCACGAGCGAGCGCACCACGTGCGCGGCGAGGTCGTCGGGGCGGACCCCGGCGAAGGCTCCGCCGAACTTGCCGATCGGGGTGCGGACGGCGTCGACGACGTACACGTCGCGGACGGTGCGGATGCTCATCGCGTCTCTCCTGGGCGGATCCGTACGGGCGGCGCCGCGGCCGGTGCCGCCGTCGGCACCGGGTACGACGCCGGGCGCGCCCGGTGGGGCGCGCCCGCAGTCTCCGCCCGCCGGTCACCGCCTGTCAACGCCCGCCCGGCGGGGGCGGGGAGATCAGGTGGACTCGCGCCGGACGGCGGCGGCGGCCACCGGCCCGCGGCTCTCGGTGATCTCGGACGGCTCCCGCACCGCCCGGTCCACCAGCTCCGCCAGGTGCTCGCCGGTCGGCAGCTCGGTCCGCACGGTGCTCAGCCGGGGCCGCAGCAGCCTTCCGACCAGCAGGTCGTCCGCGCCGATGACGGCGACGTCCTCGGGGATCCGCAGGCCCTCGTCCAGGAGGGCGCGCATGAGCAGCATCGCGTACTCGTCGTTGTACGCGAACACCGCTCCCAGGCCGAGGGAGCGCCACCGGGCGGCGAGCGCCGCGGCGGACTCCTCGGTGTAGGCCATCGGGAGCGGCTCGGTGCGGGCCCCGGGGACGGAGCGGGCGCCCTCCAGACGCGGCCCGGCGAACAGCCCGAGCCCCTCCTCCTGCGGGACGACGACACCGATCCGCCGGTGGCCCCGCTCGACCAGGTGCTGCGCCGCCCGGACGCCGACCTCGGCCTGGTCCATCACCAGGGCGTGGGCCCCGGGGACGCGGGTCGGCCCGACCGTGACCACCGCGCGGGCTCCGGCCCGTCTGAGGGTGTCGACGTCGCGCTCGGCGAGGGCGGTCTCCCCGAAGGAGATCACGGCGACGGGCCGCAGCTCGGCCCAGGCCCGGGCGGCCTCGTCGCCGCTGAGGCCGAGGCTGGCGTACTGCACGACGGTGTAGTCGAGGCGGCGCAGCGCCCGCTGGAGCTCGTCGAGGAAGCCGCTGTGCAGCGGCCCGATCGGCACGTGCGCGGTGGGCAGGAGCACGATCCGGGTGTGGCCGGCCCGCAGGCTCCGGGCGGCGGCGTGCGGGACGTACCCCAGCTCCTCGGCGGCCCGACGGACCTTGCGGCGGGTCGGCTCGCTGATGCGGACGGCTTCCGCGTTGTTCAGCACGTACGACACGGTCGCCCGCGAGACCCCGGCCAGGCGGGCCACGTCGGCGCTGGTCGGCGGGGCGGGGGGCTTCGGCGGCGCGGAGGAGGAGGCGGCGGCCGGAGTCGGAGGGGAAGCCGGAGACTGAGACATCGCCGTGGCATCCTTCCAGACCACGGCCCCCCGGAGGCGGGCGGTTGGCCGGAACCCGATGCCGGTGATCACCCCGGTCCCCGGAGCCCCGTGGGGCTCGGCGGCGCCCCGGCAACCGCCGCACGGGGCGGTCCCTTTCGGCGTGATCGCGGCGGCGCAGGCCGCAAGGGTCAGTCGAGGCAGAACTCGTTGCCCTCGACGTCCTGCATCACGAGGCACGACTCGTCGAAGCCGTCGGCACGCAGCAGCCGCACGCGCACGGCACCGAGCCCGGCCAGCCGTGCGCCCTCGGCCTCGAGTGCGGCGAGGCGCTCCTCCCCCTCGAGCCCGGTGGCGACCCGCACGTCGAGGTGCACCCGGTTCTTGACGGTCTTGCCCTCGGGGACCCGGAGGAAGAGCAGTCGGGGGCCCACACCCGAGGGATCGACGCAGGCGAAGGACGCACCCTGCCGCTCGGGGGGCAGCGAGCGGTCGTAATCACCCCACGTGGCGAACCCCTTGGGCGGCGGCGGTACGACGTACCCCAGCACCTCACACCAGAAACGGGCGACGCGCTCGGGTTCTGCACAGTCGAAGGTGACCTGGAATTCCTTGATCGATGCCATCGGCCCACCGTAGCAGGGGGTCACGGCCGCCCATCTGGCCTTTTTCCCGCGGGGGTTGGCCGAGCGGCGGGCGACTGTTGCGGACCCCTCGCCTCATGTACGTTCCTTCAGGGAACCGGTAAGCAGGTACGCCGCCGACACCCCGAAGGGCCCCGCCATGACCGATCCGCAGGACACCTGGACCGCCGTGGACGGCTACTTCGACGGGCTGCTCGTCCGGGAGGACGACGCGCTCGTGCGCGCCGCCGCCGATTCCGAAGCCGCGGGGCTCCCTCCGCACCAGGTGGCCCCGAACCAGGGGAAGCTGCTGCACCTGCTCGCCCGGATCCGCAGAGCCCGGCGCATCCTGGAGATCGGCACCCTCGGCGGGTACAGCACCATCTGGCTTGGCCGGGCCCTTCCGGCGGACGGGCGGCTGGTCACGCTGGAGGCCGACCCGCACTGCGCCGGCGTGGCCGCGGCGAACGTCGCCCGGGCCGGCCTGGAGCAGCTCGTCGACATCCGGTGCGGCAAGGCGCTCGACCTCCTCCCGCAGCTCGCCGGCGAGGAGCCGTTCGACCTGGTCTTCATCGACGCCGACAAGCCGTCCAACCCGGACTACCTCCGCTGGGCCCTCGAGCTCACCCGGCCCGGCAGCGTCATCATCGGCGACAACGTGGTCCGCGAGGGGGCGGTCACCGACGCGGCGAGCAGCGACCCGCGCGTGCAGGGCGTCCGCCGCTTCACCGAACTCATCGCCGAGCACCCGCGATTGACGGCCACCGCCCTCCAGACCGTCGGCGGCAAGGGGTACGACGGCCTCGTCCTGGCCCTGGTCACGGGCTGAGCGCCGCCCCGCCGCACGCTCGCGCCGACCGGCGAGCGGCGCCCGCTAACCTCTCCCGGATGACGGCACCTTCACCGCACGGCTCCCCGTACCTCGAGCAGCCTGGCCGCGCCGGGGCCACCGCCACGGCCGAGGCCGACCCGCGGGCCATCGGCCCGGTCCGCACGTCCTACTCCCCCGACCCCGACGGGGATCCCGACCCCGGCGAGATCGTGTGGACCTGGGTCCCGTACGAGGAGAACGACGGCCGCGGCAAGGACCGCCCCGTGCTGGTCGTCGCCCGGGAGCCGGGCCGGCCGACGCTTCTGGCCGTACAGCTGTCCAGCAAGCGGCACGACGACGACCGGGAGTGGGTGCCGATCGGCACCGGAGCGTGGGACGGCGCCGGACGCGAGTCCTGGGTGGATCTGGACCGGGTGCTGCGGGTCCACGAGGGCGGGATGCGGCGCGAGGCGTGCGCGCTGGACCGCGGACGCTTCGACCTGGTCGTCGACCGCCTCCGGCAGCGCTACGGCTGGCGGTAGCCGGTCACCTGACCCCGACCCGCACCACCTCCGGCCTCAGTGCACTCAGCGCGGCCGGTCGTCGCCGGGGCGGTCCCGGCGCGGCGGATCCGGACCGGATCCGGCAAGCCGCTGGGTGAGGGCCTCCACCTGCCCGCGGAGGGCCGCGATCTCGGCGGTCAGGGAGTCGAGTGAGGCTTCGGCGGGGCGGGCGGCGGGCTTCCGTGCCTGCTCGTCGGGAGCGGCGGCCGGCCCACCGTCCTCATCGGACCCGAAGAAGCTGGCCAGGATGCCGGCGAGGATGCCCAGGACGCCGATTCCGGTGACCATGATGCCGAAGCCCGCCCACCGCCCGGCGGAGGTCTGCGGGGCGATGTCGCCGTAGCCGACCGTGGTCAGTGTCACCACGCCCCACCACAGGGCGTCACCGAACGTCGCGAACTCCGGATTGACCGGCCGTTCGGCGTGGTAGGCGACCACCGCGGCGGCCAGCACCACGCCGGCCGCGACCACGGAAACCCGTTGCAGCCGTGCCAGCAGGCGCCGCGCCCCCCTGGTCACCAGGAGCAGCCGGGCCAGTCGTGCCACGCGCAGGACGACGACGAACCCTCCCGCCTGCGCGCCGGGCAGCAGGAACCAGGGGGCCGTGGCGATGACGACGAAGAGGTCGAAACGGCCGAGCGCCGAGCTCGTGTACCGGTCGAGGTGGCGTACGTGCACCACGTAGTCGGCGAGGAACACCAACCAGGCGGCGACATTGACGGCGGTGCTGAACCATGCGCCGGGCTGGGGAACGACAACGAGCGGAAGGACCGCCGCCGCGATCACCGGCAGCCGCATCCGCGCCTCGAACCGCTCGAGCCGGCCGCTGTCATCCCCGGCCCCCGGCCCACCCGGGCCGGACCGACCATCAGGAGCGACGCGCATGCTCCGATCCTGGCCACCCGTCCCGCTCCCGGCCAGTCGGCAGCGTGCATCCGGGGCGCACCGGCGCGGGCACCCGGCCCGAGCCGCTGCGTGGCTGAGGAGGGTCGCGCCGCTGTCGCAGGGATGGCGCGCCGTTCAGGCAGTGGTCGAGGAGTGCGTGCGGTGATGATGTCGGAGTACGGCGCGTTCGGGCCGGTCCGGCCCGCGACTGCCTTCGCGCCGCCGCGTCCCCAACCTCCCAGGGCAATACAGCTAGCCCTCGCCGTCGCCCTTCCCCGACAACACCCGCTCGAACACCCCCCGCATCCGCGGATCCCGGTCCAGCACCGCGAACACCACCTGTTCGAAGACCCCGGCGAAGCGCCCGGCCAGGAGCCCGCGGAAGGCCTCCGCCACCTGCGCCGGGTCGTTGCGGAACACCCCGCACCCCCACGCCCCCAGGACCAGCCGGGGGTAGGCGTGCAGCGCGGCCGTTTCCAGGACGCGTTCCGCGCGCCGGGCGAGGGCGGCCGGGATCTCGGCGGTGCGCTCGGGCTCCCGGCTGCGGATCGTCCCGGCGTTCGGGGCCGGGGAGGTGAGGAAGCCGACGCGGAACGGGGTGTCCAGCAGCTCGCCGCGGTCGTCTCGGAACACGGGCACGCCGGGCGAGTGAATCACCCGGTCGGTGTAGAACGTGCTGCGTTGCGCGCGGTGGGCCGCGTAGTACTCCGGAGCCAGCAGCAGCGTCTCGTACAGGGCCGACGCGCGGCACAGCGCCTCCTCCTGGGCCTTGGCCCCGCGGAGGTAGCCGCCGCCGGGATTCCGGGCCGAGGCGAAGTTGAGCACCGCCACGCCGCCCGGTTCCGGGGCCCCGGCGGCGAGCCTACGCGCTGCCACCGTGCTGCTCTCGGCCGTGACCTGGATGGACGTACGGCCCCGTCCGGCCACCGGCTGATCGTCTGGAATGACCGGGTCTGGCCCATATATCCTGGTGCCGGCCTTGGCCTCCGCCAGGGCGGCGGCGAGGGAGACATGCCGCCCCGAGCGTGTCCGGTATTCACCGGTCGCCACGATGTTCGCGTTCTCCCGCGCGATCTCACGCAATCTGCTGCTCACGGCCCCATCGTCGGCAGCCCCGGGCGCAGGGGTCCACGCGTTTTCCGGTGCGGCCAGCGGAACGACGCGAAAGAAATGCGGCTCGATTCGACTCTTCGGTACCCGAGGGGGACGGGTAGGCATGGTCAAGTCACCGCCCAGGACAGGAGATCCGGCCATGCTGCCTCAGGATTCATCCGCCCCACGCTCATCCCGTTCCCCAGGCGACTCGTCCACGATCACCGAAGCGACCGCCGAGGAGCTCGTCCACGGCATCTGTTTCAAGACAGGGCCGCCCCGCGTGCTCGGCGCCGAGCTCGAATGGCTCGTGCTGGATGCCGAGCGGCCCGGCGAGCCCCTGCCGCCCGAACGGCTCACCGCCGCCCACGACGCGGCCCGCACCCTCCGCCTGAACTCCCGCTTCAGCATCGAACCCGGCGGGCAGCTGGAACTCAGCTCGGCCCCCGCCGCCTCCCTCTCCGCCTGCGTCGAGGGCCTGCGCGCCGATCTGGCCGCCGTGCGGGCCGTACTGCGCTCCCGGGGCCTGGTCCTCCACGGCGCCGGCCTGGACCGGCGCCGCCCCGCGCGCCGGCTGCTGTCCAGCCCGCGCTACGAGGCGATGGAGACCTACCTCGACCGCTTCGGCCCGGCCGGCCGCGCCATGATGTGCTCCACCGCCTCCGTGCAGGTCTGCGTGGACGCGGGCGGCGAGGAGCCGGGCCCGCTGGGCTACGGCCGGCGCTGGCGGCTGACCCACCTGCTGGGCGCCGTCCTCGTGGCGGCGTTCGCCAACTCCCCCGCCCGCGAGGGCCGGTACGCGGGATGGCGGTGCGCGCGCCAGGGGATCTGGAGCGACCTCGACGCCCGGCGTGCGCTCGCCCCGGCGCTGGACGCCGAGCCGCGCACCGCGTGGACCCGGCACGCGCTCGACACCGAGGTGATGTGCGTGCGGTCGCCCGCCGCAGGTCCCGCCGCCCCCTGGGCGGTTCCCCGCGGCCTGACGTTCCGCGACTGGCTGCGCGCCGCCGGCCCGGACGGCCGGCCGGTGCCCGCCCACGGCCACGGGGCCCTGCGCCCGCCCACCGCCGAGGACCTGGAGTACCACCTCACCACCCTCTTCCCCCCGGTACGCCCGCGCGGGCACCTGGAGCTGCGGATGATCGACGCACAGCCCGGTGACGACGGCTGGCTGGTACCGGTGGCCGTCGTGCACGCGCTGTTCGACGACCCGGAGGCCGCCGAGACCGGGTACCGGGTGTCCGAGGCGCTCGCCGGGGCCTACGGGGCCCGCCACGCCCCGCGCAACCCCCTCTGGCAGTCCGCGGCCCGCCACGGCCTGGCCGATCCGGTGTTGCGCGCAGCGGCGGAGACCTGCTTCCGGGCCGCGGCCGAGGCGCTGCCCCGGCTCGGCGCGAGCCCGCCCGTACAGGACGCGGTGGGCGCCTTCACGGAGCGGTTCGTGCTGCGCGGACGATGTCCGGCCGACGAGAGCGGTGCGAGCGAGGACCAGCTGACCGGGACGGGGGGCCGGCGATGACCACGGGAACAGGACCGGCGGGAACAGGACCGGCGGCAGCAGGAGGCACCGGGGCCGCACCCGCAGGAGCGGAGCCCGCGGAAAGCGTCCTGCACCGCTCCCCGGCCACCGTCCGCGACCGGGCCCTGACCGCCCTGGCGGCCGCCCGCGCCCGCACGGCCGGGCTGACCGACGCGGTCGGCGACCACGACCTGACCGCCCAGCACTCCCCGCTGATGTCGCCGCTGGTGTGGGACCTCGCGCACATCGGCAACATGGAGGAGCTCTGGCTCCTGCGCCGCGTCGGGGGCCGCGAGGCCATGCACCCCGAGATCGACCCCCTGTACGACGCCTTCGAGCATCCGCGGGCCGAGCGCCCCAAGCTGCCCCTGCTGGGACCCGCCGAGGCGCGCCGCTACGCGGCGGAGGTCCGCGGGCGCGTCTTCGACCTCCTGGAGCGCACGCCGCTGGAGGGCACGGCCCTGCTCGACTCGGGCTACGTGTTCGGGATGATCGCCCAGCACGAACAGCAGCACGACGAGACGATGCTGATCACACACCAGCTGCGGAAGGGCGAGGCGGTACTGACCGCCCCCGACCCCGACCCGCCGGCGGGGCCGCCGCCCGAGGCGGCCGAAGTGCTGGTTCCCGGCGGCCCGTTCACGATGGGCACGTCCGCCGAGCCGTGGTCGCTGGACAACGAGCGGCCTGCGCACGTCCGCGAGACCGGCCCGTTCTGGATCGACACGGTGCCCGTGACGAACGCCGCGTACGAGGCGTTCATCGCGGACGGCGGCTACCGCGACGCGCGCTGGTGGGCGCCCGAGGGCTGGGAGCAGGTCCGCCGGCACGACATCGGCGCGCCGCTGTTCTGGCGCCGGGAGGGCGGCCGGTGGCTGCGCCGCAGGTTCGGGGTGACCGAGCCGGTGCCGGGCGAGGAGCCGGTGCTGCACGTGAGCTGGTACGAGGCGGACGCGTACGCCCGCTGGGCGGGCCGGCGGCTGCCCACGGAGGCGGAGTGGGAGAAGGCGGCTCGGCACGACCCGGCGGCCGGCCGCTCCCGGCGCTATCCGTGGGGCGACGCCGACCCGACCCCGGCCCACGCCAACCTGGGGCAGCGGCACCTGCGTCCGGCCCCGGCGGGGAGCTATCCGGCCGGTGCGTCCGCGCTCGGGGTGCGCCAGCTGATCGGTGACGTGTGGGAGTGGACGTCCTCGGACTTCCTGCCGTATCCGGGGTTCCGGGCGTTCCCGTACCGGGAGTACTCGGAGGTGTTCTTCGGCCCGGAGTACAAGGTGCTGCGGGGCGGTTCGTTCGCGGTGGACCCGGTGGCCTGCCGGGGCACGTTCCGCAACTGGGACCTGCCGGTGCGCCGGCAGATCTTCTCCGGGTTCCGCACGGCGCGGGACGGTGCCTGATGTGCCGCCACATCGCTTATGTGGGGCCGGAGGTGCCTCTCGGCCGACTGCTGAGCGATCCGGAGCACTCGCTCGTACGGCAGTCGTGGGATCCGCGCCGGCAGGTCAGCGGCACGGTGAACGCCGACGGGTTCGGCGTCGGCTGGTACGCGGAGGGCGATCCGGTGCCGGCCCGCTACCGGCGCTACGGGCCGATCTGGGGCGACCTGACCTTCGCCGACCTGGCCCGGGTCGTGCGCGCGGGGGCGGCGCTGGCCGCCGTACGGGACGCGACGCTGGCCGGGGCGGAGGGCGAGGCCGCGGCCGCCCCGTTCGCAGCCGGGCCGTGGCTGTTCAGCCACAACGGCGCGGTGCGGGGCTGGCCGGACTCGGCGGCGCCGCTGGCGGCCGCCCTGCCGCCCGCGGAGCTGCTGTCGCTGGCCGCCACCACGGATTCGGCGCTGGTCTGGGCGCTGGTGCTGCACCGGCTGCGCGCGGGCGACGACCTCGGCACCGCGCTCGCGGAGGCCGTGCGCGAGCTGGCCGAGGCGGCTCCCGGGTCCCGGCTGAACCTGCTGCTGACCGACGGCGCGGCCATCGCCGCGACGGCCTGGGGGGATTCGCTGTGGTACCTCGCCGATGTGCCGGCGCAGCGCGTCGTGGTGGCCTCCGAGCCGTACGACGCGGACCCGCGCTGGTGCGAGGTGCCCGACCGGACCCTGCTGACCGCCCACCGCACCCGGGTCGTGCTGACCCCGCTCAAGGAGACGCCCAGTGAATGACTTCCGGTTGACCCGCACCCTCGACGAGGACGCCGCGGAGACGGCGCTGCGCGAGGACGTGCTGCTGGGGCTGACGCGGGCCCCGAAGGTGCTGCCGCCCAAGTGGTTCTACGACGCGCGGGGCAGCGAACTGTTCGAGGAGATCACCCGGTTGCCGGAGTACTACCCGACGCGGGCCGAGCGGGAGATCCTGCGGGAGCGGGCCGATGAGATCGCCGCGGCGAGCGGGGCCCGCACCCTGGTGGAGCTGGGCTCGGGGTCGTCGGAGAAGACCCGGCACCTGATCGAGGCGATGCCCGGGCTGGACACCTACGTACCGGTGGACGTGAGCGGGAGTGCGCTGGAGGGCGCGGCCCGCACGCTGCTGGCGGAGCATCCCGGGCTGCGGGTGCGGGCGCTGCTGGCCGACTTCACGAAGCCGCTGCGGCTGCCGCAGGCGCCGGGGCCGCGGCTGGTGGTGTTCCTCGGCGGCACGATCGGCAACCTGCTGCCGGCGGAGCGGGCCCGGTTCCTGGCCTCGGTACGGGCGATGCTCTCGCCGGGGGACGCGCTGCTGCTGGGGACGGACCTGGTCAAGGAGGAGTCCGTGCTGGTGGCGGCGTACGACGATGCGCAGGGGGTGACGGCCGAGTTCAACCGGAACGTGCTGGCGGTGGTCAACCGGGAGCTGGACGCGGACTTCCCGGTCGAGGACTTCGAGCACGTCGCGGTGTGGAACAGGGAGCAGGAGTGGATCGAGATGCGGCTGCGGGCCCGGTCGGAGCTGGTGGTGAAGGTCCGGGCCCTGGATCTGCTGGTGCCGTTCGAGGAGGGTGAGGAGATCCTGACGGAGGTGTCCGCGAAGTTCCGTCAGGAGGGCGTACGCAGGGAACTGGCGTCGGCCGGGCTGGACATGACCCGGTGGTGGACGGATGCCGGGGGCCGCTTCGCCCTGTCGCTGTCGGTGGCCGGCGGGGAGGCGGGCCGGGCGCCGCAGACGGCGGCCTGAGCGGCGGCCGCAAGCTCCCGCCGGGTCGGGTGCCGGCCCGGCGGGATCTGCGGCAGCAGCCGCAGCTCGGCGCGGATCCCCCGGGCACGGGCGATCCGCCAGAGGGAGGCGGCCAGCGGGTCCTCCCCGACGAAGGCGGCCGCCCCGGCGGGGCTGCCGTCGGGGAGCAGGTAGGAGATGCGGACGGGCTGGACGGGGGCGTCCGCGTCGAGGGCGGCCTGGAAGGCGGCCCGCCGGAAGGGCCCGTGGGCGCGCCCGCACCAGGTGCTGCCCTCGGGGAAGACGGTGATCCGCTCCCCGGCGCGCAGGGCCCGGGCGAGGGTGGCGACGGTGTCGGGCAGGGCGCGGATCCGGTCGCGCCGGATGAAGAGGGTGCCGGCCTGTGCGGCGAGCCGGCCGAGGACGGGCCACTCGCCGATCTCGCTCTTGGCCAGCATCCGGGAGGGCAGGGCGGCGGCGACGAGCGGGACGTCCAGCCAGGAGACGTGGTGGGAGACGATGAGGCGGCCGCCCGGCGGTCCCTGGCCGCCGTGGACGGCGGTGCGCAGGCCGAAGGCCCGCAGCAGTGCGGCCGACCAGGCCCGGACGACGGCGTGCCGGGGCCGCACCGGCAGCAGCCGGACCGGCGGGGCGCCCAGGATCCCGAGCAGCAGCAGGACGGCCGCGCCGATGAGCCGCAGGACCGCGCGCGGCGCACCCACGGTGTGGCCCGCGTGGTCGGCGCAGGCCGTGGGGGTGCAGGGCGAGGTGGGCAGCCAGACGCTCATGCCGTGGGGGCGAGCGAGAGGAAGTGCTTGAGGTAGCGGGGGTTGGTGCGCTTGAGCGAGAGCAGCACGTACAGGTCGGCGCAGCCGAACGCGGCGTCGAGGGCGGGCTCGCCGCAGACCCAGGCGCCCAGGCGCAGGTAGCCGCGCAGCAGCGGGGGCAGCGGCGTGCGGTCGGGGAAGGCGGTGCCCTCGGGCTTCCAGGGCAGGTGCGGGGTGACGCGGTAGGCCTCGGGGGCGAGGTTGCGCGGCAGGACGTTCTCGCGGGTCGCGGCGGCGAGGACGCCTCCGTCGGCGAGCGGTATCGAGCAGCAGCCGGCGAGCCAGTTGTGCCCGGAGCGGTCCATGTAGCGGGCGAGGCCGGCCCAGATGAGGGCGATGGCGGCGCCGTTGCGGTGGTCGCGGTGGACGCAGGAGCGGCCGACCTCCACGAGGTCGGGGCGGATGGGGGCGAGGGCGGAGAGGTCGAACTCGCCCTCGGAGTAGAGGCGCCCGGCGACGGCGGCGCGCTCGGGGGGCAGCAGCCGGTAGGTGGCGACGACCTGTTCGGTCTCCTCCTCGACGACGAGGAGGTGGTCGCAGTACGCGTCGAAGGCGTCGGAGTCCAGGCCGGGCTCGGGTCCGTCCAGGCGGGCGCCGAGCTCTCCGGCGAAGACCAGGTGGCGCAGCCGCTGGGCGGCGCGGACCTCCTCCTCGGTGCGGGCGAGCCGGACGGCGTACCGGGTGGCGGCGCCGGCCGGGGCGAGCGGGGAACCGGCAGGGGAGGGGGCGGGGGGAAGGGCGGAGGGGGACAGGGGTGCGATGGTCATGGCGGCTCCTGGTCCGGGCACGGGCCGGGCCGCGGGTGTGGCGGACCGGCTCCTCTACTTCTTCCGTGACCGGCTGGACTCGACGTGACCGCTCCGCGGCCCCCGGGTGTGCGGACGCTGAACTCGGCGGAGCACACGGGGAAGGGGGGCGTGGGCGTCAGCGGGCGGAGTTCAGCACCCTGCCGATCGCCTCGGAGGCGGTCCTCGCGGCCCGCCGGGGATCCTGGCCGGTGAGGACGGCCGTCATGTACGGCTTGATCGGGTTCTTGGCCTCGACCTCGGCCCAGCGGGCGGACTTGGGGGTGGCCCGGCCCTGTGCGGCGCCGGCGGCCATGGCGGCGGCGCCCTCGTTGCCCTCGACGACGTGCGCGAGGGTGGTCTTGTTCGGCACGTAGCTCATGGTGCGGGCGAGTTCGGTCTGCCACTTCTCGCCGACCAGGGCGGTGATCACGTCGATGGCGTGGTCGCGCTGCGTGGTCTTGGCGGGGACGATCAGGACGGAGCCGCCGGTGAAGACGGCGCCGGGCTTGTCGGAGGTCTTGCCGGGTACGGGGAAGAAGCCGAGCCTGCCCTTCAGGGCGGGGTTGGCGGCCTCGATGGCGGCGGCCTGGCCGGGCGGGGCGATGATCTGCGCGACCTTGCCGCGGGCGAACACCTCGGCCTGCGGGGGCGTCTCCTCGTCGGCGTCCTTGGGGCCGTCGCCGAGGGCCTGGAGCTGCTTGTAGAACTCCATGCCGGCCAGGGCCTTCTCGTCGTCGAGTGCGCCGCTCCACGTGCCGGCGTTCTCGACGGCGAGGTCGCCGCCCTCGTCCCAGACGAACCCCGACAGGACGTACCAGTTCTGGCCGGGGAGGTAGATGCCCTGCTGGTCGCCCTTGTCGAGCTTCTGGGTGGCCTGGATCCACTCCTGGCGGTTCCTGGGCGGGTTCTTGATGCCGGCGGATGCGAAGAGGTCCTTGTTGTAGATCACCACGCGGTTGGCGGCGTACCAGGGGACGCCGTACTGGGCGCCGTTGATGCTGCCGGGGTCGGCGAGGCCCTCGAGCCAGTCCTGGTTGCCCCACGTGCGCAGGCCTTCGAGGGTGAGCTCCGAGAGGCCCCCCGTCTCGATGTACCGCGCCACCTGGGTGTTGCCGACCTCGATGACGTCGGCGCGGTCGGCGCCCTTGCCGGTGAGGACGGCGTCGACCTTCTCGCCGATGCCGGTCCACTCCTGGACGCGGACGTCGAGGTCGACGCCGGGGTGCTCCTTTTCGAAGTCGGCGGTGAAGTGCGTGACGAATCCTTCGGACGCGCTGCCCTTCATCAGCCAGAGCGTCACCTTCTGCGGGGCGCCGGCCGACCCGGCCGGTCCGCTGCAGCCGGTGAGGGCGGCGGCGGCCGCGAGGGCGGTGCACACGGCGGGCAAGCGCATCTTCACGGAAGGTCACCTTCTGGGGAGCGATCTGAGATGGCTTGAAATTGGCATAGACCAATGGGCCGGTCAAGGTCCTTTCCCAGGGGATTCTCCGGTCATAGCTCGCGGAGCGGGGCGTACTGGGGCACCGTAGAACAGACGAAGCCCCCACACGCGGGAGACCTCCATGTCCAACCACACGTACCGGGTGACCGAAATCGTCGGCACGTCCACCGAAGGCATCGACCAGGCCGTCCGCAACGGCATCGCGCGGGCGGCCCAAACGCTGCGCAAGCTGGACTGGTTCGAGGTCACCCAAGTGCGCGGCCACATCGAGAACGGGGCGATCGCGCACTACCAGGTGGGGCTGAAGGTCGGGTTCCGCCTCGACGACGAGGACTGACGCCCGCCGCAGGCGCGCCGACCGGGCTCAGGTGCGCCCCTCCCCCTCCTGGGCCGCCTTGAGCTCGGGCGCGTCCGCCGCCCAGTTCGCCAGGACCACCGGGAAGCCCGCGGCGCGCGCGGCCTGGCAGACCAGCTCGTCGTCGTCCACCAGCACCCGCACCTCCCGGCCCCGGGCGATCCGCCGGAGCACCTCCAGCTTGGTCGTCCGGGCCGGGCGCCGGTCCTGGTTGCCGCGCATCCACACCCGGCCCTCGGGCAGGCCGTGCCGGGTCAGCCACTCCTCCGTGTCGGCCCGGCACCGCTCCGGGCGCCCGGTCAGGTACACGATCTCGCTGTCGGCCGCGCGCTCCACCGCCAGCGCCACCCCGCGGGCGAGCGGCGGGTCGGCCGGGGCCGCACCGAAGAAGCCGTCCCAGTCGCGGGGGCGGCGCTCCAGGAAGTGCTGGCGGTGGTCGGTGTCGGCCAGCGTGTTGTCGATGTCGAAGACGGCCAGGGGGCGGCGGTCGGCGCGTTCACTCATGCGGGCCAGCCTAGGTCGTCTCTTTCGGATCTTGCCGGTCAAGCCCGCGTCGTCCGGTGCCGTGCATCGGCGTGTTGGCGGGGGGCCCTTGTACTGGACGTATCCAGGTGCACCGCCAACGCGGCGAGGTGCGGTGCCGGGCGGCGCGGGTCAGGCAGGATCCGGAAGAGACGGCCTGGGTCGGGGAATGCCGGCGGGCGGCGGACGTTGAGACGTGTGTGATCCGCAGACTCTCCGTCCTCGACCGGTCCCGCGTCCGCGAGGGGCATCCCGCCCCGCAGGCCCTGCGCGACACCGTCGAACTCGCCCGCGAGGCCGAACGGCTCGGCTACCACCGGTTCTGGGTGTCGGAGCACCACAGCGTGCCCGGGGTGGCGGGCTCGGCCCCGGCCGTGCTGGCCGCCGCCGTCGCCGGCGCGACCCGGCGGATCCGGGTCGGCACCGGCGGCGTGATGCTGCCCAACCACCGGCCGCTGGTCGTCGCCGAACAGTTCGGGGTACTGGAGTCGCTCTTCCCCGGCCGGATCGACATGGGCCTCGGCCGCTCCGTCGGCTTCACCGGCGGCATCCGCCGGGCGCTGGGCCGCGGCACCGACGACGCCGACCGGTTCGAGGAACAGCTCGCCGAGCTGCTGGGCTGGCTCGACGGGACGCAGCGGGCCCACCCCGAGGTGCACGCCCGCCCGGCGGAGGGGCTGCGGATCCCGGCGTACGTGCTGGCCACCGGCGACGGGGCGGGCATCGCGGCCCGCGCGGGGCTGCCCCTGGTGGTGGGCGATCTGCGGAACCGCGGGCGGGTCGCCGGGATCGTGGAGCGCTACCGCGAGGAGTTCCGGCCCTCCGACCGGCGGGCGGAGCCGTACGTGGTGGTCTCCGGGTCGGTGGCCGTCGCCGCCACCGAGGAGGAGGCCCGGCGGATCCTCGTACCGGAGGCCTGGTCGGTGGCGTACGCGCGGACCCGGGGCAGCTTCCCGCCGCTGCGCCCGGCCGAGGAGGTCGAGGCGCTGGAGATGAGCCCGAAGGAGCGGGAGCTGTACGAGGGCGCGCTCGGCGGGCACGTCCACGGCACCGAGGAGCAGGTGGCGGCGCAGCTGGCCGAGGTGGCGACGCTCACCGGGGCGGACGAGCTGCTGGTCACCACGTCCACGTACGACCGGGCGGCCCTGCTGGATTCCTTCGGGAGGCTGGCCCGGCTGGCGGGGCTGCCCGGAGCCGCCGGCCAGGCCGTCCTGACGGGTCCCTGACCGGCCGGTCCCCGTAAACTGGGGCGAATGCACCACTCCACCGAGTTTCCGGGCCCCGCGGGCGCCCCGGCCGCGGCTCCCTCCCCCTCCCCCTCTCCGCCGCAGTCACAGCCGCAGCCGCAGCCGCTCGATCCGTTCGTACGGGTGCGGGGCGCCCGGGAGCACAATCTGCGCGGGGTGGACGTGGACATTCCGCGCGACGTCCTGACCGTGTTCACGGGGGTCTCCGGCTCGGGGAAGAGCTCCCTCGCCTTCGGCACGCTCTACGCCGAGGCCCAGCGGCGCTACTTCGAGTCGGTGGCCCCGTACGCCCGGCGGCTGATCCACCAGATCGGCGCCCCCAAGGTGGACTCGGTCACCGGGCTGCCTCCGGCGGTCTCCCTGGAGCAGCGCCGCTCCTCCCCCGGTTCGCGGTCCTCCGTGGGGACGGTGACCCTGCTGTCGAACTCCCTGCGCATGCTGTTCTCCCGCGCCGGGACCTATCCGCCGGGCGCGCCGCGCCTGGACTCCGACGCGTTCTCCCCCAACACGGCGGCCGGGGCCTGCCCTTCGTGCCAGGGACTCGGCAGCATCCACCGCACCAGGGAGGACCTGCTCGTCCCCGATCCCGGGCTGTCGATCCGTCAGGGCGCCATCGCCGCCTGGCCGGGGGCCTGGCAGGGCAAGAACCTGCGGGACATCCTGGAGGCCTTGGGCCACGACGTGGACGCGCCCTGGCGGGAGCTGCCGGCGGCGGAACGCGAGTGGATCCTGTTCACCGAGGAGCAGCCGGTCGTCACGGTGCACCCGGTGCGGGACGCGGACCGCATCCAACGGCCCTACCAGGGCACGTACATGAGCGCCCACCGCTATGTGATGAAGACCTTCTCGGACAGCAAGAGCGCGACCCTGCGGGCCCGCGCCGAGCGCTTCCTGACCGATTCGCCCTGCCCGGTCTGCGAGGGGCGGCGGCTGCGGCCCGAGGCCCTGGCCGTCACCTTCGCGGGCCGGACCATCGCGGAACTGGCAGCGCTGCCGCTGACCGGCCTGGACCGGCTGCTCGCGCAGGCGCAGGCGCAGGGGGACCCGGCCGGGGAGGCGGCGCGGGTGCTCGCCGAGGACCTGCGGTCGCGGATCGGGCCCGTCGTGGAGCTCGGGCTCGGCTACCTCAGCCTGGACCGCACCGCGCCGTCGCTGTCGGCGGGCGAGCTGCAGCGGCTGCGGCTGGCGACCCAGCTGCGGTCGGGGCTGTTCGGGGTGGTGTACGTACTGGACGAGCCGTCGGCAGGGCTGCACCCGGCCGACACCGAGGCGCTGCTCGGCGTGCTGGACCGGCTCAAGGCTGCGGGGAACACGGTGTTCGTGGTGGAGCACCACCTCGATGTGGTGCGGCACGCGGACTGGCTGGTGGACGTCGGCCCGCTGGCCGGGGAGCACGGCGGACAGGTGCTGCACAGCGGGCCGCCGCGGGAGCTGGCCGGTGTCGCGGGGTCGGCGACGGCCCGGCACCTGTTTCCCGCGCCCGCGCCGGAGCCCGGTCCAGTGCGGGAGGTACGGGAGGCGCGGGGGGCGGTCCGGCTGGCCGGGGCCCGGCGGCACAACCTGCGCGGTGTGGACGTGGAGTTCCCGCTCGGGGTGTTCACGGCCGTTACCGGGGTGTCGGGGTCGGGCAAGTCCACGCTGGTCGGGCAGGTGCTCGCCGCGGAGGTGGGCGAGCGGCTCGCCGATCCGGGGTTCCCCGTGCGCAGGCTGGTCGAGGTGGACCAGAAGCCGATCGGCCGGACCCCGCGGTCCAACCTGGCCACGTACACCGGGCTGTTCGACGTGGTGCGCCGGCTCTTCACGGCGGCGCCGGGGGCGCGCGAGCGCGGCTGGAAGGCGGGCCGGTTCTCCTTCAACGTGCCGGGCGGGCGGTGCGAGACCTGCCAGGGCGAGGGCTTCGTCTCGGTGGAGCTGCTGTTCCTGCCCAGTACGTACGCCCCGTGCCCGGAGTGCGGCGGGGCCCGGTACAACGCCGAGACGCTCCGGGTCCGCCACGACGGGCTGAACATCGCGGAGGTGCTGGCGCTGACGGTGGAGTCCGCGGCCGCCTTCTTCGCGGAGGTCCCGGCGGCGGCGCGGAGCCTGCGGGCGCTGGAGGAGATCGGGCTCGGCTACCTGCGGCTGGGGCAGCCGGCCACGGAGCTGTCGGGCGGCGAGGCGCAGCGGATCAAGCTGGCGGCGGAGCTCCAGCGGCTGCGCCGCGACCACACCCTGTACCTGCTGGACGAGCCGACGACGGGGCTGCACCCGGCGGACGTGCGGGTGCTGATGCGGCAGTTGCACGGGCTGGTGGACGCGGGCCACTCGGTGGTGGTCGTGGAGCACGACATGGACGTGGTGGCGGGTGCGGACTGGGTCGTCGACCTGGGGCCGGGCGGTGGCGCCGAGGGCGGCCGGGTCGTGGCGGCGGGCACGCCGGAGCAGGTGGCGCGCTCCGGCCGGGGCCGCACGGCGGACCACCTGGCGCGTGCGCTGGCCCGGCGCTGAGGCCGCCTCCCGGAGCCCCGGGCCGGCCGCCCGCAGCCGAGCCGACCCGCGGAAGACGCGGACCCGGCCCCTCCAGCCCCGCCCGCGTCGGAGACGCGGATCCGGCCCCCTCCAGCCGCGTCCCCGTCGGAGACGCGGACCCGGAACCATCCAGCCCCGCCCGCGCCCGAGCCGCAGGTCCGGCCCGTCCAGCCCCGCCCGCGCCCGAGCCGCAGGTCCGGCCCGTCCAGCCCCGCCGGCGTTTGAGGCGCGGGGTCCGGGGCGGAGCCCCGAAAAGCCCGGCACGCTCCGCCTCCACCTGAACCGGGGAGCCCGGCACGTCCGGCCCCGCCGCGCTGCGGCTACGCGTCTCCGGGCAGCAGGTGCTGCGCGACCTCGCGGAAGCTCCAGGTGCCGCGCCGGCGGGTGAACATCCACACCAGGTCGTAGCGGTCCGGCCAGGCGGCGGGCACCCCGAGCACCCGGTGCGCGCCGAGGGCCCGGACCAGCCGCGGCACGCCCGCATGCTCCCAGCAGACCAGGACCGGCATCGGCGCGGCCAGCACGGCGCGCGCCAGGGCCGGTTCGGCGCCGACGGCGAAGTCCGTCCGGACGGGCGTACGCAGGGCGGCGGCCACGGCCCCGACGGTCTGCCGGCAGCGGGCGGGAGCGGCCGCGCCGCCGGCGGCGAAGACGGCGGCGGGCCGGGGCAGCACCGAGCCGCGGGCCGACGCGAACAGGCGCGGCAGCGCCTCGGCCCGGCGCCACCCGCGTGCGGCGAGGTAGCCGGGGCTCTCGTTGCCGTCGGCGTCCTCGCCGACGTCGCCCGCGTACGGCTTCTCCGCGTGCCGGATGACCATGACCAGGGTGTCCCGGGGCGCGGCGGCAGGGCCCTGGGCCGGCCTGACGCCGGTCCCCTTCCCGGCGCAGCCGGCCGCGGCGAACGGGGCGAGCGCGGCGGCCAGCACCGCTCGGCGGCGCGGTCCGGCGGACCCGGCGGGCGCATCTGGCATGGGCCCCACTGTCCCCCACCACCGGACCGGGCCGGCCGACGGCACGGCGTGGCGCCGCCCGCGAGCCCCCGGTCGGCGGATCCGCTGGGCCGATCGGGGCGTCAGCCGCGCTGCACGCCGCCCTTGCGGACGGCCCGCAGCCACTCGCGGTTCATCGCGGCGATCGACGGCAGCGGGATGCCCTTGGGGCAGGCGGTGGCGCATTCGCCGGTCAGGGTGCAGCCGCCGAAGCCCTCGGCGTCCATGGTGGCCACCATGTCCAGGACGCGGGTCTCGCGTTCGGGCGAGCCCTGCGGCAGCACGTTGAGGTGGTTGACCTTGGCGGAGGTGAACAGCATGGCGGAGCCGTTGGGGCAGGCCGCGACGCAGGCGCCGCAGCCGATGCACTCGGCGTGCTCGAAGGCCCGGTCGGCGTCGGCCTTGGGCACGGCGGTGGCGTGCGCCTCGGGCGCCGAGCCGGTCGGGGCGGTGATGTAGCCGCCGGCCTGGATGATCCGGTCGAAGGCGCTGCGGTCCACGACCAGGTCCTTGACGACCGGGAAGGCCGCGGCCCGCCAGGGCTCGACGTCGATGGTGTCGCCGTCGGCGAAGGACCGCATGTGCAGCTGGCAGGTGGTGGTGCGCTCGGGGCCGTGGGCCTCGCCGTTGATCACGAGGCTGCACGCGCCGCAGATGCCCTCGCGGCAGTCGTGGTCGAAGGCGACGGGCTCCTCGCCCCGCAGGATGAGGTCCTCGTTGAGGGTGTCGAGCATCTCCAGGAAGGACATGTCACGGGAGATGCCGTCGACCTCGTACGTGACCATGGCGCCGGGGGCGTCGGGGTTCTGCTGGCGCCAGACGCGCAGGTTGAGCTTCATGCGTAGCTCCGCTGGGTGGGGTGGACGTACTCGAAGACGAGGTCTTCCTTGTGCAGGACGGGTGCGGCGCCGGTGCCGCGGAACTCCCAGGCCGCCGCGTAGGCGAACTCCTCGTCGCGGCGGGCGGCCTCGCCGTCGGCGGTCTGGGACTCCTCGCGGAAGTGGCCGCCGCAGGACTCGGTGCGGTGCAGGGCGTCGAGGCACATCAGCTCGGCGAGCTCGAGGTAGTCGACGATGCGGTTGGCCTTCTCCAGGGACTGGTTGAGCTCGGCGCCGCTGCCGGGGACCTTGATGCGCCTCCAGAACTCCTCGCGGATCTGCGGGATCCGGGCGAGCGCCTTGCGCAGTCCCGCGTCGGTGCGGGCCATGCCGCAGTACTCCCACATGAGCTCGCCGATCTCGCGGTGGAAGGAGTCCGGCGTGCGGTCCCCGTCGACGGCGAGCAGCCGTTCGATGCGCTCGCGGGTCGCGCGTACGGCGGCCGCGGCCTCGGGGTGGCCCGCGTCGACGGGATCCAGGCGGGGGTGGCGGGCCAGGTAGTCGTTGATGGTGGAGGGGAGGACGAAGTAGCCGTCGCCGAGGCCCTGCATGAGGGCGGAGGCGCCGAGGCGGTTGGCGCCGTGGTCGGAGAAATTGGCCTCGCCGATCGCGAACAGGCCGGGGACGGTGGTCTGGAGGTCGTAGTCGACCCAGAGGCCGCCCATCGTGTAGTGCACGGCCGGGTAGATCCGCATCGGGACCTCGTACGGGTTCTCGGCGGTGATCCGCTCGTACATCTCGAAGAGGTTGCCGTACTTCTCGGCGACCCCGCCCTTGCCCATGCGGCGGATGGCGTCGGCGAAGTCCAGGTAGACGCCCTGGCCGCCGGGGCCGACGCCGCGGCCCTCGTCGCAGACGTTCTTCGCGGCGCGCGAGGCGATGTCGCGGGGCACGAGGTTGCCGAAGGAGGGGTAGATCCGCTCCAGGTAGTAGTCGCGCTCCTCCTTGGGTATGTCGGCGGCGGGACGGGTGTCGCCCTGGGCCTTGGGGACCCAGATGCGGCCGTCGTTGCGCAGGGACTCGCTCATCAGGGTCAGCTTGGACTGGTGGTCGCCGGTGCGCGGGATGCAGGTGGGGTGGATCTGGGTGAAGCAGGGGTTGGCGAAGTACGCGCCGCGGCGGTGCGCCCGCCAGATGGCGGTCGCGTTGGAGTTCATGGCGTTGGTGGAGAGGTAGAAGACGTTGCCGTATCCGCCGGTGGCGAGGACCACGGCGTCGGCGAAGTACGTGGAGACGGCGCCGGTGACCAGGTCTCGGGCGACGATGCCGCGGGCGCGGCCGTCGACGGTGATCAGATCGAGCATCTCGGTGCGGGCGTGCATCTCGACGTTGCCGGCGGCGATCTGCCGGGACAGGGCCTGGTAGGCGCCGAGCAGGAGCTGCTGGCCGGTCTGGCCGCGGGCGTAGAAGGTGCGGGAGACCTGGACGCCGCCGAAGGAGCGGGTGTCGAGCAGGCCCCCGTACTCGCGGGCGAAGGGGACGCCCTGGGCCACGCACTGGTCGATGATCTCGACGGAGATCTGGGCGAGGCGGTGCACGTTGGACTCGCGGGCGCGGAAGTCGCCGCCCTTGACGGTGTCGTAGAAGAGGCGGTGGATGGAGTCGCCGTCGTTGCGGTAGTTCTTGGCGGCGTTGATGCCGCCCTGGGCCGCGATGGAGTGCGCGCGGCGCGGCGAGTCGGAGTAGCAGAACTGGACGACGCGGTAGCCCTGTTCTGCGAGGGTGGCGCCCGCCGCGCCGCCGGCGAGGCCGGTGCCGACGACGATGACGGTGTGCTTGCGGCGGTTGGCCGGGTTGACGAGCTTGGCCTCGAAGCGGCGGCGGTCCCAGCGCTGCGCGATCGGTCCGGCCGGTGCCTTGGTGTCGGCGACGGGCTCGCCGGTGGTGTAGCGGGTGTAGTCGTTGACGTGGTCGTTCACGGTCAGTTCACCACTCCGGTCATGACGGCGACGGGGACGGAGACGAAGCCGGCGAAGAGGACGAGGGCCAGGGCGTCGGCGAGGAGCTTCAGGGCGCGGTCGCGGCGGGCGCTCCCCGCGCCGAGGGTCTGGGCGGCGCTCCAGAAGCCGTGGCGGACGTGGAGGCCGAGGGCGGCCATCGCGGTGAGGTAGAGGGCGTTGCCGTACCAGGTGGAGAAGGTGGCGAGGACGTTTTCGTACGGGTGGCCGGCCCAGGCCCGCTCGTTGACGGTGAGCGTGGTGAGGTCGAGCAGGTGCCAGACGATGAACAGGGCGAGGATGACGCCGCCCCAGCGCATGGTGCGGGTGGCGTAGCTCGCGCGGCGGCGCTTGTGGGCGTACTTCACCGGGCGCGCCTTGATGTCGCGCCGGCTGAGCTGGTAGGCGGAGACCGCATGGGCGACGACGGCGGCGAGCAGCACCACGCGCGCGGCCCACAGGCCCCAGTGGCTGTGCAGGAAGGGCTCGCCCATGTGGCGCAGCCAGTGCGCGTAGCCGTTGAACTCCTGCGGGCCGAAGAAGATCTTGAGGTTGCCCAGCATGTGGACGACCAGGTAGCCGAGCATGATCAGGCCGGATACCGCCATGACGGACTTCTTGCCGACGGTGGAGTCCCAGAGCGTGCGCGTGGTGGACGGTCGTCGGCCCGTCCGGGTTGCCAGAGCCATGCCACCGACGGTAGGGACGGGCACCCTGAGAGGTCCAAGACATGATGTCGCTGATCTCCATAGCTGCTGACTATGGGTGGGGGTAGCCTGGGGCGATGCAGTTCCAGCAGCTCCTGTATTTCGTGGCCGTGGCCGAGACGCGGCACTTCACGCGGGCGGCCGAGCGGGTGCACGTCGCCCAGCCGTCGCTGTCGCAGCAGATCAAGGCGCTGGAGCGGGAGCTGGGCGCCGAGCTGTTCAGCCGGGCGCGCGGGAACATCGCGCTGACCGACGCGGGCGAGGCGCTGCTGCCGCTGGCCCGGCGGATCCTGGCGGACGCGGACACCGCGCGGCTGGAGGTGCAGGAGCTGGCGCAGCTGCGGCGCGGCCGGGTACGGCTGGGGGCCACGCCCAGCGTGTGCACGGGCCTGCTGCCGGGGGTGCTGCGGGCCTTCCACGCCGCGCATCCGGGGATCGAGCTGCTGATCGAGGAGAGCGGTTCGCTGGACCTCGTACGGGAGCTGGCGCGCGGAGCGCTGGACCTGGCCCTGATCGCGCTGCCGCTGCCGCCGTCGGCGCCGGCGCTGGACACGGTGGAGCTGCTCACTGAGGACCTGGTGGTCGTCTCGTCGGCGCGGCTGCCGCCGCCGGGCGGGGGCGGCCCGCTGACGGTGTCGGCCCTGCGGGACGAACCGATGGTGATGTTCCGGCACGGGTACGACCTGCGGGACCTGACCGTGGCCGCCTGCCGGGCGGAGGGCTTCGAGCCGGTGTTCACGGTGGAGGGCGGGGAGATGGACGCGGTCCTGGGCTTCGTCCGGGCGGGGCTCGGCGTGGCCGTGGTCCCGGCGATGGTGGTCGGCCACGCCGGGTCGGGGCTGCGCAGCACGCCGCTGGTCGGCGCCCCGCTGCGCCGCACGATCGCGCTGGCCCACCGCACGGACGTGGCCCCGCCGCGAGCGGCCCGCGAGCTCAAGCGGATGCTGCTGGGCTGATGCTGCCGGGCTGAGGAGGAGGGCCGACCGGCTTTCAGGGTCTTCGGGCCGGGAGCGTTCTGTCGAGGCCGTCGGCCAGCATGGCGAAGGCCTGCTCGGCGTCGGCCACGGCCTCGGGGAGGGCCTCGTCGGCGCTCCGACCCCCCTCGATGCGCCCCCAGTTCTCACGGCCCAGCTCCTGGCGGACCGCCACCAGGTGCCGGGCGGCCAGGCGTGCGGGGAGCGGCGGGACCGATTCCGCCTCCAGCGCCCCGGCGAGGAGTGCGACCTCGCGGTCCGTGTAGTGGGCCAGGCGGGTCTCGAGGCTGGCGGTGGTGTACAGCAGGCGCTGGAAGGCGACCACGTCCGGGTGGTCGCACAGGCCGGTGATCGGGTCCCGCTCCGCGAGGGCGGCCAGGAAGTGCGCCCGCAGCGCGGCCACCGGGCTCTGGCCGGCGGCCCGTTCGCCGACGACGCGCGCGGCCTCGTCCTGGTGGTCCGCGAAGCGGTCCAGGACCAGGTCCTCCTTGGTCGGGAAGTACCGGAACAGCGTGGGTTTGGAGACCTCCGCCGCCGCGGCGACGTCCGCCACCGACACTGCGTCGAAGCCCCGCTCCAGGAAGAGTTCGAGGGCGGTGGCCGCCAGGTGGTGTCGCATGCGGAGCTTCTTGCTCTCGCGCAGGCCGGTCGTGTTCTCCATGGGCCCAGCGTACCACGAATGAGTGACCGGGTAATTTTTGTGACTCGGTTGCTTTTTTCGGCGGGAGGCGCTTTCCTGGAGACCACGACGAGGAAAGGGACATCCGATGACGGACGTACTCATCGCTGGCTCCGGCCCGACGGGGCTCACGCTGGCCTGCGACCTGGCGCGCCGGGGCATCCCGGTCCGGGTGGTGGAGCAGCGCGAGGCCCCCCACCGCGAATCCCGGGGCAAGGGGCTGCGCCCCGGCAGCCTCCAGGTGTTCGAGGAACTCGGCGTCGCCGAGCGGGTGCGGGCTGCGGGCCGGGCGGGGCTCGTGCTGCGCAAGTACTTCGACGGGGAGCACGTCACCGACACCCCGGCCGACGACGGCCTGTTGATCGGCCAGTGGCAGATCGAGGAGGCGCTGCGCGACCGGCTGGCCGAGCTCGGCGTCCGCGTGGAGTACGGAGCCCGGCTCGCGGCGATCCGCCAGGACGAGGCCGGCGTGGAGGCGGAGCTCGCCGACGGGAGCGTGATCCGCGCCCGGTACCTCGCCGGTTGCGACGGCGGCGGCAGCACGACCCGCAAGCTCCTGGGAATCCCCTTCGAGGGGCATACGGCCCAGGAGGAGGCCATGGTGCTCGGGGACGTGCGGGCGCCCGGCCTCAGCCGGGAGTTCTGGCACCAGTGGTTCACGGCGGAGGGCGGCGGCATCCTGCTCTGCCCGATGCCGGGGACGGACAGCTTCCAGCTCCAGGCCATGCCCGAGGTGGACGAGCGGGGCGCGACGCGGCCGCCGTCGCTGGAGGGCTTCCAGCGGCTCTTCGACCGGTATGCACGGATGCCGGGGATCGAACTGGCGGATCCGACGTGGCTCTCGTCCTGGCGCATCAACGTCCGCGTGGCGGCGCGGATACGCCAGGGCCGGGTCCTCCTCGCCGGCGACGCGGCGCACGTCCACCCGATCGCGGGCGGACTCGGGATGAACACCGGCATCGAGGACGCCGCCGCGCTCGGGCGGGCCCTGGCCGCGGTCCTGACCGGCGGTGCGGGGGAGGAGGTGCTCGATGCGTACGAGACGGAGCGGCTGGCGGTGGCCGCCGCGGTCGTGGCCGACACGACGCAGCGGTACGAGCGGGTCGTCGAGGCGGTCCGGACGCCCGGCCGCGGCACGGAGGCGGGCCGCGACCGGGATCCGTACGACCTCCCCGCGAAGCCGGAGCCGGAGCAGGAGCCGTAGGCCGATGCGGCCGCGGGCCCGGGGCGGCCGCGCCCGGCAGGGGCCCGCGGGCGTACGGCCCCGGACGGTCGGGAGGGGGGCGGGAAGAGGCCGTCAGGAGGGGGTGGGCACCGCGTCGCAGAGGGAGAGGGCGTGGATGCGGTCCGGGGCGCCGGGGCGGGCGTAGTACCAGCCCTGGGCGGTGTCGCAGCCGAGCGCGCGCAGCTGGGCCGCCTGGGCCCCGGTCTCCACGCCCTCGACGGTGACGGCGAGTTCGAGGCTGTGGGCCAGGGCGACGATGCCCTCCACGATCTTGACGTCGACCGGATTGGCGGGCTGCTGCTGCATGCCCTTGGTGAAGGAGCGGTCCAGCTTCAGCACGCTGACCGGCAGGCGGCGCAGGTTCGCCAGGTTGGAGTAGCCGGTGCCGAAGTCGTCGAGGGCGATGTCCACGCCGAGGTCGGCCAGCCGGCGCAGCGGTTCCAGGAGTTCGTCGTCGGCGCCGATCAGGGCCGACTCGGTGACTTCCAGGCACAGTGCGCCCGGGGCGAGGCCCGCGTTCTCCAGGACCGCGACGGTGTCGGCGACGAGGCCGGGGTGGTGCAGCTGGGTGGGCGAGAGGTTGACGTTGATCCGCAGGGTGGAGCCGCCGTGCTGGCGCTGCCAGTTGCGGGCCTGGCGGACGGACTCCTCCAGCACCCACCGGCCCAGCGGCACGATCAGCCCGGTGCGCTCGGCTAGCGGGATGAAGCGGTCCGGGCCGAGCACCCCGTACTGCGGGTGCTCCCAGCGCACCAGCGCCTCGGCTCCGTGGACGCTGCCGTCGTGCATGTGGACCAGCGGCTGGTACTCGATGAAGAACTCGCCGCGCTCCAGAGCGGCGGGCAGGGCGTTGGTCAGGCCGTGGCGGGTGATGGCGCGGGCGTCGGCCTCCGCGTCGGCGAACTCGAAGCGGCTGCCGCCGGCCGCCTTGGCCCGGTACATGGTGATGTCGGCGCTGCGCAGCACCTCCGCCGGGGTCCGCTCCCCCGCCGGGCCCTCGACGATGCCGATGCTGCCGCGCACGGACAGCTCCCGGCCCTCGATCCGGATCGGGGTCGAGAGCGCGGACAGGATGCGGACCGCGAGCTCGGTCACCTTCTCCTCGGTGTCCGGGCCCGTGGTCAGGGCCACGAACTCGTCGCCGCCGAGCCGGGCGACGACCTCGCCCGGCCCGGTCGCGCAGCTCTGCAGCCGGTCGGCGACCTCGACCAGGAGCCGGTCGCCCGCGGAGTGGCCGAGGCTGTCGTTGACCGCCTTGAAGCCGTCGAGGTCCAGGTAGCACAGGCCGAAGCGGCTTCCGCCGGCCCCGCTCAGGGCCTTCTCCAGGCGTTCGAAGAACAGGGTCCGGTTGGGCAGTCCGGTCAGGGCGTCGTGGGTGGCCTCGTAGCGCAGCCGCAGGTTCAGCAGGCGCCGCTCGGTGGTGTCCTCCATCAGGGCCAGCTGGTACTGCGGCACCCCTTCGGCGTCCCGCAGCAGCGACACCGTGAGGTTGGTCCACAGCACGGTGCCGTCGTGCCGGTAGTACGGCTTCTCCACGCGGTAGCTCTCGCGTTCGCCACGGACCAGCTCCCCGTACATGCGCCACACGTGCGGGGCGTCGTCGGGGTGGCCCCACTCGCTGACGTTGCGGCCGCGCACGTGGCCGCCCATGCCGCCGAACATCTGCAGGAGGGCGTCGTTGACCTCGATGACGTTGCCCTCCAGGTCGGCGATGCCGATGCCGATGGCCGCGCCCTCGAAGACCGCCCGGAAGCGCTCCTCACTCGCGTGCAGGGCCTGTTGGGCGTCGATGCGGGCGGTCAGCGCGGAGCGGGCGATGGCCTCCTGCTCCTTGAGGGTGCGCTCGCGCAGGGCCCGCGCGAAGCCCGCCGCGATGCCGTGCTGGAGCCGGGCGCAGCGCGAGCGGTACTCCTCGGCCCCTTCCATGCCGACCCCGTCGGGGCCGCAGTAGAGCACGAGGTAGGACTCGACGACGCCGAGCGTGCCGGCCAGCGCCTCCGGGTCGGTGCAGTGCACGGCGACGAGCTCGGAGCCGACCTGCTGGGCGACGGCCGCGTCGAACGGCCGGGCGTGCAGGGCCTCGGCGAGGGTCCGGGTGAGCGGCACGAGGTGCTGCTCGAACTCGACGCGGGTCAGCGAGGTCGCGGTGAAGGGGAAGATGGCGCGTCCCCAGATGGTGGCGAAGCGCCGGATCCGGTCCTCCAGGCCGGTGCGCAGCGCGGCGGGGCCCGCCGGGGGCGCCGGCGGGCCGGGTGGCGGGGCCTGGGCGGAAGCGCCCGGTGCGGGTGCGGGGTCCGCGCCGCCGGGGGTCGGTGTGCCGGGGGGCACCGCGGCCGGGGATCTCACGCCTTGCGTCCCACTCCGCCGAAGCCGGAGAACGCGTACGGGTCCTCCGGCATCTCGCCGTCCTGCGGGTCGGCGAGGCCGTCGGGCTGCCAGTTCGGCATCGACACGAGCCCGGGGTCGACCAGCTCGAACCCGTCGAAGAAGCGGGTGACCTGCTCACGGCTGCGCATGACCAGCGGGTTGCGGATGTCGCGGTAGACGCCGACCATGCCGCCGGCGACCTCCTCGGAGAGCGGGAGGCCCTCGTACGAGGCGTGGGTGAGGACCAGCAGGCTGCCGGCGGGCAGGGCGTCGCGCAGCTCGGCGACGGCGGAGTACGGGTCGTCGGCGTCCTCCAGGAAGTGCAGGACGGCGACCAGGAGCAGGGCGACCGGCCGGTCGAGGTCCAGCAGCCGGAGGGTCTCGGGCGCGGACAGGATGTCGCGGGGCTTGCGCAGGTCGGCGGCGATGACGGCCGTGCGGTCGTCGCCGGCCAGGACGGCGCGGCTGTGCGCGACGGCCACCGGGTCGTGGTCGACGTAGACGACGCGGGCCTCGGGGCTGGCGGCCTGCGCGACCTCGTGGACGTTGCCGAAGGTGGGGATGCCGGAGCCGATGTCGAGGAACTGGGTGATGCCCCGGGAGACGGCGTAGCGGACGGCGCGGCGCATGAAGGCCCGGTTGGCCTGCATGATCTTGGGCAGGCCCGGCATGAACTCCATGGCACGGCGGGCGGCCTGGCGGTCGACTTCGAAGTTGTGCGATCCGCCCAGGTAGTAGTCGTAGATGCGGGACACGCTCGGCACCGATATGTCGATCCCTGGCGGGGCCCAGGCGGGGCGCTCCATCGCGGTCTCCAAGTCGTGGTCCAGTGCGGTCGAGGCAGGGTCGGACAGCTGTCCGAGCCGAATGTACTGATCATTGCCCAAGGGGGCGAGCCAAAGCGGAAATTGGTGATCCGTTCTTCATCACACACCAAAGGCCCCTGCGGCCCCCGCCGCACCGGATGACCGAAACCGACAAGTCGCTTATGAGATTGAACGACTCTGCGATCGGATGCCTTCGATGCGTGGCTCAAACCTCTACGGTCCGCGCTCCACCCCTTCAGGCGAACCGCGACCGGCTCCCGCGTGCGCGGGCGCGCGCGAGCCCATGCTGCCGGGGTGAACAGAGCCTCTACCCGGCGCTTGCTGGTGGTCCCCGCCCTGCTGTGGGTGGCCTTGTCCGCCACACCGGCCGTGGCCGATAGCTGCGCCCACGCGACGATCTGCGCCGGAGGCGGCGCGACCGCCGTCGGGCTGGTCGCAGCCGCCCGCGGCGGCCCCGCGGACGGGCCCGGGGGTGGCGCACATCACGGCGTCGGCCCCTCGGCCGGCCGCGGAAACGGTCATGCCGGCCCCCACCGCAACGGTCACGGCAACGGCAACGGCAACGGCAACGGCAACGGCAACGGATGGCACCACGGCGGCGGCCGCGGCCACGACCACCACGGGCACGACTGCCCTCCGCCGCCGCCCCCGCCGTGCCCGCCGAAGCCCACCCCGAAGCCGACGCCCACCGCGCCGCCCGAGCCGACCCCGCCGGCCCCGCCCCCGCCCCCGCCCGCCCCGAAGCCCACCCCGCCACCGCCGCCCAGGCCCGCGCCGCCCCCGCCGCCGGAGCCGGCCCCGACGCCTCCCCGGCCGGCCGCGCCCCGGCCCGTACCGGCCCCGCACCGCGAGGACGCCGCGCCGGCCCCTGCAGTGACGCCTCCGCCACCGCCGCCGCCCGTGAAGAAGGCCGTGGCCCGGCCCGCCTACCACGCGGCGGCCGCCAAGCGGGTCGGGCACCACATCTCGCCGGTGACCTTCACCCTCATGACCGCGGCGCCCGCGGTGCTCGCGATCGTCGCGCTGCGCCCGCGCTAGCCGCCGGCCCCCACCCGTCCGTGGGGACCCACCCGTCCGTGACCCATGGGAGTCATCTTGTCGGAATGGCTCGTCCTGACCTTCGCGATGGCCGCGGCCTGCGCCGTGGTGCTGGCCATCGCCTTCTTCAACCACCGCCGGATCGGCGACGACGACGATCCGAACGAGACCCCGGACGTCATCGAGTACATGACGATGATGATCGGGGTGATCTACGCGATCGTGCTCGGCCTGGCCATCGCCGGCGTCTGGGAGGGCCGCGGAGCCGCCCAGGAGTACGTGCGCCAGGAGGCGCAGGCCCTCCACGAGATCAGCGCCCGCGCGCAGGTCTACCCCGCCGAGGTGCGGGGCAGGATCCGCTCAGACGTCGACGCGTACGTGACGTACGTGGTGGACACGGAGTGGAAGGAGATGGCCGAGCACGAGGCCGTCACCGACCGCAGCGCCGAGTTGTTGGAGCGCATCCGGCGCGATGTGACCGACTATGTCCCGCAGAGCGACCACGAGGGCCAGGCCTACCAGCCGCTCGTGGACCAGGTGGCCCTGGTGGACGACGCCCGCAGTGCGCGCGCCGAGAGCGCGGGGGCGACCATGCCGGGGGTGGTCTGGTTCGGGTTGATCACCGGGGCGCTGGTGACCGTGGGGATGATCTTCACCCTCCAGATCCGCCGCTCCTTCCGCGAGTTGCTGCTGGCGGGCCTGTTCAGCGCGCTGATCGCCTTCCTGCTGTTCCTGATCTGGGACTTCGACGCCCCCTTCGGGCGGGGCATCGCCGCCACCGCCGAGCCGTTCTTCGCGCAGTTCCCCCACCTGGGCCTGGAGGACTGACCGCACGGGCGCACGGGTGGGCCGGGCAAACGCGCGCGGGGCTCCGCGTCCCCGGTTCGGCCCACTCCCGTGACCCGTTCGCCCGTTCCTGATCGCGGCCCACCGCACCGGCCCCTAGCGTGGCGGACACCGAGGTGCACGACCTCCACCGGCGGAAAAACCCTTCCGCGGGTGCTCCTCGCCAGATCCGGAGAACCCACGATGAGTGCGATACGTACCTCCGCCACAGCCCTGCTGAGCGCCGGCGCCGCGGGCGCCGTACTCGCGCTCGGTGTCTGCGGCGCGTCCGCTGCCGGCGCGGCCGAGGCGCAGCCCGTGCCGTCCTTCCGTTTCGCCATCACCCCCGCCACGGTCGCCCCCGGCGGGCAGGCGGTGCTCTCCGTCACCGGCTGCAACGCCGCCTATGCCACCGTCTCCTCCGGCGTCTTCGACACCGTGAGCATCCCGCGCGGCCAGACCGCCCGCGTCCGGATCGACAGCGACGTCCGGCGGGGGGCCGTCTACTCGGTCACCTTCACGTGCAACGGCGAGAACGGCTCGGCCGACCTCACCATCGCCGGCGGCGCCGGCCTTCCCACGACCAGTTCCACCTTCACCACGAGGGCCCTGCCGGCCCTGCCCCGGCCCGTCGGTACGGCGAGCACGGCGACGGTGGCCGCGCGGGGCGCCTCACTCGGCGTCCGCGGCGGGCTGGGCGGCAGCGCGGTGGGCATGGACCCCTGGGAACTGGCCGCGGGCGGCGGCCTCTTCCTCGTCGCGGCGGGCGCGACCGCGTACGCACTCCACCGCCGCCGCGCCACCCGCGCGCACTGACCCGTGCCCGCCGGCGTCCTTCTCCCGACCGCCGATCGCCGACCGCCGGCCGCCGATCGCCGACCGCCCCGAGTCCTGGCGGGAGTCGGGGCGGCCGGCGGTCCACCGGGCCGGGACCGGGGAGGCCGGCCGACCCTCACGCCCGGCTGCGGGCCGGGCGGCGGACCGGGCGGCGCCGGCGCAGCACGTGGACGCCCGCACCGAGCGCCCCTGCTCCCACCAGGCTCGCGCCCATGGCCGTCTCGGCGGCGGACGGGCCGAACGAGCCGCCGAGACCGCCCTCCGCGCCCCTGCCCTCGAGGATCGTGAAGCGGTGCGTGGCGACCAGGCTGTTGTCGTTGCACTTGACGGACAGGGTGTGGTTGCCGGGCGTGGCGTGGTTGAAGATGCGGACGGTCGCGAAGCCGATCGACCCGGCCGACAGGTTGGCCTGCGGAAAGTTGTTGGGCGACCAGACGGTGCCGCCGCGGGTGCATCCGGCGGCGCTGACCTGCATCGTCGATCCCTGGTGCACGGAGTACGGGTTGACCGTGACGTTGCTGGGCCCCCTGCCTCCGTCTCCGCCCCGGCCGGCATCGCCGCCCCGGGCCAACTCTCCGCTCCGGGGCAATTCTCCGCTCCGGGGCAGCTCTCCGCTGCGGGCCAGGTCGCCGCTCCTGGGCGCCTCGGCACCCCTGCCCGCCTCGGCGCCCCGGTCGCCGAGCGGGTCGCCCGCCAGGGCGCCGGGGGCGGCCGCGCCCCCCGGGGCGGCAGCCGCGGCAGGGGCGCCCGGGGCAGCAGGGCCATCAGGGGCACCAGGAGCAACAGGGGCCTCAGGGACGGCTGCGGCGGCAGGAGCACCAGGCGCGGCAGGGGCGGCGGGGGCACCGGCGGCCCCGGACTGTTCGCCCGCCGGATCCGCCGACGCGAGCGGAGTACTGAGACCGACTGCGACGCAGGCCGCCGCGGTCACGGTGAGAGCGCGCAGAACACGCATGGTGGAACCTCCAGCGGAAAGCGCCCCGGAGCGGTCGCCCGGGATGATCGACGAGAACGCCTCCCACCTGGAACCCTGGGCGCGCCCCGCGACCAGCGCACGTCCGGCTTTGGGCCGCACGGTTGAGCGACACGCCGGAGGGTCCGTGCCGCAGCTGACGGATCTGCAGGTCACAACCCGTCAGTTGATTATGTGATGAATACCTGGATGGGCGCATCCGTTCCCGGACCGGCCACCCGTTCGCCCTTCACCGATCGCCGTCTTGCGGAACCGGCCTTAGCGTGCGTGGAGAAGGGCGTACCGGGGTGGGACGAGAGCGCGGGTCGGGACCCCCGCGTCGGGAAGGGAGAGCCATGACCGAGGACGAGAGCGAGCAGCCGCCGAGAAGACGATCGCCCTGGGGCGTGCTCGCACTGGTCATGCTCAGCGGCCTCGCCATCATGCGCAACGGAGTGGACCTCGAGGACGGTCCTCCGCAGCCGACCGCCGCCTCCGCAGTGGCTCCCGCCGCCCCGCTGCCCTCGGGCGCGGCGGCCGTGCCGCAGGCGCCCGCGCGGGTACCGGCCCCCCAGGCGTCGGCGATGCCGCCGGAGCCGCTGGACCACTCCTCGGTGCAGCGCATCCGCATTCCGGACATCAAGGTGGATGCGCCCGTGATGACGGTCGGCGTGGACGCCCAGGGCTGGATCGACGCCCCGCCGCCGCAGGACCCGAACCTGGCGGGCTGGTACCTGAACGGGATCTCCCCGGGCCAGCGGGGCTCGGCGGTGATCGTGGGGCACGTCGACAACGCGCAGGGACCTGCCGTCTTCTACGGCCTGGGCTCCCTGCGCAAGGGCAACCACATCGAGGTCGACCGCTACGACGGCCGCACGGCGGTCTTCGAGGTGTACGGGGTGGAGGTGTTCTCCAAGGACACCTTCCCCGGCGCCCGGGTCTACGGGGACACCGGCCTGCCCGAGCTCCGGGTGATCACCTGCGGCGGCAGCTACACCAAGGCCCGGGGGTACGACGGGAACGTGGTGGTCTTCGCCCGGATGGTCGGGGCCCGCTGACGGGTGCGCGCCGCCGTGCGCGACCGGCCCCGGACGGGGGCGCCGAACGGGGCGGTTGCCCGCCCCGTTCGGCGTCCGCCCCGGGGCCTCAGCGCGGCGGCAGCGGCGGGAGGGTCATGCGGTACCCGCGGGCGAGGAGCTGGGGGAGGTAGGCGGCGACTGCCCGGACGGTCTGGTCCCGGTCGCCGCCCGCGTCGTGGTTCAGGACGATCGCGCCGGGTCCGGCGCCCTGCAGGACGCGCGAGACGATCCTGGTCGTGCCCGGGTCCGTCCAGTCCAGGCTGTCGAGGGTCCAGGCCAGCGGCTCCATGCCCAGCTCGGCCCCGATCTCGAACGCGGCGCGGTTCCACTCCCCGTACGGCGCGCGGAACCACACGGGCGCCTGCCCCACCGTCTCCTCGACGAGCTCGCTGGTACGGGCGATCTCGGCGGCGAGGTCGGGCCGGCTGAGCGTGGGGATGTGGGGGTGGGACCAGGTGTGGTTGCCGATGACGTGGCCTTCGGCGGTCATCCGGCGCAACAGGTCCTTGTTCTCGGCGGCCATCCCGCCGCAGACGAGGAACACCGCGCGGACGCCGTACCGGGCGAGGGTGTCGAGGATGGCCGGGGTGTGCCGGGAGTCGGGACCGTCGTCGAAGGTGAGGGCCATGGCCGCCGCCTTGCCGGGCTCGGGCGGCAGCTCGAGGATGGGGCGGGTGCGGACGGCGGGTCTGGCCGGGGGAGGGCGCAGGGGCGCCTCCGCGGTCATGGGGCTCAGGCGGTACGGGGTGCGCACGCCGGCCTGGGGCCGCCCGGCACGGAGGCCGCCCGGTCCGGCAGCGCCGGGGGCCGCTCCCGGCCCGCCGCCGGCGGGCTGTCCCGGGGTTCCCGTCCCGCCGTCGGCGAGCAGTCCCGAGGCCGCGGCGATTCCGAGGAAGGCGGCGGTCCGAAGGACCACACGCCGCCCTACTGTCGGCTCATCATCTTTCATGATTAATGCGTACCTCCGACTTCGCCGCAGACACCGGGAGGCGCGGACGCACCCGGCTCCCCTCACCCGGCCGGCGGATCAGCCGCGCCGCACCAGCGGGAAGGGCAGCGTCTCGCGGATCGTCAGGCCCGTGAGGAACATGACGAGCCGGTCCACCCCGATGCCGAGCCCGCCGGTCGGCGGCATCGCGTACTCCAGCGCGTCCAGGAAGTCCTCGTCCAGCTCCATCGCCTCCGGATCGCCGCCCGCCGCCAGCAGCGACTGGGCGGTCAGCCGGCGCCGCTGCTCGACGGGGTCGGTGAGCTCCGAGTAGGCGGTGCCCAGCTCGGTCCCGAAGGCCACCAGGTCCCAGCGCTCGGCCAGGCGCGGGTCCCTGCGGTGCTGCCGGGTCAGCGGGGAGACGTCGGTGGGGAAGTCCTTGTAGAAGGTGGGCAGGGTGGTCTTCTCCTCCACCAGGCGCTCGTACATCTCCAGGACCACGTCTCCGCGGGTGTCCTCCGGCGCGTGCGGCACCCCGGCCCGGTCGCACAGCGCGCGCAGCACGCGCTCCTCGGTGTCGGCGTCGACCGGTTCGCCGAGGGCCTCGCTGATCGCCCCGTACACCGTCCTGACCGGCCAGGGTCCCGAGATGTCGTGGACGGCGAGCTTGCCGTCCCGGTCCGCCTTGTGGGCGATCTGCTCGCCGAACGCGGCGCTCGCCGCGCCCTGGATCAGCTCGCGCGTGAGGTCGAGCATCACGTCGTAGTCGGCGAAGGCCTGGTAGGCCTCCAGCATCGTGAACTCGGGGTTGTGCTTGTAGGAGACGCCCTCGTTGCGGAAGGTGCGGCCCATCTCGAAGACCTTCTCCAGGCCTCCCACGCACAGCCGCTTGAGGTACAGCTCGGGTGCGATGCGCAGGTACAGGTCGAGGTCGTAGGCGTTGATGTGGGTGCGGAAGGGCCGGGCGTTGGCGCCGCCGTGGATCTGCTGGAGCATCGGGGTCTCGACCTCCAGGTAGCCGCGGTCCAGCAGCCCCTGGCGCAGGGCCTGGACGGCGGCCGAACGCGCCCGTACGACGTCCCGGGCCTCGGGGCTGGCGACCAGGTCGAGGTAGCGGCGCCGGACGCGGGCCTCCGGGTCGGCGAGCCCCTTGCGCTTGTCCGGCAGGGGGCGCAGGCACTTGCCGGTGAGCTGCCAGGAGGCGACGACGAGGGAGAGCTCGCCGGACCTGCTGGTGCCGATCTCGCCGGTGGCGAGGACGTGGTCGCCGAAGTCGACCCGGGAGGTGAAGGCGTCCAGTACGTCCGCCCCCGACTCGCCGCGGGTGAGCAGCAGCTGTATGTCCCCCGACCAGTCCCGCAGGACGGCGAAGACCACGCCGCCGAGGTCGCGCACGACCATGACGCGCCCGGCGAGGGTGGCCCGTTCGCCGGTGCGGGTGCCGGGCGGGTGGCCGGGGTGGGCGGCCCGGAGGGCGGCCGCGGTGTGGGTGCGCGGGGGGATGCCGACCGGGTACGGGTCCACGCCGGCCGCGCGGAGGCGCTCCAGCTTGTCGTGGCGGACCCGGACCTGGTCGGGGAGCCGCTCGGCCGGGACGGTTCGCCCGTCCTGCTGCGCGGCGGTCTCCAGGCCGAGGGCGTCGAGGGAGGGCAGGCCCTCGGTCGTGGCGGGGGCGGCGGCGCCGCCCTTGGGGTGGCCCTTGCCCCAGAGCTTGCGCAGGCTGGGTACGGAGACGAAGCCCTCGGCGATCCCGGAGGCGAGGCTGACCCGGGCGAGCGAGCCGGCGTCCTGGTAGCACAGGAACCGCGGGTACCACTCGGGCCCGTACTTGACGTTGGAGCGGTACAGGGCCTCCAGCTGCCACCAGCGGGAGAAGAACAGCAGCAGCCGCCGCCACAGCTTGAGGACCGGGCCGGCGCCGATGCGGCCGCCCTCCTCGAACGCGGAGCGGAAGACGGCGAAGTTGAGGGAGATCCGGCGCACGCCGAGGCCGGGGGCGGCGGCGCACAGCTCGGCGACCATGAACTCCATGACCCCGTTGGGGGCGGTGCGGTCGCGGCGCATCAGGTCCAGGGAGATGCCGTCGGCGCCCCAGGGGACGAAGGACAGCAGGGCGATCAGCTCGCCGTCCCGGTCGAAGGCCTCGACGAGCAGGCAGTCCCCGTCGGCGGGGTCGCCGAGCCGGTCCAGGGCCATGGAGAACCCGCGCTCGGTCTCGGTGTCGCGCCAGGTGTCGGCGCGGTCGATGATCCGCTGCATCTCCTCCTCGGTGAGGGCGGAGTGGCGGCGGATGAGACTGGTGGCCCCGGCCCGTTTCACGCGGTTGACGGCCTGGCGGGTGACGCGCATGTCGCGGCCGTCGAGGTCGAAGTGGGCGACGTGGAGGATCGCCTCGTCGCCGAGCTGGAGGGCGCTGAGCCCGGAGCGGGCGTACGCGGTGGCGCCGTCCTCGGAGGCGCCCATCACCGCGGGCTGCCAGCCGTGGCGGCGGGCGACGCCGAGCCAGGCGTCGATGGCGGCGGTCCAGGCGCCCGGGTCGCCGACCGGGTCGCCGCTGGCCAGGCAGACGCCGGCCTCGACGCGGTAGGTCACGCAGGCCTTGCCGTTCGGCGCGAAGACCACGGCCTTGTCGCGGCGGGTCGCGAAGTAGCCGAGGGAGTCGTTGCGGCCGTACACGCGGAGCAGGGCGCGGATGCGGGGCTCCTCGTCGCCGTGCAGGGCGGCGGTCAGCCGCTGGGAGCGGAAGAGGGTGGCGGCGGCGTTCAGCAGGGCGAGGGCGCCGAAGAGCCCGAGCAGGAAGTTCAGGGGGCGCGGCGGGCGGCCGGCGAACTGGCGGGCGGAGAACAGGCCGCCGAAGACCTGGGTGGCGGCCCAGTCCAGCCACTGGTCACGGGGCAGGGTGCCGGGGAACAGGGCGACGAGCCCCCAGCCGAGCAGCACGGCGGCGAGCAGGCCGAGGCCCAGGACGAGCAGGGCGCGCCAGAAGGCGCCGGGCCGGGAGGCGGCGTAGAACTCGCCCCGGCCGGCGACCAGGACCGCGAGGGCGGCGACGGCGATGGCCATGGACGGGCCGCCGACCCAGTAGTCCCCGTCGGCCATGAGCAGCAGGTCGACCAGGACCAGCAGGGCCAGATAGGTGACGACGATCCACCAGGCGACCTTCTTGCGGGTGCCGAGGGCGGCGGCGAGCAGGAACAGGAAGACGGCGTAGGCCAGGTTCTCGCTGACGGGCACCACGAACGCGTCGAGGAAGCGGACGACGTGCCGCAGGAGGTGGCGCAGCGTCGGCGAGAGCGCGAGGAGGGCGCAGAACAGCCCGAGGGTGCCGAAGAACGCGGCGAATCCGTCCGGCACCCGGTGCAGGAAGCGCTTGCGGGTGCCGCGGGCGCCGCGGCTGCCGCGGGTCTCCTCCGGGGTGGCACTCATGGTTCGCACTGTAGGGAGGGCGGCGGGGCTCCGCTCGGCGAAGCGCCCGGGGGCCCGGGGGCCCGGGGTCGGGGGCGTGCCGGACAGGGTGAGGCCGTCCTTGGCCGCTCCGCGGCTGAGGACGGCCTCGGTTGTGGCCTCCAGGGCGCGGCGGCGGTCGCCGTCGCCCGGTTCCGCGGCCAGGGCGGCCGGGAGGTTGACGACCTTGCCGGCGGACAGGCCAGGCCCACCGCCCAGGGCCGGCCCCCGGGCACCGGGTAGCCGTTGGTGCCGTAGGTGTACGCCAGGTGGGCGGCCTTCGCGGACCCGGCCGTGTACCGGGCCGGGGGGCCGCCTCGGCTGCCGTCCGGGCCGATCCGGCGTACCCCAGTCCGACCGGTCGAAGGTGTCGAGGGTGCGTCCCAGCCCCTCGGCCCCCGCGTCGAGGGTGTGGTTCGAGGCCGTGGAGCACCCGTCGTGGCCGGCGCCGGGCGGTGGGTCCTGGGGGTTGCCGAGGCGGGCCGAGGCGGTTTCCCCGTCCGAGGTGGTCCCGCGCGCCGGGCAGCGCAGCGGCGGGGCACCGGATCCTCCGGCGGCCCGTTCGGCGCGCCGTTCGACCGTTCGTCGCCGGGCGCGGCCGCCCACCGGACCACTCGGGTGCTTGGGCGCACCGCGCGGGCCGGACCGTTCCCGCCCGGCCCGGCGCAGGTCAGGGTGGGCTCATCAGCCTCGAACGGACCCAGGAAGGAGCCGCTCGTGCCCCTCTCCCCCACCCTCGCGCGCACCGACCCCGAGGCGCTGGCCGAACTCCAGCACGACCACGGACGGGCCCTGTTCGGTTTCCTGCTCGGCCTCACCGGCGGCGACTCCCAGCGCGCCGAGGACCTCGTCCAGGAGACGCTCGTACGGGCCTGGCAGCACCCGGAGGTCCTCTCCAGCGGCCACGAGTCGATGCGGCCCTGGCTGTTCACCGTCGCCCGCCGGCTCGCGATCGACGCCCGGCGTGCGCGGCTGTCCCGCCCGCAGGAGGTGGACGCGGAGGGGCTGGAGCAGGCGGCGGCGGCCGAGGACCCGGTCGCCGGCTCGGTCACGGCGATCGACGTCCGCCGGGCCGTGGGCTCCCTCGGCCCGGAGCACCGGGAGGTGCTGATGCAGGTCTACTTCCGGGACCGCTCGGTGGCCGAGGCGGCGGCGGAGCTGGGCATCCCCGCGGGTACCGTCAAGTCCCGGACGCACTACGCCCTGCGCGCCCTGCGCAAGGGCCTCCAGGGATACGGGTACGGCCTCGGCGCCTGATCATCCCGGAAATCCACTCACGGAACGACGCCAATGCGCGCGGATCGGACAGAAACCGCACGGAAATCGGCCGCAGACCGTTCAAGTTGAGTAAACATCCCCCGTCGTGCGAGGAGCTCGGTGAAGGCTCGAGGCCGAAGACGGCAAGCTCGACACGCGGGAGAAGGTGGAACGGTGCAGCCCGAGGGTACGAACGGCACCAGTGACGGCGGGCTCGCGGTGCCCATGGCATGGCTCTACGCGGAGTACATCGCCGACGAACTGCTGCGCACGGGCCGGCTGATCCCGGCCAGTACCCTGGAGTTTCGCGCCGGGCGCGACACGCTCGCCCTGACCATCTACCTCTCGGACGCCGCGGGGGAGCTCTCCGGCATCAGGGTCGTCTCGCAGCTCGACGAGTGGCTGTCGCTGACGGCGTACGGCCACCCCTGGCGCGACTGGGTGCACACCCGCTTCCTCGCCCTGGGCGAGGAGGCCCGCGAGAGCGGCCGCGGCGAGGACCCGGACCTGGAGCTGGCCCGCGCCGCCTGGGGCTGGCTGGACCGCACCGAGCTGTTCGCCACCAACCTCGACCCGGGCCGCCCCGGCCACACCGACCTCCCGCAGGGCCTCGACGAGAACGCGCGCGTGTGGACGCCCGCGTGGCAGCTGGGGCTGCCGCTGGGCCACTTGGCCATGCACCTGTTCTGATCCGAGCTCGGCCTCTCGGCCGCTCCGCCTGCCGGCCGCTCCGACCTGCCGCGGTACCGGTCGCCGCCGCGCGCCTACGGGCGCCGCTGCGGGCCGGGCGCCTCGGCGGGATCCATCACCAGCCCGGTGAAGTCCGCCTCGTTGCGCTCGGCCCGGTGCACGTACCAGCGGGCGGTCAGCCACAGCAGCGGGTACACCGCCGGTCCGAGCGCCAGCCACACCAGCGGCCCCGAGGCCGCGCCCGGCAGCGCCAGCAGGGCGGGCAGGACCGCCGCCGGCAGCCCGACCGCGGCGAGCACCCGCAGCCCGGCCCGCAGCTGGCTGCGCATCAGGGCCCGCACGTAGGTGGCGCCCAGGGTGGTCTGCTCGGAGATCTCGGAGCGGGCCGGGGTGTGCGCGGGCGGACGGCGGCGGCCGCCGCGCGGCACGCCCGTGACGGTCTCCCGCCGGGGCGGCGGGGACGGCTGCTCCAGGGACATGGAGCGCGAGTCTACAAACGCGGCGCTCATTTGAGGAGACGCGAGAGCCTGCGGTCGGCGAGCGGCTTTCCGCCGGTCTGGCAGGTCGGGCAGTACTGGAGCGAGGAGTCCGCGAACGACACCGACCGGATGGTGTCCCCGCACACCGGGCACGGCTCGCCGTCGCGCCCGTGCACCCGCAGCCCGCTCTTCTTCTCGGCCTTCAGCTGCCCGGCGGCCGTGCCGTGCGCACGCTCCACCGCCTCGCGCAGGGTGCCCCGTACGGCCTCGTACAGGCGGGTGACCTGCTCCTCGTCGAAGGCGGAGGCCAGCTTGAACGGCGAGACCTTCGCCGCGTGGAGGATCTCGTCGCTGTAGGCGTTCCCGATCCCGGCGATCACGCCCTGGTCGCGCAGGACCCCCTTGATCTGCCGCCGCTCCCCCGCCAGCAGCCCGGCGAACGCATCCCGGTCGAAGCCCTCGGCCAGCGGGTCGGGGCCGAGCCGCGCGATGCCCGGCACCTCCTGGGGGTCGCGGACCACGTACACGGCGAGGCGTTTCTGCGTGCCCGCCTCGGTGAGGTCGAAACCGCCCCCGCCCTCCAGGGCCACGCGCAGCGCGAGCGGGCCCTTGCCCGGCCGCGGCGGCCGGTCCGGGAGGGTGTCGTACCAGCGCAGCCAGCCGGCCCGGGCCAGGTGGGTGACGAGGTGGAGCACGCCGATGCGCAGCGCGAGGAACTTGCCGTACCGGGCCGTGGGGCCCGCGGTCTGCCCTTCGAGGGCGGCGAGCGGCGGGTCGTAGGTCTTGAGCACGCTGACGGCGAGCGGGAGGACGCGTGCGATCCCCCGCCCGGTGAGGTGTTCGTCGAGGAACTCCCTCAGGGCCTCGACCTCCGGGAGCTCGGGCATGTCCCCAGCCTGACCGCCGCGGCGCCGATCCGCGAGCGGGGCGGCCCGCAGGGCCCCGGGCGCTCGCGGTGCCCGCCGCGCGGTGGGGATCCGTGCGGTCATCGGCCGCGCCGTCCGCAGCGGGGCGGTCCGCAGCACGCGGTCGACAGCACGCGGTCGACAGCACGTGGTCCGCAGCAGCGCGGTCCGCTGCCGTGCGGCCGGCAGCGCGCGGTCAGGTCACCACGAACTCGCACCACACGCATTTGCCGCTGCCGCGCGATTCCACGCCCCACGCGTCGGCCAGCCGGTCCACCAGCATCAGCCCGCGTCCCGAGACCCCCGAGTCGCCGGCCTCCCGGCGGCGCGGCAGCGCGCTGGAGCGGTCCTCCACCTCGACGCGCAGCCTGCGGTCCCGGCCGGTCAGGACGCGCAGGGTCACGATCGCGGGGCCGTCGGTGTGCATCAGGGCGTTGACGATCAGCTCGTCCGCGACGAGCTCGATCTCGTCGGCCCGCTCCCGCGCGCCCCAGGCCCGTACGGCCGCCCCGATCATGTGGCGGGCCGCGACGAGCGCCTCGGGGTCGCCGGGCGCCACGTGCTGCTGGAGGCGGCCGCCGCCCTGGGGGCTCTCCTCGACGTGGCGGCGCAGCAGGAGCAGGGCCATGTCGTCGTCGCCGCCCCGCTCGTCGATCGCCCCGCACAGCCGGTCGGCCAGCCGCTGGAGGTCGCCGGGGCCGTCGCGGACCAGCCTGGTGAGCAGCCGCATCCCGTCGTCGAGGTCGGCGCCGGGGTGTTCGACGAGGCCGTCGGTGCACAGCAGGAGCGTTTCGCCCGGGTCCAGCTCCACGGTCGTCACCGGGTACTCCAGCCGGCCGAACTCCGCCGAGAGCCCGAGCGGCATGCCGCCCTCCACGACGATCCGGTGGCAGTCCCCGTCCCGGGTGCGCAGCAGCGGGTCGATGTGCCCGGCCCGGACGGCCTGGAGGACGCCCGTCGAGAGGTCGGCCTCCACATAGGTGCAGGTCGCGAAGCGGTCGGTGTCCAGCTCGTGCAGGAACACCGAGGCGCGGGCCATCACGGTGCCCGGGGCGTGCCCCTCGGCCGCGTACGCGCGCAGGACGATGCGCAGCTGGCCCATGACCGCGGCCGCGTGCGTGTCGTGGCCCTGGACGTCGCCGATGACGGCGCCGACCCGGCCGCCCGGCAGGGGGATGACGTCGTACCAGTCCCCGCCGATGTCCTGGCCCATCCGCGCGGAGCGGTAGCGCACCGCGATCTCGCCGCCCTCCACCGGGGGCAGGCGGCGCGGCAGCATCGCCTGCTGGAGGCCCTCCGCCAGGTCGTGCTCCTGCTCCAGCAGCATGGCGCGCTGGAGGCTCTGGGCGATGCTGCTGCCGAGGGCGACGAGGAGGTTGCGCTCGTCCTGGGTGAAACCGTCCTTGTCCTTGTAGAGCAGGCCGATCGCGCCGATGGGGCGGGCCTGGGCGATCAGCGGCAGGTAGGCGGCCGCCGAGATGTCCATGTACGAGATCTTCGCCCAGAGCTCCGGGTAGCCCTCGGCGAACTCCTGGGCGCTGTTGAGGAAGCGGGGCTCGAGCGAGCGGACGACCTCGCTCATCGGGTAGCCCTCCTCGATGCGGGTGTAGCGGGTGCCGGGGAGGAAGCTGCCCTCGGGGCCCTCGGCGACGAGGTGGATCCGGCCGGCCTCGACCAGGCCCATCACCATGCCCATCGAGCCGAGCCGTTCCAGGCCGTGGGCGTCGCCGATGACGTCGATGACGTCCCGTACGGTGCGGGCGTGGGCGAGGGCGGCGGTGGTGCTCTCGACGACCGAGGTCTGGCGGCGGCGCTCCTCGTCCAGGCCGAGGCGCTCGGCCGAGTGGCTGAGCTCCTCGGTGGCGTCGCGGACGATGCCGATGATCCGGTAGGGGCGGCCGGTGCCGTCGCGCAGGACGCGGCCCTGGGTGTGGGTCCAGCGCAGCCGGCCGTCGCGGCAGCGGATGCGGAAGTAGGCGCCGTAGTTGTCCTCGCGGCTCTTCAGGGCGCTGGAGACGAGGGCGTCGAGCCGGGTGGACTCGGCGGGCGGGACCCGGCGGGCGAGGGATTCGGGGCGCCCGTCGTACTCCTCGGGCAGTGTGTCGAACACGTCGAGGGCCGCTGCGTCCATGTGCATGAGACCGGTGACCAGGTCCCAGTCGAAACTTCCCATGCGGTTGAGCAAGAGCGACCGGTCCGGGTGTGCGGGCCAGTCGTCCGGCAGCGATACGGTGGTCGGCACCGATCCACCATGACACACGGCGGGGTCAGGCGCTCTCCATGTCGGGGGCGGAGTCCCAGGGCTCGAACGCCTCCCCCGCACCCGAGCCGAACGGCTCGCGCGGCTCGAACCGGTCGTAGGGCTCCTGGAGCGCGAAGGGCTCGTCCACCCCGTACCGTTCGTACGGCCCGTACGAGTCGAACGAGTCGAACGAGTCGAACGAGTCGAACTGCTCGTACGGCGCGGCCGGGTCCGCGGCGCCGTCCGGCCAGGCCAGCGGGCCGTCGGGGCCGGGCGGGTCCGGGGGGACGGCCGGGTCGGCGGGGAACTGCTGCCGCGGCGGCGCGGCGGGTACGTCGGGGGCGATCGTGGGCGGGTTCGGGAGGGTGTCCGCGCGCGGGGGCACGGGCTGGGGCTGCACGCGCTGGGGCTGCGGCGGCCGCGCGGCGGGCTTCTCCGGGACCAGCGGCCTGTCCGGCACCGGCCGGCGCGGCGCGGTGCCGCCCGGGGGCGGGGCGGGGGGCGCGGGCGGGGCCGAGCCGGAGCCGGTGCCCGGGGGGCCGGGCGGCCGGTCCGGGGCCGGGGCGGCGGGGGAAGGGGAGCCGGTGGGGATGCCGTCGGCGGGGTCGTGGGCGGGCAGCGCCTGCGGGACGCGGTCCTGGGCGCCGTCGTCGCCGACGGTGCGCTCGAGCCAGGTGTTGTCGGCGATGTTGGCGATGACCAGGCTGCCGAGCGGGTGCGGGGTCGGTTCGATGACGATGACCTGGTTGGCCTGGTAGCCGCTCCACGGCTCGCCCTTGAGCACCGGGGTGCCCTTGGGGGCCCGCGGCGCGAGCAGCGGATTGCCGCAGGCGCACCGGACGCGGGGCATCCCGTACCCGTCGACGAGGACGGCGGTGCCGGCCTGGAGGACGGCCTGGAAGGCGCGGGCGCGCCCGTCGCGGAAGCCGTGGCTGGTGACCCGGGTGTCGGCGCGGAGCACGACGGGGGTCAGGCCGCGCAGGAACTCCGGCAGCTTGGCCTGCTCCACACCGGCGGCTCCGGCGAAGGCGCGGGCCTTGGCGTCCTCGGCGGTCAGGGCGCGCAGCTGCTGTTCGACGTCGCAGCTGCCGAGCCGTCGGGTGCCGCCGTACAGGCCGGGCGTGGCCGCCCCGACGGTGCGGATGCCGCGGCCGGTGGCGTTCGGCAGGGGCGCCTGGGCCGGGGCGGACTCGGCGGTGGCGCTGGAGGTGGTGAAGGGGTCCGGGCCCGCCGTGGCCACGGGCTGGAGGTGGACGTCCTGGCCTTCGGGGCCGGCCGTGCCGGGCGGCTCCTCGGTGCCCCCGCAGGCGGCGGCGAGCAGGCCGAGCAGCGTGAAGAGGGCGGTGCGGACCGCCGTGTGACGGCGCGGCGGCTGACGACGTGTCGGTGCGGGCACGTGGTTCTCCCTGTTCGCCCCGGTTGCTCCCTCCTGTCTGCCGTATCGGGGCGGGGGCCGCAACCGGAGCGGCGGTCGGGGCGGGCCGTGCGGGCGGGCAGGCAGGGCGCCAGAGCCCTTGAACATGTTCAAGGAACCCCGTAAGGTCGCGATCGCGAGTTGAACGCGTTCAAGGCGCTCGGAGGGGAGTCCGCGGTGACGGTACTGGTGAACCTGATCGTCACCCTGGGCATGCTCGGCATCGTCCCCGCCGGCCTCCGCCTGATCGACCCGGCCGGGCTGCGCACCTGGGCCCGGCTCTGGCCGCTCGCGGCGCTTCCCGGGGCCGCGTGCCTCTGGCTGCCGCGCGGCGGCCCCGCCACGGCGCTCGCCGCCCTCTACGCGGCGGCCTCGCTGGCCCTGGCCGCGACCCAGGTCCCGGCCCGGCTGCTGCGAAGGCCGGAGCGGAGCCCGTCCGCGCCGGCCCGCGGGCCCTTCCCCGCCGAGATCGCCGTGGCCACCGCGCTGGCCTCCCCCGTGGTCGCCGGAACCGCCCTGGTCGCCGAGCGCGCCGGGTGCCGGCTCTTCGGCTTCGACCTCGACGTCCTGGCACTGACCGTCCCGCACTTCCATTTCGCGGGGTTCACGGCCGCCCTGGTCGCCGGCCTGGTGTGCCGGGCCGCGCCGGGGCCCTGGGCGCGGCGGGCGGCGTACAGCGTGCCCGGCGGGACGCTGCTGGTCCTCCTCGGCTACTTCGTGGACGACTGGGCCGAGCTGGCGGGGGCGCTGGTGCTGACCGCCGGGATGTGGGCGGTGGCGCTGGTGACCTGGCGGGAGATCCGGCCCGCGGGCGGCGGCCGCGGCGTCCGGGCGCTGCTCGGGGTGTCCTCGGCCGTGCTGGCGGCCACCATGGCCCTGGCCCTGTGGTGGGCGCTGGGCGAGGCCGCCGGACTCGTGCACCCCACCTTGACTTGGATGGCCGCGACCCACGGTCTCGGCAACGCGCTCGGCTTCGCCCTGTGCGCCGTACTGGCCTGGCGCCGGCTCGCCGCCGGCGCGTCCCCGGAGGGAGCCGCCCCATGACCCGACTGCTCAACGCCGAGCGGGCGACGTTCAACTACCCGGAGCAGGGCGCGACGGCCCGGCTGCCCCTGCCCGCCGGCTACAACCACCTGCGCCACCGCACCCGGATCGGCTCCGGCCGGGCCGTGTTCGAGGCCGCCGGGGCCGCGGTGACCACCCTGCGCGCGCACCGGGCGGCGGGGATGCGGGTCCGCTGCAGCCACGGCGCGGTGCGGCCCGGGAGCCGGGTGGCGGTGGGGATCGGCTTCGGGCCGCTGCGGATCGACGCGCCGTGCCGGGTGGTGTGGACGGCGTACGAGCCCACCCGGACGGGGTTCGCGTACGGGACGGTGTCGGGGCACCCGGAGTGCGGGGAGGAGTCCTTCCTCGTGCACCGGGACCCCGACGGCACGGTGTGGTTCGAGGTGACCGCCTTCAGCCGGCCCGCCCGCTGGTACACCCGCCTGGCCGGGCCGGTCGTCCCCTTCCTCCAGCGGTGCTACGCGGCCCACCTGGGGAGGACCCTGCGCAGGCTGGCCGCGGCCGCCTGAGCCGGGGCCGTCCGGGCCGCCCCGCGCCGCCGCGACCGTCCGGGCCCTGCGCGCCGTCCGATGGCCGCAGCCGCCCGGAGCGCCGGATACTGGAGGCGATGGACTGGTTCACGGCGCCCGGCTACTGGCTGGCCCGGCTGGTCTTCCAGCGGGCCCTCGCCGGCGTCTACCTCTTCGCCTTCCTCGGGGCCGCCCTGCAGTTCCGGGCCCTGATCGGGGAGCACGGGATGCTGCCCGTGCCGCGGTACGTGCGGTACGTGCCGTTCAAACACGCCCCGAGCCTGTTCCAAGTGCGCTACTCGGATCGCCTCTTCGCCTGCTGCGCCTGGGCGGGTACGGCCCTCGCGGCGGCGCTCGCGGCGGGCGCGGGGGACCTCATGCCGCTGGCCGCGGCCATGGGGATGTGGGCGGTGCTGTGGCTGCTGTACCTGTCCATCGTGAACGTGGGGCAGACCTGGTACTCCTTCGGTTGGGAGTCGCTGCTGCTGGAGATCGGCTTCCTCGCGGTCTTCCTCGGCAACGCGCGGACCGGGCCGCCGGTGCTGGTGCTGTGGCTGCTGCGGTGGGTGGTCTTCCGGGTCGAGTTCGGCGCGGGGCTGATCAAGATGCGCGGGGACGCCTGCTGGCGCGAGCTCACCTGCCTGTACTACCACCACGAGACGCAGCCGATGCCGGGGCCGCTGAGCTGGTTCTTCCACCATCTGCCCAAACCGCTGCACCGGGTGGAGTGCGCGGCCAACCACGTGACGCAACTGGCGGTGCCGGTGCTGCTGTTCACTCCGCAGCCGGTGGCCTCGTACGCGGCCGGGGTCATCATCGCCACCCAGCTGTGGCTGGTGCTGTCGGGCAACTTCGCCTGGCTGAACTGGCTGACGATCACGCCGGCGCTGGCGGCGGTGGACTTCACCGGGCTCGCCGGTCCGCCGCCGGCCGCCGCGCACCGCGGTGCACCCGTGTGGTTCGCGGTACTGGTCTGCGCGGTGACGGCGCTGGTGCTGTGGCTGAGCCGGCACCCGGTGCGCAACATGGTCTCGCGCCGCCAGGTGATGAACCGCTCCTTCGACGCGCTGCACCTGGTCAACACCTACGGGGCCTTCGGCACGGTCGGCCGGATCCGCGACGAGGTGGTCGTCGAGGGCACCGCCGATCCCGTGCCCCGCGAGGACGGCGCCTGGCGGGAGTACGGGTTCAAGGGCAAACCGGGAGACCCGCGCCGCCTCCCGCGCCAGTTCGCCCCGTACCATCTGCGCCTGGACTGGCTGATGTGGTTCGCCGCCCTCTCCCCCGGCTATGCCCGCGACTGGTTCGGGCCGTTCGTGGAGCGGCTGCTGGCCGGCGACCGGGACACGCTGCGGCTGATCCGCCACAACCCCTTCCCCGACGCGCCGCCCGTCTACGTCCGGGCGAGGCTGTACCGCTACCGGTTCACCACCTGGCGGGAGCTGCACGAGACGGGGGCGTGGTGGCACCGGCGGCTGCTGCGCGAGTACCTGCCGCCGACCCGCCTCGCGCGGGCCGCGGACTCCGGGCGGGCCGGGGCCCGGTCAGAGGCCGAGTAGCGCGGCCTCCCGCTCGGCGTCGATGCCCTTCATCGGCCGGTCCGGGCGGTGCGGGGCCGCGCCGCCGAGCGAGCGGAGCCAGGCCCAGGTGTCGGCCGCGGTCTCCTCGACCGGGCGGCACGTCAGTCCGGCCGCGACCGCCTTGGAGACGTCGGCGGTCATCATGAAGTCGTACAGCTCGCCCGGGGGGAGCCACATCGGCAGCTCGATCCAGGGCTCAAGGCCCGCGGCCTCGACGGCAGCCGGGTCCAGCCAGCGCAGCTCGGCGGTGCCGCCGGTGACGGCCGCGCAGGCTTCCAGGAGGCTGCCGGTGGTGGCGTGGCCGAGCGGGCAGACCGCGTTGTAGGGGCCGCCGAGGCCGGCCTCGGCCGCGTCGAGGGTCCAGTGGGCGAGGTCGCGCACGTCGATGTACTGCAGCGGCAGGTCCCGGGGCCCGGGCGCGAGCATGGGGCCGCCGCGGGCGGCCCGGCTCAGCCACCACGGCAGGCGGCCGACGTTCTCGTACGGGCCCACGATCAGCCCCGCGCGCACCAGGAGGGCGCTCTCTCCGAAGGCGTCGGCGGCGGCGATCTCCCCGCCGCGCTTGTCCTCGGCGTACGCGACCGGGCCGGCGTCGGGAGAGCCCTCCACGAGCGCGGCGTCCTCGGCCGCGCCGGGCGGCGCCGGGTAGGCGTACACGGAGCGGCTGGAGACGTAGGTGTAGTGGCCGGCGCGGCCGCTCAGCAGCCGGGCGGCGTCGCGCACCGCGGCGGGGGCGTGGGCCCAGGTGTCGACGACGAGGTCCCAGCTGCCGCCCGCGAGGGCCGCCAGGCCGCCGGGCGCGGTGCGGTCGCCGTGCAGGGCGCGGACGCCGGGGGGCGGGGCGTGGTGGCCCCGGTGGAAGACGGTGACGTCCCAGCCGCGTGCCAGGGCGTCCTCGGTCAGGGCGCGTCCGACGAACTCGGTGCCGCCCAGCATCAGCAGTTTCTTCATGCGGGCCAGCCTGCTCGGGCGGGCGGGGCGGTGGAAGCCGTGATCGCCGACAGCGATGACGCTGACGGCGTACCGGGACCGGGAACCCGGGTGCGCGGGGGGAGGGTTGGGCCGGCTCGCCCGGGGCAGGGCGGGGCGGCGGAAGCAGGCGAAAGGAGGGGAAAGCAGGGGCGAAGCAGGCGGAAGCAGGGAGCGGGCGGCGGGCCCGGACAGCGCTGCGCCCCGTCGCCGTGCGGCTCGGGGGCGGTGTGCGCGCTGCTGCGCGGTCAGTCGATGCCGGGCAGGATGTGGGACTCCGCCAGGTCGTCCTCGTATCCGGCGAGCCGGATCGGGGCGGACCGGGCCCAGACCTCCAGGTTTCCGAGCTCCTCGGCGTGCGGGCGGCCCCGCCAGCCCGTGCGCTCCAGCAGCAGCTCGTCGGACTTCGTCGTCGTGTCTGTCACCGCGCACTCACTCCTTTGCGTCTCTCGCTCGGCGGGCGGACCTCGCCGGGCACGTGGGGATAAAGGGTTTCAAGACGCGGTGGCGCCATGGTGGAGCGTGGCCCGGGTGGGGCCTTGCCGTGCCCCTTAGAGTACACATTTGAGCGCGCCTCCGCTCGATAGATTGGCAAAATCCACCCCATTGCCGTGAGTTCCCCGGATGTTGGGGGACCCGTACGCCAGTGTTGCCCCGACCGGCTCTCCGCTCGGCCCGGACGGGGCAATCGGGTGAACGCCCTCCGGGTACACGCGTGCCCCGGTCCCTCCGAGGAGGAGCCGGGGCACGCGGGGGCATCCGGGCGGCGACGGGGCCGCGGCGCCTACCAGTTGGCGGGGGCGTAGTCCTTCAGGAAGACGCCGTACAGGTCCTCGCCGGCCTCGCCGCGGACGACCGGGTCGTAGACCCGCGCCGCGCCGTCGACCAGGTCGAGCGGGGCGTGGAAGCCCTCCTCGGCCAGGCGCAGCTTGTCGAAGTGCGGGCGCTCGTCGGTGATCCAGCCGGTGTCGACCGAGGTCATGAGGATGCGGTCGGTTTCGAACATCTCCTGGCCGCTGGTCCGCGTCACCATGTTCATCGCGGCCTTGGCGGCATTGGTGTTCGGGTGGCCGGCGCCCTTGTAGCCGCGGCTGAACACGCCTTCCATCGCCGAGACGTTGACCACGTACGCACGTCCGCTGGGCGCCTTGCGGGCGGCCTCGGCCATCGACGGCCGGAGCGCGCTGATCAGGATGAACGGCGAGGTGTAGTTGCACAGTTGGGTTTCGAGCAGCTCCACCGGGGAGATCTGGTCGATGGTCTGGACCCAGGTGTTGGTCTCCACGACGTCCGGCAGCAGGCCGCCCGCGTCGATGGCGGTGCCGGCGAGGTGCCGCTCGAGGCTGGCGTTGCCCGCGACGAGGGCGAGGTCGGCGACCTTCTGCGCCTCCAGCCCGCTCACGCCGACGGGCAGCGCCGCCAGGCCGTCGACGGCACCGGAGTTGAAGGCGCCGATGACGTGGTGGGCGGGGAGCTCGCCGGCCGGCAGCGGGGCGCTCTCTCCCTCGACCAGCGCGGCGTACGCGGTGGGCAGGCGGCGCACGGTCTGCGTCGCGTTGTTGATGAGGATGTCCAGCGGACCGGCCTCGGCGACCTGGTCGGCGAGGGCCACGGCCTGGGCGGGGTCGCGCAGGTCGATGCCGACGACCTCCAGGCGGTGCATCCAGTCCGCCGAGTCCTCCATCGCCTTGAAGCGGCGGATGGCGTCCTTGGGGAAGCGGGTGGTGATCGTGGTGTGCGCGCCGTCGCGCAGCAGCCGCAGCGCGATGTACATGCCGATCTTGGCCCGGCCGCCGGTGAGCAGCGCGCGCTTGCCGGCGAGGTCCGCGCGGGCCTCGCGCTTGGCGCGGTTCTCCACGGCGCACGGCGGGCAGAGCTGGTGGTAGAAGTAGTCGACCTCGACGTACCGCGTCTTGCAGACGTAGCAGGAGCGCGGGCGCTGGAGTATCCCGGCGATCCGGCCGGCCTCGGTGATCGAGGAGGGCAGGATGCCCTCGGTCTCGTCGTCGATGCGCTCGGCGGAGCCGGTGGCGGTCGCCTCGGTGACGGCCTTGTCGTTGGCCGTCTTGGCGGCGCGGCGCTCCTGGCGGCGGCGCTGCTTGACCGTGCGGTAGATGCCGGCGGTGGCGCGGCGTACGGTGACGGCGTCGGGGTGGTCGATCTCGAGCCGGTCGAGCTCTTCCAGCACGCTGAGGCAGACGGCCATGCGCTCGGGGTCGATGCCCGGCCCGTATACCTGGTTCTCTTCGGTCTCGGTCGCCGTCATGGCCGCTGCCGTTCCTTGATCACTCGTCCGCGTCCGCCTGCTGCGGAGGTCCCGAAGCGGCAACTGTACGGATCCGACGCGCCCGGAACCAAACCCGTTGCCGCCGGTCTCGCTGAGCGTGAACGGGCGGTCACGGTGGGGTGGTCGAGCGGCGCCCGGAGCGGGGGCGGGGTCCTGCGCGAGGACGGCCCGGGGCGGCCCCGTACTGCCTGCGGAGTACGCCCTGAGCAGGACGGATGACCTCCTCCAGAGGGAGGAATAGCCCGCCCGGGTCGGGCATTGTGGAATTCATGAGTGCCCTGGTGCTGTCGGTCCTGCTCTGCCTGGTGTCCGCCGTCGCGTACGCGGGCGGGGCCATCGCCCAGGAGCGGGTCGCGCGGACCACTCCGGACCGCCCGTACGCACCGCTGCGCCGGCCCGGCTGGTGGGCCGCGGTCGCGCTGAACGGGCTGGGCGCGGTCCTGCACGTGGCGGCCCTGGCGTACGGGCCGCTCAGCCTGGTGCAGCCGCTGGGCGCCCTCACCATCGTCTTCGCCCTGCCGATGGCGGCCCTCTTCGTACACCGCCGGGCGGGCGCGGCGGCCTGGCGCGGGGCGGTCCTGGCCACGGTGGGGCTGGCGGGGCTGCTGGCCCTGACGGGCGGGAACGGCGACCAGGCGCTCACGGCCGGGGAGCGGAGCCTGCTGCCGGCGCTGACGGTCGGCGCGGTGGCCGTGCTCTTCGCGGCCGCGCACCGGGTGCGGCGCGCGGTGCTGCGCAGCGTGCTGCTGGCCGCGGCGGCGGGGGTGTCGTTCGGGATGGCCTCGGTGTTCACCAAGTCGGTGGCCGAGGACGTCACCGGGGCGCCCTGGGGCCCGCCCGGCGGACTCGCCGGCGAGGGCGGCTCCGGCGACCTGTGGCTCGACCTGGCGGCCATCGCGGTCCTGGCGAGCAGCGGTCTGCTGCTCTCGCAGGCCGGCTACCGGGGTGCGGGGCTGACCGCACCGCTGGCCACGGTGACCGTGGTGAACCCGGTGGTCGCGGCGGCGGTCGGCATCGCGTTCCTCGGCGAGGGCTTCCGGTACGGGGCGGCGGGCACGGCGGCGGCCCTGGCGAGCGCGGTCCTGGCCGCGGCGGGCCTGGTCGCGCTCACCGTGGTGCCGCCGCACGTGCGCGGGTCAGATGCTGACGCCGTGGCCGCGGAGGTACTTCAGCGGGTCGATGTCGGAGCCGTATCCGGGAGCGGTGCGCATCTCGAAGTGCAGGTGCGGCCCGGTGGTGTTGCCGGTGGAGCCGGAGCGGCCGATCCGCTGCCCGCCCGAGACCTGCTGCCCGTCCTTCACGGCGAGCGCCGAGAGGTGGGCGTACTGGGAGTAGCGGCCGTCGGAGTGCCGGATGACGACCTGGTAGCCGTAGGCCCCGGCCCAGCCGGCGGAGACCACGGTGCCCGGGCCGACGGCCTTGACGGAGGTTCCGGTGGCGACCGGGAAGTCGACGCCGGTGTGGTGGCCGCTGGACCAGGAGGAGCCGGCGACGCGGTACGCGGTGCCGATGGCGGCGTCGACGGGCGCGACGAAACCGCTGCCCGGGGCGGTCTGCTGCTGCGGGGCTGAGGCCTGCCGGTCGGCGGGCTTGGCCTCGGTCTTGGGCGCGGGCTTCTCGGCGGGCTTTTCCGCCGGCTTCTCGGCGGGCTTCTCGGCCGGCTTCTGCGCCGCGGGCTCCACGGGCTTGACCGGCTCCGCCGTGCGCGGCGGCTTCTCCGGGTTCTGCCCGGGCGGCGCGGCGGTGATGCGCAGGGTGAGCCGCTGGCCCGGGAAGATCAGGTTCGGGTTGCTGCCGACGGTGGCCCGGTTCGTCTCGTACAGGGCCTGCCAGCCGCCCTCGACGTGCTGGCGCACGGCGATCGTGGAGAGGGAGTCGCCGGGCGCGACGACGTACGGGTTCGGCAGGACCGAGGTGTCCGTCGGGCGGGGCGCGGCGGGCGGGGGCGTGGCGTCCTTGGACGCCGGGGCCTGCGCCGTGACGACCCGGGTGGTGGGCGTGAGGACGGGCGCGGGGCCGCCGCGGCTGAGCCCGGCCTGCTTGCCGCACGCCGGCCAGGCCTGCGGGCCCTGCCCGCCCAGGACCTTCTCCGCGACCGCGATCTGCTGTTCCTTGGTGGCCAGGTCGGCGCGCGGGGCGTACACGGTGCCGCCGAAGGCGCGCCAGGTGCTCTGGCTGAACTGGAGCCCGCCGTAGTAGCCGTTGCCGGTGTTGACCTGCCAGTTGTTGCTGGACTCGCAGTCGGCGACCTTGTTCCAGGTGTCCACCGATGCGGCGTGCGCGGCTCCGGCCCCGGCTCCCACCAGCGGGAGCGCGATGCCGGCGCCGCCGGCGGTGACGGCGAGCGAGGCGCGGTTGATGCTGCTCGGCTGGTACCGGCGGTGCCGGCCCCGTACACCCATGGGACTTCCCCCGTCGAAGACATCAGGAACCGCACAACCTAACGTCGCGGCCAGGACGTGACAAGGGGCGCAACAGGGCGCAGGGGCGGCCCAGTTGACATTGTTCCGGTGGCGGAGGGATCTTCCTCCGCCGGTGCCGGGGTAGCGTCGGGGGCACCCGCACATCGAAGCACTCAGGAGCGCACGCATGGGCAGCACGGCCCAGATCGGCGTCACCGGGCTCGCGGTGATGGGCAGCAACCTCGCCCGGAACTTCGCCCGCAACGGCTTCACCGTCGCCGTCCACAACCGCACCGCGGCCAAGACCCGGGCGCTGGTGGAGGAGTTCGGGCACGAGGGGGACTTCGTCGCCGCCGAGTCGGCGAAGGAGTTCGTGGACGCGCTGGAGCGGCCGCGCCGACTGATCGTCATGGTGAAGGCCGGGGAGCCCACCGATGCGGTGATCCGCGAGTTCGCGCCGCTGCTGGAGCCGGGCGACGTCATCATCGACGGCGGCAACGCGCACTTCGAGGACACCAGGCGGCGCGAGCGCGAACTGCGCGAGCAGGGCATCCACTTCGTCGGCGTCGGCATCTCGGGCGGCGAGGAGGGCGCGCTGCTCGGCCCGAGCATCATGCCGGGCGGCTCGCCCGAGTCGTACGCCTCCCTGGGGCCGCTGCTGGAGCGGATCGCGGCGAAGGCCGCCGACGGCACGCCGTGCACCTCGCACGTCGGCCCCGACGGGGCCGGGCACTTCGTGAAGATGGTGCACAACGGCATCGAGTACGCCGACATGCAGCTCATCGCCGAGGCCTACCACCTGCTGCGCGAGGTCGCCGGCTACTCCCCCGCGAGGATCGCCGAGACCTTCCGGGCCTGGAACCGGGGCCGGCTCGACTCGTACCTGATCGAGATCACGGCGGAGGTGCTCGCGCACACCGACGCCGAGACGGGGCGGCCGTACGTCGACGTCGTGGCCGACGCGGCCGAGCAGAAGGGCACCGGGCGCTGGACCGTGCAGATCGCGCTGGACCTCGGGGTGCCGGTGTCCGGGATCGCGGAGGCGGTCTTCGCCCGCGCGGTGTCGGGCCACACCGCACTGCGCGCGGCCGCGCGGGGGCTCGCGGGGCCGTCCGCGGCGCCGCTGCCGGCGGAGGCCGCGGATGCCTTCGCGGCGCGGGTGGAGCAGGCGCTGTACGCATCGAAGATCGTCTCGTACACGCAGGGCTTCCACCAGATCCAGGCGGGCAGCCAGGAGTACGGCTGGGAGGTGGACCTCGGCGCGGTGGCCGCGCTGTGGCGGGGCGGCTGCATCATCCGGGCCGCGTTCCTGGACCGGATCCGGGCGGCGTACGACGCGCAGCCGGGACTGCCGAGCCTGCTGGCGGACGCGGGCTTCGCGGCGGAGATCGGCGCGGCCCAGGGGGACTGGCGGGCCGTGGTGACGGCCGCGGTGGCCCAGGGCATCCCGGTGCCGGCGTTCGCGGCGTCGCTGGCGTACTACGACGCGCTGCGCGCGGAGCGGCTGCCGGCGGCGCTGACGCAGGGCCAGCGGGACTTCTTCGGCGCCCACACGTACCGCCGCACGGACCGCGAGGGCTCGTACCACACCCTCTGGACCACGACCCGCACCGAAATCCGCACGTCCTGACCCACCGGGGCGGCGCCGCCGCAACGCGGCACCGCCCCGTACCGCCCACACGTCACAGCCCGGGTCCGCCCGCGGCCGGCCCCAGGGCCGGGCACTTGCGCCGGGCAGGACACGCCTCCGCCCAGGGCCTGGCGGCTCAGCTGGGCGGCGGGGGCTGCGGGACCGGCGCCGGACCGGGCGGCGGCGGAATCGGATCGGGCTCGGGGAACGGCTCCGGCACGGGCGGCACCGGCCGGGGAATGGGCTCCGGATCCGGGAAGGGGCTCGGCCCGGGCACGGGCGGCTGCGTCTCCTCGTCGTACACGTTTGACACCATGTGTTCCACCTTCCCCGCATCACCCTCCCCACGCCCCCCGAAACGCCGCTCCTCCCTGAAAGCCATGGCCCGCATGTGGCAGCCCGTGCAGCCGCGCGCACAAAGCCGGGGGGGGCGGAACAGGCCAAGCAGCGGAGCCCGGTGTCCGGCAGGGCCGGAGTATCGGCTCCGCGGAGCCCCACCGGGCCTGGCCGGCCGCGGCCTACGGCAGCACGGCGGCGGCGACGCCAAGGGCCGCGGCCAGGCCCAGGGCCGGGCTGGCCAGGACCGGGACGGGCGGGGTGGTCAGGGCGGCGGCCCCGGCCATGGAGGCCTGGGCCAGCACGATGACGTCCGCCTCCGCCTCGGTCACGGCATCGGCGGCCGCAGCCACCGCCGCCAGGTAGCCGTGGCCGTCCCCGCCCTCGAAGCGCTCCCACGCACCTGCGACCACCCGCGCGGCCACCTCGACCGGACGGCCGCCGGCCTCCTCGGCGAGCAGCGCAACCGTCGGGGCCAGCGTCGACTCCAGGGCCGCCAGGACCACGATCCGCGGCCCCGTCCTCACCGCGGCCGCCGCCATCGGCCGGTCGACCCGCAGCACGGGCACGCCGAGGTCACCGGCCAGGGACTCCGCGACCGCCCCGAGCGTCGAGCAGGTCACCAGGACCGGCCCGCGGCACTCGCGCAGCCGGGCCCGCAGGGCCGGAGCCACAGCCTCCGGCCCTTCCTCCCGGGCCCGGTCCAGCAGCTCCGGCGCGACGAGGTGGCGCAGTACGGCGCCGGGGTGCTCCCGGTCCCGCAGCGCGTCGAAGACCGGCACGTGGGCGGGCGAGGTGTGCAGCAGCGTCAGGCTCGTCACCAGAGGTCGGGGCTGGCGTCGAGCTGCGCCCGGGCCGCGGCCGCGACCTCGGCCGGAGCCTCCGGCGCCTCGTCGGGATGCCGGGCGGCCCAGCTCGCCGCGTACGGGCAGAGCGGAACCACGGGCACCCCTTCGGCCGCGGCGATCCCGTAGAACGCGTGCACCAGGTCCCCGGCGATCCCCCGGCCCTCGTGCCCCGGCTCGACGATGGTGTGCACGGCCACCAGCGCCCCGGGCGCCTCGGCGAGCACGAAATACGCGATGAGGCCGACCACCTGGCCGTCCTCGACGGCGAGCAGCCTCCCGGCCTCCCGCTCGTCCTCGAACTCGATCGTGCCGCTCTGCGTCATGGTCCCCGACTCTCCCCTCAGCCGGCAGCCACCGCGTGGGGGCTGCGCTCCTGGTCCGTGCCCGGCACCGGGGCGGACGGGTCCGCGCCCAGCTCGATGATGCGGTTCTGCGCGTCGACGTGCACGACGCGCGGCACGAGGGCCCTGGCCTCGGCGTCCTCCACCTGCGCGTAGCTGATGAGGATGACCAGGTCGCCCGGGTGCACGAGGTGCGCGGCGGCTCCGTTGATCCCGATGACCCCGGAACCGCGCTCGCCCTCGATGACGTACGTCTCCAGCCGCGCCCCGTTGGTGACGTCCACGATGTGGACGAGCTCCCCGGGCAGCAGGTCCGCGGCATCGAGGAGATCGGCATCGATGGTCACGGACCCGACGTAGTGCAGATCGGCCTGCGTGACGGTAGCCCGGTGGATCTTGGACTTGAACATGGTGCGCAGCATCGAGGTACTCCTGGATCTATGCTCCCTGCCTGCGTTTTTGCAGGTCAAGTGCGGTTTCCCTACCCTACAGCCAGTCGCAGGTCCGGTCGGCTTTCCCCAGGTCTTGGAGAACTGATGCAGACCGACTGCCGACTTTCCCGGTTCGTCGTCGGCCAACTCAGGAGGGGCCGGGCGGTTTCACCCACGCCCCCTCCGCGACGACGACGCCAGCCTACGCAACGACCTTCGGCAGCCGTCCAGAACCACTGCCACTGTGACCGGAGCCACGCGAGCAGGCCGCCGGTGGTCCTCCCCCAGACCGGGATGCGGTCCACGGGCCGGACCCGGCGATCGTGCCGTGATGTCCTGTTCGGCCCTCCGGAGTTGGCCGACGCTGAACCGGGAAAGTCCGCGGTCGGTCTGCATCAGTTCTCGAAGACCCGGTGAAAGCCGACCGGACCTTTCCGCAGGTCAGCGGCGTGGTGACGGGGCTTTGGTCAGCAATCAGCCAGCATCGGCCCCGAGGCGCCCGCAGGAGCACACCCGCCGGCGGTCGCGCATGGGTGCCGGCGCCGGGGACTTCCCGGGGGCGGGGTGGGTGGTGTGGCGGGGGCGGGGGGCGTCCGGCTGCCGTCCGGGCCGGGAGCGTTAGAAAATGGGTTATGGGCGACTATCGGGGACACCTCCGGCGCCGGCTGCGCGGTTCGGCCGTGGGCTCTTCCGCCCCACCCGGGGGGCGCGGGCAGACCGCCCCGCCCCCCGCGGGAGGGGCGCCGCGGCAGCATCGTCTTTCCTCGCTGCTGAGCGTCCGCAGCGTGGCCGGCGAGGTGTTCCTCCTCCAGCTGGCCGTCGTGGTCCTCCTCGTCGCCGCCGCGGTCGTGGTCCTCGTGGTGCAGGGCCGCAGCGCCGCCATGCAGGACGCCAGGCACCGTACGCTCGCCGCGGCCGGCACCTTCGCGGAGTCCCCCGGGATCGTCGCCGCCCTGCGCAGCCCGCATCCCAGCGCGCTGCTCCAGCCGAGCGCCGAGGCGGCCCGGAAGATCGCCGGGGTCGACGGCATCAACGTGTACACGCTCGACGGGGTCACCGTCACCCACACGGACCCGCGGCAGATCGGAAAGCACGTCGTCGGCCCGTTCTCCAAGGCGGTGGCCGGCAAGTCGTTCACCGAGACGTTCAAGGGGTCGCTGGGGCAGTCCGTGGTCTCGGTGGTTCCCGTCAGGGACGCCGACGGCCGCGTCATCGCGATCGTCTCCTCCCCGGTCACGGTCCAGAACGTGCAGGGCATGGTGAACAGGCAGCTGCCGGTCGTCCTCGGCAGCGCAGCCGTCGTCCTCGCCCTGTCCGCGGGCGCCACCGCTGCGGTGAGCCGCCTGCTCCTGCGCCGGACGCACGGGCTGGGACCGGCCGAGATGACGAGGATGTACGAGCACCACGACGCCGTGCTGCACGCGGTCCGGGAGGGCGTGCTGATCGTCGGCGACGGCGGGCGGCTGCTGCTCGCCAACGACGAGGCCCGGCGGCTGCTGGACCTGCCGCCGGACGCCGAAGGGCGCCCCCTGGCGGACCTGGGTCTGGAGGACGGGATCGCCGAGCCGATCGCGTCGGGCCGCTCCGTGACCGACGAGGTGCACATGGCGGCCGACCGGCTGCTGGCGGTGAACATCCGGCCCACCGCCCCGTACGGGCCGGCCGGGGCCGTCGTCACGCTGCGGGACACCACCGAGCTGCGGGCGCTGTCCGGCAGGGCCGAGGTGGCCCGCGAGCGGCTGAAGCTGCTCTACGACGCGGGGGTGCGGGTGGGAACGACCCTGGACGTGGAGCGCACTGCGGAGGAACTGGCCGAGGTGGCGGTCCCGCGGTTCGCCGACGTGGTCACGGTCGACCTGCTGGACCCGGTGCTGCGCGGCGAGGAGCCGCCCGAGGAGACCACCGAGATGCGCCGCGCCGCCGCCGTCGGCCTCCAGGGCGACCACCCGCTGTACCCCGTCGGCAAGCTGATCCGGTTCGTTCCCACCAGCCCCATGGGCGCGGGCCTGGCCGGCGGCCATGCGGTTCTGGAGGCGGACCTGCGCACCAGCCAGGGCTGGCGGACTCAGGACCCGGCGAACTCCCTGCGCATCCTGGACCGCGGCATCCACTCCATGATCGCGGTGCCCCTGCGGGCCAGGGGCGTCGTCCTGGGGATGGCCGGCTACTGGCGGGGCCAGGACTCCCCGCCGTTCGACGAGGAGGACGTGTCCTTCGCCGAGGAGCTGACCGCTCGAGCGGCGGTGTCCGTCGACAACGCCCGCCGCTACACGCGCGAGCACACCGTGGCCGACACCCTGCAGCGCAGTCTGCTGCCCCGGGGCGTGCCGGAGCAGACGGCCGTCGAGGTCGCGCACCGCTACCTGGCCGCCCAGGCCGGTGTGGGCGGTGACTGGTTCGACGTCATCCCGCTGCCCGGCGCCCGCGTGGCGCTGGTGGTCGGCGACGTCGTCGGCCACGGTCTGCACGCGGCCGCCACCATGGGTCGCCTGCGGACCGCCGTGTACAACTTCTCCACCCTCGACCTGCCTCCCGACGAGCTCCTGAGCCACCTGGACGAGCTGGTCACCCACATCGACACCGACGAGTACGAATGGCAGGGGATCACCGGGGCCACCTGCCTGTACGCCATCTACGACCCCGTCTCCGGGCAGGTGGCGGCCGCCACCGCCGGCCATCCGGGCCCGGCCCTGGTCCGGCCCGACGGCACCGTGTCCTTCCCCGAGGTGCCGGTCTCCCCGCCGCTGGGCCTGGGCGCCGGTGTGCCGAGGGAGACCACGGAGCTGGCCCTGCCGGAGGGCTCGGTGCTGGCGCTCTTCACCGACGGGCTGATCGAGGGCCGCGACCGCGATCCGGACGCGGGGCTGGCAGCGCTGCGCGCCGCCCTGGCCGGGCCCGCCCGCAGCCCGGAGCAGACGTGCACCGCGGTGATCGACGCGGTGCTGCCCGACCGGCCCAGCGACGACATCGCGCTCCTGGTGGCCCGCACCCGCCGGCTGGACCCCGCGCGGATCGCCCAGTGGGACGTGCCCGCCGACCCCGCGGAGGTGTCACGCGTACGCAACGCCTGCACCCGGCAACTGGCGCACTGGGGGCTGGAGGACCTCTCCTTCACCACGGAACTCGTCCTCAGCGAGCTGATCACCAACGCCATCCGCTACGGGAGCGAGCCCATCCGGGTGAGGCTGTTGCACGACCGCAGCCTGATCTGCGAGGTCTCCGACGGGTCCAGCACCTCCCCGCACCTGCGCCGGGCCGAGGCCACCGACGAGGGCGGCCGCGGTCTGTTCCTCGTGGCTCAGTTCGCCCAGCGCTGGGGGACCCGCTACACCGCCCGCGGCAAGATCATCTGGACCGAGCAGGCCCTCCCGGACGGGACCGGACAGGCTGTGGCCGTTCCGGAGGAGGCACTCCTGGCAGCGTGGGACGACGAGCCGCTCCGGTGACGCGCCGATGCGGCAGCCGCTGGCATGCGGCCGGCGCCGTCGCCTGGAACTGCGCCGCCGAAACCGTGACCGTAGGCTGGTTTCCGACCGGTACGCGACCGCCCGCCATGGAGCCTTCGTGCCCGCACCCCGTCTCCGGACAGCCGCCGGCGCCGGCTGCCTGGTTCTCGCGGTGGCAGCCCTCGGCGCCTGCGGTGAGGAGCCCTCCGCCGCGCCCAGAGCCCCCGCGGTGGCCACCTCGGCCTCGGACGCCGGCGGCATGGCAGCACTGACCGCAGCGGCGAAGAAGGAGGGCGCTCTCCACACGATGGCGCTCCCGCGCGACTGGGCCAACTACGGCGCGCTGATCGACGGCTTCGAGAAGAAGTACGGGATCAAGGTCACGGTGGAGAACCCCGAGGGCACCAGCCAGGACGAGATCAACGCCCTCAAGGAGCGCCGGGGAGCGGGGCGCGCCCCCGACGTGGTCGACGTGGGGGACTCGTTCGCCCGGTCCGCGGCCCAGCAGGGCCTGCTCGCTCCGTACGAGGTCGCCGCGTACGACAGCATTCCCGAGGACCAGAAGGACTCCCGGGCCCGCTGGTACAACAACTACGGCGGCTACGTCTCGATCGGCTGCGACGCCAAGCGCGTCACGACCTGCCCCGCGACCTTCGCCGATCTGCGCAAGCCCGAGTACAAGGGCAAGGTCGCGCTCAACGGCGACCCGACCAGGTCCGGTTCCGCCTTCGCCGGCGTGTATGCGGCGGCCCTGGCGAACGGGGGTTCCTTCGACGACATCCAGCCCGGTATCGACTTCTTCGCCGAGCTCAGCAAGAACGGCAACTTCGTCCCGGTCGAATCCACCCCCTCCACGATCGAGAAGGGACAGACCCCGATCAGCATCGACTGGGACTTCCTCAACCTCGGGTACGCCGACGAGTTCCGCAGGAAGGGCGCGGACGTCGACTGGCGGACCGCCATCCCCTTCGACGGCAGCTTCGCCCAGTACTACGCCAACGGCGTGAACAAGAACGCCCCGCACCCGGCCGCGGCACGCCTGTGGCAGGAGTACGTCTTCAGCCCGGAGGGCCAGAACATCCGGCTCGGCGCCTATGCGCGACCGGTGCTCATGGACGCCATGGAGAAGGATGGCACCCTCGACAAGGCCGCCGCGGAGAACCTGCCGACGGTCGAGGGCACGCCGGCGTTTCCGACGCAGGAGCAGCAGAGGAAGGCCAGGGCGACCGTCAACCGCGGCTGGGCCGAGGCCGTCCCGGGCTGAGGGCGGGGGTGGGGGCGGGGGCGGGGGTGCGCAGGGCCAGGATCGCCATGTCGTCGTGGCCGTCGCTGGGATGGTGATCGGCCAGTGTACGGACGAAGTCCTCCAGCGGCAGCGCCGCGTGGGCGGCGGCGAGGCCGGCGAGCACGTCCAGGCCCTCGTCGACCGGCCGGGCGCGGTGCTCGACGAGCCCGTCGGTGAAGAACACCACGGTGGCCCCCTCGGGGACGGAGCAGAAGTGGTCCGGGCGGTGCTGTTCGGTGCTCACCCCGAGCGGCACGCCGGGCTCCGCCCGCAGGTACTCCGTGCGCCCGTCGGCGGTGAGCAGCAGCGGGGGAAGGTGGCCTGCGGTGCTCCAGTGCATCGTCCAGCCCGCTCCCTCGGATTGGAGGCGGGCCAGGCAGGCCGTGGTGACGGGGTTGTCGGTGGTGGCCTCCAGGGTGCGGTCGAGCTGCGCGAGGATCCCGCTGGGCGGGGTGCGGCGGTCGTAGAGCAGGGCGCGCAGCATGCTGCGCGTCTGCGACATGGCGGCTGCCGCCCGCAGGTCGTGGCCGACGACGTCGCCGATGACGGCGGCGCAGACACCGTCGGGCAGCATCAGGGCGTCGTACCAGTCGCCGCCGATGTGGTCGGGCTCGGAGGCCGGCCGGTAGACGGCCGCCGAGGCGAAGGGGTGCAGGTCGGGGAGGGTCGGCAGCAGGAGGCGTTGGAAGTGCTCGGCGCCGGCGCGCACCTGCCCGAACAGGCGGGCGTTCTCGATCGCGATGCCGACCACGCCGGCCAGCGCGACGACGATCTCCTCGTCGGCACGGTCGAAGGGCCGGCCGTCGCGCCGCTCGGACAGGTAGAGATCGCCGTAGATCGTGCCGCGGACCCGCACGGCGGCCCCGAGGAGGGTGCCCATGTGCGGGTGGCCGGGAGGGAAGCCCACGGAGGCGGGGTGGGAGGGGATGTCTTCGACCCGCATGGGTTCGGGGTGGTGAATGAGGTGCCCGAGCACGCCGCGGCCGTGCGGGAAGTCGATCCCGGCCAGGTCCGCTCGCTGGGACTCGGACAACCCGGCGGTGATGAACTGGTCCAGGTACTCACCGGACTCGTGCAGCACGCCCAGCGCTCCGTACCGGGCGCCCACCAGGCCCATGGCCGCGGTGACGATGCGGTGCAGCACCTCGGGCAGTTCCAACTCCTGGGTGATGGCCAACACCGCATCCAGCAGGCCCTGCAGCTGGTCCTTGGCCCTGCCCGCTTGCCGCAGCTGCTCGTCGATCCGCTCCAGCTCGGCTTCCAGGCGGTGGCTGGGCCCGCGGCTGCGCCGGCGCCGTCGGTGCTCGGACGGCTCCTCCATCACGGCCGCCCGGCCGCCGGCGCCGGCGGCGAAGCCGCCGGACCCGCGTGGCGGTCACGGCGCATCCCTCCACGGGACCCTCTCGGCGAGCAGTGCACCCGGCCCCCTGACACGGACAGCCATCGAAGGGACCACAGCCTCACACAGCCGTCCGCCCGGCCCCGCCGATTGCTCCGTGCGCGGCATGTCGCGTCCGGTCCGTGCGACGGGCCGGCCGAGCGGGCCGGGCAGCCCGGTGGCCGGCCGGCCGCTGCGTCACCGCACGGTGCGGACGCCCCAGGGTCAGGCGGTACGCCCGTCGGCGGGGCCGGGGTGCCCGGGGGACCGGCGGCGGGCCTCGGCGAGGGCGCGTTCGAGGTCCTCGCGTGCCCGCCGCCGGACGGCCTCGCCGTCGTGCAGGAGCGCCTCCAGCTCTTCGGCCGTGGCCGGCTCGGGCAGGGGCCCCTCGTCGGTGAGCCGGGCGTGGAGCCACGCGCACGCCGCGTGCTCGTCCCCGAACCGTTCGAGCACTTCCCGCCGGTCCCGCTCGTGGATGCCCACGACCCATGCGCCCTCGCGCTCTTCGAGGAAGTAGCGGTCCACCGGGTGCGGACCGCCGGGGTGGCCGGGGATCTCGTAGTACGCCTCGGGGACACCGGCCGCGCGAAGGGCTTCATACAGCTCGAACCGGTCCACGGCGCACGTCTCTCACTTGCTCAGCCGCACGAGCGTGCCGTTGGCCACCAGGTCGCCCACCGTGGTGCGGGGGATGTCCGGGCAGAACCGGCTGGACGTCACGTACTGGATTCCCTCGCCGGGCTGTTCGAACGCCGGGGCCTGGGGCCCTGCGCACACGGTGACGTCCTTGGCCACCCGGTACAGGTGGTAGTCGTACGGGTAGCGGGGGTCGCTGGTGTTGAGGTTCGACGGCGGCAGCGCCCGGTACCCGTACTTGGTGCCTGCCGGGGCGAGGAACCGGCCCGCCTCGTTGCCGAAGCGGTCCACGGTGAGGCCGGCTCGGAGGACCAGCGGTGCGGCGACCACTCCCTGGTTGTCGTGCTCGTAGCCGTCGTCGGGCGGGTACTTCCAGTTGCCCTGGCCGGCGTCGGCCGCGGGGTCCCACCACCGGTCCAGGAACTCCACCGCGGTGAGACCGCCGAGGCGGTCGTAACCCTCGAGGATGCTGCCGACGACCCCCTTTTCCGCAAGCCGCGCGGGACCCAGCCGCCAGTCCTTGCAGAAGTACTCGTGCTGCAGGGCCTGGGCGATGGGATACGGCTTCAGGCCCTTGCACGCCTTCGGCGTTTGCTTGCCGTCGTCACCCGCCGGCGCTGCCGGCGCGGTCGACGCGGTCGACGCGGTCACCGCGGCGGCGGGGCCCGCCGCCAGGGATCCGATCAGGCCGATTGCGATCACGAGGCCGGCACCCCGTCTTGACGAACTCACAGAACCTCCCGTGGAGAGAGCCGCGAACAGCCGGAACGGGAGTTCACTCAAGCCCAGGAGGGCGTGAGGACGTGCGAGGCGTGCCGCACCTGGGGCCGAATGGAGCCGCCGGTTCGCACGGTTCAAGGACGCGGCCGCGTACGCCTGCCGGGGCGGCGGGCCCGGGTGGGACGTCAGGGGGAGCCGTGGCCGGCGTGCGGGGAGGAGCCGTGTGCGTCACCGGATTCGAGGGTGCCGCCGAGGCGGGTGCGGGCGGGGGCCAGGGCTTCGGGCGTCGGTGCCGTGATCACCCAGGTGGGGCCGACGAGGTAGGTGCCGCCGTACATCCGGGCCTCGCTCAGCCAGGCCGTGCGGCCCGCCTCGGTGGTGAAGGTGGCCATGCGGTACGCCTGCGGGCCGGTCCCGCACGCCCCCTCCCGTACCTCGTCCGCGTCGACGGTGACCTCGGGGGTGCAGCCGAGGGCGGCCGCGATGTCCTCCAGCGGGGCGGGACGGGCCGCCCCGGCCGGGGACGCGGCCGGGGCGGGGCCGTGCGGGGCGGCCGTGCCGTCGCCGGCGCATCCGCCGACCAGGACCAGCACGGGCAGCACGGGCAGTACGGCGCCCGCGGCCAGGCGGCGGAGGGTGGTCGGCGTGGGCATGGGCTCGGGCACGGCTGCCTCGCAGGGGTGGAAGGGGCAAGGGGGTGGGCGCCGGGCTCAGCCGGCCGTCGGGGGGACCTTCTTGCCCGCGGCCGTCACCGCGAACCACAGGCCCTGCTTGTTGTGGCCGTTGGTCTGGCCGGGCTCGGTGTCGCCGGTGAAGGTGTACACGGGCCAGCAGTCGATCGTCAGCTGCTCGCTGCCGTCGGGCCGCTTGACCGAGCCGACCAACTCCGGCCTGATTCCGGTGGCCTTCGTCTTGTCGATCGCGGCCGCGGGCTTCCAGGTGTCCAGGCAGGAGCCGAGGCAGCCGAATTTCATCGGCCACGCACTGTCCTTGTCGAATCGGTAGAGGGTGCGCCACCGGCCGTCGACGAGGATTTTCCCGAGTTTCCCGTCGGACGCCACCGACAGTTCGGCGCCCGTGTTCATCTCCTGGTCGCCCATGCCCATGCCCGTTCCCGCACCCATTCCCGCGCCCATTCCCGCGCCCATTCCGCCGCTGCCGCCTCCCTTCTGTTTCCCGTCGACCGCCTTCTTCCCGTCCGGGGCGAGGGCGTGCCAGGTGCCGCCCACGCCCTCGCCCTTCGCCTCGCCCGGCGCGGTGTCCTTGGCGTACCGGTACACCGGCCAGCCGCCCAGCGTCAGCTGCTTGCTGCCGTCGGAGCGGGTGACCGCGCCGAGGAGGCCCGCCTCGATGCCGGCGGAGGCCGACGCGTCGTCGGCCGGTACCGGCGGCCAGGCCGTGGCGCAGTCGCCTTCGCAGGCGGACTTGGGCGGCTGTGCGGTGTCCTTGTCGAAGCGGTAGAGGGTGGCGCCGCCGCTGTCGGTGACCACGCTGCCCACGCCCGCTATCTCCCGTACGGCCAGCCGGCCCGCCGGCCCCGCCTTGCCGGTGCCCGCCGAGGGGTCCGCGCCCGAGCCGGCGCCGGTGCCGCTGAGGTCTCCGGGGGTGCCCCCGTAGCCGCCGGCCCCGTACCCCGAGCCCGACCCGTATGCGTCCGAGAGAGACTTTCCGGCGCCCGCCGGCTGTACGGCGTTCCCGGTGCGGGCGGCGTTGTCGTCGCCGCCGCTGCAGCCGGCCGCCAGCAGCAGAACGGCGGCCACCGATCCGGCGGTTGTCACGCGGCGCATCTTCTTCACGGTCACTCCTTCGGGTCCCATCCCGGGGGTTTTCGCTTGCCGGTTTATTCATAAACCCTGCGGGAGGCCGATCAATGGAACGGCCGGGGATTTATCAAATGACGCTAACCCGCGAACTCGCGCCTGCCCGACGCCGATTACCGCGGGGTCATTCCTGAATGCGCAGTGCGAGCGCAGGACAGCGGCGCACCGCGCGCAGGGCCTTGGGGCGCAGCCGCCCGGGTACGGGCATGACGGCCTGGGCCGGGTACCCGTCGGCATCGAGCCGGACGACGTCGGGAAGCAGGTCCACGCACAGCCCGTGGCCCTTGCACAGCGTCCAGTCCACGACGAGCCGTTCGGGGTTCTCGTCCTCGGGCAGCGGCAGCGCCCCGAGGACGCGGCGGCCGCAGCCGCTGCCGAGGGCGTGGTCGCGCAGCTCGTCGGGGAACACGGCGAGCGCGGAGGCGACGAACGAGGAGGTGCCGTCGGGATGGCTGCACGCACCGCGGCCGCGCACCGCCCGCATGCGCGCGTCGACGGCCTCCCAGGCGGCCCGCCCTCCGCCGCCGACCAGGTCCTCCACGGCGGAGGCGAGCGAGGGCAGCCCCCTGACGCAGGGACCGCACTGGCCGGCGGACTCGTCGGCCATCCAGCGGGCCACCCGGGCCACTTCGCCGGCCGGGCAGGTGTCCTCCGGCAGGGGCAGGACCGCCCCGGCCCCGAGGACGGCGTTGACGGTGGCCAGGGACTGCCGGGACAGGGTCACCGTGCGCGCCGCGGCCGCGGTGAGCCAGCGGCCGTGGTAGCCGCCGACCAGGACGCCCTGGCCGGGACCGGATCCGCACAGCTCCAGGACGTACGCCAGCGAGGTCCCGGTCGGCACCTCCAGCACCGTCGACCCGCCGACCGTGAGCAGGACGGTGCCCGGCTCGGTCGCGAGGCCGGCCGTGCAGTAGCCGGCCGCTCCCATGCGGGCCGCGATGGCGAGCTGGGCGTAGGTCTCGGTGTTGGACAGCAGGGTCGGCACGCCGCCGAGCCCGCGGTCGCTGGTGCGCACCTTCTGGCCGTTGGGCAGGGCGGGGCCGCCCTCGATGCCGTTGATGAGGGAGGTGCCCTCGCCGGTGACGAACCGCTCGGGGAGCAGGGCGACGCGGACCCGGGCGGCGGCCTCGCCCCGCTCGGCGATGGCGGCGCGTACGGACTGCTCCACGTCGTCCCGGGTCACGCCGAGGACGACCTCCTCGGCGCCGACCGCGGAGGCGGCCAGCAGGGCCCCGTCGAGGACGAGGTGCGGGGCGTGCAGCAGGACGGCGGTGTCCTTGAGGCAACTGGGCTCGCCCTCACTGCCGTTGACCACGACGGCGGTCCGCCCGTCGCGTGCGCGGGCGGACCGCATGACGGCCTTGAGCTTGCGGGCGAAGGGGAAGCCCGCTCCGCCGCGGCCGCGCAGGTCGATGGCCTCGGCGAGGGCGACCAGGTCGTCCGGCCGGTACGGGGGCACCTCCCCGTGCACGGTCAGATGGTCGACCCGGTCCAGGCGCGGGAGGGCGTCGAGGCCGGCCAGCACCCGGGGTTGGCCCACGCAGCCGAGGGCCGGGCTGGTCACACCGGTCACTGCCGCCCCCGCGCCCCGCCCAGCGGGCGGCTGCCGGGCCGTTCGGCGGACATGTCGAGCCTGCTGGTGATGAAGGCCGCGCCGGCGCCGTACGGCGGGCGCTCGGGCACGGGCGTCAGCGCCGGCCTCGGCGGGGCCGCGGCACGCGTGCCCGCCGCGCCCGCCCGGCCGGCGGCGGACGCCCCGACCGGGTCGGGGAGCGGGCCGGCCTGCCGTCCTGCGGTGGCGCCGGCCGCGGTGGCGGCCGCGCTCTGCCGGGCCAGCCGGGCGGTCAGCCGCTCGGCGGCCCACTCCGCGGGCCGCCGGACGAACCGGCCCCCCGGACGGGGCCGGGCGGCCTGCCCGGCCCCCCGGGGCGCGGACGGCTGCTGCGCGGCGGGGAGGGCGGCCTCGGCGCGCAGCCTGGCCCGCAGGCGTACCACGAGGACGGCCGCGACCCCGGCCAGGCACAGTGCGTACGCCACGGTCACCCAACCGCTCGCGGAGCGGCCGGACTTGAGGCCGTGGACCAGGGACGCGCCCCAGGCCGGGTACGCGCCCACGTGCAGGGCGCGCCACCACAGGGACCGGCCCTTGGTGGCGAAGGCGCTGCGGACGGCGCCCGAGACCGCAACGGACACGAAGAAGTAGCCCGCCAGGCTGCCGAGTCCGATCAGCACGGGCTGGTTCCGGTCGGTGAAGGGGATGAGGACGGAGAGGACGTCGGTGTGCGACTCCGCGATCTTGATCCATATGTGCAGCGCGAGGAAGCCGAGCCCGGCGACCGCGAGTCCCCGGTGCACGCCCTGGGCGACGAGCCGGTGGCCGGAGGTGAGCAGCACCCGGTCGGTGGCCGCGAGACCCCACAGGACGGCGGAGGTGAGGGAGACGAGCGAGAGGACGCCCGCGCCGAAGTCGAGGAAGTCCCACAGGTGGGTCAGGGCGCCCACCCGGGCCGCGACCCCGAGGGAGAGGAGGGCGGCGAGGGCGGCGCCGACCAGGGCCGCCGGGTGCAGGCCTCCGGCGGGAGACAGCAGCGGCGGCCTGCGCACGGCCCGCCGGCCGGCAGCCGCGGCCGCGGCCACGCCGGCGTGGCGTCTGGTGCGGCGGGCCCGGTGAGAGCGGGAAGCACGGGTCTGGGACAGGGGCATCGGGTTCTCCCATACCGCCCGGGCCCGAGGCACTCCAGCGCGCTCTCGGCGCCCGGGGTGTCGACGGAACTGCTCCGCGGCGGCGGGAGATGGGTGCCTCGCCGACCGGGAGCGGGGGCCGGAGTGCAGAAGCATCGTGGAGCTTCGCAACGCCTCCACAGGATTTATCGAATCGTGACAAGTTCTTGTGTGCATGGCATCGTCACACCGAACGTCCCCGGAAGATTCCCTTCCAACGGTGCGGTGGCGCCAGGAGGTGACGCCTTGTCCGCCGCCACACCTCCCCGTCGGCAAAATCGAGGCAAAGCCGCGGGACCGCAAGTGCTCGGCACTCTCCCGGAGGGTGTACGAGGTGCCCAACTCGCCCGTCCGCACCGGCGCGGAGGGGAAGGGGGGCGGCTCGACAGGCCTGTTCCCCTCACGGGGCAGGCCGTACCCCGGCATGAACGAGGTAACAATGTGCGAACTGCTGAACCGTATCTGGGCCCGCCCCCGCGGCGAATGGACCCGGGTCCTGCGCAGGGAACTGCCCGCGCTGGCCGCCGGGATGGTGGAGGAGCTGAGGGACGGGCTCCCCGGCTTCGCCGCCCTGGTCGATGAGCTCGACGACGAGGTGGTCAGACAGCACGTCGAGGCAGCCCTGCTGACGGCACTCGGGTACCGCGAGCCGGCGCCCCGCCTGCAGGACCGGCAGGCCGGCAGGCGGGACGACGACGCCGAGGACGACGGCCCGCAGCGGGGCTGCGACCCCGGCCTCGGGATCGGCCTCGAGGCGCACGCCGACGCGGACGGGTACGGGCGCGACGACGAGCGCGACGAGGAGCACGACCACGGGCACGCGGACGGAGCGGGAGGAGACGCGGATACGGACGCCGACGTTCTCGCGGCACAGGAGTTGAGCGCGATGGTGGCGCGCTCCGGCCGGATCCCCATCCCCGTACCGCGCCAGGCCTCGGACCGCAGGAGGGCCGCGCCGCCCCTGACGGTGGTGCCCTCCGAGGGGCCGGGCAGTCCGTCCGAACGGGCCCGGCGGGAGCTCTTCTCCGCTCTTACATGTGACATGCCCATGGCTGAAATTGCGCTCTCGGAGCTGGCGCGGGCGGCCGGCTGGCCCCTGCCCGCCGAGATACGCGCCGTCGCGCTCGCGACCCCCGGCGAGACCCAGCAGCTCGCGGCCGCCCTGGACGACGGACTCGCCGGCATGGTCGGCGGGCAGCCCTGCCTGCTGGTCCCGAGTCCCGACACCCCGGACACGCGCACCTCCCTGGAGGCCCTGCTGCGCGGCCGGTTCGCCGCCGTGGGCCACCCCGTCGCCCCCGGCGACACCTCCCACTCCCTGCGCTGGGCCCTGCGGCTGCTGGCGCTGACCCCGAACCGCCCGGGCCTCGACGGACGCCCCCTCTTCGTCGACGACCACCTCTCGACCCTGCTCCTCCTCCAGGACGAGCCGCTCGCGCACGCCCTGGCCGCCCGCTGGCTGCGGCCCCTGGCCAACCTGACCCCGCGCCAGAGCGAGCGGCTCGAGGTGACCCTGCTGGCCTGGCTGGAGGGCGGCGGCGCGCCCGAGGCCGCCAAGGCGCTCAGCGTGCACCCGCAGACGGTGCGCTACCGCATGCGGCAGCTGGAGAAGCTCTTCGGGCCGGGCCTGCGCGACCCCCGTACGCGCTTCGAGCTCGAGATGGCCCTGCGCAGCCGCCGCCTCATGGCCCAGGTCAGGCGCCAGTACTCCCGGGTCGGCCGCAAGGCCAGGGTCACCGCGACCGACTTCCGCCCCCTGGGCGTGGGCCGCATGGCCCGCGTCAACGGCCTGTAGGCCACCGGACCCCCGACCCACCGGCCTACCCGACCGACCCGAGCGACCCCACTCACCGAACCCACCCGACCCACCGGACCGACAGCGCTGCCGGTGGCGGCCGCTCACCTGCGGCACGCCACCGGCAGCGGCATGTCGGGAACCGGGCCGCCCCCCTAAGGGCTGTCCCGTAAATGATCTCTGACGCCCCTGCTGGCCTGCTGGTTTCTGTGTCACCCGGCGAGGACAAGGTTGTGCATACGGGCGACGCCGAGCATGGCGTGGTGGACGCCGTCGCCTTTCAGGCGGCAGTCGCGGAGAATCTTCCACGTCTTCATGCGGGCGAAGACGTGCTCCACTCGGGCGTGGACTTTGCGGTGAGAGGTGTTGTGTTCCTCCTGCCACGCGGAGACGTCGGTCTGGCCGCGTCTGCGGCGGTGCGGGATGACCAGGCCGGTGCCGCGGTAGCCGCCGTCTGCGATGACCGTGGTGTTGCCGATGGCGTCCTTGGCGCCGGACAGCTCCCACGCTTTGCAGTCGTTGCGGTTGCCGGGCAGCGGTCGGCCCACCGCGACGATGAACTGGGTGTCGGCGTCGATGACGACCTGGTGGTTGGTGGAGTACCGGTAGTTCTTGGACTGCTCGGCGATGGTGTGGTCGCGGGTGGGGACGAGGGTGCCGTCCACGATCAGCACGGTGCCCTTGCGGAACCGCTTGCGCTGCTGGAGCGCGAGCGAGGGCCTGAGGTGGTTGATGATGCGGTCGGCGGCCGACTTGGAGACCCCGAACAGGGGAGCGAGTTGGCGCAGGGTGAGGTTCGTGCGCCAGTACGCGGCTACGAGGAGCACGCGGTCCTCCAGCGGCAGGCTCCAGGGCCGGCCCTTGCGCACCGGGTCCGCACCCTCGCGCCGGAGCACGGTGATCAGCTTGCCAAACTGACGCGAGCTCAGCCCGGTGAACGGGGCTATCCAGGAGGGCTCCGACGCCGTGATCACACCAGACACAGCAAGATCATCTCACCTGTGATCTCGCCCTCCGGTCACCGCTCCCGCTGGGCGATCTTGCTCCTGGCTTCGAGCCACCTCGTCAGGCCGGTCACTCCCTCCTCACGGAGGATGCCATCCCACTCCTGTCGCTTGAGGGTGACGAAGCTGAAACCTTGGACGGAGTAGTCGGCGATCTGCCACAAGCCGGTCCCCCTGTCCTTGAGCCAAGTGACCTCCAAGTACACCGACTCGTCGCTCGGGGTTGGGAGTTCAACCTGGATGGTGGTGAGGATCGCTGAATGCCGGACATTCCCCTCGATGATGTAGGTCTGGTCAGGGGCGGCTGAGGCCAGCTTCTCGCCGATTTCCACGGCCAGGTAGTCCCTGAAGGCCGCGAAGTAGGCTTCGCGCTGCGCTGATGTGGCCTCCCCGTTGTAGCGCCCCAGGATGCTGGCCCCCATGTACCGAGAATTCACATCAGGAAGAATCTCCCGGCGCGCAACCTCGCGGAGCTCGGCAGGGGTCCTCTCCGTCGCGGCCACGCTTGCCAAGGTCCGCCGGAGCATGTCGTCAGTCCCCTGGAGGGGATCCGAGACCGAGCCGACCGCCGCCCGGACATGGCCGCCCATAGCCGCGCTCGCGGGCTCGGCCGACGCAGGGGCCGCCACGAGTCCCAGCGGCAGCATCACGCCGGCAGCGGCGATGGCCAACGCCATCGTCATCGAACGCTTCATCCCAAGATCTCCTCCTCGCCGGGGCTAACCCCGGGTCCTGGCCCCGGACACCACACACGCGTATCCGCAGGCACCGGCTTTCATGTACACGCTGCCGTGCCAAACACCCTGTGCCCGGGGCCGGTTACGGCTGGTCGGCGAAGTGGAGCACGCGGTCCTCCAGCGGCAGGCTCCAGGGCCGGCCCTTGCGCACCGGGCCCGCACCCTCGCGCCGGAGCACGGTGATCAGCTTGCCAAACTGACGCGAGCACAGCCCGGTGAACGGGGCTATCCAGGAGGGCTCCGACGCCGTGATCAGACCAGACACAGCTTTGACCACCACTTACGGGACAGCCCTTAGGGGGCGACGAGCGCGGCGCCGGCGCCCGCGCGCAGTGCGGCGTCGAGGTCGAGGAGTTCGGCGTACGCGCGGGAGCAGGGCCGGCAGGCCGCCAGGTGGCGGGCCAGGCCCCGGGTGCGCGGCGTCGGGCGGCGGCGGACGGCCGCGCCCAGCACGCTGCCGTAGTGGCGGCACCGGGCGTCGGCCGCCGAGGAGAGGTGGGCCCGCAGGTACGCCTCGCGCAGCCCTTCACGGGCGCGGAAGGCCAGGGAGGTCACGGCGCTGGGGGTGATCCCCAGCAGCAGCGGGACGGGGTGCGGGCAGTCGTCCTCGACGAGGGTGTGCCAGAGCACGGCCTTCCACCGCTCGGGCAGGGCGTGGAAGGAGCGGGCGACGAGCCGGCGGTCCTCGCTGTCCAGCAGCCGGCGCTGCGGGTCCTCCCCGCCGGGGCCGGGGCGGCACCACGGCTCGACGTCGGGCGTCAGGACGGTGCGCCCGGCGCCGGCCCGCCACTCGATGGCGGTGTGGCGGACGACTGCCAGCAGGTACGGGCGCCACTGCTCCCGCGGGCCGGCGCCGGAGCGGACGGCCTGCACCGTCCGTACGAAGGCCTCCGAGACGAGGTCCTCGGCGTCCTGCGGGGTGCGGCAGCAGTTGCGCGCACATGCGAAAGCGGCGGCACGGTGCCGCCGGTAGAGGAGTTCGCAGACGTCGGGGTCGCCCGTCCCGGAGGCGTAGGCCTGCCGCAGGCGCCGGATGAGGTCCGCGTCGGACCCGGGCTCCGGACTGGAGCGGGCTGCACAGCCGGCGGCCGGGTCGTGGGGCGGGGGCCCGGCCGCGTGGAGCGGGGCGGCCTGGGCGGGTGGGTGAGGGCCGGACATGGCACTCCTGGTGTGGTCGGGGGCACGTACGCACGGATGCGGTGCCGGCCCGAAGCCGGCTGGCTTCGGGCCGGCACCGCTCTCGGGGCGACACCGGGGAGGTGGAGGGACTGCGCGCCGCCCCGAGGGACTCAGCGGCAGGCGCGCCCGTCGTTGATGCAGCGCACCGCGTTCGACATGAGGCCGTTCGACATGACGTTGATGAAGTCGCCGTGGTCGGTGACCGGCTTGTGCAGCTGTTCGGGGAAGCTGTCCACGGCGAACCGGGAGCCCGGCGGCACGCTGTAGACGATCCGCTGCACCAGCTGCGGGATGGCCTTGAAGCCGGGCTTGCAGGAGCCGTCCTTCTTGGCGAAGTCCACGTGGGTGCGGTGGTTGGCGCTGTCGGTGTTGCGGCCGTCCCAGCAGCTCTGGAAGGTGAACGTGCGCACCACGTCGCTGCCCTTGGGGCAGACGGGGTACTTGTCCTTCAGCTGGCGGTTCTCGAAGCCGGTGCAGCTCCACGAGGCGTTGGCGTTGCCGGGCCCGTTGGTGAAGGACTTCGCGTCGCCCGTGATGATCCGCAGGAACCGGGGCATGGCCGTGACCTTGGAGGTCGGGTTGCCCTTGAACTCGATGGTCACCTGCTTCGGCTTCAGGATCGTGCCGACGTTGGCGTCCTGTCCGCCGCCGGGCGCCTTGGCGTCGCGTTCGGCGCGGCCGTCGCGCAGCCGCAGCACCGGCCAGTAGTAGGTCGACTGGTCGCCGTTGGTGCAGGTGGTGCCGGAGGCGGCGAGGCTGTTGTTGGTGGAGAAGGCGTCGGTGGTCTTGTTGCCCACGTAGTCGTGCATGTGGTGCGCGCCGTTGCTCACGCCGGGCGCGACGATGACGTTGTCCGGGTTGAAGTGGCCGTTCTCGTTGCGGCCGCAGTTCACCGCGAAGGAGCCCGTGGAGGCGTTGCCGCGCGCCGCCGGGGTGCGGACGTTCGGCTTCACCGTCCCGATGGCGACGAAGTCGCTGCGCGCCGGGCCGCCCTTGGCCTGCGGGGCGCCGCCCGCCTGCTGCGGTGCGGCGGCGGCCGCGCCGCCCTGCTCGGCCGCGCCCCGGGCGCCGGCCGCGGCGGCGGGGTCGTCGGCCGGGTCGGCGGCCGCGGCCTGCTTCAGCTTGCAGGAGCTCATCCCGTCCAGCCCGGCGGGGCGGGAGCCGGCCTTGCCGAGGGCGTCGCCGATCGCGGATATGGTCTTGCCGCGCTGGTCCTTCAGGCCGCTGAGGAGGGCGTCGCCCCTGGCCCGGCCCGTGGAGAGCTTCTGGTAGGCGTCGGCGACCTGGGTGTCGAGCTGGGCGAGGTTCTTGTCGACCTCGCCCTTGGCCTGGTCGGGGACGTCGCGGAGCTTGTCGCCCACGTCGGGGCAGTCGATGGTGGCGGTCACCGGCGCCGTACGGGAGTCCTGCCCGGCGAAGGCGCCCTGGGCGACGAACACGACCCCGCCGCCGCCCAGGACCAGGGCGGACACCGTGGCGAGGACCTTGTGCGACGTCCGCAGACGGCGTTTGTGGCCCTTTTGACTCATGCGATCACTTCACTTCGTCGGTCGGGGAAGGGTGGAGGAGGCGGGGACGGGGACCGGCGCGCCGGGCGATCCGGGCGCCGCGGGCGCGGTGTCGGCGAGTCCGTCGAAGTCGACCAGCCCGCTGGCCTCGAGGACCGAGATGTGGTCCAGGACGGTGGTGTTGGCGTCCGTGGCCAGCGCCCGGACCATGGAGTTGCGGGTCTGGGCGCGGATCTGTGCCACGAGCGTGAAGACCTTGCCGTGCGCCCGGCGCAGCAGCTGGACGAACAGCTGCTCGTACTGGGGGCCTTGAGCGGTGTCGAGCTGGGCGAGCCAGGCCTGCTGCTGCGGGCTGGGCTGGTTGGGCAGGTCCATTCCGAGGGCCTGGCCCACTTCGAGGACGCGCCGGTCCAGTTCGGTGTGGCCTTCGACGAGGTGCTCGCCGGCGGTGCGGATCGCGGGACGCTTCCCGCGCTGCTGGGCCTGGCGGCCCGCGGGCAGCTCCCACAGTCCGGCGAGGCGCACCTTGCGGACGAAGTCCCGGTCCTGGGGGGTCAGCGGCCCGAAGGCGGTGCTGACGGTGCCGAGTCCGTCGTCGTCGGCCGCCGGGGCGGTGGCCGCGGCGGCGGTTCTGCCGCCGAACTTCTGCACGGGGATCAGCAACGCGATCAGCGTGAAGGCGAGGGCGCCGATGACGGCGGCCGTGGCCAACACGTGGCGCGAAGCCACCGACATGCCGCCGAGGGCCGACCGACGGAATGACAGCACTGTGCCTCCTTGCTTCGGGGCCGGGAGGGGCTGCAGGGGCAAGGGATACGGCGGTTGTGCCGTGTGCACCCGCGCTCCCCGGGTGGCACGGGACGCTAGTGCCAGTTGTGGTGCCGGTTTGGAAGGACCATCACGAATGGACAAACATCCGGGCAACCACTCGAAAGACTGGTACCGTGCCCCGGCCCGCCCCGCCCGGCCCCGGCCCGCTACAGCGGCCTGGTGCGGGCGATGAGCAGCGCGACGTCGTCGCGGTCGTCGGGCTGGCGCAGCCGGCCCAGCAGCACGTCGCAGGTCTCCTCCAGGGCGCGCCGCGGATCGTCCAGCAGCGCGGTGAGGGCCTGCAGGCGGGTGTCGATGTCCTGGTCCCGGGTCTCGACCAGGCCGTCCGTGTACAGGACCAGCTCGTCCCCCACCGCCAGGTCGAGGGCGGTGGCCTCGAACGGCACGCCCCCGACGCCCAGCGGCGCCCCGGTCGGCAGGTCCAGCAGTTCCGGGGGCCGGCCGGGGCCGGTCCGTACGGGCGGCAGGTGGCCTGCGGTGGCGATGCGGCAGCGGCCCCGGTGCGGGTCGTACACGGCGATGACGCAGGTGGCCATGGTGTGGCCGAGCCCGGTGGTGGTGTGGTCGAGGCGGGTGAGCACCGCGGCCGGGTCGAGGTCGAGTTCGGCCAGGGTCCGGGCGGCGGTGCGCAGTTGGCCCATGGTGGCGGCCGCGTTGATGCCGCTGCCCATGACGTCGCCGACGACGAGGGCGGTCTTGTCGTCGGGCAGCGGGATGACGTCGAACCAGTCACCGCCGACCTCTCCGGCGGTCGTGGCGGGCTGGTAGCGGTAGGCGATCTCCAGGCCGGGCGTCGGCGTCGGGTGGTGGGGCAGCAGGTGGCGCTGAAGGGTGAGGGCCGCGTGGCGCTGCTTCTGGTACCAGCGGGCGTTGTCGATGCAGACGGCGGCGCGGGCGGCGAGCTCGCCCGCGAGCAGGACGTCGTCCTGGTCGAACGGCAGCGGGTTGGTGGTGCGTTGCAGGCCCAGGGCTCCGATCACCTCCCCGCGGGCGATGAGCGGCACCGCCAGGTACGAGTGCAGGCCGGCCTCGGCGAGGAGGGCGGCGGCCTCCGCGTCGCGCGCGATGCGGGACAGGTCCCGCGGCCCCACGTGGGCCAGCAGTATGGGGCGCCCGGTGCGGACGCACTGGGTGACCAGGCGGGTGGCGTCGTAGCGGGCGAGCGAGCCGACCGGGTCGGCGGCGCGCAGCGCGGGGGTGGGCTGGGCGGCCTTGATGGCCAGGGCCCGGAACTGCACGGTCTCGCCGGCGGTGGCGCCGGGCGGGTGGTCCCCGACGAGGACCGCGTCGAGGACGTCCACGGTGGCCAGGTCGGCGAGCTGCGGTACGGCGATGTCGCCGAGCTCGCGCGCGGTGACGCCGAGGTCCAGGGTGGTGCCGATGCGGACGGAGGCGTCGGCGATCAGGGCGAGCCGCTGGCGGGCGAGGGACACGGCGAGTGAGGTCTTGTGCTGCTCCGTGACGTCGACGATGGAGGCGGCGACGCCGATGGGCCGCCCGGACCAGTCCTCGAGCCGGTAGAAGGAGGCGGACCACGCGTGGTCCTGGTCGGGGTCGGCGGGGGTGCGGCCGGTGGTGAACTGGTTCAGCCGGGGCACGCCGCTGATCAGGACCTCGCGCATGGCCGCCTCGATGGCCGCGACGTCCAGGTGCGGGAGCGCCTCGTGGAGCCGCCGGCCCACGTGCTCGGCGGCCGGGAGGCCGTTGAGGCGTTCGAGTGCCGGGTTGACCAGGACGTAGCGCAGGTCGGTGTCCAGGACGGCGAGGCCGATCGGGGACTGGGCGACCAGCCGCATCGACAGCGCCAGGTCGCGCTCCAGGCGCTGCAGGGTGGCCTGGTCGGAGGCGATGCCGAGGGCGTAGAGCCGGCCCTCCCGGTCCTCCAGCCTCATGTTGCGGAACTCCGCCAGCCGGGTGCTGCCGTCCTTGTGCAGGACGGGGAAGACCCCGGCCCACGGGCCGCCGCCGGTCATCACCTTCCGGAAGAGGGCGAGGACGAGGTCGAGGTGCTCTTCGTCGACGAGCAGCTGGGCCGCGAACCGCCCCAGCGCCTCCTGCGCCGTGTAGCCGAAGAGCTCCTCGGCCTGCGGGCTCCACAGGGCGATCCGCCCTTCGGCGTCGAGGACCACCGCGGCAACGCCGAGGACGTCCAGCAGGCCAGGCCCGGTGGAGGGGCCGTCGGCCTCCGGATCCGCACCGGCCGGGACGCCGTTCGCCGTACTCATGCCGACCGCTCCTTCCCGTCCGCCGCCGAAGGGGCGGTGCGTCGGCCGCCCGCTGCCGCCCGTTCGGCCCGGGCGGCCCGGTCCGCGCGCTCCGGGCGCATCCCATCCTCCCCCCACCGGCGGGGAGCGGCACTGTGGCCGCCCGCCGATTCGGCCGTACGACGGAGCACGTACGGCCGGGTGCCGGGCGCGGCATGGGGGGAACCCGGGGTGCGGTTCCCTGATCGCGGTCGTCACGGCGGTGGACCTGGCGGCGCCGCCCGAGGTGCACCCGGGTCCGTTCCCGGTGGCGGCGCCTGCCGTGGCGGCCTCGCGGGGCCGCGCACGACCGGGTTCGTCGGGGTGGTGGCCGTGCTGGCGCAGGCGTCGGTCGCCGCTGCGCGCACCACCCCGACCGATCTCGACCACACCTTCCAGATCACCGCCCTGGTGCTGATCTCGACCTTCGTCATCTTCTTCGCACACCTGCGCGAGGTGCACGAGAGGCAGCTGACCCGGCTGCGGGCGGTCGCCGGGGCCGCCCGGCAGGGGGTCCTGCGGCCCCTGCTCGGCCGGATGGGGCCCGCCGCGGCTGGCCGCGGTGTACCTGGCCGCCGGGGGCGAGGCGCAGATCGGCGGCGACCTGTACGCCGCCACCCGGCGGACGGCGTGACCGAGGCCCGCGACGCGGCCGGCGTCTTCTTCCCGCTGCAAGGAGCGCCCCGCCGACTGGCAGGGCGACGGCCCGGCGGCACTGCTGCGCCGTCTGTGCCGGGACCTGCTCGCCCACTCCCCCGGCGGCAGCCCCGGCGACGACGCGGCGATCGTCGCGATCGAGCGCGTCGGCCGAGCGGCGCCGCCGTCCGTGGCGTGTCGGCCAGTTGTCCGGATATGAGCTCGTTCGCGAGGAGCATGCGGGCCGACCTCCGGGATGATTCGCCCGGGGCCGTGCCTCCAACAAGGTGGTGGGGCAACCCACTTCACGGAAAGGACACGGCTCTTCGTGAACCTCACCCGCCTCACGCCGGTGCTCGCCGCCGGCCTCCTCGCCACCGCCCTCCCCGTACTGTCCGCCCCACCGGCGTCCGCCGCGCAGGAGTCCGCCGCGTCGCAGACCGCCGAGTACGCCCCGCAGAAGCCGCAGTGGCACCGCTGCAGCCCGGAGCAGCCGGCCGCGTACGAGTGCGCGACCCTGAAGGTCCCGCTCGACTACCGGCGTCCCCAGGGGCGCGCCATCGACCTCGCCATATCCCGGATCAGGAGCGGGAACCCGGCCAAGCGGCACGGTGCGATGCTGTTCAACCCGGGCGGCCCGGGCGGCTCGGGGCTCGATCTGCCGTTGATGTTCGACGCGTCGATGCCCAAGGACGTGCGCGAGCAGTACGACCTGATCGGCTTCGACCCGCGCGGCGTCGGATCCAGCAGCCCCGTCACCTGCGGCCTGACCGACGCCGAGCAGAACATCGACCGCCCGTACAAGGAGGAGACGTTCGCGGCCGACGTGGAGTGGGCGCGCACGGTGGCGGAGAAGTGCCGCGAGAAGTCCGGCCAGGTGCTGCCGTTCATCACCACCCGCAACACGGCGCGCGACATGGACGCGATCCGCGCCGCGCTGGGCGAGAAGAAGATCTCCTACGTCGGCTACTCGTACGGGACGTACCTGGGGGCCGTGTACTCCCAGATGTTCCCCTCCCGCACCGACCGCTTCGTCCTCGACAGCGGTGTCGACCCGCAGCGCGCGTGGCGCGGCATGCTGCAGGTGTGGGCGACCGAGGCGGAGCCGGCCTTCGCGCGGTGGACGCAGTGGACGGCCGAGCGCAGCGGCGAGTTCGGACTGGGCGACACCCCGGCCGCGGTGTCGAAGACGTTCTGGGACCTGGTGGCGCGCGCGGACCGGGAGCCGATCGAGTTCGAGGGGCAGAAGCTCACGGGCGACATGATCCGCACCGCGCGGGCGCTGTTCTTCTACCCGGCGCAGGCGGCCCCGGTCGTCAAGGCGCTGAAGGACGCGGCCGACGGCAGGCCGGGCGCGCCGCTGTCGGCCGAGCAGCGCAGGCTGCTGAAGCCCGCGGCCGAGCCGGCGACGGACAACGGGACGGCCGTGTTCCTGTCCGTGCTCTGCGGTGACGTGGAATGGCCGCGCTACCCCGAGCAGTACGCCCGTGAGGCGGCCCGGGACAAGGTCCGGTACCCGCTGTACGGGGACTTCGCGTCCAACATCAAGCCGTGCGCCTACTGGCAGCGGCCCGTCGAGCCCGTGACGCAGATGAAGACGCGGGCGAACCTGCTCACCGTGCAGAACGAGTGGGACTCCCAGACCCCGCTGGCGAGCGGCCAGGGCCTGCACGGCGCGCTCAAGGGCTCGCGGATGGTGCTGGCGATGGGCGGGGAGGGCCACGGCGTGTACCTCTTCGACGGCGCGTCCTGCGCCAACGCCCCGGTCAACGACTACCTGGCCTCGGGCCGGCTGCCCGCCGCGGACGTGACCTGCCGGACGGCCCCGGGCGGCGGCGAACGCCGCGCGGAGCTGGTGCCGTCCTCGCCTCAGCGCTTCCCGGGCGGGCGTCCCGACCGGTTCTGAGGGATGTCGGACCGGACGGAGCAGAGGGCCCGCACTCCGCGCAGGAGTGCGGGCCCCCGTCATGCCCTCACGTGCGCCGGGCCGCCCGGGCCAGCAGGCCCGCGAGCATGACCTCCAGCGTCTCGCGCAGGGTCGGGCCGAATTCCAGGCGCAGGACGGCCAGCGCGGGGTCCGCCTCGTACGCCGCGAGCATGGCCGGCGAGGGGTGCGCATGGGTCCAGACGGATCCGGTGGCCATCACGGCGCCCGCCACGAAGCGGAAGGCGTCCTCCTCCCCCAGCTCGGGCAGGTGCGCGGCGAGGCTCCCGGCCAGGGCGCTCGCGTTGGCGATGACGCCCCGCTTGTACCGCACGGCCGCCTCGGGCGAGACGTTGCGCTCCAGGACCGCGGCCTGGGCGCTGATCAGGTCGCACAGGACGGGCCGTTCCTCCAGGCACCGCGTCAGGCAGGCGGCGATGCGGTCGGGCCGCTCCTCGGCGGGAGCGCCCTCCAGGGCCTCGGCCAGAACGCCGTCGAGACGGTCGACGAGCTCGCGGGAGGCGGCGTCGAGCAGTTCGAGCAGGACCTCCTCGCGCGACTCGAAGTAGCGCAGCACGTTGGACTTGGCGAGGCCCACGCGGCGGGCGAGCTCGTTCAGGCTGACCTGCGCCACGGGCATCTCCGCCAGCATCGCGGCCGCCGTGTCGAGGATCGCCCGGCGCCGGACGGCGCGCTGCTCCTCGTTGCGGGCACGCTGGAACTTCACAGGCAGGGTCACCCCGCCAGCCTACAGACCTGCGGTCTGTTGTTATGAGACCGGCGGTCTGCTACGTTCGGGACCATCAGCAGACCACCGGTCTCTTATTTCTCCGCCGAGGAGCACGCCATGTACGCCGTTCCCGACCAGTCCGGCAAGCTCGCCGTCGTCACCGGCGCCAACAGCGGAACGGGCAAGGAGGCCGCGCGCCGCCTCGCCGAGGCGGGCGCCCGGGTCGTGCTGGCCGTGCGCACGCCCGCCAAGGGCGAGCAGGCCCGCGCCGAGATCCTCGCCCGGCACCCGCGGGCGCAGCTGGAGGTGCGGCGGGTCGACCTGGCCGACCTCGCCTCCGTCGCCGCGTTCGCGGACGGGCTGCTCGCCGACGCCGTCCCCCTGGACCTGCTGGTCAACAACGCCGGCGTGATGGCCCCGCCGCGCCGGATGGCCACCGCCGACGGCTTCGAGCTGCAGTTCGGCAGCAACTTCCTCGGCCCGTTCGCCCTGACCGCACGGCTGCTGCCCGCGCTGCTCGCCGCCCCCGCCCCGCGGGTGGCCACCATGAGCAGCATCATGGCCCATTTCGGCCGGATCGACTTCGGCGACCTGCAGTGGGAGCGGCGCCGCTACCAGCCCATGCTCAGCTACGCCCAGTCCAAGCTGGCCGACCTGATGATGGCCCGCCACCTGGCCGAGCTGGCGGCCGAGCGCGGCTGGCCGCTGCGCAGCACGGCCGCCCACCCGGGCTACACCCGCACCAACCTCCAGACCGCCGGCGCGAGCCTGGCCACCGGTCGGCCCTCGCGGCTGCACCGCCTGACCAGCGCGCTGGACTTCCTGCCCAAGCAGGAGGTCGGCACCGGCGCCGAGCCCCTGCTGTACGCGGCCACCGCCGCGGACGCCGCCCCCGGCGGCTACTACGGCCCCGACGGCCCGTTCGAGCTCACCGGGCCCACGACCACCGCCCGGGTCGCCCGCGGGGCGCTGGACCGGGGGGCGGCAGCCCGGCTGTGGGCCGCCGCGGAGCGCCTCACCGGCGTCGAGGCCGCCTCGGTCGGCTGACCGGACCGCCCGGACGGTCAGGACCGTCGGGAGCATCGGGGCCGTCCGGGCCGTGCGAACCACCCGGGCCGCCGGGCCCGTCCGCAGCCCCGGCCCCGCCGGAGCCCTCCGCGCCGACGGGGCCGTGGAGGCCGCGGCCGCTCCCGCCCCCGTGTCCGGTGGCGGCCCCTCCCGCCACCGCCGCCCGAGCGACGGCGGCCGGGCCGCCCGGGGCCTGTCGGCGCCGCAGCGGCGTCAGCAGCCCCGCGGCCACGATGAAGAGGCAGAACGCCCCGCCCGCGACGCTGACCGCGGGTACGCCCCAGCGCGCGGCCAGCACCGTGAGCACGGCCGCCCCCACCGGGCCCGAGGCGTTGTGCACCGTCCAGAAGGCGGAGGTGACGCGCCCGAGCAGCGGGTCGGGGGTGACCTCCTGGCGCATCGTCATGGAGCAGACCCCGCCGAGGGTCATTCCGAACATGAACACGGCGGCCAGCACGGCCGTCACCGCGGTGCTGCGGCTCAGGCCGATCCCGGCGACCGCGAGGCCGATCAGGGCCGCCGCGCCCAGCCAGCAGACGCCGAAGCCGAACCTCCGGCGCAGCCGCCCGGCCGCGGCGGCCGCGCCCACGACGCCGAGCCCGCTGACCGCGATGACCGAGCCGGCGACCGTCGCGTCCCCGCCCAGCTCGTGCGTGACCCGGTAGAGCAGCAGATCGGTGGCGCCCATGGTCACGAACGTCAGCAGGGTCAGCAGCACCGTCAGCGGACGCAGCAGCGGATGCGCCCACAGGAAGCGGAAGCCCACCGCGAACATCTCCCGCAGCCGTCCGGCACCGCCGCCGCCCCCGGTTCCCTCGTGCGCCCCCGGGCCGGTTCCCGCTGCCCTGTCCCGCCGCCCGAAGGACACCCGGCACAGGCTGGCCGCGGAGACCAGGAAGGTCGCCCCGTCCACCCCCAGCGCCCAGTCCCCGCCCACCCAGGCGGTGAGGAGACCGGCCAGCGCCGGCCCGCAGAGCGTGCCGACGGCGAAGGTCCCCATCAACCGTGCGTTGGCCGCGGCGAGCTGCTCCGCGGACACCAGGTTCGCCACGGCCGTCACGTACGCCACGTCGAAGAACGTCTTGAGCGCGGTGACCAGGGCCGTGAGCACGTACAGCACCCACATCCGCGGGCCGGCGAGCCAGATGAAGGGCACCGCGCCCAGCAGCACGGCCCGTCCGAGATCGCAGGCGATCATCAGGCGGCGCCGGTCGGCGCGGTCCACGACGTACCCGGCGAACAGGCCCGTTCCGATGCCCGTGGCCCCGATGACGACGGTGACCAGGCCCATCTGCACGAGGGACCCGGTCGCCTCCAGCACGAGCAGCGGCAGGGCGAGGTAGGAGATCGAGCCGCCGAGGACGGACAGCGCCTGGCCGAGCCAGAAGACGGTGAAGTCCCGGTTCCGCCACAGCGAGGAGGGTTCCGGCTCCGGCGGCACCCCGCTCAGCCCAGCAGGGCGTAGACGGTCGACGCCGTCGCGGCCGGCTCCTGGGCCCCCTCCGGGGTCATGGTGATGTCGGCGAAGGCCATGCGCTTGCCGAGCTTGGTGACGCGCACGTCGATCAGCACGTCCGCGCCGACCACCGGCCGCTGGAAGCTCGTCGACTGCTGGACGGTGGTCATCGGCCCGTAGCCGCCGCGCGCGGCCGAGACGGCGATGACGGTGGCGGTGTCGGCAGCGGCCATCAGGGCCTGCCCGGACAGCCCGCCGCCGTCCCGGGCGAGCGCCCCGGACCACGGCAGCCGCAGGACGGCGTGCCGCTCGCCGGTCTCCTCGACGGTCAGGCCGAGGGCGAGCACCCAGGGGGCGAAGTTGTCCTTGAGGACCTTGTCTGCATCTGCCGGAGTCAGAGTCACCCGGAGATTGTGGCGGCCCGCCGGGGCCGCCACAACACCTTTGGTGCGGCGGAGAGTCGGACGGTGCACCGGGGCACCGCCCGAGCGGGGCGGCCGCACCGTCCGAGCGGGGCGGCCGCACCGTCCGAGCGGGGCGGCCGCCCCGGGGGCGGCGCCGGGCGCCGGCTCCATCAGAGCGAGGCGGCCAGCTCCGTGCCCTGGCGGATCGCCCGCTTGGCGTCCAGCTCGGCGGCGACGTCGGCGCCGCCGATCAGGTGCGCCTGGACGCCGGCCGCGCGCAGCGCCTCGTACAGCTCGCGGCGCGGCTCCTGGCCGGTGCAGAGCACGACGGTGTCGGCGGGGACGAGGCGCTGCTCGCCGTCGACGGTGATGTGCAGGCCCTCGTCGTCGATGCGGTCGTACGCGGCGCCCGCGACGGAGACGACGCCGCGGTGCTTGAGCTCGGCGCGGTGGATCCAGCCGGTGGTGGTGCCGAGGCCGGCCCCGACCTTGGTGGCCTTGCGCTGGAGCAGGTGCACGCGCCGCGGGGAGGCCGGCCGCTCGGGCGCGGTCAGGCCGCCGGGGCCGGCGTAGGAGGTGTCCACGCCCCAGTGGCGGAAGTACACGTCGGGGTCCTGGGAGGCTCCCTCGCCGCTGTCGGTGAGGAACTCGGCGACGTCGAAGCCGATGCCGCCGGCGCCGACGACGGCGACGCGCTCGCCGACGGGGGCCCCGTCGCGCAGCACGTCGAGGTAGCCGACGACGTTCTCGTGGTCGACGCCCTCGATGTCCGGGGTGCGCGGGGTGACGCCGGTGGCGACGACGACCTCGTCGTAGCCCTGGAGGAGCTGGGTGTCGGCGGGGGTGTTCAGCCGGACCTCGACGCCGCGCTCGGCGAGCTGCGTGCCGAAGTAGCGGATGGTCTCCTCGAACTCCTCCTTGCCCGGGATGCGGCGGGCGACGTCGAGCTGTCCGCCGATGTGGCCGGAGGCCTCGAAGAGGGTGACCTTGTGGCCGCGCTCGGCGGCGGTGACGGCACAGGCCAGGCCGGCCGGGCCGGCGCCGACGACGGCGACGGTCTTGGCGAGCCGGGTGGGCGACAGGACGAGTTCGGTCTCGTGGCAGGCGCGCGGGTTGACCAGGCAGCTGGTGATCTTGCCGCTGAAGGTGTGGTCGAGGCAGGCCTGGTTGCAGCCGATGCAGGTGTTGATGTGCTCGGGGCGGCCCGCGGCGGCCTTGGCGACGAAGTCGGCGTCGGCGAGGAAGGGGCGGGCCAGGGAGACCAGGTCGGCGCGGCCCTCGGCGAGGATCTCCTCGGCCTTCTCGGGGGTGTTGATGCGGTTGCTGGTCACGAGGGGGACGGAGACCGCGCCCATCAGGCGCTGGGTGACCCAGGTGTACGCGCCGCGCGGGACGGAGGTGGCGATGGTGGGGATGCGGGCCTCGTGCCAGCCGATGCCGGTGTTGATGATGGTGGCCCCGGCCGCCTCGATCTCCTTGGCGAGGTGGACGACCTCCTCCAGGGTGGAGCCGCCGGGCACCAGGTCCAGCATGGACAGGCGGTAGATCAGGATGAAGTCCGGGCCGACGGCCTCGCGGGTGCGGCGGACGATCTCCAGCGGGAAGCGGACGCGGTTCTCGTACGAGCCGCCCCAGCGGTCCTCGCGGCGGTTGGTGGCGGCGGCGATGAACTCGTTGATGAGGTAGCCCTCGGAGCCCATGATCTCGACGCCGTCGTAGCCGGCGAGCTTGGCCAGGCGCGCGGCGCGGACGAAGTCCTCCACGGTCTGCTCGACCTCGGCGTCGCTGAGCTCGTTCGGGGCGAAGGGGCTGATGGGGGCCTGGAGGGCGCTCGGGGCGACGAGGTCCTTGTGGTACGCGTAGCGGCCGAAGTGGAGGATCTGCATGGCGATCTTGCCGCCCTCGGCGTGCACGGCCTCGGTGATCTGCCGGTGCTCGGCGGCCTCCTCCTCGGTGGTGAGGCGGGAGCCGCCCTCGAAGGGCCGGCCGGCGTCGTTGGGGGCTATGCCGCCGGTGACGATGAGGCCGACGCCGCCGCGGGCGCGCTCGGCGTAGAACGCGGCCAGGCGCTCGAAGCCGCGCTCGTGCTCCTCCAGGCCGGTGTGCATCGAGCCCATGACCACGCGGTTCGGCAGCGTGGTGAAGCCGAGGTCCAGGGGGCTCAGCAGGTGCGGGTACCGGCTCTGGGTCATGGGGGCGCCTCCTCGCGCGGGGGTGGATGCCCCTGTTCTAGCGATCCGGCGGAGGTTATGCAACAAGGTGCATAACCGGGCCGGGGCCGCCCGACCGCTTTGCCCCGCAACGACGGGCCCGCGCCCGTCGCCCCTGTGGCACAGTTCACGCCGGGCCCTGCCGGGTGAAGCCGGCCTGAAGCGCGTGCACGGTGACGGTGGCCCCGCCGAGCATTTCGGCCTTCGCCCGCAGCGCCCGTACGGCCGCCGGGCCCGGGCTGCCGTACACGTCGATGGACCGCAGACGGATGAACGGCGCGAACTCCCGGAACCTCGGCCCGCCGATCTGCATGTGGAACTCCATCGACTCCGTGTCGGGATGGACGGCCACCACGGACATCGTGGATGCGGACTCGTCGATGTAGCAGCCGTAGGCCTGCAGCCGCGGCTCGTGCGCCTCGACGAACGCGGCGAGCCCGTGCATCAGCCGCCTGACCTGTGCGGCCTTGCCCTCCAGGATGTCCGACCGGTCGACGTAGTGGATGGGTTCCGCCATGCCCCGAAGCTACCGCCGGCCGGCCGCCCCCTCCGCCGCGGCGCGCGGGGCCCCCTGCTGCGGCTCCCCCGGTCACGGTGTTCGGACAAGGACCGGCTTGCTTTCCGGAGTCCGGGGGAGGGTCGGGGCGGAGCCCGCTGCCCGGCGGAGCCGGGTTCCTCGGGGCTCCGCCCCCGACCCCGCGCCTCAAACGCCGGCGAGGCTCACATGGCCGGACCCCGTCACAGGTGGCGGCGGAGGCGGAGGGTGACGATCTGGAAGGGGCGGAGGGTCAGGGGGAGGGAGCCGTCCGCGGCAGCGGGGCCCAGGGCCGTGCCGGGCAGCGGGCGCTCCAGGAGGTCGGTTTCCAGGGCCTGCGTGACGGGGAAGTCCGGCGTCACGGTGGCGTTCGCGCGGCCGCCCAGGGATTCGTACAGGCGGACCACCACGTCGCCGGTGCGGTCCTCGGCCAGTTTGAGCGACTCGAGCACCACCGCGCCCTCCGTCACCGCGACCAGCGGCGCGATCGGGCCCGCGCCGGTCAGCACCCGCTCGGGCAGGTTGAGCGCGTGGCCCTCGCGGACCGCGTCCGCGATCCCGGCGCCCGGCGCGAGGGCGTACCGCAGCGTGTGCGCGCCCTGGTCGGTCTCCGGGTCGGGGTAGCGGGGGGCCCGCAGGAGCGAGAGGCGGACGGTGGTGGTCTGGCCGCCGTCGGGGCGGACGTCGCGGGTGACGTCGTGGCCGTACGTGGAGTCGTTGACCAGGGCCACCCCCCAGCCCGGCTCCTCCACGTGGATCCACCGGTGGGCGCAGATCTCGAACTTGGCCGCCTCCCAGGAGGTGTTGGTGTGGGTGGCCCGGTACACGTGCCCGAACTGCGTCTCGGACGCCGAGCGGTCGGCCTTGACGTCCAGCGGGAAGGCGGCCTTCAGGAGCTTCTCCGTCTCGTGCCAGTCGACCTCCGTGACGAGGTCGACGGTGCCGGCGTCCGCCCTCAGGGTGAGGTACTGGGCCACCCTAGACCGGCCGAAGGAGCGGGCCGCGCGCAGCGTCACCGCGTCCGGGCCCTCCTCCACCACCTCCAGGGCGTCGAGCTCCACGAGGTCGGCGACGTTGTTGCGGTAGAACGCGTCGACGTCCCACGCGTCCCACATGTTGGGGAAGTCCGGGTGGAGCTGCAGCAGGTTGGCCGCCCCGCCGGGCGCCACCGCCTCCCGGCCGGCCGCCACGTCGTACGCCGAGACGATCAGCCCGCGGCCGTCGACCTCCACCCGCAGCCGCCGGTTGTCCAGGACGTGCCCGCCGCCGGTCCGCGGCGTGCGCCGCACCGGCCGGGAGGCCGCCGCCGGCCGGCCCGCGCCGCCCGCCGGGACGCCGCGCCGGGCGTGCGGCGCGGCGTTGAAGACCAGCTCCCCGGCGCCCTCGCCGGCCAGCGCGAGCTGCGCCGCCAGCGTGATCGACCGCAGCTCCTCGCCCACCCGCGCGTACGTGGCACGGGCCTCGCGGTGCACCCAGGCGATGGACGACCCGGGCAGGATGTCGTGGAACTGGTGCAGCAGCACCGTCTTCCACAGCCGCTCCAGGTCCTCGTACGGGTAGGCGTACCCCGGCACGCGCACCGCCGCCGTCGCCGCCCACCACTCGGCCTCGCGCAGCAGGGACTCGCTGCGCCGGTTGCCCTGCTTGGTCCGGGCCTGCGAGGTGTAGGTGCCGCGGTGCAGCTCCAGGTAGAGCTCGCCCGCCCAGACGGGGGCGTCCTCGTACTCGGCGCGGGCCTGCTCGAAGAAGGCGTCGGGCGTCTCGATCTCGACCCGCGGGGAGCCTTCGAGGTTCCGCTGGCGGGCGGCACGGGCCAGGTGCTCGCGGGTCGGGCCGCCTCCGCCGTCGCCCCAGCCGAAGGGGACCAGCGACCGCGAACCGCGGCCCTTCTCCCGGTAGTTGCGGGCGGCGTGGGCGAGCTGGGCGGCGCCGAGGTCGCTGTTGTACGTGTCGACGGGCGGGAAGTGGGTGAAGACGCGGGTGCCGTCGATGCCCTCCCAGCGGAAGGTGTGGTGCGGGAAGGGGTTCACCTGGGACCAGCAGATCTTCTGCGTCAGGAACCAGTGCGAGCCGGAGAGCCTGACGATCTGCGGCAGCGCGGCGGTGTAGCCGAAGGAGTCGGGCAGCCAGACGCCCCGGGTCTCGATGCCGAACTCGTCCAGGAAGAACTTCTTGCCGTACAGGAACTGCCGGACCATGGCCTCGCCGCCGACCATGTTGGTGTCGGACTCCACCCACATCCCGCCGACCGGCACGAAGCGGCCCTCGGCGATCTTCTTCTTGATCCGCTCGAAGAGCTCGGGCCGGTGCGTCTTGATCCACTGGAGCTGCTGCGCCTGCGACATCGCGAACACGAACCCGGGGTGCTCCTCCATCAGGCCGAGCACGTTGGAGGCGGTCCTGGCCACCTTGCGGACGGTCTCGCGCAGCGGCCACAGCCAGGCCGAGTCGATGTGGGCGTGGCCGACGGCGCTGATCCGGTGCGCCGAGGCGTGGGCGGGCGCGGCCAGCACCCCGGCCAGGCGGGCACGGGCGGCCGCCGCGGTGGCGGGCACGTCGGCCAGGTCCACCGCGTCCAGGGCCGCGTCGACGGCGCGCAGGATCGCGTACCGGCGGGCCTCGTCCTCGCCGAGCTGCATCATCAGGTCGTGGAGGACCTCGAGGTCCAAGGCGAGTTCCCAGACCTCGGTCTCGAAGACGGCCAGCTCCATCCGGGCGATCCGGTACAGGGGCCGGTCGCCGCTGGTGAGGGGGTCGCCCTCGTACGTGGGCCGGTGCTCGACGAGGACGGGGTTCGAGGCGGCTTCGACGTACCACTCGATCCGCTCGCCGCCCGCCGCGCGGTCGGCGACGCGCACCCAGTCGTTGTACGGGTTGAGGGCCTTGACCTCGCTGCCGTCGGCGCGGTGGACCAGGCCCTCGCACTGGAAGCCGGGCATCATCCGGTCGAAGCCGAGGTCGAGGACGGCCTCGACGGTACGGCCCGCCCAGTCGGCCGGCACGGTGCCGGTGACCTTGAACCAGGTGGTGCCCCAGGCAGGGCCCCACTCCTCGCCGACCGCGCAGGGCCCGTACGGGGCGGCCAGCCCGTCGGCGACGGGCACGGGCTGCCCGCCGGCGTCCCAGCGCTCGACGGTGAGCGGGACGGGGCGGGAGTACACGGCGGGCCTGATGCGCTCGGCCAGGACCCGGCGCAGGCGGTGTTCGGTGAGGCTGCGGTCGTCGTGCATGCGGCGGCTCCAGGTGGTGTCCGGGGGCGGGAGGCGGCAGGGGCGGCAAGCGGTGGGACGGCAGGGGCGGCAGGGCGGCAGGGGCGGCAGGGGCGGCAGGGGCGGGCGGCGGCTCAGGTCTTGACGGCTCCCTCGCCCACTCCCTTGAAGAAGAAGCGCTGGAGGGCGAAGAACAGCAGCATCATCGGCAGGAGCGCGGCCATCGCGCCGGCGGCGACGATGCGCTGATCGTTGGTGGTGGTGGCCCCGGCGAGGGTCTTCAGGCCCAGTTGGAGCGTGTAGTGGTCGCTGTCGGTGAGGACCAGCAGGGGCCACAGGAAGTCGTCCCAGGCCCCCATGAAGCTCGTGAGGGAGACGACGGCCAGCGAGCCCTTGGCGGCGGGCAGGAAGACCCGGGTGAAGCGGGTCCATTCACGGGCCCCGTCCAGCACGGCGGCCTCCTCGATCTCCCGCGGCACGGCGAGGAAGGCCGAGCGCATGACCATGATGTTGAGGACGGAGACCGCGCCGGGGAGCCACACGCCGATGAGGGTGTTCACCAGGCCCATCCCGCGGATCGTGAGGAACATCGAGATCATCACGGATTCGAAGGGGAACATCAGGGTGGCCGCGAGGAGGGTGAGGACGGTGGTGCGGCCCTTCCAGCCGGCCCGGGAGAGGGCGTAGCCGCCCATGGAGGCGAACAGGACGTTCGAGGCGACGGCCAGGGCGGCGACCGCGAGGGTGTTGGCGACGTAGCCCGGCAGCGGGAAGGACTCGGCGACGCGGGCGTAGTTGTCCAGGGTGGGGTGGGCGGGCAGCACGCCGTCGTACACGTTCTCCGTGCGGCCGCGGAGGGAGGTCAGGAACTGCCAGGCGATGGGCCCGAGCATCACCACGAGCATCAGGAGCAGCACGGCGTACCGGGCGGCGCGTGCGATCAGGCGGCGCGGGGCGGCCGGGGCGCTCAACCTTCGTCTCCCCTCGCCAGGCGGCGGCCCAGCAGGCTGAAGACCAGCGTGAGGAGGAACAGCAGGAGGGAGACGGCCGAGGCGTAGCCGGTCTCGCCGGCGAAGCCGAGGCCGACCTGGCGGATCAGGAAGGGCAGGGTGCGGGCGCCGCCGCCGGGGCCGCCGCTCTCGCCGCCGAGGATGTAGATCTCGGTGAAGACGCGCAGGGCGGAGATCGCGGAAAGGGTGCCGACCAGCAGCATCATCGGCTTCACCTGCGGGATCGTGATGCGGATGAAGCGGCGGACGGGTCCGGCGCCGTCGAGGGAGGCCGCCTCGTGGAGGGAGGCGGGCACGTTCCCGAGGGCGGCGAGGTAGAAGACCATGTAGTAGCCGAGGCCCTTCCACACGGTCACGGCCATCGCGGAGGCGAGCAGCATGCCGCTGTCGGTGAGGAAGGGGACCGGCTCGCAGACCAGCCGGAGCTTCAGGAAGACGGTGTTGACCAGCCCGTCGCTGCGCAGCACCCACTGCCAGATCAGGCCGACGACCACGGCCGAGGCGATCACCGGCGTGTAGAGGGCGGAGCGGAAGAAGCCGATGCCGGGTACCTTCGCCTGCACCAGCACGGCGAGGGCGAGCGGCAGCAGGACCAGGCAGGGCACGACGACGAGCAGGTAGAGCACGCTGTTGCGGGCGGCCGTCCAGAAGTCGGGGTCGGTGAGGGCGCGGGTGTAGTTGTCGAAGCCGACGAAGGTGCCGCCGCGCAGGATCCGGGCGTCGGTGAAGGACAGCACGACGGTGTTGACGAACGGCCAGAGGCTGAACAGGACGACCGTCACCAGGCCGGGGGCGAGGAAGAGGTACGGGGTCCACCACGCGCGGTGCGGCAGCCCCGGCTCCGCCGCCATGGCCCGCAGGGCCGCCGTACGGCTGCGGCCACGGGCGGGGATCACTTGCGGGCCGCGCGGACGAGGAGCTTGTTGGCCTCCTCCTGGGCCTTGCGCACGGCCGTCCTCGCGTCCTGTTCGCCCTGGATGGCCTTCTGCACCTCGCGGACGACGGCGTCGCCGACCTGGTTGGTCCACTGGACGGGGGTGTTCGCGTCGAGCGCGGCGGTCCTCAGCTGTTCGGCGCCCACGGCCCGGGCGACGGTGTCGGCGTCCGTGCCGTCGCCGCGGTCGGCGAAGCGCGGGTCGGCGAGGCCCCGGGCGTGGGAGGGGTAGATGGTGGCGTTCTTCGAGAACTCGACCTGGTTGGGGCCGTTGGTGACCCACCGGGCGAACTCGGCCGCCGCGTCGAGGTGCTTGGTGTCCTTCCGGATGCCGAGGGACTGGGCGTAGATGCCGATGTGCCCGAGCCGGCCGGTGACGGCCGGGGCGACCCGGGTGTGGGCGTAGACCTGCGGGGCGTTCTGCTTGATGTCCCGGACGAACCCCGGGGAGCCCGGGCCGAAGACGAGTTTTCCGCTGCCGTACAGCTGGTTGATGTCGTCGGCCTTGACCAGGGACTCCTTGGGCATGGCCCCCTTGGCGTAGAGGTCCTTCATCCGCTCGACCCAGGCGACGGCCGTGTCGGTGTCGAAGGTGAACCGGTCCTGCTGCTCGTCGAGGATCGGGACGCCCATCTTCTGCCAGTCCCCCGGCAGGCGGCCCTTGGGGTCGGCCATGAACGCCGCGTACCGGCCCTTCGAGGCGGAGGCGATCCGGTCGGCCTGGTCGAAGAACTGCTCGACGCTGGTCGGGGGCTTGTCGGGGTCCAGGCCGGACGTGCGGTAGAGCTCCTCGTTGTAGGTGAGGATCTCGGGGGTGACGTACCACGGGTAGGCGTACACGCCGTCGCCCTTGCCCGGGAGCCTGAACTGCTGCCAGGCGCCGGGCACGTACTCCCAGGCCGACTCCCCGTCGAGCCGGGCGACGTCGACGAGCAGGCCGCGGTCGCCGAGGAGCTGGAAGGAGTCGGTGGAGAGGTTGACGACGTCCGGGAGTGCTCCGGCCTGGGCGTCGGCGACGAGCTTCTCGTTGTAGCCGTCGCCGGGGACGTCCTCCCACGTGACCCTGGCCTCGGGGTACTTCTTCTCGAAGGCGTCGATGACGCCCTGGACGTACGCCGTGTACTTCGGCTTGAGCTGGAGGGTCCGGAAGGTGATCCCGCCGGCCACCTTGCCGGTCCGGTGCGCCTCCTTCGCGTCGGCCGGACCGCCGCCGACACCGCATGCGGAGGCGGACAGGAGGGTGCCGGCCACGAGGGTGGCGAGGGCGGTGCGGGGCAGGTGCGAACGGTTCATCGTCGGCCGCCTTAGGGGAGTTCCGGCCTCGCTGCCGGAGCGCGGGGCCACGCTGGCCGCGCGGAGCGATCGCGTCAATGAGGCGGGGCCGGCGGTGGCCGAGCGGGCGCGCCCTCCCCGTCGCGGCGCAGGGTGCGCGCGACGGGCCGGAGCCGTCCCGTCAACACGGCGGCGACCTGGACGGTTGCGCCGTGCTCGGGGAGCCGGCGGGAAGGGCCCCCATCCCCCTGGCGGAGGGGGGCCCTTGCCGGAGTTTGACTTCATGTGACCGGTCCGCGAAACCGGCGCGGTGCGCGCGGGCTGTCGCTCCGCCCGACCGGGGCCGCGATCCCCTCCGTCGGGGCCCCGGGCCGAAGGCGTACGGCGATCCGGGGACGGCTACAGGTCGCAGGGGTCGGTGTTCGCGCCGCACAGGACGACGGCCACCCGCTTCCCCAGCGGCTCGGGGGCCTCGCGCACCGCGGCCAGGGCGGTGGCGGCGCCCGCCTCCACCACGATGCGGTGCTCCTCCCACAGCGCCCGCCGGGCCGCGGTGATGGCGGTGTCCGGCACCAGCACCGAGCGGACGCCGGGGTCCTGGGCGGCGGCCAGTGCGTCCGCCGAGACGCGGGTGGCGCCGAGCGAGTCGGAGGCCACCGAGTCCACGGTGACGTCGACGGGCCGGCCGGCCTCCAGCGCCGCGCGGAGGGCCTTGCAGCGCTCCGGCTCGACGGCGGCGACGCGGATGCCGTGCTCCCGGGCGGCGGTGGCCACGCCGGCCAGCAGCCCGCCGCCGCCGACGGCGACGACGACCGTGTCCACGCCCGGCAGCCCGGCCCAGATGTCGTCCAGCAGGGTGCCCGCGCCGGCCGCGACGAGCGGGTGGTCGTACGCGTGGCTGCTCAGGGCGCCGCTTTGCGCGGCGAACTCCCGGCAGGCCGCCAGCGCATCGGCGTACCGCTCCCCCACGAGCCGTACGTCGGCCCCGTACCCGGCGAGCCGCTCCACCTTGACGCGCGGGGCGGTCACCGGCAGGAACACGGTGGCGGGGATCCCGTGCGCGCGGGCCGCCCAGGCGCAGGCCAGGCCGGCGTTGCCGCCGGAGGCGATGGTGACGCCGGCGTCGGGGAGGGCGCCGGCGGCGCGGTGGGCGGCGAGGAAGTTGTGGGCGCCGCGGGCCTTGAAGGAGCCGGTGTGCTGGAGGTACTCCAGGGCGTACCAGAGGCCGTCGGCGGCGGGCACCACGGCGGCGGGGCGCACGGCCCCGGCCATCCGGGCCGCGGCGGCGCGCACGGCGGCGGCGTCGAGCTGCTGTTCCACGATCGCTCTCCTCTTCGGGTGTGCGGTCAGGCCCCGGCGGGCCGGGCCGCCTCGATCAGCTGGCGCAGGGCGCCGTAGTACACCTCGTGGTCGGTCAGGGCGGGCAGTACGTCGGCCAGCCCGGCCGAGAGCACGGGGAACTCCTGCGGATCCAGTGCCGCGAGGGCGGCCCGCGAGACGGCGGTGGCCGCGGCGGGGTCGCGGTGGTCGACGAAGGCGGCACTGCCCAGCGTGAGCAGGTACAGGCGGCGGTAGACGGTCATCGCCTCCGCGGTGGCCATCCCCGCGGCCACGCTGTCGGCGAGGAAGGGCTCGACGAGCCGGGCCAGCAGCTGACGGCCCGTCCAGGGGCGGCCCCCGCGCAGGACCAGCAGTCCGGGATGGGCGGTGAGCAGCCGGTACAGGGCGGTGAAGCGCAGCTCGGCGGCCTCCGCCCAGCCGGTTCCGGCCGGGACCTCGGGCAGCCGGCCGGCCAGGTGGTCGGTGCACAGGTCGAGCAGGCCCGCGAGGTCGGTGCAGCGGCGCTGGACGGTGGCGTGCGAGACGTCGAGCCGTTCCGCGAGGGCGCGGAAGCTCAGCGCCCCGGGACCGTGCTCGTCCAGGATCCGCAGGGCGGCGACGGCGATCGCCTCCGGTGTGGCCCGGTCCAGGGCGGTGGATCTCCTCGGCATGAGATACAGCGTATCAGCCGCCGTATCTTCCGGTGTCTCTTTCGGCGCCACCGAATGGCGTCGGCCCGCGGCCTGCCTCCCGCTCGTGTGATCGCGGGTACACCCGAACTGCTGATCATCGAGCCGCGGCCATCGCGGGGCGTTGACAGAAAGTAATCGCGCCGCTGCACTGGGCGACACCTCCCCCACCCCAAGGAGTCCCCCGTGCCGCCTCGCCCGCGTGCGTCGCTTCCCTGTCTGACCGCGGCCGCCCTGCTCGCGCTCTGCCTCGCCCCGGCCCCCGCGGCGGCCGAACCCACCGCCACCTCGGACACCCCGCTCGCGCTGACCCCGCCGATGGGCTGGAACAACTGGGCGCACTACATGTGCGACATCGACGAGGCCAAGGTCGTCGCCAACGCCGACGCGCTGGTCGCGAGCGGCCTGGCGGCCAAGGGCTACGACACGGTGACCGTCGACGACTGCTGGATGGCGAAGAGCCGGGACGCGCGGGGCGCCCTGGTCGCCGACGCGCAGAAGTTCCCGCACGGCATGGCCTGGCTGGGCGAGTACCTGCACGCCAAGGGCCTGAAGTTCGGCATCTACGAGGACGCCGGCTCCCTGACCTGTGAGAAGTACCCGGGCAGCGGCTCCCCCGAGGGCGGCGGCCCGGACCACTACGCGCAGGACGCACGGCAGTTCGCGTCCTGGAAGGTGGACTACGTCAAGATGGACGGCTGCAACCTCTGGGTGCCGCCGGGCATGACGAAGGAGGAGGCCTACCGGGACGCCTACCACGCCGTGGCCGACGCGCTGCGCGACAGCGGCCGGACCATGGTGCTCTCGGCGTCCGCCCCGGCCTACTTCCAGCAGGGCGAGTGGGGCGGCCCCGACTGGCACCGGGTGCTCGGCTGGGTGGGCGAGACCGGCCAGCTGTGGCGCGAGGGCAAGGACATCAAGGTCCACAACCCGGCCGCGCCGGCGGCCTCCCGGTGGAGCTCCGTCCTCGGCAACTACGGCTACAACCGCTGGCTCGGCCGGTACGCGGGCCCCGGCAACTGGAACGACCCGGACTTCCTGATCGCCGGCGCGCCCGGGCTCACCGACGCCGAGAGCCGCAGCCAGGTCGGCCTGTGGGCGATGATGGCCGCCCCCTTCATCCTGTCCTCCGAGGTCTCCCGGCTCACCCCGGGCGGGCTCGCCGCCCTCGGCAACAGCGACCTCATCGCCCTGGACCAGGACCCGATGGGCCGCCAGGGCGCGGTGGTCTCCGCGAACGCCACCTTCGAGGTGCTGGCGCGGCCGCTGGCGGGCGGCGACCGCGCCGTCGCCGTGCTCAACCGGTCCGGCAGCACCCGGGACATCTCGGTCCCGCTCGCCGACATCGGCCTGTACGGGTGCACGGTCACCGCCAAGGACCTGTGGAGCGGGGCCGGCACGAAGGTCTCCACCTCTCTGACGGGCACGCTCGCCGCGCACGACACGGCGGTGTGGCGGCTCACCCCGGGCCGCGGCTGCGGCGCGGCCGTCCCCACGGGGCAGGTCACGGGCAACGGCTCCACCTGCGCCGACGGTGCCAACACCACCGGGGCCGGGGCGGTGGTCCTGGCCCCGTGCACGGCCGGGGCCGACCAGCGGTGGGTGCTCGGCGCCGGCGCGACCCTGCGGCTGGCCGGGAAGTGCCTGTCGGCGGGCGAGGACGGCGCCGTGGAGCTGGCCCGGTGCGCGCAGAGGCAGCCCGGGCAGAGCTGGACCCACCGCCGGGACGGCGCGCTGGTCGAGGACGTGAGCGGGCTCTGCCTGACCGCGCCCGCCGCGACCGCGGGCGCCCCGGCGCCGCGGCTGCGCCTGGAGGCCTGCGGCGACCACCGCATCGACCAGGCCTGGTCCCTGCCGGTCTGACGCACGGACGACACCTCCGGTGTCCCCGGCGCATGCCGTGATCCAGCACACGACCCCGAGCGGACGAGGGAGCACATGACGAACCACCCGAACCGCCGCCGGGCGGCGGACCCGCAGCCGCCCCGCCGCCGGACCCGCCGGAGCCGCCGCCCCCGCGCACGGGCCGCGCTGCCCGCCGCCCTGCTGGCCCTGGTCTGCGCCGGGACCGCCCCGGGCGCGGGCACCCCGGCCCGCGCCGCCGACGGGCCGGCCGCCGCCGGTGCACCCGGCGCGCGCCCGGCCCGCAGCTTCGACACCGGCCCCGCGCGGGCCGCGCTGAAGCGGCTGCTGCCGCGCCACGCCGCGCAGTTCACGCTCGTCGCCGACCCGGCGGCGGGCGGGCCCGACTCCTTCACCGTGTCGGGGAGGGCCGGCGCGATCACCGTCCGCGGCACCACAGGCGCCACCCTCCTCACCGGCGTCGGCTGGTACCTCCAGCACATCGCCGGCGCCGACATCGGCTGGCCCGGCGACAGCCTCGGCATGCTGCCCGCGCGGCTCCCGGCCGTACCCGCCCCGGTCACCCGCAGCGCCCTCGTCCCGCACCGGTACGCCCTCAACGACACCGACGACGGCTACTCGGGCCCGTACCGCACCTTCGAGCAGCACCGGCGGCAGATCGACCTGTTGGCCCTGCACGGCGTCAACGAGGTGTTCGTGCAGGTCGGCGCGGAGTACCCGTACTACCGGGCGCTCCAGGGCTTCGGCTACGGGGCCGCGGAGCTGCGCGAGTGGATCCCCGCCCCGGGCCACCAGAGCTGGTGGCTGCTGCAGAACCTCAGCGGCTTCGGCGGCCCCGTCTCCGAGCGGCTGATGCGCGAGCGCGCCGGGCTCGGCGCGCGGATCGCCGAGCAGCTGCGCGGGCTCGGCATGACGCCGGTGCTGCCCGGATACTTCGGCACCGTGCCGCCGGGGTTCGCCGCCCGCAACGAGGGCGCGCGGACGGTGCCGCAGGGCGACTGGGCGGGCTTCGAGCGGCCCGACTGGCTGGACCCGTCCTCGCCGGTGTTCCCGAAGGTGGCCGCCGCGTACTACGCGGAGCAGCGCGCGGTGTTCGGGGACAGCGCCATGTACCGGATGAGCCCGCTGCACGAGGGCGGGCAGACCGGCCCGGTCGACGTCGGGGCGGCGGCCCGCGCGGTCCAGGCGGCCCTGCACGCCGCCCACCCCGGGGCGGTGTGGGCGGTGCTGGGCTGGCAGGACAGCCCCCGCAAGGAGCTCCTGGCGGGCGTCGACACCTCGGAGCTGCTGATCCTGGACGGGCTGTCCGACCGGTACAACCGCCTGGACCGGGAGGCCCGCTGGGGCGGGGCGCCGTACGCCCTGGGCACGATCTACAACTTCGGCGGGCACACCACCGTCGGGGCCAACACCTCCGTGTGGATCGACCGGTTCGGCTCCTGGCGGGCCAAGGACGCCAGCGCGCTGCGCGGCACCGCGTACCTGCCGGAGGCGACCGGCACCAACCCGGCCGCGTTCGACCTGTTCACGGACCTCGCCTGGGAGCCGGGGCGGATCGACCAGCGGGCGTGGTTCGCCGGTTTCGCGGCCCGCCGGTACGGGCGGCCGGACCCGGAGGCCGCCGCCGCGTGGGAGGAGCTGCGCAAGGGTCCGTACAGCACCTCGTCCGGGCTGTGGTCGGAGTCCCAGGACAGCCTGTTCACCGCCCGGCCGAGCCTGACCGCGGCGGGCGCTGCGCACTGGAGCCCCACCGCGATGCGCTACCCGGCGGATGCGGTACGGCGGGCCCTGGAGCACCTGCTGAAGGTCGATCCGCGGCTGCGCGGCTCCAGCGCGTACCGCTTCGACCTGGTGGACACGGCCCGGCAGGCCCTCGCCAACCACTCCCGGGTGCTGCTGCCGCGGATCAGGGCCGCGTACGAGGCCCGGGACCCGGCCGCGTTCCGGGAGCTGACCGCCGCCTGGGCGGACGCGGAACGGCGGCTGGACGCCCTGGCCGGCTCCGACCCGAACTTCCTGCTGGAGCCCTGGCTGGCCGCGGCCCGCTCCTGGGGCGCGGACGAGGCGGAGAAGGACCGGTACGAGTACGACGCCCGGTCGATCCTGAGCGTGTGGGGCCGGCACGGCACCAGCGAGGGCGGCTTCCTGCACGACTACGCGAACCGGGAGTGGGGCGGCCTGATCCGCGAGCTGTACGCGCCGCGCTGGGCGGCCTACTTCGGGACGCTGGAGGAGGCGCTCGTGAAGAAGACGGCGCCGCGGGAGATCGACTGGCACGCCTTCGAGGAGGAGTGGGCGCGGCGGACCACACGGCGGCAGCCGGGCGTCGCGAGCGGCGCGAACGGCCCGACCGGCAACCCGTACGCGCTGGCGGCCGGGGTGGCGGCGGCCCTGCGGGCGGACGGGCAGCCGCCCGCACGGCCCGCCCGGCGCGGCTGAGCCCTACCGCACCGCAGGGGGTGGCGGCGGCGCCTCGCCCGCACCTCAGCCGCCCGGGGGAATCTCGCCCCTCCTACGGGGGAGAACCCCGCGGCGGAGCGCCGCACCCGGCGGGCACTCGCTTCACTGGCCCGGAAGCGGACGGGGGGCGGTTGCCGGAACGATCCGGCGGCCGTCCCCTTCCGCGACCGGGACGGCCCCCGCACCATGACGGCCCCGCGCCGGCCCGGCCGCCACGCCATGACGGTCCCGCGCCACGACGGCCCGACGCGAGCAGGAGTGCAGCGAGCATGCCCCAGACCGGACACGAGCGGCCCGGACGGCCCGGGCCAGGGCAGGAGCGCCCCGTGCGGGAGCGCCCCGCGCAGACCACCCCCGGCCGCGCCCGGCCGGCGCCGTCCGCCGACCGGCCGCAGGAGGTGCCGCGGCCCGCCGACCCTCGGGAGCTCCTCACGGACGGGGTGGTGGAGCTGCGCAAGCGCGGCGGGCCGGCGGGTCGGGCGGCGGGCGCGGAAGCCGAGGCCGAGGACCCCTTGGAGAGCGTGGCCCGGCGGGCGGCCGAGCGGACCGCGGAGCGGGTCGCCGCCGAGGGCCGGGCGCGCACCTGACCGCGCGGCGCCACACTGGAACCTGCGGGCGAAGGCCCTGGCAGCGGACGGTGGGTTGCACATGACCGGAGCGAATGGCGCGAAGGCCGGCCTCGGGCGTCGGCGCCTCCTGGCGGGCGCCGTCGGCGGGCTGGTCGCGGCCTTCGCGGGGCTCGCGGTGGCGGAGCTGGCCGCGGCGGCCGTCCGCCCCGAGGCCGCGCCGGTGACCGCGGTCGGCGGCACCGTCGTCGACCTCACGCCCACGGCCCTCAAGGAGTGGGCGGTGCGGCAGTTCGGAACCGCCGACAAGCTGGTGCTCGCGCTCGGGATCATCGTCGTCCTGGGCGCCGTGGCTGCCGCCGCCGGGGTGCTCGCGGTCCGCCGACTGCCCGCGGGCCTGGCCGTGGTGGGCGCGTTCGGGCTGGTCGGGGCGGTGGCCGCAACGAGCCGGCCGGAGGCGTCCTGGCGCGATGCGCTGCCCTCGCTGGCGGGCGGGCTGGCCGCAGCCGGGGTGCTGTACGTCCTGGTGCGCGCGCTGCGCCGGCCCCGGCCGGCGGGGGCGCCGCCGGGCGGGGCCGGGGCGATGGACCGGCGCGGCTTCGGCCGGCTGGTCGCCGCCGCGCTCGCCGCCTCGGCCGGCATCGGGTACGCGGGACGGCGCCTCGGCGCGTACGCCTCCGTCGGGGCCGGCACCTCCCGGGCGGAGCTGGTGCTCCCGCCGCCGGACGTGCCCGCCCCGCCCGTGCCGCCCGGCGCGGAACCGGCGGTGCGCGGGATCTCCTCCTTCCTGACCCCGGCCCGGGACTTCTACCGGGTGGACACCGCCCTGGTGGTGCCGCGCGTGGACGCCGGCTCCTGGCGGCTGCGGATCCACGGCGAGGGCGTCACGCGGCCGCTGGAGCTGGACCTGCGGGCGCTGCTGGCCCGTCCGCTCGTCGAGCACGACCTCACCCTCACCTGCGTGTCGAACGAGGTCGGCGGCCCGTACGCGGGCAACGCCCGCTGGCTCGGCGTGCGCCTGGCCGACCTGCTGCACGAGGCGGGCGTCCGGCCGCCGTCGCGGGGCGGCCCGGCGGACCAGCTGGTGGCGCGCTCGGTGGACGGGATGACCATCGGCACGCCCGTCGAGACGGTGATGGACGGGCGGGAGGCGCTGCTCGCCGTCGGGATGAACGGCGAGCCGCTGCCCTTCGCCCACGGCTTCCCCGTCCGCATGGTCGTACCGGGCCTGTACGGGTACGTGTCCGCCTGCAAGTGGCTGCGCGAGCTGCAGCTCACCGGCTTCGCCGCGTACGACGCCTACTGGGTGCGCAGGGGGTGGGCGGCGCAGGCCCCGGTGAAGACGCAGTCCCGCATCGACACCCCGCGCTCCTCCGCCGAGCCGCTCGCGGGCCGGGTGGCGGTCGCCGGGGTGGCCTGGGCGCAGCACCGCGGGATCGCCCGGGTGGAGGTACGGGTCGACGGCGGGCCGTGGCAGGAGGCCCGGCTGGCGGAGGCGGACGGGGTCGACACCTGGCGGCTGTGGTCCTGGCCGTGGGAGGCGGCGCCCGGTCGGCACACCCTCCGGGTCCGGGCCACGGACGGGAGCGGCGCCGTCCAGACCGACGCGGTCCGGCCGCCCGTGCCCGACGGGGCGACGGGCCTGCACACGGTGACGGTGCACGTCCGGCCGCGCCCGGCGGGGGCGGCGGCGCGGACGGGGTGACGGTCGGCCCGTCTACCGCGCCAGGAACGGGAGGAACCGTACATTTACCGCACCTCCTTCGCGCCTCCCCCGCGGCCCCTCCCCTCTGGATCCGCGGACACCAACGTCAGGAGCCGGCCCCTGTGGAGCTCACCAGTACCTCGCTGCTCGTCGCCCTGATCGCCGTCACCGCCCTCGCCATGCTGGCCGCGCTGCTGCTGTGGAACCGGATCCCCGGCCCCGGGTGGCTGCGCTGGCCCGCACGGGTGCTGATGCTCGGCCTGTGCCAGCTGACCGCCATCACCGTGATCGCCGCGTGGATCAACGGCAGCTACGGCCTCTACTCGTCCTGGGACGAGCTGCTGGGCACCGGGAACGGGCAGGACGCCTCCGCGATGACCGGGCCGACCACGGGCCGGGCCCGCTTCGCGCCGGGCGACAACGGCACGCAGACCGCCTGGTTCCGCGGCACCCACTCGAAGCTGGCCGGCCAGGTGATCGTGTGGACGCCGCCCGAGTACCGGGCCCCGGGAGCCCAGAGGACCCGGTTCCCGGTGCTGATGCTGCTGCACGGCTCCCCGGGCTCCCCGCGGACGTGGATCGACCTGGGCGGCATGCCGGGCGCGCTGGAGCAGCTGATCGCACTGGGCGCGTCGCGCCCCTTCGTCCTCGTGATCCCCGAGATCTACCCGGGCGGGGTGAACACCGACTGCAGCAACGCGCCCGGGCGGAAGGTGGCCGACTGGCTCGCGCGGGACGTGCCGGAGCTGGTCGCGAAGAACTTCCGCACCCTGCCCGAGCCCGCCGGCTGGGGACTGATGGGCGTGTCGACCGGGGGGTTCTGCGCGGCGAAGCTGCCGCTGCAGTACCCCGGGGTGTTCCGGGCCGGTGCGGCCCTGGACCCGGACCCGCTGACCGGGGACCCCGAGGTGCTGGCCGATCCGGTGCTGCGGGAGCACAACAGCCCGATGTGGCTGGTCCGGCAGGCCCGGAAGGCCGACGTCGGGCTGTTCCTCGCCACCTCGGCGCAGGACCGGGGCAGCCCGCCGCAGCAGCTGGAGGCGTTCACCCGGGCCGCGGAAGGCAGCCGGGTCCGCGTCAAGACCCTGGTCCGCCCGGCCGGCGGGCACAACTTCCAGACGTGGAGCGCGATGTACCCCGATGCGCTGGGCTGGCTGAGCACGGAGCTCCCGGCGCCCGGCGAGGGCCGCGGCCGGTGAGGGCACCGTGCGGGGCGCGCCGGGGGCCGGGCCGCGCCGTCCGCGCCGTGGGCCGGGCGGGTGACGGGGTGGCGGAAGGGGCCGGAGCGGTACCTCCCGTACCCCGCCCCGGCCCCTGGCGGCTACTGCAAGGCCGCGTGGCCTAAGCCCTCGCCCTGCCGAGGCGGACCGGGAGGGCTTCGACGCTGTTGCCGATGAAGCTGCGCTGGCGGGGCAGTTCGGCCTCGGGGACGGCCAGGTCGAGGTCCGGGTAGCGGGTGAAGAGCCGCTCCAGGGCGATCGTGGCCTCCAGACGGGCGAGCGGGGCGCCGACGCAGTAGTGCACGCCCTGCCCGAAGGAGAGGTGCCGGGCCGCCCCGGGCCGGGTGACGTCGAAGCGGTCGGCGTCCGGGCCGTGGAAGGCCGCGTCGCGCCCGGCGGCGGTGTAGCCGGCCAGCACCGGGGTGCCCTGCGGGATCACCGTGCCGCCGAGGTCGAGGTCGCGGGTGGGGTAGCGGAAGGGGAACCAGCTGACCGGACCGTCCCAGCGCAGCGTCTCGTCGACCACGTCCGACCAGGTGGCCTTGGACTCCAGGACCAGCGCGAGCTGGTCGCGGTGGGTGCACAGGGCCCGTACGGCGTTGCTGATCAGGTTGAGGGTGGTCTCGTGGCCGGCGACCAGCATCAGGCGCATGGTGCCGATGAGTTCGGCCTCGCTCAGCCGGTCGCCGTCGCCCTCCCGGGCGGCTATCAGGGCGCTGGTCAGGTCGTCGCCGGGGGCGGACCGGCGGGCGGCCGCGATCGTGCCGAGCAGCTCGACGAGCTCGCGGACGGCGGCCGTCACCTCCGCAGGGGTGGTGTCGGTGGCGATGACCACCGTGTAGGTGAGGTCGTGCAGCCGGCCGCGGTGCTCGGGGTCCACGCCGAGCAGTTCGCAGATCACGCTCATCGGGAGCGGCAGCGCGAAGTGGGTGCGCAGGTCGGCGATGCCGTCCGGGTCGGCGGATGCGGCCCGGCCGAGGTCGTCGAGCAGACCGGCGGTGAGCTCCTCGATGCGGGGGCGCAGCCGCTCGACCTGGCGGGCGGTGAAGGCGTTGCCGACGAGGGAGCGCAGGCGGCGGTGGTCGGCGCCGTCGGCGGTGTGCATGCCCTGGGCACCGGCGAAGACCCGCAGCGGCCAGTCGGCCGGGATGGTGCCGTCGTTCAGGGCCGGGCAATGGCGGGCGTCCTTGGCCACGTCGGGGTGGGAGAGGAACTCCTTGAGCGCGTCGTGCCCGAGGACGACCGCTGCGGGCACCCCGCCGGGCAGGACGATGTCCGCGACGGGCCCGCGGGCGCGCAGCGCCGCGTTCAGGGCGTGCGGGCAGCCGCCGGCGGGATCGACGACGTGGGCGGGGGCGGGGGTGGACGAGGACAAGCCGGTTCTCCTGACCGTACGGACCGATATCGGCCAACAGTGCGCCGCCGCACGCCGCTTGTACAAGCCCCTCCCCGGCGCCCCGGCCGCCGAAGCCGCGCCCGCTCCGGGCCCCCGCGCCCCGAACGGCGGTGGAGCCGCCCTGGCCGGACCCCTTCCCGGGCGTCGGCGGGAGCCGCGGGGGCGGCGTAGGGTCGGGGGATGGTGCAGAGGCGGACGCTGGAAGGCAAGGTGGCCCTGGTGGCCGGCGGGACGCGGGGCGCGGGCCGCGGCATCGCGGTCCAACTGGGCGCGCAGGGCGCGACGGTGTACGTGACGGGCCGCAGCTCGCGCGGCGGCGGCCCGTCGGAGTACGGCCGCCCCGAGACGGTCGAGGAGACCGCGGAGCTGGTCACGGCGGCGGGCGGGCACGGGATCGCGGCGGTCGTGGACCATCTGGTGCCCCAGGAGGTGCAGGCGCTGGTCGCACGGGTGGAGGCCGAGCAGGGACGGCTCGACGTGCTGGTCAACGACATCTGGGGCGGTGAGCGGCTCTTCGAGTGGGAGAGCCCGGTGTGGGAGCACGACCTCGACAACGGCCTGCGCCTGCTCCGGCTGGCGATCGACACCCATGCGATCACCAGCCACTTCGCCGTGCCCCTGCTCCTGCGGGAGCCGGGCGGGCTGGTGGTGGAGATGACGGACGGCACGGCCGAGTACAACGCGGGCCGCTACCGGAACTCCTTCTTCTACGATCTCGCCAAGTCGGCCGTGCTGCGGATGGCGTTCGCGCTCGGGCACGAGCTCGGGCCGCGCGGCGCCACGGCGGTGGCGCTGACGCCGGGCTGGCTCCGCTCGGAGATGATGCTCGACGCCTTCGGCGTCACCGAGGCCACCTGGCGCGACGCCCTGGAGAAGGTGCCGCACTTCGCCATCTCCGAGACCCCCGCGTACGTGGGCCGTGCGGTCGCGGCGCTGGCCGCGGACCCGGAGGTGGCCCGCTGGAACGGCCGGTCGCTGTCCAGCGGGCAGCTCGCGGCCGAGTACGGCTTCACGGACCTCGACGGCAGCCGGCCGGACGCCTGGCGGTACATGGTCGAGGTCCAGGACCCCGACCGCCCGGCCGACACCACCGGCTACCGCTGACCCGAGCCGGGGCCGGGGCCGGAGTCCGGGGCCGAGGCGCCGGCGGGGCGCAGTTCGCGGCCGGGCCCGAGCGGGGCGAAGAAGGCGGCCACGGCCTCGTCGGAGACCTCGCGCAGGTCGGACGGCGACCAGCGCGGGGTGCGGTCCTTGTCGATGACCTGGGCCCGGATGCCCTCGACCAGGTCGGGCGAGCGCAGCGCGTGGCAGGAGGTCCGGTACTCCTGGGCCAGGACCTCCTCCAGGGTGGCGAGGGTCCGGGCCCGGCGGACGGCGGCGAGGGTCACCTTGAGGGCGGTCGGGGACTTCGCCAGGATCGTTTCGGCGGTCTCCTTGGCGGCCGGATCGCCCTCGGCGAGGAGGCGTTCGACGATCTCCTCGACGGTGTCGGCGGCGTAGCAGCGGTCGATCCAGGGCCGCCGCGCGGCGAGTTCGCCGGGGGCGGGGGTGGCGGCGTACCGCGGGAGCACCTCGTGCGCCGGCTCCTCGGCGAGGGCGTCGGCCAGCTCGGGGAGCAGGGCGGCGGGTACGAAGTGGTCGGCGAGCCCGCACAGCAGTGCGTCGGCTGCGCCCACGGCCGAGCCGGTGAGGGCGAGGTGGGTGCCGAGCAGGCCGGGGGCCCGGCCGAGGAGGTGGGTGCCGCCGACGTCGGGGACGAAGCCGATGCCGGTCTCCGGCATGGCGATGCGGGAGCGCTCGGTGACGATGCGGACGCTGCCGTGGGCGGAGACGCCGACGCCGCCGCCCATCACGATGCCGTCCATGAGGGCGACGTACGGCTTGGGGTAGCGGGCGATCAGGGCGTTGAGCCGGTATTCGTCGCGCCAGAACGCGGCGGAGGCGGAGGTGCCCGCCTTGGCGTCGTCGTGGATGGCGCGGATGTCCCCGCCGGCGCACAGGCCGCGGTCGCCGGCGCCGCGGATGAGGATCCGCTCGACGGCCGGGTCGGACGCCCAGGCGAGCAGGGCCTCCTCGATGCGCAGCACCATGGGGTGGGTGAGGGCGTTGAGGGCCCGGGGGCGGTTGAGGGTGATCGTCCCCGTGCGTCCCGTCGTGTGGAACAGGACGGTGTCGTCGGCGGCGCCTGTGGCGTGGTGGCTCTTCACGGCAGCCAGTATCGGTAGGGTGGGCCGCTGTGCGAAAGATCGTCCTGATGATGTCGGTGTCCCTGGACGGGTACTTCGAGGGGCCGGAGCGGCAGATCGACTGGCATGTCGTCGACGAGGAGCTGCACCGGCACTTCAACGAGGAGCTCGCCGACATCGGCGGTTTCCTCCACGGCCGGGTCATGTACGAGCTGATGGCCGCCTACTGGCCGACGGCGGACGCCGACCCGGCGAACGCCGGTGCGGTGGCCGAGTTCGCGGACATCTGGCGGCGGACCCCGAAGTACGTGTACTCGCGGACCCTGGGCCCGCAGGACGTCGGCTGGAACTCCACGGTGGTGCGGGACGTCGTGCCGGCGGAGGTGGCCGCGCTCAAGGCGGGCCCCGGCGGGGACCTGGTCCTGGGCGGCGCCGGGATCGCCGCCGCGTTCCTGCGGCACGACCTGGTGGACGCGTACCGGATCTACGTGCACCCGGTGCGCATCGGCGGCGGCAGGCCGCTGTTCCCGCCCGGGGGCGGCCCGGTGCCGCTGCGGCTGGAGGGCACGCGGACCTTCGGCAACGGGGTGGTCCGGCTGGCCTACGCACGTCCGTAGGAGCTCGGGTCACGGCGCCGGGCCGGAAAGCGGGCGCGGGTGCGTGCCGGGGCTGTGGCCGAAGGCCCGCCGGGAGACGTCGACGAAGGCGCTCGCGGAGGACCAGCCCCAGCGGTGGGTGACGGCGGTCCCGGGCCGTGCCGACGGCCGATGCCCTGGCTATCCCCCTGGGCACGGCCGCCGCGGGCGCGGGCATCGCCCTGGTCGTGGACGCGGGCTGTGCGGCGACCGTGGCCGCGGTGGCCCTGTCCGGGCTGGGCGCGGCCGCGTACCACCCGGCGGCGGCCCGCCCGGTCCGCACCGGGGCGCCCGGCGGCGGGCACACCCCGATGAGCTGGTTCGCGCTCGGCGGCACCGCCGGCTTCGCGTGCGCGCCGCTGCTGGTGGCCGGCGCCCTGGCTGCTGCCGGCGCTCCCGGCGGTGCTGGGGGTGCTGCTGAACCGGCGGCGGCCGAGGCCGTCGGCGCGTTCCTACGCCTGGCCGTGGCGGTGGTCCTCCGGTCCGTCGTCTTTGTCGGGCTGAGCGGCTTCCTCGCCCTGTACGCGGCGGCGGTGGCACCGGCGGGGCGGCGGCCCTGGCCGCCCTGTACGGCGGCACCGCGGCCGGCACGCTGCTCGGCGGGCGGCCGGCGTCGCGCCGGGGCGGGCCACCGCCGTCCGGCGGGCCTACGCCGCGGCCGCGCCCGCCGTCGCTCCTGCTGCCACGTCTGCGCTGCGCCGGCCGCCACCGGCCTGCGCGTGCCGTTCTCGCTGCAGGTCACCCTCGGGCAGGACTGCCTGCCGAGCCGCACGGGCACGGCGAGCGGGGTCAGGCCGGGCCTGGCGGTCAGCGTCGGCGGCCCGCTCCCGGAGCCTGGGCCCACCTCGCCCTCGTACCGACGTGCCGCGGTGGCGGGTTCAGTGCCGCGGCCGGGCCCGGTGGGCCTGCCAGGCGGCCAGGGCCTCGGCCCGGGCCCCGTCCGGGTGGCGGGCGTGCCAGTCGCGCAGGAACCGGTTGAACTCGAACTGGGCTCCGACCTCCCGGGGTTCGGCGGCCAGCGCGCGGGTGGCGTGCCAGTGGGCGACGGCCTCGGCGAGGGTGTGCCCGGCGCCGTCGGCGATGTAGTCGCGCATGGCGGCGTCGAAGTGGAAGGCGGGGCCGATCTCGCGGACGAAGAACTCCCGGAGGACCTGGCTGCACCGCTGGCCCTGCGGGATGACGGTGGCGCCGTCGACGGGGGCGGCGAGCTGCCGCCCGGCGGGCCGGCGTGTCGGGCGGGGCGGCTCGGGCTGCGGGAGCCCGTCGAGCGCGGCCGCCAGGCGGTCGGTCAGCGCGGCCTTGCCGCCGCCGGCGGAGAGCCCCATCGCCCGGGCGAGAAGGGTCAGTTCGGCCAGGGTCCAGTACCAGCGGCGCAGTTCCGCGCCGGTGAGCTCCGCAGTGAGGTCGGGACGGGACTCCCCCGCGTTCGTACTCATGTTCACATCCTAGGCCGCGCGGACCGGCAGCCGGACGCGCCCGCTCCGCCACCCCGTGCGGCCTGCCCCTGCCGGGCCGCAGGGACGGGGCACCGCTCCCCCGCCCCCTCGCGGCGGGGCGGGGCCGGGGCCGGGTGCGCCGGTGCTCACAAGGCTTCCGGGGTCACCGCGAGGGAGTGCAGGTAGCGCATGAGCGTCATCAGGACGTCACGGCTGGAGTCCCGGCGGCGGGCGTCGCAGACGACCAGGGGGACGGACGCGGGCAGGTCGAGGGCCTGGCGGAGGTCCTCCAGGGGGTGTTCGGGCGCGTCGGGGAAGGAGTTGACGGCGACGACGAACGGCACCCCGCGCTCCTCCAGTCGGCCGATCACGTCGAAGCTGACCTCCAGGCGGCGGGTGTCGACCAGGACGACGGCGCCGAGCGCGCCCTCGAACAGGCCCCGCCACAGGAACCAGAAGCGCTCCTGGCCGGGGGTGCCGAAGAGGTAGAGCACCAGTTCTTCGTTGATGCTGATGCGGCCGAAGTCCATGGCCACGGTGGTGGAGGTCTTGCGCTCCACGCCGGCGGTGTCGTCGACGCCGACGCCGGCCTGGGTCATCGTCTCCTCGGTGGTCAGCGGCCGGATCTCGCTCACGGAGCCGACCAGGGTCGTCTTGCCGACGCCGAAGCCGCCCACGATCACCACCTTGACGGCGGCGGCGGCCGTGGCCGGCAGCGCGTCCTCGCGCCGCGGCCCGGCCGGGAGGGGCCCGCGGTGGGGGGCCGGGGGCGGCTCAGAGCTTTCGAAGTCCATCGATGACTGCCTCTATCAGTGCCAGGTCGGGGAGTTTGGCGGGGGCGACGGGCGGGCGGGAGAGCACGTGGCCGGCGGTGAGCAGGTCGCCGAGGAGTACGGTGACCACGCTCACCGGCAGGCCGAGGTACGCGGAGATCTCGGCCACCGACAGCGGCGAGTGGCACAGGCGCATGATCGCCGCGTGCTCCGGCTGCATCCCGGGCCTGGGCCCCGACTTGGCGACGATCAGGGTGACCAGGTCGAGCGTGGCGGGGTTCGAGGCCCCGCTGCGCCCGCCGGTGATCACGTACAGCCGCTCCGGTGTGCCGTCCTCCCAGTCCCGGCCCGGGTTGCTCACGCGGAGGGCCCGTCGAGCCGCGGCGGGCTGCTGAGGTGCTCTCCGATCCGGGCGACGAGGTCGCGCATGCGCTGGCCCATGAGGCCGGCGTCCACGCCCTCGTCGGCGAGGACGGCGAGGTAGGCGCCGGAGCCGGCGGCCATCAGGTAGAAGAAGCCGCCGTCCATCTCGATGACGACCAGCCGCATCCGCCCGCTGCTGTGCGGGAGTTCTGCGGCGACGGCGCCGGCGAGGCTCTGCAGTCCGGCGCAGGCGGCGGCGAGCCGGTCGGCGGTGTCGGTCTCCGCGCCGTACTGGGCCATGCGCAGTCCGTCGGCGGACAGGACGATGACGTGGCGGGTCTGCGGGACGCTCTCGGCCAGGTCCTTGAGCATCCAGTCCATGTTGGCCAGGTTGGTCTGCTGCTGACTCACGGCTGTTCCCCCTTGCTCGCCGCGGTCGGCGAGGCGTCTGTGTGCTGGCTTGCTGCGCCGCTGCGGCTCGCGGCGGTCCTGCTGCTGCTCTCCCCGGTCAGGCCGCCCTGGAAGGCGGCCAGCCACATCCCGGGCTGGACCTCGGGCTGCGGTTCGGGGTCGGGCGCCGCGCCGTCCCGGGCGGCGGTGGCCGGGACGGGTGCCGGGCCGGCGGTGCCGCCGGGCAGGTCGGGCGCGGCGACGCGGGCCCGACGGCGGCGCTGCGGGAGGCCGGTGGCGGTCCGCTCGGTGACCACGGGTACGTCGTCTGCGTCGGACCAGTGATGCGGGCCGGTGACCGGCCGGGCCGGCTGCGGCGGGGCGTCGGCCGCCCCGGCGGCGGAGGTCCCGGCGGCGGAGGACCCGGCCGGCGGGGCCGGGCGCTCGGGGGCCGGCGGGAGGGCGGCCCGGGGGCCGGAGGCGGTGCCGATGCCGTGGGCGACACCGGTGGCCGCGGAGACCGTGGTGATCAGGGCCTGCGGGATCACCAGGACGGCGCGCACACCGCCGTACGCGGACGAGCGCAGGGAGACCTGGAAGTCGTAGGCCTGGGAGAGCCGGCCGACGACCGCGAGGCCGAGGCGCGGCGTCTCGCCGAGGTCGGTGAGGTCGATGCCCTCCTGCGCCTGGCGGAGCATCCGTTCGGCCCGCTTGCGGGCCTCCTCGCTCATGCTCACGCCGCCGTCCTCGATCTCTACGGCGATGCCCGAGTTCACGTCGACGGCGGTCAGGTGGACCTTGGTCTGCGGCGGCGAGTAGCGGGTGGCGTTGTCGAGGAGCTCGGCCAGGGCGTGGATCAGCGGTTCGACGGCCGGGCCGACGACGGCGACCTGCGAGACCGAGTGGAGCTCGACGCGCTGGTAGTCGATGATCCGCGACATCGCGCCGCGCAGCACGCTGTACAGCGGGACGGCCTTGGACCACTGGCGGCCGGGCCGGGCGCCGCCGAGGACGGCGATGGAGTCGGCGAGGCGGCCGATGAGCGCGGTGCCGTGGTCCAGGCGCAGCAGGTCGCCGAAGACCTCGGGGCTGCGGCCGTGGCGGTCCTCCATCTCGCGCAGCTCCTGCGCCTGCTGGTGGACGATGGCCTGAACACGACGGGCGATGTTGACGAAGGCGCGCTGGGCGGAGTCACGCAGGTCCTCCTCCGCGACGACGGCTTCGAGGACGGAGCGCAGCACGGCACGGTGGGCGGCGCGGAACTCGGGGGTCAGGCCGGGACCGTGCGTTCCGGGCTCTTCGAGGGAGGAGAGCACCTCCTCGGGGAACTCGCCCTTGCGCAGGCGCTCCACGACGTCGGGGAGCAGCTCCTGGGCGAGGCGTACGGTCTCGGTCTGCTGCCGGTACAGCGCCGCCTCCTGCGCGGCGACCGCGGCGCGCAGGAGGACCACGGCCTTGCCGCGCCGGGCGGCCTCACCACAGGCGAGGGCGACCGCCACGAAGGCGAGCGCCCCCACCCACGCCACGGGAGTGCGGGCGGGTGCGGACACCACTGCCACGGCGACGGCCGCAGCGACGGCGGTCACCAGCGGGGGCAGCGCCCATAGGGCGGGTGAGGTGGGCCCTGGACTTCCGGGCGACGATCCCACGCGAACCATCAGAACCCTCAAACGATCGAAAGCGAATGATCATATGACAACGGCCCGGAATCCTAGCGCCTTCGGCGCACGGGTCTTGACAGCAGGTCATGATCCGGACACAGCGGGCCGGTTGGCGACGGCGGATCTGGCCGAAACCGGTGTGCGGGCCGGTCGGAGGGGGGACCGGCGGCGTACCGGAAGCCCCTTCGCCCGACGGGCACCCCGTGCGGAACGCCCCCTTCCTCCCGGGTAACTTGATCTTCGGGCCGGAGGTGACCAACCGGCTCGTCAGCACAACCACGGAACAGGAGCGCACGCGTTGAACCAGCAGGCGCGCGAACAGGCACACCCCTTCCTGCACCAGCACGAGCGGCTCATCGCCGCCTGCGCCTATGAACTCGGCCCGGGCGTACCGTACCCGCCCGAGTCGCTCATCGCCCCGCCGGAGCCCTCCTCGCTCGGCCGGCGGATCGAGGCCAGGGTCCCCCGCCCGCTGCGGGAGTTGGTCAAGTCCCAGCTCGACCCCCGGCACTCCAGGCCCGCCGCCGCGGCGAGCGCCCTCGACCGCGCACCGGACGCCGTCGACGACCTCGGCAGCCGGCTGGTGCACGGCAGGAGCATGGAGGGCGGCTGGCAGAGCGCCGCCGGCCGCTTCGTCGTCAGCCGCGCGAGCGCCCGCGGCTCGGTGACGGGCGTCCTCGCCGTCACCGACCGCCGGTGGTTCGCGCTCACCGACGTCTCGCCGCTGTGGCGGACGACGCCCGTGATGAAGCAGTACTGGGAAGCACCGCGCTCCGCGGTCTCGGCGCTGCGCGCCAACCCCAAGGGCATGCTCCAGAAGGGCCGCATGGACATCGAGTTCACCGACGGCTCCTGGGTCGCGGTGCTCGCCTCGCCGGCCGCCCACGCGGCGCCCTTCGCCCAGGCCGCGGCCTACCACCGCTGAGGGCCCCGCCCGGGTCCCCGGCATCAGCGCGAGGTGTCGAACACCTCGTCGCGGACGGCGGTGAGGGCCTCCTCCAGGGCGCCCCGCAGCACCGGCCGCTCGCGGATCTCGCCGAGGACGAGGGGCGGACGGCACACCGAGAGCCCGGCGAGCTCGGCCTCGACGAGTTCGCGCAGGGGCTCCCCGCCCGCGAGCATCACACCGCCGCAGAGCACGACCAGTTCGGGGTCGAGCACGGCCGTGATCGAGGCCAGGCCGGTGGCGACACCGGCCGCGAACTCCTCCAACAGGGCCCGGTACGGCCCGTCTTCGGCCCGCGCGGCATGCTCCACCACCGCGGTGGCCACCCGGAGCACGGAGTGCTGCGCCGGCCGGCCGCCCCGGGGCCGCAGGGCCTCGATGTCCGCGCAGTAGTCGAGGCCGAGGCGCTCCGCGATCCGCGGCACCGCCTGGCAGCCCGCGAGGTCCTGGTAGCCGCCGGTCTGCGCCGCGTCGACGTCGCGGACCAGGGGCGTACCCGGCACGGGCATGAAGCCGACCTCGCCCGCGCCCCCGCTGCGGCCGCGGTGGAGCCGTCCGCCGAACACCAGCGCGCCGCCGATGCCCTCCTCGTTCCACAGCAGGAAGAAGTCGTCCCGGCCCCGGGCGGCTCCGCTGCGGTGCTCGGCCACGGCGACGAGGTTGACGTCGTTCTCGCACCGGACCGGCACCGGCAGCCCCTCGGCGAACTCCGCGGCCAGCGTGGGCGATCGCCAGCCGGTGAGGTGGCTGGGGTAGCGCAGGCGGCCGTCCTTCGGGTCGAAGGCCAGGGGCGTGCCGATGACGACCCGGTTCAGCGCCTCCGGGGCGAGGCCCGCCGCGCGGGCGGCGCCGGCCAGGGCGGCCTCGACCTGGCGGACCTCGGGCCCGAGCCGTTCCGGTCGGGCCAGTTCGTACGTGCCCAGGGTGCGGCCCGACAGATCCGCGACGGCCGCGGTGATCAGGCCGGGGGTGACGTCCAGTCCGGCGGCGTACCCTGCCGCCCCGTTGACCGTGTACAGGACGGCGCCGGGCCCCCGGTGGCCGGCGGAGGTGCCGCTCTCCACCACCAGGCCGGCGTCCTCCAGCCGGGCCAGCATCTGCGAGGCGGTGGGCTTGGACAGCCCCGTCAGACGGCCGATCTGGGCCCGGGAGAGCTCTCCGTGGGCGAGCAGCAGCTCCAGTGCGGCCCGGTCGTTCATCGTCCGCAGTACCCGGGGGACCCCGGGAGTCGTCGCCTTGTTCACACGAGCCCCGAGCTCCGATCGGCAGGTTGGTTTTCAGTCTATCCGCCGATCAAGGCCCGGTGCCCGGCCGCGCTCCGCCCGCCGGGCGGCAGCGGGGCCCGTCAGAGCCCCGGGATCATGCCGTAGTAGCCGCCGATGCGGCTGCGGTACTCCCGGTCCGGATGCAGGAGCTCCTCCGGTATGTACCGGGGCGCGTTCTTGATCTGCTCCTTGGTCAGGCCGACACGGACCTCCTTCGCCTCCGTGTCGATGGCCGTGACGGTCCCGGCGGGCAGGAGGACCTGCTTGCCGAAGATCCACGGGCCGGTGTCGACCACGAGATAGGCGTCCCCCACCTCGTCGGAGTGCTTGTCCACCTTGCCGATGCCGCCGTCGGCGGCCTCCACCTTGAACCCGGTCAGGTCCACGTCGGTGATGCGCCCGACCATGACGCGGTAGGCCCAGACATTGCCGTCCATGGGAGAAACAGCTCCTTTCTCGGTTCGCCCGACCCCGCGGGCCTCGGTACGCCCCGTCTGCCCCTGGACACGGCCCGTACACCTTGCAGGCGCCGAGAAGCGTTTTTACCGTTTTATGTGGAACGCGCGGGGCAGGCGGCAGGAGAAGTGCGGGCTGCGGCCCGCCCCCGCCACGACGACCGGATCGGAGAAGTCGTATGAACGTTCCGCAGTCCGGCGCGCGCTCCCGTACCCCCGACCCCTCCGCCCGCGCGGCCCTCTTCGACGTCGACGGCACGCTCACCGACACCAACGCCCTGCACGTGACCTCCTGGTGGGAGGCCCTGCGCCAGGCCGGACACCGCATCCCCATGCACGCCGTGCACCACGCCCTGGGCCTGCCGGGACGGGACCTGCTGGCGCACCTGCTGGGGCCGGAGCGCGACGAGGCCGAGGCAGAGCGGATCAACACCGCCCACGACGTGCTCTACGCGACGTACTTCGACCGCATCACCACCACGCCCCGCGCCGGTGACCTCCTGCGCGCGCTCGCCGCCGAGGGCTGGCGCGTCGTGCTGGTGACCTCGGCCTCGGGAGCGGAGCTGTCGGCACTGCTGCGGGCCATCGACGCCGACGACGCGATCCACGCCACCACCAGCGCGGACGACGTCGACCACGGCAAGCCGCACCCGGAACCCGTCCACCAGGCCCTCGAGCTCGCCGGCACCGCGCCCGACAGGGCGGTGTACGTCGGCGACAGCGTCTGGGACATGCGGGCCGGCCGGAACGCGGACGTGGCCTGTGTCGGGCTGCTCTGCGGCGGCATCCCCTCGGCGGACCTGGAGGCGGCCGGCGCCCACTGCGTACGGCAGGACCCGGCGGACCTCCTCGCCGGCCTCGGCACCGGCCCCTTCGCCGAGGTGGGCGCCTGAACCGGCAGCACGGCGCGGCACCCCCGAAAACAACGGCACGGCAAGGCACGGCAAGGCAACGCAAGACAAGGCACGGCAGCACAAGGCAAGTCAAGGCAAGCCACACGAGCGGAGCTGTGACATGACCCCCGACCTCGACCGCTCCCGGTCCTCCCCCGACCCGGAGCGCCTCCTCGGCATCTACCTCAACGACCACCTCGGGGGCGCGACGGCCGGCGTCGCCCTCTCCCGGCGCATGTCCCGCGCCCACCGCGGCACGCCCTCGGAAGCGCCGCTGGCCGCACTCGCCCAGGAGATCGCAGAGGACCGCGACAGCCTGCGCGAGGTCATGACGGCCCTCGACGTGCCCGTCATGACGGCCCGGTCCCTGGCCGCCTCGCTCGCCGAGAAGGCCGGCCGGCTGAAGCTGAACGGCCGGATCCTGTCCCGCTCCCCGCTCAGCGACGTCCTCGAGCTGGAGGCCCTGCGCCTGGGCGTGGAGGGCAAGCTCGTGATGTGGCGCTGCCTGCAGGGCATCGCCCGCACCGACGACCGGCTGGCCGAGCACCACATCGACGAGGCGGTCCTCGACCGCCTGCTGTTCCGCGCCGCACGGCAGATCGGGGTGCTGGAGCGGCTGCGCGTCGCGGCCGCCGAGCGCGCTTTTTCTGCCGGCCCCGAGGTGTCCGTACGGGCGCGGCAGGCCGGCGAGCGCCACGGGCGGCACCACCACCGGCGCCCCTCCCACCGGAAGGCCGGGTGGGCGTCATGAGGGTCGTCGTCACCGGAGCCACCGGCAACGTGGGCACCAGCGTGGTGCGCGCCCTGGCCGCGGACCCCGCCGTCTCGGACGTCCTCGGCGTCGCCCGCCGCGTCCCCCGTGACGAGGTCCCCGGCGTGCGCTGGGCGGCCGCCGACGTCGAGCCCGGCCGCGCCGACCTCGACGCGGTCCTCGCCGGAGCGGACGCCGTCGTCCACCTCGCGTGGAAGTTCCAGCCCACCCACGACCCCGTGGAGACCTGGCGCACCAACGTGCTGGGCAGCATCCGCGTCTTCGAGGCGTGCGCCCGCACCGGGGTGCGCACCCTGGTGTACGCCTCGTCGGTCGGCGCCTACTCGCCGGGGCCGCAGGACGGTCGCCCCGTGGACGAGTCCTGGCCCACGCACGGCTGGCCCGGCGCGGCGTACACCCGGGAGAAGGCCTACCTGGAGCGCTACCTCGACGGCTTCCGGCTCAGCCACCCGGAGCTGCGGGTGGTGCTGATGCGGCCCGCCTTCCTGTTCAAGCGGGCGTCGGCGTCCGAGCAGCGGCGGATCTTCGCCGGTCCGCTGCTGCCGTGGAAGCTGGTGCGGCCCGGATTCGTCCCGGCGCTGCCCGCCGTGACCGGGCTCCGCTTCCAGGCGGTGCACACCGACGATGCCGCCGAGGCCTACCGCGCGGCGGTGCTGCGGCCGGTCCACGGGCCGTTCAACCTGGTCTCCGACCCGGTCCTGGACACCGCCGCCGTCGCCCGCCTGCTGCACGCCCGTACGGTGCCGCTGCCGGCCGGCGCCGCCCGCGCCGCGCTGGCCGCCGCCTGGCGGATGCACCTCGCACCGGCGGCGCCGGGGCTGCTCGACGCGGTGCTGAGGCTGCCGCTGCTGGATGCCGGGCGCGCCCGCACGGAACTCGGCTGGGAGCCGGTCCGTTCGGCCACCGAAGCGATCGGGGAGTTCCTGGAGGGGCTGCGCGAGGGCGCCGGCCTCGACACCCCGCCCCTCGCCGGCGCCGGCGCCCCCGCCTCCACCGCCCGCCGCTGATCACCTGCGGTCAGCCCAGGGCTCGGGCGGCTGTGCGGAGGTCCGAGACGAGGCCCTGGTACAGGGCCTCGCGGTCCTCGCCCCGCAGCACGGCCGAGGGGTGGATCGTGGCCAGGCCCTGCCCGTGCAGGGCCCCGTCGTCGAGCGTCGGCAGCGGGACCAGCAGGCCCCGCCGCTCGCCCACCCGGAAGCCGCTGCCCCACAGCGCCCGGCCCGCGGTCGCCCCCAGGGCGACCACGAGGTCCGGGTCCACCAGCCGCAGCTCGGCGGCCAGCCAGGGCCGGCAGGCGGACAGTTCGCGCAGGGTGGGCTGCTTGTGGATGCGCCGCTTGCCGCCACCGGACGGCCGGACGAACTTGAAGTGCTTGACGGCGTTCGTGACGTAGGCCGCGTCGATGTCCAGGCCGGCATCGTCCAGGGCCCGCCGCAGCAGGCTCCCGGCCGGCCCGACGAAGGGCTCGCCCCGGCGGTCCTCCTGGTCACCCGGTTGCTCGCCGACCAGCATCAGCCGGGCCGAGGCGTCTCCGGCGCCGAAGACGGTTCCCGTCGTGCCCTCGTACAGCGGACAGCCGCGACAGCCGGCCGCGGCCTGCCGGTGCGCGGAGAGACCGCCGCGCACCGGCAGGAAGGGACGGGCGTCGTACCCGTCGGCGGCCGACGTGTCGCCGCCGGGCCGTGTCCCGGTGGCGCGCGGCACGGTCAGGACCCCTTGCCGCGCCCGCTGATCAGGTCGCGGGCCCGGTCCACCAGGCCGAGGCCCGGACCGAGGAGCTTGTTCGCGGGAGGTGTGGAGGGGCTGCCCGGGTGGGGCCGGGTCGGGGCCAGCTTCTTGGCCCGCCGGATGCGGTCGCCGAGGTCGTCCAGCGCCTCCTGCGGGCAGTTGTGCTGCAGGGTCGGGAAGAGGTTCTCCTCCTCGTCCTTGATGTGGGCGAGGACCTCGGTGCGCAGGTCGTTCACACATGCGGTGAAGCCGGCTCCGGCGGGGTCCAGTTCCTCCAGCTGCTTCAGCATCTCCTCGACACGGGAGTGGTCCGCGATCTCCTTGTCGGCGATGAGGTCGCCGCCGTCCAGGTGTTCGCGGACGGCCGGATAGAGGTACTGCTCCTCCGCGACGGAGTGGCGGACGAGTTCGATGGTCAGCTGGTCGGCGATCTCGCGGCACCGGCCCGGGTCCTTCTCCGTCGCGAGCCGGGCGAAGAAGTCCCTGACCTCGTCGTGGTCGGCGGTGAGCTCGCGCACCACGTCTCCTCCGTGTCCCATGGTGTGCCTACCTCCTGTGGGCTGCGGGTCCGGGACGTTCGCCCGGACGCTCATGACGGGCGCCTGCCCCGGGGCCCCGCCGTCATGCGCCCACCCGCCGAAAACACCGCCGGACGGGGGACGGGGGACGGCGGACGGCGGACGGCCTCGGGCGGACATGCGACGGCGGGCACGGCGCAGACCCGCTGCGCCGTGCCCGCCGCGCCGAGCCGAACCGATCAGCGCTTCTTGTCGCCGATCTTCCTCATGTGGGCCGCGGTGTCCGACGCGGACTCCTTGACGCGCCCCTTGGTCTTCTCGGCCTTGCCCTTCATCTCCATGCTCTTGTCGTCGGTCATGGAGCCGATCTCTTCCTTGGTCTTGCCCTTGGCCTGTTCGGCCTTGCCCTTCAGCTTGCCCATGGCGGACTCCTGACGCTCGGGGGTTACCGATCGCCTGGCGGCTACCCCGGATGGGGACACCCATGCCCGCCGGCGAAGCGCACCCTGACTCACAGGCATGAGAAGCCGCGTACGTGGTAGACGCACCAGGTTCCCCCGTTCGACAGGGACCTGGAGGTACCCATGATCATCCTGGGGCTTATTCTGCTCATCCTCGGCTTCGTCTTCGGGATCTCGATCCTCTGGACGATCGGCGTGATCCTTCTCGTGATCGGCCTCATCCTGTGGGTGCTGGGCGCCATGGGGCACGCCGTCGGAGGCCGGAAGCACTACTACTGACGATGCGCACCGCACCGGCTGCCCGCCCCGCACCGCCGCACGACCCCCGGGACCACCGGACGGGGATACCGGCGGAGAAGGCGGGTAGCCGCGCATCATGAACTCCTTCCCCGACAGCACCCTGGCCCTGCTCACCCGCGGCTACGCGTGGCGGCCCGGCCGCGGGCGGAGCCCCGGCGGCGATCCGGTCCGGGTACGGCTCCTCGGCCGCCGTGCCTACGTCCTGTCCGGGCCCGACGCGGTCGGGTTCTTCTACGACGAGGAGCACATCCGGCGGCGCACGGCCGTGCCGGGGCCGGTCCAGGACACCCTGTTCGGGCGCGGCCCGGTGCACACCCTCGACGGCGCCGCGCACCGCACCCGCAAGGCCCTGTTCACCGGCCTGCTGATGGATCCGGAGCGCGTGGCGGCCCTCGGCGAGCGGGTGCTCACCCTGTGGCGCCGCGAGCTGGCCCGGTCCCGGGGGCGGGAGCTGTGCGTGTTCGAGGCGGCGAGCCGGGTCCTGGCCCGCGCGGTGTGCGGCTGGGCCGGCCTGCCGCTGTCCGAGCGGGACATGCGGCGCACGGCCCGCGACTGCGTCGCGATGGTCGACGGCTGGGGCACCCCCGGGCCCCGGCACTGGCGGGCGCGCCGGGCGCGACGGCGCCAGGAGAAGCTGTTCGCGCGCCTGGTCCAACGGGCCCGGGCGGCGGACGCCGCCCAGCCCGCGTCCGCCGCCCGGGCGGCGTCGCCTTCCGGGCTGCCGGCCCGTCCCCCGTCGGTCCTGGAGGCCGTGGCCCGGCACCGCGATGCCGACGGGTCCCTCCTCGACGCGCACACCGCGGCCGTCGAGTTGCTGAACGTCGTGCGGCCCACCGTGGCCGTGGCCTGGTTCGCGGCCTTCGCCGCCCACGCACTGCACCGGTGGCCCGAGGAGGCCGCCGCGCTGCGGGAGGACGGCGGTGGGCGGGCCCGCGCCTTCGCCCAGGAGGTCCGCCGGTTCTACCCGTTCGCACCGTTCGTCGGCGGCAAGGCCGCCACCGACCTGGTCCTGGGCGGTGAGCGGATCCCGGCCGGCAGCCTGGTCCTGCTCGACGTGTACGGCCAGAACCACGACCCGGCCCTGTGGGAGGCCCCCGAGCGGTTCGACCCGGCCCGGTTCGACGGCCGGCCGCCCGAGCCCGACGTCCTGGTCGCCCAGGGCGGCGGGGATGCGCGCAGCGGGCACCGCTGTCCCGGCGAGGACATCACCGTCGCGCTCGTCTCGGCGCTCGCCGCGGACCTCGCCCGGCGCTCCTGGACCGTCCCGGAAGGCCAGGACCTGCGGATCCCGCTGCACCGCATGCCGACGCGGCCGCGCAGCGGCATGGTCATCGTCCCCGGCCCCTGAGCACCACCCGCGACCGCGTCACCCCCGTGAGGCACTCCATGACCCGTCCGAACGACCGTGACCCCCGCTACCCCGGCGAGCTGCGGGCCCCGCGGGAACTGGAACCCGCCGAGCCGCCCCAGGAACCGCTGCCCAAGGACCACACACAGGCGATCCTGGAGACCACGAAGCAGGTGGCCGCACTGCTCAAGCGGTCCGGGCACCCCTTTCGCCCTGGCGGGCAGCGTGGCCGCCTTCGCCCACGGACTGCCCGCGAGCTTCCAGCACGACACCGACTTCTGCGTGCGCCCCGAGGACGCCGACGAAGCGATCAAGGCCCTCGAGGACGGCGGCATCACCATGCGCCGCGCCCCCGAGGACTGGCTGGTCAAGGGGCGCTCGGGCGGCGAGGAGATCGACCTGATCTTCGAGCTGGCCCGGCGCCCGGTCAGCACCGCCCTCCTGCAGCGCGCCACCGTCAAGGCGGTGGACTCGGTGTGGATGCCGGTGCTCTCCCCCACCGACCTGATGGACAGCCGCCTCGCCGCCCTGTGCGAGCACTACTGCGACTTCGGCGACCTGCTGCCGATGGCGCGCATGCTGCGCGAGCAGATCGACTGGGCCCGGCTCGACCGCGACCACCGCGATGCGCCGCTGGCCGACGCCTTCCTCCACCTGCTCGACAGGCTCCACGTCATCGACCGCCCGGACCCGGACAGGACGGAGCACCGACCATGAACACGGCCGACATCATCGAATACCGCATCGAGCACCTGCGCGACCGGCTCGCCCGCGAGGAGGCCGCCGAGCTGAGCGTGCAGATCGAGATGCACGGGTCCCGGGCCGTCCTGCGCGGCTGCGTCACCGACGAGGGCACCCGGGCGGCCGTGCTGCGGCTGGCCCGCGAGGAACTGGCCGGCTTCGACTGGTACGAGGACGTCTCCGTGTGCCGTCCCGAGCCCCCCGACCACGTGGAGGAGCTGTCATGACCCGTGTCGCAGCCGTCGGAGACATCCACCTCGGGCCCGAGAGCGCCGGGACGCTGCGGCCCGCCTTCGACACCCTCGGCACATGCGCCGACCTGCTGCTCCTGGCCGGCGACCTGACCCGGCACGGCACGCGCAGCGAGGCCCGGGTGGTGGCGGCCGAGGTGGCCGGCCTGCCGGTGCCCGTGGTCGCGGTGCTCGGCAACCACGACTACCAGAGCGGGGAGGAGGAGGCCGTCACCGAGGAGCTGTGCGCGGCGGGCGTGCACGTCCTGGAAGGCGACGGCGTCCTGCTCGACCTCGACGGGGCGCGGGTCGGCATCGCCGGCACGAAGGGCTTCTGCGGCGGCTTCGCCGGGCGCAGCGGCAGCGAGTTCGGCGAACCGGAGATGAAGGCGTTCATCCGGTACACCCGCTCCTGTGCGGAGGGCCTCGGCCGGGCCCTGGGCGGGCTGGGCGCGTCCGGCAGCACGCTGCGGATCGCGCTCACCCACTACGCGCCGGTCCCGGACACCCTCGCGGGAGAGCCGTCGGAGATCTTCCCCTTCCTCGGCAGCTACCTGCTGGCGGAGGCCATGGACGCCGAGGGCGCCGACCTGGCGGTGCACGGCCACGCCCACCTCGGAACCGAGCACGGCATGACCGGCGGCGGCATCCCGGTCCGCAACGTCGCCATGCCCGTCATCGGCCGGGCCTTCGCCGTGTACCACCTCACCCCGCACCGCCGGCCCGCCGCGGCGGGTAGCGCCGCGGGTTCCGGGTAGCCGCGGAGAGAAGGCGACCGGCCGGCACCGCACGGCCGCATCCGCAACCGTCCGCATCCGCCACCGTTCCGCATCCGCGTCCGGACCCGCATCCGGAGCCAGGAAGGAAGACCCGATGCCCAGAACCGCGCCGAGCCCGCGGCGCGCCCCGACGCCCCGGCTGTTCGCCCCGCCCGGGGTGTACCGCCCGCAGGCGGACACCCGGCTGCTGGCGGCGGCCCTGGACCGGGAGGAGCTCGCGCCGGGCACGGCCGTGATGGAGATCGGCACCGGGACCGGGGCCCTGGCCCTGCGCGCCGCGGACCGGGGCGCCCGGGTCACCGGGGTCGACGTCTCCTGGGCGGCGGTCCTCGCCGCGTACGTGAACGCGCTGCGGCGGCGGCTGCCGCTGCGGGTGCTGCACGGGGACTTCGCCGCGCGCACCCGCGGCCAGCGCTTCGACCTCGTCCTGGCCAACCCGCCCTACGTCCCCTCCCCCGAGCCCGGGACGCCGGCCCGCGGCCCCGCCCGCGCCTGGGACGCCGGCCCGACCGGGCGCCTGGTCATCGACCGGATCTGCGACCTCGCCGCGGCGCTGCTGCGCCCCGGAGGCGTCCTGCTGCTGGTCCACTCGGGCATGTGCGGGCCGCAGACCACGGTGCGCAACCTGGAGCGGGCCGGCCTCTCCGCACGGATCGTGCTGCGGGCGGCCGTGCCGTGGGGGCCGGTCCTCCGCTCACGCCGGGCCTGGCTGGAGAGCCGGGGCCTGGCCCACGCGGGCGATGCCTGGGAGGAGCTGGTGATCATCCGTGCCTGCTGCCCGTGAGCCCGACCCCGCACCCGACCCCGCCCCGGGCCCGTCCGGGCCGGCCCGTCGGGTGACGGTGGACCCGCACGGCCCGGTGCTCGTCGAAGGCCCGGTAGAAGTGGTGCTGGAGGACGGTACGGTCGCCCGCTCGGACCGCTTCGTGGTCGCCCTGTGCACCTGCCGCCGCAGCCGCACCCCGCCCTGGTGCGACACCAGCCACCGCCCGCGCCGCCGGGACGCGGCGGCTCCGGCACCGCAGGCGCCGGCCGCCGACCCGGCCCCCGCCGCGCCCGACGGCCCCGAGGCGAAGGCGCCCGACGACAGGAGTGACCCGTGACCGACCCCGACCGCCCCGGCCTGGTCCCGGCGCGCGGCGTGCTCTCGCAGGCCCTGCTGGACGCGCTGCGCACCGGGCGGCTGCCCGTGTGCCCCCCGGCGGCCCTCGATCGCGCCGACCCCTGGGGCGAGGACCTCCAACTCGCCCTCTACCTGCTGTACGAGCTGCACTACCGCGGCCTCGACGAGGTCGACGACGAGCGGGAATGGGACCCGGACCTGCTGCGCCTGCGCCGCGGTCTGGAGGGCGCGATGCTGCGCGCCCTGCGGTCCGAGCTCCGGGACGCGCCGCGCCGGGTCGAGGAGGCCTTCGGCCCGCTGCTCACCGAGCCCGTCGCACCTGCCCACAGCATCAGCCACTACCTCGAGGAGCGGGGCGAGCTCTGGCAGATGCGCGAGTACGCCGCCCTGCGCTCCCTCTACCACCTCAAGGAGGCCGACCCGCACCTGTGGGTCGTCCCGCGCCTCTCCGGCCGCGCCAAGGCCGGGATGGTCGCCGTCGAGTACGACGAGTTCGGCGCGGGCCGCGCCGAGGCCGTCCACTCCCGCCTCTTCGCCGAGCTCATGGCCGACCTCGGGCTCGACCCCGCGTACGGCACGTACCTGGAGCACGCCCCGGCGCCCGTGCTGGCCACCGTGAACCTGATGTCCCTGCTCGGTTTGCACCGGGCTCTGCGCGGGGCGCTGGTGGGGCACTTCGCCTGCGTGGAGGTGACCTCCTCGCCGGGATCCCGCCGGATGGTCCGCGCGATGCGGCGCCTGGGCGCGGGCCCGGCCGCCGAGCACTTCTACGCCGAGCACGTCGAGGCCGACGCCGTCCACGAGCAGGTGGTGCGCCGCGAGGTCATCGGGGGGCTGCTCGCCGACGAACCGGGGCTGGAGGCCGACGTGGCCTTCGGCTGCGCGGCGACGCTGCTGCTGGAGGACCGGCTCGCCGCGCACATCGAGACGGCCTGGCAACGGGACGCCTCCGCGCTGCGCGTGCCCCTGCCCTGACCGGGACGGCCGGCCGGGGGCAGGGGCACGGTTGCAGGGGCAGGGTCGGGGCCCGGGCGGCCGGGGCCGGCTCACAGCTCCCGCAGGGCGGGCAGCAGCTTGGCCTCGGCCCAGTCGAGGAACGGCTCCTGCCGGTCCCCGCCGATCTGGACGAGGGCGACCTCCGTGAACCCGGCGTCGCTGTAGGCGCGTACGGCCTCGACGACGGCGTCCACGTCGTCCCCGCAGGGGATGGCGTCCGTGAGGTCCTCGGGGCGGGTGTGCTGCGTGGCCGCGGCGAAGCCGGCCGGGCCGGGCAGCTCCGCGTTGACCTCCCAGCCGCCCGCGGACCAGCGGAACTGGTCGTGGGCGCGCGCCAGGGCGGCGTCCCGGTCGGTGTCGTAGCAGAGGGCGAGCTGACCCGTGCAGGGCTTGCCGGAGCCGCCGTGGGCGGCGAAGGACTCCACGAGCCCGCGGTCGGGCTCGACGGCCACGAGGAGGTCGCCGTACCGCCCGGCGATCTCGCAGGAACGGGGCCCGGAAGCGGCGATGCCGATCGGCGGCGGCTCCTCGGGGAGGTCCCAGAGCCGGGCGTTGTCCACGTCGAAGTGGGTGCCGTGGTGGCTGACGGGGCCGCCTTCGAAGAGGGCGCGCACGATCTCCACGGCTTCCTCGAGCATCTCCAGGCGGACGGGCGCGGCGGGCCATCCGGCCCCGATGACGTGCTCGTTGAGGTTCTCACCGGAGCCGAGGCCCAGCCGGAAGCGCCCGCCGGACAGGAGCTGCATCGTGGCGGCCTTCTGCGCGACCACCGCGGGGTGGTAGCGGAAGGTCGGGCAGGTCACGTACGTCATGAGCGGGATGCGGGTGGTGGCCTGCGCGGCGGCGCCCAGCACGCTCCAGGCGTAGGGCGCGTGTCCCTGGGTCTCCAGCCAGGGGAAGTAGTGGTCCGAGATGACGGAGAAGTCGAACCCCGCCCGCTCGGCGCCCACCACGTGGTCCACGAGGTCCCGGGGGCCGGCCTGCTCGGTCATCATTGTGTATCCGATGTGCACCATGCCCGGCGCCTTGCCGCTGGTGCCGGGCCGAAACCTGCGCCGGTGCCGCCGGGCCGCCCGGCCCCCGCTCGTCCCCCGGTCATTCCCCGGTCATTCCTCGCCCAGGGCCTTCTTCAGCTCGGCCTTGTTCATGTCCGAGCGGCCGTGGACGTTGCGGCGCCTGGCCTCCTCGTACAGCTGGTCGTACGTGGGCCCCTGCGCGCCGCTGTGGGAGCGCAGTCCGCCGCGCCGGGAGGAGGAGATGTCCTCCAGGGACGTCCTGCTCGCCGTCTCCGACTCGCCGGCGCGCGCCCTTTCCTTGTTCACGGTGCGGGCCGCGATCTCCTTGGCCCGCTCCTCGCTCTCGCCCCCGTTCCTCGGCGCTCTCCTTGATGTGTTCGTACTGGCGTTCCCTCTTGCTGCTCCAACTGCGCGGCATGGTTCCCTCCCGCGAGGAGTCGAGTGGTCCGGAGTCGCCCCCCGGTGGTGCTGGCGCTTCGCCCCGCGTCTACCCGGCGGCGGCGCCCCCACGCGCCCGCAGGAGCGGGACCTGCCCGCGCGAGGACTGCACGGGCAGAGGCAGGGGTAGGCGCAGCGGTCAGCCCGAGGAGCCGCCATGACCCTGCTCACGATGGGAGTGGAAGAGGAGTTCCTGCTGGTGGACGGCGTCAGCCGGCGGCCCGCGGACCGCGCTCCCTCGGTGATCGCCGCGGCTGCCGCGGAACTCGGCCCGCAGGTGCAGGCGGAGTTCTTCACCGCCCAGGTGGAGGTGTGCACGGAGCCGGTGGCCGCCACGGACGCGCTGCGGGCCGAGCTGGCCCGGCTGCGGCGCGCCGCCGTCGCGGCGGCCGGGGCGTCAGGCTGCCGCCTGGTGGCGACGGGGACGCCGGTGGTGCCGCCGGTCCAGCCCCTGACCGTGACGGACACCGACCGCTACCGGCGGATGGCCCGGAAGTTCGCCGCGTACGTCGGCGAGTACGACGGCCTGGTCTGTGGCTGCCACGTCCACGTCGGCAGCATCGACCGGGCCTGCGCCCTGGCCCTGGCGAACCACATGCGGCCCTGGCTGCCGGTCCTGCAGTCGCTCACCGGCAATTCGCCCTTCTGCCTGGGCCGGGACACCGGCTTCGAGAGCTGGCGGTTCAAGACCTTCGCCCGCTGGCCCACCGTCGGCCCGGCCCCCGTGCTGCGCGAGAACCAGTACGAGGCCCGCGTGGGCGCCCTCGTCGCACGCCGGGTCCTGATGGACCGCCGGATGGTCTACTGGTACGCCCGCCCTTCCGAGCACGTGCCCACCCTGGAGATCCGCGTCCCCGACTCCAACGCCGACCTGGACACCGTGGTCCTCGTCGCGGCGCTGGTCCGCGGGCTCGCGCAGAGCCTGCGGGCGGAGGGCGCCGAGGAGCGGCCGCCGCCGCGCGCGCCGAACCGGCTGCTGCGCTGCGCCCACGAACTCGCCGCCTCCCAGGGCCTGACCGGCTGGGGGCTGGACCCCGTCAGCGGCGAACAGCTGCCCGCCGGCGTCCTGGTGGACCGGCTGGTGGCCCGTGCGGCCCCGGGGCTGGAGGCCGCCGGAGACCTGCCGCTGGTGGCCGAACTCCTGGCCCGGCTGCGCCGCAACGGCAGCGGGGCGAGCCGGCAGCGGGCCGTCCTGCGCCGCACCGGCCGCCTCACCGAGGTCGTCGACGCCCTCGCCGCCACCACGGAGGCCGTCTGACATCCGGCCGGCGGGTCCGGGCGGATCAGGTGCGGCGCAGCTCGGCGGCGCCGAACGAGACGTCGAAGCGGTCGCACCAGATGGTCACGCTCGTGTAGTCCGCGAGCTGCACCTCGGCGGGGATCGGATAGTTCTGGTCGCCCTTGTTTCCCTTGAGCTTGCCGAGGCTGAGGTGCTTGCCGTCGTCGAACACGCGCCAGCCCGCCACGCCCTCCTTCACCGGGGCATCGGTCAGCCAGACGCGCAGGTCGGGTCCGTTGCTGGTGTCCAGGCCCTCCAGCCGGAGCGTCCGGGACCCGTCGGGGAGCTGCACGATCCTGGCCGTGCCGGTGGTCGTGTGCTCGTGGCTGATCAGCCCGCCCTCGGCGAGGGTGCGGGGACCGGCCGGCGCGGCGGCGGAGCCGCCCGGGGGCGCAGCCGCCGGCGTCCGCGGCTGGGCCGGCGCGCCCGGGAGCGCCTCGTCGACCTTCTCGTCCGTCCACAGTTTCCAGGGCTGGAACCAATACAGCCCGACGCACGCCAACGCCACCGCCGACACCACCGCGCCGAGCACCGCCCTGCGCCGCTTCCCGCTTCCTGCCATCCCGTCCGCTCCCTCCGCTCCCACCTCGCCACCTGCGCTCGGGGTGATTCAACTGCGTGCCCGGCCCCGCTTCCAGCGGCGGCCGATGACGATTCCCTTACGTGCCCTTGCGGCCCGGGCGCGGGCCCGGACTCTTCGGGCGCCCCTGCCCCGCTTCCACAGCCGTGCGGCGAGGACGGCCGCGGAAACGGCGAAGAGGCAGGCGGTGATCAGCAGCCACCGCCCCAGGAAGACGCCGGCCGGCAGGCCGGTGGTCGCCGTGTACCGGTCCACGTCCCGGAGCACCAGCGGCCAGTACACGAGCAGCAGCACCCCGGAGACGAAGGCCGGAACCCGGACGTGGTTGAGGCCGGCCCGCGGCGGGCGTTCCCCGTCCCGCGCGCCGTGCCCGAAGAGCCGCTGGACGGCCAGGTCGGTGACCGCGTACAGCGGCAGGAGGACGAGGTCGTGCAAGAGCGCGGCCCCGACGAACCACAGGGCCACGCCGAGGGCGTCCCCCTTCGAGCAGGCGCAGGCCGGCGTGGCAGGCCAGGGCGAAGGAGGCGAGGGCGAGCAGCAGGTGGAGCGGGGAGGCGCCGTAGCGGCGGCGGAAGGCGCGCGCGGCGGCGCCGGCGGCGGGACTCCTCACGACGGCTCCCCGAAGGTGAGGCGGGTGACCCATTTGGTGGTGTGGACGCCTGGGGCGCCGGGGACGATCACCCGGGCCGGATGGCCGTGGTCGCGGGAGAGGACGGCCCCGTTGACCCGTACGGCCAGCAGCGAGCGGGCGTCCCGTACCTGGCGACCGCTCAGGACGACGGAACGGAACGAACCGCCCCGCTGGACGGATTCGACCAGGACCTGCGGGGTGTGCGTGCCCAGGCCCACGAGCGCGGCCAGGTCGGTGAGGCGGACGCCGCTCCAGTGCTGGTCCGGGGTCGACCAGCCCTCCACGCAGGCGATGGGCAGCAGCGCTTCGTGCTGCGGCAGATCGAGCAGTTCGGAATGGGTCAGGTCGATCCGGCGGCCCGGGCCGCGCACGGTCAGCCGCCAGGCCGGACCGATGTCGCAGTCGCGGATGCCCACGGAGGCGGCGGTCTTGTTGATCTGGAAGCCGTTCGGGCCGGAACCCGGGTCCCGGCCGTGCGGCGCCAGGAGCGCCGTCCCGGTGAACCGGCCGCCCGCGCTCTGCCCGGCGGTCACGGCGAGCAGCGCGAGGGAGCCGAGCCCGACCATCCCCACCGCGCCGCGCCGGGAGATCGTGGGAGCGGCCGGGCGGGGCGCGACCAGCCCGGCCGCCTCCTCGCTCCCCGGGGCCGGCTGCCGCCGCGGCCCGGCGCGCAGGGCCCGCACGGCCCGCCCCAGCCGGAGGGACACGTGGACCGCGAAGGCGCCGATGAACACCCAGGCCCCGTAGAAGTGGAGCGCGTAGAAGGAGCCGGGGAAGACGTAGTGCAGCTGCACGTTGAGGATGCCGGTGGCGAACTCGAACCCGGCGCCCGCCACCAGCAGGAGCAGGGAGAGGCGCTCGACGGCCTGGGCGGCCGACCGCACCGGCCGCCAGGCGAAGAGCGTGGGGATCACCGACCACAGCTTGGCCAGGAGCACGGGCACGAGCACCACGCCGAGCGTGACGTGCACCCCCTGGGTGACCCGGTAGAGCCAGTACGGGGAGGTCGGCCAGGAGAAGAGGTAGAAGCCCAGCACGCCCTTGCCCGGGGTCTGGTCGTTGACCGGCGCGAGGTCCGGTTCGTACGCGGCGTACGACAGCAGGCCGGTGGCGAAGAGGACCGTGATGCCGATGAGCAGGACGATGCCGAACACCGCGGTCAGCCAGGGGCCGCGCAGCGGGCTGCGCCAGAACTCCGGGCGGGAGGGTCCGCGCGGCGGCCCGGCCGCCCACGCGGACGCCAGGGCCGACCGCAGCCGGGCGCCGTGGCCGCCGCGGCCCGGTGCCGCGGGACGGTCCGCGCTGCGGGGCGGTCTGCGGCGACGCCTGCGCGCCGCCCGGCCGCAGAGGACGGCCAGCGCGGCGGCGGCGTACAGGACGGTGCCGGCCGAGGGGACGACACGGCCCGTCACGTAGGCGGCCGCACCCGCTGCGGCGACGCCGAGCCATTCCCAGCGGCCGTCGAGCGCCACCAAGGCGACCAGGAGGAGGGCGTACCAGGAGTAGCCGGGGGTCGTCAGCAGGAAGGCGGTGCCGGTGACCAGGAGGGCACCGCTCCACGGGCGCTCGGGGTCGCCCCGCCGGATCACGTACAGGCTGACGGCGAGCATGCCCGCGACGACGGCGGCCGGGGCCCAGGAGTCGGGGAGCAGCAGGCGCAGGAGGGCGTAGCGGCGCCCGGCGGAGGGGTCCCGGTACCCCTCTTCGCCGGCGTAGCCGCCGAGGTAGCCGAGGACGGAGGAGTGGGAGAGCAGGACGTACGGAAGGTAGAGGGCGGCGAGGACCGCGGCGGCGGGCAGCAGGGTGGCGGCGGCGTCGCGGGGTCGGCGTACCCCGGACAGGGCGCCGGGGATCAGGACGGCGGGCAGGAGTTTGGCCGCGGTGGCCAGGCCGAGCAGGGCGCCGCCCCACGCGCGGTGGCGGACCGTCAGGCCCAGGGCGGCGACGGACAGCAGGGCCGCGAGGACGTCGGCGTGGGCGTTGTTGACCGCCTCCACGGGGACGGCCGGGCACCAGGCCCAGTAGGCCGCGGTGCGGGGGTCGCCGCGGCGGCGCAGGATGCGCAGGAGCACCAGGGTGGTGGCGACGGCGAGGACGGCGCCGCCCGTCTGGAGGGCCTTGTGGCGGACCCCGTCGGGGGAGAGGGCGTGGACGAGGAGGAAGTACAGTTCGCCGGCCGGGGGGTAGACGGTGTGGACGCGGGGGCGGTTGATGCGGGTGCAGACCCCCTCGGACACCGGGGCCAGGTCCGGCGCGCCGCACGACGACCCGCGGGGGAACAGCCAGGTGTCGCGGTACGGCAGGAGGGCGGCGTCGGCCGGGGCGTGGTCGTAGGGGGAGATGCCCGCCGCCTGCACGCGGCCGTCCCAGGCGTAGCGGAACGAGTCGGTGCTGGTGCGAGGCGGGGCGACCAGGCCGGTCGCGGCGACGGCGATACCGCCGGCGAGGACGAGGGCGGCGGCGTGCCGGGCGGGCACCCGGCGCAGGGACCATGCGGCCGCTGCGAACAGGGCCCAGCAGGCGGCGTAGAGCCACGTCAGGCCGCCCGGGTCCGCGAAGTAGCCGTCCTTGCGCACGGTGGGCACCAGCAGCGCCGCAAGGGCGGTGACCAGCACGGCGGTGAGGGCGGTGGCCCGAGGGGGGACGGGGACGGCGGGCAGCCGGATCACGGAGCGGCTCCCGCAGCGGTGCGGGGCCGGGCGATCGCGGCGCGGTGGGGCGGTGTGGCGGGCACCAGTTCGGCGAAGTGCCGGCCGCTCGCCGTCCAGCTGCGCAGGGCCCGCCAGCCGGCGGCCTGCGCGTGGCGCAGCAGCGCGCGGCGCCCGACCCGGGCCCAGGGGAAGGGGGCGCCGAGCGCCCCCCGGCCGTCGTCGAGGCGCACCACGCACCGCTCGTCCACCTCGACCGGATCGGCCTCGGCGAGCAGGCGGCCGCAGGGAGCCAGCAGCCGGGCGGTGCGCTCCAGGAGGGCGGCGGGGTCGCCGCCGATGCCGATGTTGCCGTCGATCAGCAGGGCGGTGTCCCAGCGGCGTTCGCCGGGCAGGGGCTCGAAGACGGAGCGGCACAGGGCCGTTGCGCCGCGGCCGACGGTCCGGGCCACGGCGGCCGGGGCCACGTCGATGCCGAGGGCGCGGTGGCGGCGTCCGGCCAGCGCCGCGACGAGCCGGCCGGGTCCGCAGCCGATGTCGAGGACGGCTCCGCGGCACCGGGCGAGCACGCTCTCGTCGGCGGCGTCGGTCCCGGCGCACCAGCGCTCGACGTCCAGGGGGAGCAGCCAGCCGTCCGCCCTGCGCAGGAAGAGGGGGCCCCGGCCGGTGCGCAGGGCCAGGGTGTAGGGATCGGCGGGGGCGGTGGGGGCCGTGGGCGCGGCGGGTGCGGTGGGCGCGGTCATCGTGCCACCCGTGCCTCGGCGCTGAGCTGCCGGTGGCGTGCGGCGAACCGGCCGGCCGGCGCCAGGGCCGCCACCTCGGCGGCGTCGGCTGCGGTGTCCACGTCCCGCAGCCGCGGCAGCAGGGCGGTGCGCAGCCCGGCCGCGCGCAGCCGCTCGTACTGCACGGCCCCGGTCTCGGGTACGGACATGGGCACGCCGAGCAGCAGCGCCGGGTCCGGCGCCGCCAGGCCGAGGGCCCAGAACCCGCCGTCGGCGGCCGGGCCGAACCAGGCGTCGCACGCGTCGAAGGCCAGTGCGGGCGCCAGGAGTTCCGCGGTGACCTGCGGGGTGTCCATGCCGATCAGCAGGGCCGGCCCGGTGCAGGCGGCGAACGCGGCCGCGAGCCGCGCGTCGAGGCCGCCGCCGCCCTGCGGCACGACCTGGAAGCCGGGCGGCAGCCACGGCCCCGGGGCGCCCTCCAGGACCAGCACGTGCCGGTCGGCCGGCGCGGCCGCCGCGGCCGCCAGGGTGTCGGCGAGCGCGGCCTCGGCCAGGGCCGCCGCCTGATCGGGGGTGAACGGCGGGCTGAGCCGGGTCTTGACCCGGCCGGGCACGGGCTCCTTGGCGATCACGAGGAGGCAGGTCACCGGGCACCCCCGGACCGCTGGGCACCACCGGGGGCGCCGGGGGCGTACACGGGCTCGGTGAGCACCGCCCGCATGTCGCGGACCGCGTGCCAGGTGCCCCGCCACGTGCCGGTGACCTTGGACCTGCCGCGGCGCGGCAGGTAGGGCACGTCCTCCTCGCGCACCCGCCAGCCCGCGTCGGCGGCGCGCACGACCATCTGCAGCGGGTAGCCGGAGCGCCGGTCGGACAGCTCCAGGCGCAGCAGGGCCTCGCGGCGCATCGCCCGCAGGGGGCCGAGGTCGTGCAGGCGCAGGCCGGTGCGGCGGCGCAGCATCCGGGAGAGGACGAGGTTGCCCGCCCGGGCGTGCGCGGGCCACGCGCCGCGGCCCCGGGGGCGGCGGCGGCCGAGGACGAGGTCGGCCTCGCCCGCGGCCACCGTCCGGACGAAACCGGCCAGCAGGCCCGGGTCGAGGGAGGCGTCGCAGTCGCAGAAGCAGACGTACTCGGCCTCGGCGGCTTCGAGCCCGGCACGGCAGGCGGCCCCGAAGCCGCGCCGGGGCTCCCGTACGACGGTGGCGCCCAGGGAACGGGCGAGGTCGGCGGAGCCGTCGGTGGACCCGTTGTCCACGACCAGGGCCCGCCAGCCGGCGGGGATGCGGGCGAGCACCCAGGGCAGGGCCTCGGCCTCGTTCAGACAGGGCAGGACGACGTCCACGGAGTATGCGGTCACGGTGCCACCGTAGGAATTCCCAGGGGACATGGCGGACATCGACTCCTTACGAAACACGGACGTCGGCCGTACGGGGTCGGGCCGGCCGGGACGGCGCGGGCCCGGCGGTGGGAGGCTTGCCGTCATGAGCACGGCCACGAGCACGTCCCCGCCCCCTGCGCCCGCCCGCATCCTCGTCGTGGACGACGACGCGACCGTCGCCGAGGTCGTCACCGGCTACCTGCGCCGTGCCGGCCACGACGTCGACCACGCCGCCGACGGCCCCGCCGCCCTCGACGTCGCCGCCCGGCACGACCCCGACCTGGTCGTCCTCGACCTCATGCTGCCCGGCATCGACGGGCTGGAGGTGTGCCGCCGGCTGCGCGCCGAACGCCCCGTGCCGGTGATCATGTTGACGGCGCGCGGCGACGAGGACGACCGGATCGCCGGCCTGGAGCTCGGTGCGGACGACTACGTCACCAAACCCTTCAGCCCGCGCGAGCTGGTCCTGCGCGTGGAGTCCGTCCTGCGCCGCAGTCGGGCCGCGGCGCCGGAGGCCGCCGGCCGGGCGCTGCTGACCGGCGGGGGAATCCGGCTGGATCCCCGGACGCGCCGGGTGGCCAGGAACGGGCAGGAGATCGTCCTGACCCTGCGGGAGTTCGACCTCCTCGCGCACTTCCTCGCCCACCCGGGCCGGGCCCACGGGCGTGAGGAGCTGATGCGGGAGGTGTGGGGCTGGGACTTCGGCGACCTGTCCACCGTCACCGTCCACGTACGGCGCCTGCGCGCCAAGATCGAGGACGATCCGGCGGCGCCCCGCCTCATCAGGACCGTCTGGGGCGTGGGCTACCGCTTCGAACCGGGCGCAGGGGACGGGACGGCATGAAGGACGTCCTGGTCATCGCGGCGTTCGCGTTCGGCGGCGCAGCCTGCGCCGGCCTGCTCGGCGCCGTCGCCCTGCGCCTGCTGCGGCACCGGTCCGTCGCCGTCGCCCTGGCCGTCGTCGCCGCGGTCGCGGTCACCGCCATGCTCGCCGGCACCCTCGCCGTAGCCCGGGCGATGTTCCTCTCGCCCCACGACCTGAGCGTCGTCACCCTCGTGGCCGCCATGGCCGCCGTGGTCTCCCTGGCCACCGCGCTCCTGCTCGGGAGGTGGGTCGTGGCCCGCGGCCGCGACCTCGCCCGCGCGGCCCGGGACTTCGGCGAGGGCGGCAGCTTCGCCGCGCCCCCGGCCCGGCCCACGGCGGAACTGGCCGCCGTCACCCGCGAACTGGCCGCCACCAGCGCCAGGCTCGCGGCCTCCCGGGAGCGCGAGCGCGCCCTGGAGTCCTCCCGCCGCGAGCTCGTCGCCTGGATCTCCCACGACCTGCGCACCCCGCTCGCCGGGCTGCGCGCCATGGCCGAGGCCCTGGAGGACGGGGTGGCCGCCGACCCCGCCCGCTACCACCGGCAGATCCGCACCGAGGTCGAGCGCCTCGACGGCATGGTCGGCGACCTCTTCGAGCTCTCCCGCATCCACGCCGGGGCCCTCGAACTGACGCGCAGCCGCGTCTCCCTCCGGGACCTCGCGGCCGACGCCCTCCTGGGCGCCGACCCGCTGGCCCGCGAACGCGGCGTACGGCTGCTGGGCGACGACATCGCCCACGTACCGGTCGAGGTGGACGGCAAGGAGATGACCCGGGTGCTGGCCAACCTCCTCGTCAACGCCATCCGCCACACCCCCGCCGACGCCACGGTCGCCGTACGCGTCGACCGGCGCGAGGACACCGCCGTCCTGTCCGTCACCGACGGCTGCGGCGGCATCCCCGAGGAGGACCTGCCCAAGGTCTTCGACACCGGCTGGCGCGGCAGCCGGGCGCGCACGCCCCCCGCCGGCGCCGGGCTCGGGCTGGCGATCGTACGGGGCATCGTCGAGGCCCACGCCGGCCGGGCGCGGGTCCACAACGTGCCCGGCGGCTGCCGCTTCGAGGTGACGCTGCCGCTCGCGGGCGCGACCGCCTGACCGGATGCGCGGCCGGCTACCCCGCCCCGGATGGGGTGGACGGGGCCCGCTGCCCGGCGCGGGCGAACTCGGCCATGCCCTCGGCGAACCCGACCCGAGGGCGCCAGCCCAGCTCCCGCCGCAGCCGGGAGGAGTCCGCCGTGATGTGCCGGACGTCGCCGAGCCGGAACTCCCCCGTCACCACCGGCTCGGGGCCGCCGTGCTCCGCCGCGAGCGCGGCGGCCATCTCGCCCACGGTGCGCGGATCGCCGCTGCCCACGTTGTAGACCGCATGGCCCCCTTCCGGCAGGCCCCCGAGGCCGGCCAGGACGGCCGTGTTCGCCGCGGCGACGTCGCGTACGTGCACAAAGTCCCGCCGCTGGACGCCGTCCTCGAACACCCGCGGGGCCTCGCCCCTGGCCAGCGCCGACCGGAAGAAGGAGGCCACCCCCGCGTACGGGGTGTCCCGCGGCATCCCCGGCCCGTACACGTTGTGGTACCGCAGGGACACCGCCGTGCCGCCGACGCACCGTGCCCAGGCGGCGGCCAGGTGCTCCTGCGCGAGCTTCGTCGTCGCGTACACGTTCCGCGGATCCGTCGGCGCGTCCTCCCCCACCAGCCCGGGGGCGAGCCGGGCCCCGCAGCGCGGGCACCGCGGCTCGAAGCGGCCCGCCTCCAGATCCGCCACCGCCCGCGGCCCCGGCCGCACCACCCCGTGCTCGCGGCACTCGTAGCGCCCTTCGCCGTACACCACCATCGAGCCCGCCTGCACCAACCGCCGCACCCCGGCCCCGGCCATCGCGGCCAGCAGCACCGCCGAGCCCAGGTCGTTGCAGGCCACGTACTGCGGCGCGTCCGCGAAGTCCTTCCCCAGGCCCACCATGGCGGCCTGGTGGCACACCGCGTCCACGCCGTGCAGGGCGGCCCGCACCGCCTCCGCGTCCCGGACGTCGGCCCGGACGAACTCGGCGTCCGGCAGGTCGGGGGTCCGGGGGTGGGCGGCCGGCAGCAGCGCGTCGAGCACCACCGGCGCATGTCCCTCGGCCGCCAGGGCGGCCACCACGTGGGAGCCGATGAACCCGGCTCCTCCTGTGACGAGTACTCGCATGCCCGGCACGCTACGGACTCCCAGCCGCCGCCCGGGGCTGCCGCACCGCCCCGTAAGACTCCCGTCACCCTCCTCCGGCCGGTGCGGGCTCCGCCGTTGCGGGCTGCAGCCGGACGCAGCACTCGCCGGGGACCGGCGCGAGGACGGCTTCGACACCCGAGACCTCCAGGCCCCGGAGGTAGTGGGCGAGGAAGGCGTGGTTCATGCCGCAGACCAGTTCGGGGGCCTTGGCCGCGAGGGGGTGGAACGGGCAGTTGCGCAGCCGCACCTCGGTCGGGTTCTGGCGGACGGGCTCGAACCCGTAGGCCTCGAGCATCTGCTCGCAGAGCGTCAGGCCTCGTTCGGCGCCGAGCCGCCCGGGCCTGCCCGCCTCGCGCTCGGCCTCCCCGAGCAGGCGTCCGCGCCGGCCCGCCGCCGCCACGGCGGCCTCGGCGGCGCTGCCGCCGGCGCTCTGGGCGAGGACGGCCTCCAGCAGCAGGTCGGCCAGCAGCTGGTGGCGGCGCTCGGGGATCGAGACGGTGATCTGGGCGTCGGTCGGTTCGTAGACCTTCGGCTGGCGTCCGACCTTGCGTACCGCGCCGGGCGCGCCGTAGCGGGAGCGCAGCAGGCCCGCGTGGACGAGCTTGTCCAGATGGAAGGCGGCGAGCTTGCGCGAGATGCCGACGCTCGCGGCGGCCTCGTCACGGGTCACCGGCCGGCCGGCCCGCCGGACGAAGGCGAACATCCGGCGCCGGGAGTCCTCGCCCAGAACGCTCACGGACCGGATGCGGTCGGCCGGAGCCACCGCCGTGTCCTCGGTGCTGCCGCTGTTCCCGGTGCTCTCGGTGCTGCCGGTGCTGCCGGTGCTCTCGGTGCTCTCGTCACGGGTCACGTCCCCACAATAACTCCCACGGGTGAAGGCGAGGCCCCGTACGCAATGCCATGGCCTGCCCGTCTTGACGCCGAGCGCGAATAACGACAAGACTTGTTGGTGAAAAGCGCGAAGGAGCCCGCCATGGTCCCTCGACATGACTCGCAGGCGAAACGGCCGGTCAGCGCGGTGCTGGCAGGGCCGTACGGCCATCCGTTCCACCCGATCCTGGTCACCGTCCCCATCGGCGCCTGGGTGGCGAGCCTGGTCTTCGACCTCGCCTCCCTCTGCGTGCGCGATCCGGCCTTCCTGGCCCGGGGCTCGATGTGGCTGATCGCGGTGGGCGTGCTCGGCGCGCTGGCGGCGGCGACGGTCGGGTTCCTCGACCTCTTCGCCATTGCGCCGGGCACCCCGGCCATGCGCACCGCCCTCCTCCACATGACGCTGAACCTGCTGGTGACCGGCGCCTACACGGGCGGTTTCCTCTGGCGGCGCGCCGCCGGAACGGCCGGAAGCGTCGGCGCGGGAATGCTCGCGCTGTCCGCGGCGAGCCTCCTCGCGCTCGGCGTCTCCGGTTTCCTCGGCGGCAAGCTCGCCTACCGCTACGGCGTACGGGTGGCCGACGAGGCCACGCAGGCCGAGGGCTTCGTCCGGACCGGCGGGGGACGCAAACGCCCCGACGCCTCCCCCTGACCCGTCACCTCCCCCACTTTTTCCCTGGAGTCCCCGTGGACATCGCAGCTCTCGCCACCTGGCTGATCACCGCACTCGGCGGCTTCTTCATGCTGGGGGTGTGGATCCGGCACGGCGGCGTGCGCCGGCGGCGCACGGGCGGCAGCCGGCTGCCCGCCCCCGTGCTCTTCGGGCACTTCGTGCTCGCCGCCGCCGGCCTGGTGGTGTGGATCGCCTACCTCGCCGTCGACCGTGCGGCCCTGGCCTGGACCGCGTTCGGCCTGCTGGTGCCGGTCGCCCTGCTCGGCTTCACCATGCTGGCGCGGTGGCTGCCGGTCCTGCGCGCCCGCACGACGGACACCGGCCCGGACGCGCAGGCGCCGGCCGAGCGGCACTTCCCGGTGCCGGTCGTCATCGGCCACGGCCTGTTCGCCGTCGCCACCGTGCTCCTCGTCCTGCTCAGCGCCCTGGGTACCGGAGGCAACTGACAAGGCCGCTTCCCCCGCCGTCCCCGTGCCTCCGTGCCGACTCGCCGAAGCGGGACCGCCTCCTGCGGCCCTTCGCGTGGTGCACGAGTCCGACGCCGTCGACCCGGCCGCCGCCGAACGGGCCGCCGACCAGTTCCTGCGTGCGCGGGGCATCAGCCCCGACACCGAGGGGCTGCGCAGCACGCCGCGCCGAATGGCCCGCGCATACGCCGAGCTGTTCGCCCCGCGCCCGTTCGACCTGACCACCTTCCCCGACGACGAGGGCTACGACGAGCTCGTCCTGGCGCGCTCCCTCCCGGTCCGAGATCGGCGAGGAGGAGGAGCGGCCCTACGAGCGCCCGCCGCTGTCCAAGGGCTACCTGAGGGGCAAGGGCCCGCGCGAGAAGCTCTACGTCCACCCCCGGCCGTGGTACGCCGAGCACGGCATCGACCTGCGCCTGGGCGTCCAGGTCGCCGGGATCACCGGCAACGGGGGCGTCGCCGACAGCGTCCTGCTGGCCGACGGCACCCGCATCGAAGCCGAAGCCGTCATCGTCGGCATCGGCGTCACGCCCCACACCGAACTCGCCCGGGCCGCCGGACTGGCCGTGGACGACGGCATCGTCACCGACCGGTACCTGCGCACCTCCGCAGCCGGCGTCTTCGCCGCCGGTGACGTCGCCCGCGCCCACCACCCGTTGCCGGGACGGCACATCCGGTCGGCGGCCGCCGCGGCCGGGGCGCGGAGTTCGGCCGTCCCGGGTGCGGTGGCCGCGTCGACCGGGGGCGGGGCGTCCCGGCACGCGCCGGAGTGGGCGAAGCTGTACAACGATCTTCTCGCCCCGTGCCGCGGCCGCACCCGAAAGGCTCCGACCCTGAACGCCTCCCTCGCAGAAGCACTGTCCGTCGTCCTGCTCCTCGCGGTCCTGGCCTGCGCGGTGATCAGACCCTGGGGCTGGCCGGAGGCGGTCGTGGCGGTCCCCGCCGCCGGAGTGGTCATCGCGGCCGGAGCGATCTCGCCCGGCCACGCCGCGCCCGAGGCCGCCCGGCTCGGCCCGGTGATCGGCTTCCTCGCGGCCGTGCTGGTCCTGGCCCAGCTGTGCGACGACGAGGGCCTCTTCCACGCCTGCGGCGCCTGGATGGCGCGCCGCGCGGCCGGCCGGCCCCGCCGCCTGCTGGTCCTCGTCTTCGTGATGGCCTCCCTCATCACCGCGGTCCTGAGCCTCGACGCCACGGTGGTCCTGCTGACTCCGGTGGTCTTCGCCACCGCCGCCCGGCTGGGCGCCCGTGCCAAGCCGCACGTCTACGCCTGCACCCACCTGTCGAACACCGCCTCGCTGCTGCTGCCGGTGTCCAACCTGACCAACCTGCTGGCGTTCGCGGCCAGCGGCCTGGCCTTCACCCGGTTCGCCGCGTTGATGGCGCTGCCCTGGCTGGCCGCGATCGCGGCCGAGTACGTGGTGATCCGCCGCTTCTTCGCCACCGACCTCGACGCCGGCGCCGACGCCCCGCCCGCGGCCGAGCCGCCGGAACTGCCGCTGTTCGCCCTGCTCACGGTGGCGGGCACGCTGGCGGGCTTCGTGCTGGCCTCGGTGCTCGGCATCGACCCGGCCTGGGCGGCGGCCGCGGGCGCGGCCGTCCTGGCGGCCCGGGCCCTGGCGCGGCGGCGCACCTCCCCCCGCGCGCTCGTGCGGGCGGCGGCCCTGCCCTTCTGCATCTTCGTACTGGCGCTGGGCATCGTGGTCCGGGCGGTGGTCGACAACGGCCTCGCGGACGCGCTGGGCCGCCTCGTTCCGGGCGGCACCGACCTGGTGTCGCTCCTCGCCATCGCGGGGCTGGCGGCCGTACTGGCGAACGTCATCAACAACCTGCCCGCCGTGCTGGTGCTGCTGCCGCTGACCGCCCCCACCGGACCGGGCGCCGTCCTGGCCGTGCTCCTCGGGGTGAACATCGGCCCGAACCTCACCTACGCCGGCTCCCTGGCCACGCTGCTGTGGCGGCGTATCGTGCGCGAGCACGACACCGATGTGGAGCTGGGCGAGTTCACCCGGCTCGGACTGCTCGCCACGCCGGCCGCCCTGCTGCTGTCGGTGGTGGCACTGTGGGTGTCACTCCACACGATCGGAGGCTGAACACGGTGACCGTCATCGTCTGGATCGTCGAGGGAACCTGGCCCGCCTGTGTGGACGCGGCGCGCGCCCACACGCCCGAGGACGCCGAACCGGTGTTGCTCCACGTCAGCGGCCCCGGCGCGCCCGGCGTGGCGCACGGCGCCTACGCCGGTCTGCTGGGCCGGGCGCGCCCCGACCGCGATCCCGGCACCCGGGTGGAGCACCTGGCCCACGATGCGGGCGAACGGCTGTTGGCCGACGCGGCCGCACGGCTGGGGCGCCCGTGCACCCGGGAGGAACGCTCGGGCCGCGTCGAACGCGAGGTCGTGGCTGCCGCCGAAGGCGCCGACCTGCTCATCCTCGCCCGCGACGGCGACCGAAGCCACCTCGGGCCCCGCAGCCTCGGCCCCGCCAGCCGTTTCATCGTCGACCACGCCCCCTGCCCGGTGCTGCTGGTCTGGCCGGAGACGGCACCGGGCACGGCCACCCTCCCGCCACCGCCGCCCCACCCCCCGCGCCCGCGCTGATGCCGCGGCCCGCGGGCCGGCGCGGCCCGGGTCAGGCCCCGGCCGCGCCGGTTCCCGCGATCACCTCGGGGCGCAGCAGGGCTGCGAGCCTCTCGGCCGGGAGCAGGCCCCGCTCCAGGACGAGCTCGGCCACGCCCCGGCCGGTGGCGAGGGCCTCCTTGGCGATGTCGGTGGCGGCGGTGTACCCGATGTGCGGGTTCAGGGCGGTCACCAGGCCGATGGAGTTCTCGACCGTCGCGCGCAGGGTCTCGGTGTTGGCGGTGATGCCGGCCACGCACCGCTCGGCGAGGGTGAGGCAGGCCGCGCGCAGGTGGGTGAGGGACTCGGACAGCGAGTGGAGGATGATCGGCTCGAAGGCGTTGAGCTGGAGCTGCCCCGCCTCGGCGGCCATGGTGATGGCGACGTCGTTGCCGATCACCTCGAAGGCGACCTGGTTGACGACCTCGGGGATCACCGGGTTGACCTTGCCGGGCATGATGCTCGAACCCGCCTGCACGGGCGGCAGGTTGATCTCGCCGAGGCCCGCGCGCGGGCCGGAGGACAGCAGGCGCAGGTCGTTGCAGGTCTTCGACAGCTTGACGGCGATGCGCTTGAGCACGCCGGACATCTGGACGAACGCGCCGCAGTCCTGGGTGGCTTCCACCAGGTCGGCCGCGGTGACCAGGGGCAGACCGGTGATGTCGGCGAGGTGGCGGCGGGCCGCTTCGGCGTAGCCGGCGGGGGCGTTGAGGCCGGTGCCGATGGCCGTCGCGCCGAGGTTGATCTCGTGGATCAGCTCCACGGCCTCGGCGAGCCGGCTGCGGTCCTCGTCGAGCATGACGGCGAAGGCGGAGAACTCCTGTCCGAGCGTCATCGGCACGGCGTCCTGCAGCTGGGTGCGGCCCATCTTCAGGACGTCGCGGAAGTCGGCGGCCTTGCGGGCGAAGGCCTCCTGCAGGACGGCCATGGCGTCGAGCAGGCCGTGCACCGCCGAGACGGTCGCGATCCGCACGGCGGTCGGGTAGACGTCGTTGGTCGACTGGCCGAGGTTGACGTCCTCGTTGGGGTGCAGGTGGCGGTATTCGCCCCTGGCGTGGCCCAGCAGTTCCAGGGCCCGGTTGGCGATGACCTCGTTGGCGTTCATGTTGGTCGACGTGCCGGCGCCGCCCTGGATGACGTCGACGACGAACTGGTCGTGCAGCTTGCCGCCGCGTATCTCGCGGCAGGCCGTGGTGATCGCGGCGGCCTTCGCGGGCTCCAGCAGGCCGAGTTCCTCGTTGGCGAGGGCGGCGGCCTCCTTGACGGCGGCGAGGGCGTCGATCAGGTGCGGGTAGGCCGAGATCGGCGTGCCGGTGATGGGGAAGTTCTCGGTGGCGCGCAGGGTGTGGACGCCCCAGTAGGCGTCGGCGGGGACGTCGCGGTCCCCGAGCAGGTCGTGTTCGCTGCGGGTGGCGGCGGTCATGGGTGGTGCGTCCCTCTTCCTGGGGTGGGTGGTTCGGGTGGTGGAGCGGACGGGTCAGGCCGGGAGGGCGGGTGCGGTGGCGGGCTCCGGCGCCGCCACCGCCCGGATGCGGCCGACGGGCCGGCCGCCGCCGGTGACGGGCTCGCCCTCGAACCGGGCGAGCAGCCGCGGGTCGACTCCCGCCCGGGCCAGGGCCGCTGCCGTCACGGGGATGCGGGCCCGGTCCGACCCGTCGGCGATCTTCACGGCGACGGCCCGGCCGTCGGGCAGTGCGGCGACCTGGACGCCCTCGAAGCCGTCCTTGGCCAGCAGTCCGGGTACGGCGCGCATCAGCTCGGCCGTGTCCCGCCCGGTGCCGGAGGCCATCTCCGGGTGGGCGCGCAGCGCGTCCGCCACCCGGCGCTCGGCGGTGCCCGGCGCGGCGGTGGCGATGCGGGCGGCGGCTCGGGCGAGTCCGTGCAGGGAGACCGAGAACAGCGGGGCTCCGCAGCCGTCGACGGTGACGTTCGCGATGCGCTGGCCGGTGAGTTCCTCGACGACCCCGGCGATCGCCGTCTGGAGCGGGTGGGCGGGGTCGAGGTAGGTCTCCGGGGGCCAGCCGGCCAGCCTGCACAGGTACAGCATCGCGGCGTGCTTGCCGGAGCAGTTCTGGGCGAGCCGGGACGGCCCCCGGCCCTCGCGCACCCAGGCGTCCCGGACCTGCGGCGCGTATGGCAGGTCGGGGACGTTGCGCAGGTCGTCCTCGGCGGCGCCGGCCAGGTCGAGGATCTGCCGGGTCGCGGCGAGGTGGCGCTCCTCGCCGGAGTGACTGCCCATCGCCAGGGAGAGCAGGGCGCCGTCCAGCGGCAGTCCGGCCCGCACCATGGCGACGGCCTGGAGGGGTTTGAGGGCCGAGCGGGGGTAACAGGCCGCTTCGATGTCGCCGGTGCTCCACCGGAGGTCCCCGCCGCCGCCGAGGACGGCGACGGAGCCGTGGTGGACGCCCTCGATCACGCCGCCCCGGACGACGTGGGCGACGGGTGCGTGCCGGGGCTCGCGGACCGGGGGCGCGTCCGCGGGGGGAGCGCTGCGCATCACTGCCTCTCGGCTGCGGTGCGCGCCACGCGGCCGCGGACCGCGTACCAGCCGGCGACCAGCGCCGCGGCGATCAGCGGCACGCACAGCACGGTGGTGCGCGCGGCCCCTCCGTCGGCGTACATGAGGACCAGGACGGAGGCGAGGAAGGCCAGCGTCACGAGTTCGGTCCACGGGGAGCCGGGCAGGCGGTAGGCGGGGCGGGTGAGTTCGCCGGCGCGGGTCTTCCGCCAGAAGAGGAGGTGGCAGACCATGATCATGCCCCAGGTGGCGAGGATGCCGATGGCGGCCAGGTTGAGCACGATCTCGAACGCGTCCGCCGGTACCACGAAGTTGAGGCCGACGCCCAGGACGCACATGCCGCTGGTGAGCAGGATGCCGCCGTAGGGCACCTGGGTGCGGCTCAGCCGTGCGGTGAAGCGCGGGGCGGAGCCGTTGACCGCCATGGAGCGAAGGATGCGGCCGGTGGAGTAGAGACCGGAGTTGAGCGAGGACATGGCCGCGGTGAGGACGACCAGGTTCATCACGTCGCCCGCCGCCGGGACGCCGATGTGGGAGAGCACGGTCACGAACGGGCTCTGGCCGGCGCTGTAGCTGCTCCACGGCATCAGCATCGACAGCAGGACGACCGAGCCGACGTAGAAGAGGCCCACGCGCCACATGATCGAGTTGATCGCCTTCGGCATGATCTCCTCGGGGTTCTCGGTCTCACCGGCCGTGACCCCGACCAGCTCGACGGAGGCGTAGGCGAAGACGACGCCCTGGATGATCAGCAGCATGGGCAGCAGGCCGTTGGGGAAGATCCCGCCGTTGTCGGTGATCAGGGCCGGCCCGGGGACGGCTCCGTCGACGGGGTGCCGGGTGGCCAGGAGGAAGATCCCGATGGCCATGAAGACGACCAGCGCGCCGACCTTGACGATGGCGAACCAGAACTCCAGTTCGCCGAAGATCCGCACCGAGATGAGGTTCACGGTCAGGACCACGGCCAGGGCTATGAGCGCGATCACCCACTGCGGGACGTCGGAGAACAGGTGCCAGTAGTGGGTGTAGGTGGCGACGGCGGTGATGTCGGCGATGCCGGTGGTCGCCCAGTTGAGGAAGTACATCCAGCCGGCGGTGTACGCGCCCTTCTCCCCGAGGAACTCCCGGGCGTACGAGACGAAGGCGCCGGAGGACGGCCGGTACAGGACGAGCTCGCCGAGCGCGCGCACGACGAGGAAGGCGAAGACGCCGCAGACGGCGTAGGCGACGAACAGGGAGGGCCCGGCGTCCGCGAGGCGTCCGCCCGCGCCGAGGAAGAGCCCCGTGCCGATCGCCCCGCCGATGGCGATCATGTTGACGTGCCGGGGTTTCAAGGACTTGCTGTAGCCGGTGTCTCCGGCGTCGACGTGGCGGATCGTGGGGCGCTTCTCGTCTTTGAGGAACTGCTCGCTCACGCCTCGGGTCTGCCTTCCGTGGGGTTGGCCGTGCGCCGGGGGCGCACGATGTCGGTGAGGGTCGTCTCGACCCGCAGGAGGTGGTGGGACATGGCTTCGACCGCGTCGTGTTCGGAGCCGTCGGCCAGCGCCTCGAGGATCGCCCGGTGCTCGCAGTTGGACTGCTCGCGCCGGCCGCCCAGTTCGTTGAGGAAGGTCGACTGACGCGCCAGTGCGTCGCGGATCTCCTCGATGACCCTGCGGAAGACGGGGTTGCGGGATGCCTCGGCCACCGCCAGGTGGAAGACGGTGTCCATCGCCACCCACGCAGTGGTGTCGGTCTCCTGCTCCATCCGGTCGAGCAGGTGGGCCAGATGGTCCAGGTCCTCCGGGGTGCGGCGCAGCGCCGCGTACCCGGCGACCGGGATCTCGACGTGCCGGCGCACTTCCAGCAGGTCGCTGGCGGCGTAGTCGCCGAAGGTCGGGTCCTCGACCGTGTTGGCCAGGACGAAGGTGCCCTTGCCGCTCCTGGAGACGGTCAGCCCCATGGCCTGGAGGGCCCGGAGCGCCTCCCGCAACACGGGACGGCTGACCTGGAGGGTCCGGCACAACTCGGCTTCGGAGGGGAGCTTGTCGCCGACGACGTACTCCCCGCGCTCGATGGCGCTGCGCAGGTGGCCGAAGACCGCTTCCATCGCGCTGACGCGCCGCGGGCCCGGACCACCTGTCTGGCTGTCTGACAGGTTCACGCTGCGATCCTGGTGGGTGTGCGGGAGGGTGTCAAGACACCTGTGTCGGGAAAGTCCGGCCCGGCGGGCTTCGTACCGTGCGCGCCGTGCGTCCGACCGGCGAGGCCGCCGCACCGGCGCCCGAGGCGGAGCCCGGCCGGGTGCTCGCGGCCGCCTCCACGGCCCCCTGCGCGGCAGGGGCGGCGACGATCCGCACGGCGCCGAGTGCACGCTGTGGCATACCGGTTCCTTTCGGGGCGTACGGGGCGGTCGCCGGCGGCCGGATCCGCACCCGGGCACGGGGCGTCGCCGACCGCGGCGGCGTGGGCAGGAGGCGGACGGGGCCCTTGCAGAGGGCGCCCCGACGGGAGGAGGGAGCGGCCGTCACGGCCCGGAAGAGCCGGCTTGCGTTTTTCTTGCCGCTGGCAAGAATCCTGCTGGCGTTCATCCGCAATCACAAGAAAACACATCTTCACGACAGATAAGCGAGCCTTAACTCCGTGCACGCACTCGACCCCCGTCTGCTCGCCACCCTCGAAGCCGTCGTACGGCACGGCTCCTTCAACGCCGCCGCACGCGAGCTCGGCTACAGCGCGCCCGCGGTCTCCCAGCAGATCGCCGAACTCGAACGCCGCACAGGCCTCAGAGTGCTCGAACGCCGACCGGTGCGCGCCACACCGGCCGGCGAGGTCCTGCTCGACGCCGAGCAGGGCGTGCGCAACGCGCTGGCGACGGCCTCGGTGGAACTCGGCGCCATGCGCGCGGGTACGGCGGGCCGGATCCGGCTCGGCGCCTTCGCCTCCGCCGCCACCGGCATCGTTCCGCAGGCGCTGGCCCAGCTCCACGCGGCCTACCCCCACGTGCAGGTCAGCCTCTGCCAGTTGGAACCCGAGGCGGGCTACAACCGGCTCAAGCGGGGGGACATGGACCTGACCCTCGGCTACGACTACGACTTCATCCCCGACCCGCCGCCCCGGATGCTGCGCCGGACGCTGGTCGCCCGGGATCCGGTGGTGGCCGTGGTCCCGGCACACCACCGCCTGGCCGACAGGGAGGTCATCGACCTGGCCAGCCTCGCGTCCGAGACGTGGGTCGCGGCTCCGGAGGCCGCCCTGCGGCTGGAACTCCTTTCCCAGATCGCCAAGACGCCGGGTTTCCAGGCCCGCCTGCAGTACGAGGGCGACGACTTCAACACCGTGCTCGGCTTCGTGGCCGCAGGCCTGTGCGTCGCCGTCATGCCGCGGCTGGCGCTGCCCCGCAGCAGCGCCGGGGTCGTGGCGCGGCCCCTGGCCGAGCCGGAGTTGACGCGCTTCATCTACGCCGTCCGCATCGACACCCGGCACACGCCGCGCGCCGTCCTGGACCTGGAGCAGATGCTCGCCGCGCAAGCGCTGGCGGCGCTCTCCTGAGGAGCGCGGCAGGGCGGGCGCCGGAGGCGGGCCGGAGCAGGAAGCCAGCGCGAAACACGCCAACTTGCCGGCGGCCGCACGCGCGTAGACCGCGCCGGGATGCCAGACTCCCGGCGTGTCCGACTACCGGACACGGTGGCTGAAAATTAAACTATTGTGTGACCGGCACGCTACGTTTGCGGCGGTTGACGTTCCACCGAGAGGAAACCCCTCATGACCGCAGCCGACAGCGCCCCGGGAACGGCCCGAATCCTCACCGGCTACCGCCCCGAGGACGGCTTCATGGCCGTAGAGCTGGATCCCCCTCCGGCCGAGTACGTATGGCACGACGAGCACGCCGAACAGCAGGAGCAGCGCTACGGCCCGGGAGTGGTCTACCAGCAGTGGCTGGCAGTGGACGCACGTGACGGCGCCGTCTGGTTCGGCGACATCGACTGGCGCACCGCACGCGAAGACCTCGGCAGCCGGCTCCCCGGCCTCCCCCGCAGGGCGCTCGGCGACGGAGCAGTCCCCGCCCCCGGGGTCATGGTGCAACTGCTCGGCCACCTCGCCCATGACGAACGGCGCGGCTGCTCCTGGCACTTCTTCACCGCCGAGGAGCTGCACGCGGTCGCGCTGCGCATCCTGCCCGCCGTCCAGCGGCTCGTGGACTCGATCCACCGGGTCGGGCCGGAAGGCGAGCTGGAGTGGTCGGCCGAGGCCGCCACCGCCTGGGACGACATCGAGCACGCCGTGACGCACACCTTCGACCCCTCCGGCGAGCTCCTGTGGCCCAGGCCGCGCACGACACCGACCCCCGCCTGGCGCGTCGAGGTCGCCGATTTCCTCGCCATGAACCCCGACCTGTGCGACCCCTCCTGGGAGCTGGCCACGGACGAGGAGCTCGACGCCTACGCCGACTACCGTCCGGACAGCGGCTACGGCGGCGTACCGGGGCGGATGTGCCGCGCCGCCGACCGGCAGATCGAGGACGGCTTCACCTTCTACGGCCACCGTGCCGCCCTGTACGCCCACCGCGCGAAGGCGTGCGGCGGCCGCACTCCGACGGACGCCCGCATCTGGCTGGAGACGACGGAGGCCGGCCGGGGCACCTGGGAGGCGGCCAAGCCCCTCGGAGCCACCCTCGCCGACGTTCCGGACTGCGCGCTGGCGGCCCTGGCCGAAGGGTTCCAGAGCGCCGCGCACGAGGAGGGCCTGGTCCTGATGGGCCTGGAGGCCTACATGCGCCGGCTGCGCGCCGAGGAACGCTCCGCCGTCGACCGGCAGCTCGTCCGTGAAGCCGAGGAGGTCGAACGCCTCGAGACCATGCTCAAGGAGTTCCGCGCCGCACGGAACCGGACCGTGACCCGGATCCTGGCCTGGTCCGACGGGCGCAGCGACGGGGACATCGCCCGCCTGGCGTCCATGCCCGACGAGTACGTCGGCGAGTGGCGGGCCCGCCTGACCGACGAGCAGACGACCTCCGCCCCCGGAGCGTGAAGGACGGTCCGGCGCCGCTCGGGCGCCCTGCGCCTGTCCCCCGTGTCCGCGCTCGGTTAGGCTTGCCTTGCTTTGCGCGCGGCGGTGCAGGTTCGGTCCCCGTGGCGCATTCGGCATCCACAGGACGGAACGGCAGAGGCGGGACGAGGCGTCGTGGACAGGATCGTCGTCACCGCCGGAGCCCTGTACGCGATCGTCCTGCTCCGGGGCGGAGGGACGTTCGCCGTCGGGTGGCTCGCCGGCGCCGGTGTCCGGCGCAGCAGGTACGCCGAGCGGATCTCCTCGGCGAGGTTCCGGCGCGCCGAGCGGGCGATCCAGCGGTGGGGCGCGCCGGTGGTGGCCGTCTCCTTCCTGACCGTCGGTTTCCAGACCGCCGCCAATTTCCTCGCGGGCAGCATGCGGATGCCGCTGCCGCGCTACCTCCCCGCCCTGTTCCTGGGAGGAGCGGCGTGGGCGCTGATCTACGCGACCGCGGGGCTCGGCGTGCTGGAGGTGCTGGAGAGGCTCTTCGCCGACTCCTGAGCCTGCCCCGTCCCCCGCGGGAGGGAGGACGGGGCGTGGCCGGCCCGTGCCGGCTGGCGCCTTCCGGGTGGGGCGGCCCCGGCGTGGGACGGCCGCGGCCGCCGGGTCGGGCGGCTACGGCTTCCGAGGGGCCGGGAGCTGTTGGGTGATGCAGTGGATTCCTGCGTCACCGGTGGCCAGGGTGGGGGCTTCGACGCCCACCACACGGTGGTGCGGGAAGGCCGCGGAGGCCGCTTCCAGGGCCTCGGCGTCCCTGCCCGTGCCGGCCAGCGGCATGATCACCCCGCCGTTGGCGATGTAGAAGTTCATGTAGTTCACCACGGCGTCCCGGCCGTGGACGCGTACCGGCTGCTGCGGGGGCAGTTCCAGGATCTCCAGGCTCCGGCCGGCCGCGTCGGTGGCGGCTTCCAGGACGGCGCGGTTGGCCTTGAGACGTGCGTGGTCGGGGCGCGCGGGGTCACCACACGCCTCCACCAGGACACGGCCGGGCCCGATGAACTGGCAGACGTGGTCGACGTGGCCGTCGGTGTCGCCGGCGAGGTGGCCGTACGGCAGCCAGATCACCTTGGTGGCGCCGAGCAGGGCCTCGAACTCGGCCTCGACGTCGGCGCGCCCGAGCCGCGGGTTGCGGTTGGCGTTCAGGACGCACTGCTCGGTGGCGATCAGGGTGCCCTCGCCGTCCACGCTGATGGCCCCGCCTTCGAGGACCGTCATGGTCGCCCGGCGCCCGAGGCCCAGGACGGGGAGCAGGCGCTCGGTGATCCTGTCGTCCTGGGCGTAGGGGTGGAACCGCTCGCCGAAGGAGTTGTAGCGGAAGTCCACGCCGACCCGGCCCTGCGGGCCGTGGACCACGAGGGGTCCGGTCGCGCGGAGCCAGGCGTCGTCCATGGGGATGTCCACCGTGGTGACGTCGACTTCGCACAGGTCCCGCACGCGCTCGGCCTGGCCGGGCAGGACGAGCACGATCACCGGCTCGAACGCCGCGATGGCCCGGACGACCTCCGCGTACTCCCGCTCGACGGAGCCGAAGCTGTCGCCCCACAGCGACGCGTGCGGCGGCCAGGCCAGCATGCAGGCCTCGTGGGGTTCCCACTCGGCCGGCATCAGGTAGCCGGTCATGGCGTCCCCTGCGGAAGGGGGAAGGACGCCACGGCCTCCTCGGCGGCGGTCCAGTCGCCGGCGAAGCGGTCGGCGAGGACGTGCAGCCACCGTTCCATGCCGAAGGCCACGCAGGAGGTGTGGGCCGCTTCGCCCGCGTGGGTGATGCCGGCCCGCTCGCCGAAGAAGTTGCGGTGGTAGTTGACGGAGGCGATCGCGAGGCCGCCGTCGGCGACGAACTCCTCCTTGGTGGGGAAGAGCCGCTGCATCACGGCCCGGGAGCCGTTGGCGTCGAAGAACGGATCCGTCGCGACCTCGGTCGTGAGCCGTAGGCCCAGGTGGGCCGCGAAGTCCAGGACGAGGCCCTTGTGGGCGGTGAGGTGGCCCTTGACCGTTTCCGCGTCGCCGACGGCGATGATCTCGCGCATCGTGAAGCCGTGGAGGCGGCGCAGGCCCTCGTAGTGCGTCTCGCGCCGGAAGCACTGCGCGATGGTGGTGAACCGGACCGGTTCGCCGAGCCGGCTGCCCGCCAGGGACAGGTAGGCGTTGTAGCAGGCGGCCGAGGGCAGGACCAGGCAGGCCTCGGCGAGCTGGTGGCCGCCGAGGGTGGTGCCGGGTTCGGCGGGGTGCGCGGGCAGGTCGGCGATCGCGTCGGTGTTGACCGCCGCCGCGGCGAGGACCAGGTGCGGGAAGTTGGTGAAGTAGTCGAAGCGCGCCAGGTCGGCGACCGGGATCAGCGGCGGGTAGAGGACCTCGGCGGCGCCGGCCGCGGCGGCCCAGCCGGTGAACACGGCGTCGAGCGCGGCCCGCAGGCGGACCGCCTCGGGGCCGAGCGTGACCAGGCCGCCGGTGACGTCGACGGGGGCGCGCAGGCCCGGTTCAGGCGTGCGCACGGCCGGCACCTTCCGTGAGCAGCGCGTTGATGCGCTCCAGCGTGCGGAAGTTGTCGACGTCCGTCGTGGACAGGTCGACGGGCTCGCCGGTCAGTTCCTCGATGAGGAGGAGGAACTCGACGAAGGCCAGCGAGTCCAGGATCCGGGCCTCGATGAGGTCGCGGTCCCAGGCGATGGTGTCGACGGAGGCGTTGAGCTTGCGCAGGAAGTCGAGGACGGTGTCCATCGACGGGTGCGCCGCGGTCGTGTTCTCACGCGCTGACATGGTCGGTCCCCCAAGAGGTGCTGAAGATTTCACTGGCGACGAAGAACCGGTCGACCCGGGCCATGAGTTTGACGTGGAACGCCTCGCGCACCGGGTGCGACAGCGCCTCGCGCCGGACCGCAAGGGGGTTCGCGACACCGCAGTCGCGGAAGATCTGCGGGTTGTAGAGGCTGCGCACGGAGTACGTCATGTAGTCCTTGACATACTTCTCGATCTCCTCGCGGCGGTCCGGGTCGGCGGCCAGGGCGCGGTCGTAGAGGCGCTTGACGAGCTGCTTGCCGAAGGCGACGTGGCGGCTCTCGTCGTGGTGGTGTGCCGCGTGGATCTCGCGCAGGATGTCCGGGATCAGCGCGTCCTTGCCCATGCGGCTGTTGTAGTAGTCGAAGATCTCCTCGAAGATCAGGATCCGGGAGAAGACGATCACGTCGTCCCACAGGTTCCCGAAGCCCTCGCGGCGGAGCGGGGAGGGGGCCTCCGGGTAGATGCCGCCGGTGTACCGGTGGCAGAACTCGGCGAAGAACCACATGTGGGCGTTCTCTTCGCCGATGAAGTGGTGCAGGTACTCGTTGTACTCGGCGAAGTCGGGCGTGTGGATGCGCTTGGCGACCTCGATCATCAGCTCGCGGATGCCGTGGACGTGCAGGCTGAAGAAGTTGACCGTCTCGTGGCGGGCCAGTGCCTTCAGCGTCTTCTCGTCGTCGATCAGACCGGTGCCGGACACCGTGAGGTAGTCGGGGTTCATCCACCACTGGTCCTCGGGCACGGTGTCGGGCCAGGTGAACTTGGTGTACGGGTTGTAGTACTCGTCGCGCGACTTCTCGGAGAGGCGCGCGAGCATGGTGCTGAAGCCGGAATCGTCCATGGTGATGCGTTCTTTCGAGTGGTACCGGTACGGGTGCGGCCGCCCGGGTGGCGGCCTCGGTCATGCGGCGGAGTCGGCCGTTGCGACGAGCGAACGCTCCAGTTCGCGCAGGAAGGACTCCATGCGGGCCTCGGTGACGTGCCTGATGTCGCAGGTCAGGGAGAACTCCAGATAGGCGCCGCCGTGCTCGCCGCCGTGCTCGCCGCCGTGTTCGCCGTCGTCGACGACGAGGTAGAAGGGCTCCTGCTCGGTGACCGGGAGCCAGGTGAGGACGGTGTCGGGCAGCATGTCGGCGGCCGGGGCGCCGCGTCGTACGTCCGCGTCCGCGCCTGCGTCCGCCGGCAGGGTGCGCCGGTCGTTGATGCAGTAGGGGAAGCGCAACGGTGCGTCCGGGCCGCCGCCCAGTTCGGCGAGGAGCCGGTTCATGCTGTCGGCGTCGCACCCGGACTTCTGGAAGGCGGTGATGGCGGAGAGCCAGGACCGTTTGACCGCCTGGGGCAGGTCGGCGCCGGCGAGGTCCACCGAGAAGTAGCTCTCCTGCATCATCGTGGCGACGGTGGTGCGGCTGTCCCGGCCGAAGCGCTGGGAGCTCGTGAGGTGGAGGTCGATGCGGTCGCTCCCGGTCAGGTCGCGCAGCAGCAGGGCCGCCGCACCGATGATGACCGCCGCGACGCTCAGGCCGGAGTCCTGCGCGATGCGGGCGGCGGCGTGCCAGGCGGCCCGCGACCGCAGGGCCGCCTGCCGGTACGCCGACTCTTCGGGGAGGTCCGCGACCGCGGGAGGCAGCTGGAGGGGCGGCCGGTCGCGGTAGAGCGAGGCCACGTGGGCCAGGGTGCGGTCGCGCCTGCGGACGCCGTCGGGCGACTCCTGCCACTCGGTCAGGCCCACCGAGGTCATCGTGCCGGGCGGCAGCGGATCCAGCGTACGGCCGTTGCGGAAGTACGCGGCGACCTCCTCGGCCAGGTACTGGAGGGCGTACCAGTCGACTGCCATGTGCGAGAACACGTACACCCCGCCCCACACCCGGCCCTCGGTGACCAGGAGCACCAGGCGCAGGGGCAGTTCGTCCGCGAAGGAGAACCGCCTGGTGGCGAAGGACGCCTCCAGGGCGGCGATCTCCCCGCCCCCGTCCGTCGGCGTGTCCACGCATTCGACGGGCAACTCCCCCTCGGCCAGCACGCGTTGCACGACGCGCCCGTCCGGCCTGCGCGGGAAGACCGAGCGCAGCGCCTCGTGGCGCGAGAGGAAGAACGAGAGCGCGTCGAGGCACTCGTCCTCGGTGGGGCGCACTGCGGGCGGTACGCGGAACGACTCGACCACGTTGTAGACGTGGTGGTGGGGCGCGGCCTTCTCGATCAGTGCCCAGATCTCCTGCTGGCTCCAGTTCAGCCCCGCCTCGACGGCACGCCCGCCCCGGAAGGGCGCGCGGCGGACCCGCGCGGGGAAGGGCTGTCCGCTGCGGTCGCGGTCGGCGTGCACGGGCGCGTTCACCTCGCCACCGTCCCCGTGTCCGTCCGGTCCGCCGCGGGTTCGCCGGCGGCCTCGGTGACAGCGGAGACGGCGGCGACGGTGGCGACGGCGGCGAGTTCTTCGGCGAGGGCCGCGACGAAGGCGTCGACGTCGTCCGGGGTGGTGTCGAAGGTGCACATCCAGCGGACCTCGCCGGTCCCTTCGTCCCACACGTAGAAGGGGTGGCGCTTCCGCAGGCGGGCCGCGGCCTCCTCGGGCAGGACGGCGAACACCGCGTTGGACTCCACCGGCCGGACGATGCGCACCCCGGGCAGCTCCCCGGCGGCCACGGCCAGGCGGGACGCCATGGCGTTGGCGTGGCGCGCGTTGGCCAGCCATGCCCCGGACTCCATCAGGGCGATGAACTGGGCGGAGACGAAGCGCATCTTGGAGGCGAGCTGGGTGGCGGCCTTGCGCAGGAACTCGGTGCCCCGGACGGCGTCCGGGTTGAGCACGACCAGGGCTTCGCCCAGGAGCAGGCCGTTCTTGGTGCCGCCGAAGGAGAGGACGTCCACGCCCGCGTCGGTGGTGAGGGCGCGCAGGGGGACGTCGAGGGCCGCCGCGGCGTGCGCCAGCCGTGCTCCGTCGAGGTAGACCGCCATGTCGCGCTCGTGGGCGAAGGCGCAGATGTCGGCGATCTCCTGCGGCGTGTACAGGGTGCCGAGTTCGGTGGGCTGCGTGATCGTGACGACGGTCGGCTGGGCGCGGTGGACGTCGCCCCGCCCTCGCGCGTGCCGTGCGATGAGGGCGGGGGTGAGCTTGCCGTCCGGGGTCGGCACGGGGAGCAGTTTGACGTGGGCGATCCGCTCGGGGGCGCCGCACTCGTCGGTGTTGACGTGCGCGCTTTCGGCGCAGATGACGGCTCCCCAGGGCTCGCTCATGGCCTGGAGGGCCACCACGTTCGCGCCGGTGCCGGTCAGCACGGGGTACACGTGCGCGCGTGCGCCGAAGTGGTCGCGGAAGACGTGCTGGAGCCGTTCGGTGTAGGCGTCTTCTCCGTACGCCGGCTGGTGGCCCTCGTTGGCGGTGACGAGGGCGGCCAGGACGTCCGGGTGGATGCCCGAGTTGTTGTCGCTGGCGAAGCCCCGCGAGGCGGGGTCGTGCAGTCGGGAGATCAATCCTTCGTCCTTCACTCACGCGGCGGCCCTCGTACGGGCGCCGCGGTGTCGGCTGGATCACGGGTTGCGCCGGGGGCATGCGGGGATGCCGGGACGCGTGGGGGGATCCGGATGCATGGGGGGTGCAAGGTGTCATGGGCTGCTGGTGGCAGCCGTACCTGTCCCACTCCCCTCGATGTCCGGTGCGAAGATCCTAAGAGATGATCTAGTAATCGGCGCAAGCCTTCCGGCACACTTCTGATCAAGAAGAAATTCTGCCGTGCAGCCTTGACGTGCTTGGCAGTTGCCCGTATGAGCACAGGAAGAGGGAGCATGCAGAGTTCCCCGGAAAGCGCCCTGCGGCGCGCCCACCGAGGTGTCCTCGGCACCTTCGCCCTGGTCGGTGTGGTGAACGGCATCCTGGCCGCCCGACTCCCCGGACTGGCCTCCAAGTTGGGCCTGGACACGGGCGATGTCGGACTGGTCATCCTGTCCTGGGGCGTCGCGGCGACGCTGACCATGCAGTGCATGCGCTGGATCGTCGCGGCGCTGGGGAACCGGGTGCTGCTGAGGATCGGCACCCCGATGGTCACGGTGTCCGTCGGGCTCATCGCCCTCAGCCCCTCGTTCCCCCTGCTGCTCGCCGCCGCCGCGGGGTTCGGCGTGACGTCCGGGGTGGCCGAGGCGATGATGAACGCGCAGGGCAGCCTGGTCGAACGGCGGGCCAGGCGGCCGCTGTTGAACGGGTTCCACGCCGGATGGAGCGCCGGCGCGGTGGCCGGCGGCCTCCTCGCCGTGCTGCTGGCCGCGCTGGACGTGCCGTACACCGCCTCGGTGCTGGGCGTCGCGGCCGTCGCCCTGCCGGCGGCCCTGGCGGTGGGCTGGACGTACCTCGACGAGCCGGCCGAGGAGGAGGAGGAGAGCGAAGAGCGCCGCAACCTGCCCGGCATCATCTACCTGATCGGCGCCGTCGCCTTCATGGCCCTGCTCCTCGAAGGGCTGGTTGCGGACTGGAGCGGCCTGCTCCTGACCCGCGAGCTGCACACGACAGAGGCGGTCGCCGCCCTCGCCTACCCCTTGTACGAGGTGGCCACGTTCACGGGGCGGCTCTTCGGTGACCGGCTGCGCCTGCGATGCGGCAGCCGCCCGCTCCTCGCGGCGGCCGGCACCGTGACGGCGCTGGGCGTGCTCCTGGTGGTCGTGGCGCCTTCCGCGGCCTGGGCGATCGCCGGGTTCGGGCTGACCGGCCTGGCCGTCTGCATCGTGGTGCCCCTGTGCATGTCGCTGGCCGGAGCGGTCGTCCCCGGCCGCTCCGACGCCGCCATCGCCCAGGTGTCGGCGATCGGTTACGCGGGCCTGCTCGTCGGCCCGGTGCTCATCGGCTTCGTCGCGGAGGCCGGCTCGCTGCGTACGGGGATCGCCATGGCCATCGGTGTCGCGCTGTTCATCACCGTCGCGGCCGGCCGGATGCCGTCCGGGCTCCCCGCCGCCCCCCTCCCGGACCCGGACCCGGCCCCCGTCCCGTCGGGCCGCGCCACCGGCGACTCCTGACCTCGCGCTCGGCCCCGCAGGGCCGCCGCGTACGCGCACGGCCACGGGCAGCGGTCCCCGGAGCGCCTCATCCTCATGGTGCGGAGGCGGATGGAAAGCTTGAGGCATGGCCCTTCGAGCATGGCTGGACATCAGGCGGTTCTGGCAGCCGGAGCACGCGCCCGCGCTGCTGATGATCCCGCTCGGGCTGATCGTCACCGTCTGCGTGGTGGATGTACTGGCTCCGCCGCACATCCATCTCGGGCCCCTGCTCGTGGCAGCCCCCGCCATCACGGTGGCGTTCGGCGGGGCCCGTACGACGGCGGCGATGGGGGCCCTCGCGGTGGCGGCCCAGGTGAGTATCGGCGTGCTCAGGGGGGTCTTCGGCACCGCCAACATCCAGGCCCAGATCGCCGCCCTGATCGTCGTCTCGGCCGTCTGTGTCACCGTCTGTGCGGTGCGGGACCGGCGCGAGCAGCAGCTGCACCAGGTGCGGTCGGTGGCCGAAGCGGCCCAAAGAGTGCTGCTGCAGCCGCTGCCCCCACGCGCCGGCCCGCTGCGGATCGCCGGCCTGTACCTCCCCGCCGAGGCCGAAGCCGAGCTGGGCGGAGACCTGTACGCGGCAGCACGCACCGCCCACCACAGCACCCGGCTCCTCATCGGCGACGTACGCGGCAGCGGTCTGGGCGCCATCAGCAAGACCGCCCTGCTGCTCGGCGCCTTCCGCGCAGCCGCCCATCGGCAGGCCACCCTTCCCCGCCTCGCCGTCCACCTGGACGGCGCGTTCCGCTGGGACACCCGCCAGTGGGGGTCACAGACGGAACAGGACACCACCGAAGACTTCGCCACCGCCCTCCTGCTCGACATCCCCGACCACGATCCGGTCGTCCACCTCATCAGCTGCGGACACCCACCACCGCTCATCCTCCGCGGAGACCGGCTCATCCCGCTCGTGTCCGAGGCCAGCCACCTTCCGATCGGATTCGGAGGGGCTTTCGGCGTCGCCGACTACGACGTGCAGACCTTCCCGTTCGAGGAAGGCGACCTGATGCTCCTCTACACCGATGGCGTCATCGAGGCACGCAACGCAGAGGGACGCTTCTACCCGTTCAGCGAGCGCGCGCCCCAGTGGAGTGCGGACGACCCCGGCGAACTCCTGCGCCATCTCCAGGCCGACCTGCTGGCCCACGTCCACGCACACCTCGACGACGACGCGGCCGTCGTCGCGATCCGCCGCACGGCGCCCACCCCTCCGCCATCCGGCCCGGCCCTCTGAACGGGGGCGGGGCCCCTCTTCACACCGTCACGTCCTGCGGCCGGAGAGCTACCGGGCAGCCTCAACGTGGTCTGGGCGTTCGGCTACAACGCGGTGACCGTGCCGCCGGCGGCCGTGGGCCGGCTCAACCCGATGGTGGCCGCGGCCGCGATGTCCGTGAGCTCGCTCCTCGTGGTGGCCAACAGGCTGCGCCTGCGCACCTGGCAGCCCTCCCCCCAGCGCCCTGCGCCTTCCGCCCGGAAGTCCTCCCTGCGGTGACCGACTCCCTCCGGCCCGCGGCGGCGGAAGGCGGGCGGCCCGGCCGTCGGCGCCTGCGCGACGGGCCGCCCGCCGCGCTCGTCCCCGTCGTGGTCTGCCTGACGGCACTGGTCGGCCTGACGGCGTGGACGAAAGCGGGCCGCAGGCCGCCCCGCGCGCAGTCGCGACCGATCGCCGACATGCGGGAACCACGCGCGCCCGCCGTCCGACTACTGCGGCGTGGGCGAGGGGCGGGCATCCCCTCGAGCCCCCGCTGCTACGTGAGGATCGAGGTGGGTGTGATGGGCGGGCTGGACGTCCGCATGCGCCAGGTGGCCTGTCGGCACGGCCGGGTCGAGGCGGTCGCCGACGTGGATCTGGAGATCGCGGCCGGTGAGCGCGTGGCGCTGACCGGGACCAACGGCTCGGGCAAGACCACGCTCCTGCGTGCCGTGCTCGGACTCCACCGGCAGGTGACGGGCTCGATCACGGTCGGCGGGCGGGGGACCGCGTCGCCGGCGGAGTGGGCGTGGCGGCGCAGGGCCTGCGCCTGGATCCCGCAGAAGCCCGCGGCGGGCCGGTTCCCGTTGCTCGGTTCGGAGTTGCTGGCCAGCAGCACCGCTCCGGCGGACGCCGCCGAGGCGGCGGAGCGGCTCGGTGTCGCGGCGCTGACCGAGCGTCCCCTGCACACCCTCTCGGGCGGCCAGTTGCAGCGGATGTACCTGGCCCGCGCGATGGGCTGCGTGGCCGCCGGGGCCCAGGTGCTGCTGGCGGACGAGCCGACGGCCGCCCTCGACTTCGAGGGACAGGCGGAAGCCGCGGACGTCCTCACCTCCTTGCCGGTGACGCTGGTCGTGGTGACGCACGACCGGACCCTGGCGGAGCGCTGCGACCGCGTGGTGGAGATGGCCGCCGGACGACTGCGGGAGGTCCGGTGACCCTCGCCACCGCCGACCTCGGCGCCCTCCTGCAGCTCGTACCCGTTCAGCGGGCCGGAACCGCCCTGCTGCTGGCGGCGGTCGGGCTGCCGGTGATCGGGGTGGTCATCGTCGGGCTGGACATCATGCCGGTGCGGTTCGCGATGATGCACGTCGCGCTGCTCGGCATCGCCGTCGGCCTCCTGACCGGACTGGACCCCATGCTGTGCGCGCTGGTCGCCTGCGCCCTGGCCGGTGCGGGTGTGGCCCCGCTGGCCCGTACCCCGGACGGCCTCTCCGGCGCGATGGGGCTGTTGATGAGCCTGGCGATCGCGGCGGCGCTGCTCCTCATGGCGGTGTCCGGGGTCAACGCGTCCGGGGCGTTCGCGCTGCTGTGGGGCTCGATCCTGTCGGTCGGGACACCGGACGTGATCGTCCTCGGTGTGCTGGCCGTCGCCGTGCCGGGCCTGTTCCGATGGCGCAGGCGCGAGATCGGTCTGCTGCTGTACGACCGTGAGCTCGCCCAGTGCTCGGGCGTACCGGTGCGGGCGCTGACCGCCGTCCTCCTCGTCCTGGTCGCGATCGCCGTCGCCGGAGCGATCAAGCTGACCGGTGCGCTCCTGGTCGACGCCCTGACCCTGCTGCCCGCACTCGCGGCCCGCCGCCTGGGCAGCTCCTTGAAGTCGATCACGCTGTGGGCCGTCGGCATCGGCGTCCTCGTCAACCTGACGGGGTTCCTGCTGGCCCTGTGGCTGGACTGGCCGCCCGGGCCCGTCCTCGTCCTGACGGCGGGGGCACTCGTCCTCGCCGTGCATGTCATTCCCGAACGGAGAATCAGCTCATGGCGCGCACCCGCGTCCGTATCCCTGCCCTCGCCGCACTGAGCGGGGCACTCCTCCTGACCGCGGCGTGCGGCAGCGAGAAGGCTTCCGACGACGCGCCGGCCAAGAGCGGGAGCGAGACCAGGAAGGGCAAGCCCGCGGTGGTCGTGACCACTGCCTGGGAAGGCGCCTTCGCCAAGGCCGCCGGGGCCGAGGACGTCAAGGTCATCGTCCCGCAGTCCGTGCACCACGCCCCCGACTACGACCCGAAGCCCTCCGACCTCGCCGCCGTGGCGAAGGCGGACTTCGTGCTCTACGCGCCGTTCGAGCCGTATGCCGCGAAGATCAAGGAAGCGGCGGGCTCGAAGGCGAAGCTGGTCGAGGTGGACCTCGACAACGACCCCGACAAGGTCAAGGCGGAGGTCGGCAAGCTGGGCGCGCTCTTCGGCACGGCGGACGCCGCCGCGCAGTGGAAGACCGGCTTCGACACCGAGTACGGCAAGCTCAACAAGGACCTCCAGGCCGCCTGGCCCGGCGGGAAGAGCCCCGCCGTCGTGACCCAGGTCTTCACCGCCTGGGCCGCGAAGCTCGCGGGAGCCACGTCCGTGGGCACCTACGGACCCGAGGCCGTCACCCCCGCACAGCTCGCCGAGCTCTCGGCGAAGAAGCCCGCCCTCGTCCTCGACAACGCCCACATGTCCACCGGTACGGTCCTGCCCGACTCGGGCGCCAAGCAGGTCGAGATCGTCAACTACCCCGGTGCTGACCTGGAGTTGCTGCCCGTCTACCGCAACGCGGCGGCCGAACTGAAGAAGGCCCTCACCTCCTGAGGCGGGAGGGGCGCACCTGGGTGGGCCCCTCCCCGGGCAGGGCCCGGGCGGCATCGCGCCGCCCGGGCCCTCGCGTCATCCGGCCTGGGCGAGCGGGGCCGGGTCGGCGTGTCCGGGGCCGTCCGGCTCGGACAGGCGTTCCCTCAGGGCGGCCCGGTCGGGCTTGCCCGCCGGAGTGAGGGGCAGCTCGGCCACCGCCAGCAGGCGCTCGGGGTGCTTGCGCCGTTCCAGACCTCGGGCGGTCAGGTACGCACCGAGTTCCTCCAGGCCGGGCACCCGGGCCGTACGCGGCACGATGCAGGCGGCGAGGCGTTCGCCCATGAGCGGGTCCGGGACGCCGACGCACACCACGTCGCGGACCAGGGGGTGGGAGGCGAGCTCCCGCTCGACCTCGGCGGGGCTGATGTTGGCACCGCCCCGGATCACGATGTCCTTGAGCCGGCCGACGATGTGCAGGGTGCCGCTGTCGTCGAGGAAGCCGAGGTCTCCGGTGCGTACCCAGCCGTCGGGGGTGCGGTAGCGGGCGTCGAGGTGCGGGGAGGCGACGTAGCACAGCGGGGTCATCGGGCCGCGCGAGATGATCTCGCCGATGGTGCCGTCGGGCAGCGGTGCGTGGGTGTCCGGGTCTGCAATGCGGATCTCCGCGACGCGGGGGTCGGGGTGGCCGGCGACCACGCCGGTGCTGTCGGTGGGCGGCACCCGGTGGGCCAGGCCCGTGTGGCAGTTGACGCCGTCGGCGGATCCGTAGAGGTTGACGACGGGGCAGCCGAAGGCGCGGGCGGCGTCCCTGGCGGTCCGCTCGTCGAGCGGCGCACCGCCCAGGACGAGGGCGGTGGGGGCGGGCAGGGAACCGCCGTCCGCGTCGAGCCGGTCGAGCATCATGCGGATCATCGTCGGCACGCCCAGGACGTGGGTGGGCTCGTGCTCCCGTACGGCCGCCACGGCGGCTTCGGGGGTGAAGTGGTCGAGCAGGACGAGGGTGCCCCCGTGCCGGGCCAGGGTCACGGCGGTGCCGTTGGAGCCGAAGGCGGAGCCGAGCGGGACGAGGAACAGGCAGCGCGGGGGCGAGCCGTCCGGCATGAGGGAGGCGAGGAAGTTGCCCCGTCCGCCGGCGAGGGCGTTGTGGGAGTAGGCGATCATCTTCGGCTCCGCCTCGGAGCCGGAGGAGACGAGGATGCGTGCGGCGCTGTCGGGATCGGGGCGGGCCGGGGTGAACGCCGCGGCGTCCGAGCGCAGCAGCTGCGAGAAGGAGACGGTTCCTTCGGGGGCCGTTCCGGGGCCGGCGGCGATCACGTGGCGCAACGCGGGCTGCGAGGGGGCCAGGGTGAGCAGGTCGGCGGCGTGGTGCGAGCCGCGGTGTTCGGTCGCGGCGATGACGGCGACGGCCTCGGCCCGGCGCAGCAGGCACTCGGCCTCCAAGGCGCCCCGGCCGACGGGGAAGGGCAGGGCCACCGCGCCGATGGCCGCGATGGCGAGGTCGGCGATGACGGCGTTGCGGTCGTTGGGGAGCTGGACGCCGACCACGTCGCCCGGGCGTATGCCCAGGCCGCGCAGGCCGACGGCCAGACATCGCACCTTGCGGTCCAAAGCGGTGTAACAGAGCTTGCCTTTGGCATCGAGGACGGCGGTCGCGTGCAGGTCCGCAATCTGGCGTGCCCGGAAGAGGCTGTAGAGGTCGAGGTCGGGGCAGGTGCCGTCGACCACCCAGGAGCGGCGGAGCTCGGCGGGCAGCAGGTCGTGCAGTTCGACGGTCATCTGAAGCTCCAGGGGTCGGGAACGGCGTGGGCGCCGTGCGCGTCACGGCTGATCGAACCGGCAAAGCGCGCATCGTGGTGGAGGTCGGACAGGTCCGTGGTGACGGCGGTGGCCGTCAGCCCGTGGCCGCCCAGCAGGGCGAGCGCCTCGGGGGTGGTGAGGGCGCCCAGGTCGTGGCCGGCGGCGGCGTCCGCGCACGCGTCGGCGGGGGCGATCCAGCCGTCGGCCGTACGCAGCGGGCGGCGGAACCCGGCGGGCCGCCTGGGGTTCTCCCCTCGTGCCGCGCGGCGCAGGGCCGGGGCGGTCAGGGTGTCGGCGGCGCCGAGCAGGGAGGAGTCGACGCGTACGCCGTGCCCGGTGCGTTCGCGCAGCAGCAGGCCGGCCAGTACGGCCTCGGCTCCGGTCAGTCCGCCCAGGACGTCGAGCAGGGTCATCAGGGACGGGGCCGGTGCCTCGCCCTGCGGGCGCACCGCCTCGCCGATGCCGGTGCGGGCCTGGACCATGAAGTCCGTGCCCATGGGGGCGCCGGGCAGCCGGTCGGCCCAGCCGCTGGTGTACGCGTACACCAGCGCCGGGTTGACGGCGGCCAGGTCGTCGGCGTCGAGGCCCAGTTCGGCGGCCTTGCCCGGCGCCCAGTTGTGCAGGAAGACGTCCGCTCCGGCCGCCATCTCCCGCAGCCTGCGCCGATCGGCGTCGGCCTTGATGTCGATCTCGACGGCCTTCTTGCCCCGGTTGAGGGCCAGCCAGCGGGCCGAGATGCCGGAGCAGGCGGGCGGCATGCCGCGCAGCGGGTCCCCGCCCGGCGGCTCGATCCGGATCACCTCGGCGCCGAGCAGCCCCAACAGGTGGGCGGCGAGAGGGGCCTGGATGCGGCGGCCCGCTTCGAGCACGGTGAGCCCGGCCAGCGGACGGTCCGAGGCCGGTGCCGCCGTGGCGGTACGGGTGCCGCCCCCGAGGAGGTGGAGCGACCACGGCGCGGCGCCGTCGTGCTCGGCGGCCCGGTCGGCCAGTGTGCGCAGGACGCACACCTCGGCGCCGGAGAACGCGGCGGCCTGCCGGATCCGTTCCAGGGAGTGGGTCCGGGTGACCGTGTGCAGGGACGCGGGGAAGGGGGCGCAGGCGGTGGCGTACCGGAACTGGAAGGGCCGCCAGCCGGCCCGCATCGCGTCGGCGGGCGCCTCCAGGTCCCGCCAGAAGGCCGCCCAGGCTCCCGGGTCGAGGGTCTCCAGCTCGAAGAGGGTGCCCTCGGCCGAGGCGAACGGCGGGCCGCCGGCCGCGATCTCGGCGGCCTCTGCCTCGTCGGCTCCGGCGGCGGCGAGGTACTGGGAGACGGCCAGCAGCCCGGCCCGGTCCGCACCGGTGGCGACCTGGCGCGGGGTCATGCCGCGGGCCGCGCCCACGAGCGAGGCGAGCAGCCCCTGGACGGTGAGGACGGCGGTGGCCGTCGCGGTGTAGTCGACGGCCAGGCCGCGCGGGCCGCCGTCGCGCCGGCCGTGGACGGCCATGACGCCGGTGGCGGCCTGCACGGTGGCCTCGTCGACGATTCCGCTCTCCGCGTCGCCCCAGCCGGTGACCGCCCGGACCGGCTCGAAACCGCCACCGGCGAGCGTGACGTGCCCGGCGGCCGTGTCCCCCGGGCCGGCCCCGTCGGCCCGTGCCCCGAACAGCCGGAGGCGGTCGGCCACGGCATCGGTGATCTGCGGTGGCCCTGACGTGTCGAAGCGCATCGTGTCGAGCGGCCGGGCCGTCTGCGGGGTGGCGGGTGACGCCATGCCTCTCCTCTCGTGGCGCGGCGGTGGCCGGCGCCCGGAACGTCTGTCGAATCCTGGGAACCGGGGAGCCACGGCACCCGACCAGTTCCACGGACAGACAGTCGGACAACCGTTCCCACGGGTTCCCGGGACATCGGAGGAAAGCAGTGGCAGATCCTGGCGCAGCCCGCGCTCATCGCAGCGAACGCGTCCCGCAGGAGCCGGAGTTGCACGAGCGGGTCGCCCGGTTCGTGCGGAACTCGGTGATCCCGTACGAGCCGGAGCTGGAGGCGGGCGGTCCCGCGGCGGCGGCCGCCCTGGGCGAGCTGCGCGGCCGGGCCCGCGAAGAGGGACTGTGGGCACTGCCGCTCCCGGTGGAGCTGGGCGGCGGCGGGCTGGGCCTGCGGGCGTACGCCGAACCGGCCGAGGCGGAGGGGGCCAGCGACCACGGGCCGGCCGCGCTCGGCTCCGCTTCCCTGCTCGACGTCACGATGCTCGCGCGCCACGGTGGTGCCCGGGTCCGCGAGGAGTACCTGGCGCGGCTGGTCGCCGGGGACATGCGCGCGTGCTACGCCATGACCGAGCAGGACGTTCCGGGCACCGACCCGTCGCTGACCCGGACCAGGGCCGAGCGGCTGGCCGGCGGAAGCTGGCGCGTCACCGGCCGCAAGTGGTTCACCTCGGGTGCCGCGGGCGCGGATCTGGTCACCGTACTGGCCCGGACCGGCGGATCGGACGGCGACCGCGGGGGCCTGTCCCTGCTGCTCGTACCCACCGCGTCCGCCGGCTTCCGGGTGGTGCGCGCACTCCCCGTCCTCGGGGCGACGGGCCAGTACGAGATCGAACTCGACCGGGTCGTGGTGCCCGCCGACCACCTGATCGGCGAGCCGGGCCAGGGGCTGGCCATCGCCGGGGAGCGGCTCCAACTGGGCCGGACCCTGCGCTGCCTGCGCTGGCTCGGCCAGGCCCGGCGCGCCTTCGACCTCATGTGCGAGCGGGCCGCCGTCCGCAGCGGCTCCCGCGGTCCGCTCGCCGGACACCAGCTGGTGCAGCAGCACGTCTTCGACGCCCTGCTCGCGCTGCGCACGACCCGCCCCCTCGTGTACGAGGCGGTCGCCCTGCTCGACGCGGGGCGGGACGCACACGTCGAGGTGGGTCTGGCCAAGGTCGCCGCCGCCCGCATGCTCCAGCAGGTCGCCGACTCCGCCATCCAGGTCCACGGCGCCGCCGGGCTCGGGCCGGACACCGCGCTGCCCGCGCTCTTCCGGACCGGGCGCGCGGCACGCGTCCTCGACGGGCCGGACGAGGTGCACGTCACTTCGGTGGCCCGCCGCGTCCTGCGCGGGTACGGCGCGGCTGCCGAGGCCGCTACACGCGGGTGATGTCGACGACGCCGGCCAGGGAGGCCAGCCCGAGCCCCAGGAAGAAGTCCCCCCAGACGAGCTCGTGCCGGACGGCCCGTCCCTTGTCGGCGTCGTAGCAGCCGTTCAGCAGCATCCCGGCGGGCCGGTCGGCCTCACCGTCGCAGAGGTGGGCCGCCGTCAGATGATGCAGGATCGCCACGGCCCGGTCCCAGCACGCTGCGGCTCTCGGGCCAGGGACCCCGGCGAGTTTCAGCAGGGCGACCGCGGTGATCGCGGCGGCCGAGGTGTCGAGCGGGCCGTCCGGACGGGTCGTACGGGCCGGCGCCACCAGGGGGCCGGTGAGGAACCCCCCTTCCGTGAGCATCCGCCCGGCCGCCTCCGCCAACCGCTCCTGCCCTGCGAGGACTTCGGCGCGGAGCAGGCCATCGGCCACCGCCAGCAGCAGCCAGGCGTTCCCCCGGCTCCAGTCGGAGGGCGGGTCCGCGCAAGGCTGCCAGCCGACCGTGCTGTCGAAGCTCCAGGCCGGGTGGGGCCACGTCCCCTGCCGGGGGCCCTCGCCGAGGCAGACGTCGAGGTGCCGGTGCAGATGGCCGGCTGCGACGGCTGCCGCCTCCGGCCCGGCCCCGGCCAGCAGGGGGACCATCCCGGGTACGCCGTCCACCCGCGCCAGCAGGCGCGGGCCGCCGAAGGCGCCACCCCACGGCACCATGCCCGGTCCGGGATCGAACGCCGCCGCACAGGCGCGGGCCGCCCGGTCCCGCAGCGCCACGGCCCGGGCGTCGTCCTCCCCGGCCAGAGCGGTCCCGTACCAGAAGATCAGGCCGCGGGTGGCGGTATCGGCATCCACCCATGGCTCCAGCCGGGCCGTACACGCCGCTGCGGCCTCCTGATCGGCCCTACGGCCGGAGATCCGGGCCCGCAGCCACAGCAGCCCCGCCCAGAAACCTCCGGCCCAGGAGCCACGGCCGGTCGTCTTCCAGGTCCCGTCGCCCGGTTCGGCGTACAGGGGGAAGCGGGTGCCCACCTCCGCGGCGGTGACCCCGATCCGTGCGACGACCGCCGCGAGAGCCCGGCCGGACCAGTCCTCGGAGGTCACCGCGCCTGCCCCGAGCGCGCGCGGCGGTCCCGTACGGCCCAGACGAACGCGACGGCGCCCGCCGCCGCGAACTCCGCCGCCACCAGCAGCCAGCCGGCCCCGTACCGGCCGCTCTCCGCGAGACGTCCGAACAGCGGCGGCCCCACCGCGAATCCGGCGAAGAACCCGGCAGCGGCGAGCGCCGAATCCTGGCCCGCCCGGCCGGGCGCGGCCCGCTGCATGACCAGCACCATCGTGACGGCGTTCGCGGGGACGGCGAACAGCCCGACGGCAACGGCACCGACCCACACCAGCGGGCTCGCCGCCGACGCCGCCGGCAGCAGGGCCGCGGCGCCCACGGCGCCGCAGGCGAGCCGGCCGGGCAGCCACTCGGCACGCCCCGGCAGGGCCGCCCGGGACCAGCCGACCCGGCCGGCGATGCCCGTCACCCCGAGCACCGCGACCAGGGCCCCGGCCGCCGTCGCGCCCATTCCCAGCTCCGTCGCGCCGAACAGGGCCAGGTAGGTGTTCACCGAGGCGATGCCGCATCCGAGGAACAACGAGAAGACCGCGAGCCAGGCCACCGCACCGCGGGGCGCGAACGAGGCACGGGATTCGGCACCACTCAGCGGCGGGGGGTCGGCCGGAAGCGCACGCAGCGCCCACAGCCCGGCCAGGAGCGCCGCTCCGGCCGCCGTCCACACCGCGCCGCGCCAGCCGAGTCCGGCGGCGAGCGCGGTCAGCGGCAGTCCGGCCGCGAACGCCCCCAGCTGCACGCCGGACTGCTTCACACCGGTCACCGCCCCCCGTGCGGCAGCCGGCACGGCGGCGAGGATCGCCTTGTTCGTGGCCGGATTGGCCAGCGCCTGCGGTACGCCGCCCAGCGCGACCGCCGCCAGCAGCAGACCGGCGCCGGGCGCGGCACCGATCAGCGCGAGCGCCGCGGCGGACACCAGCAGCAGGGCGACCAGCGAACGGCGCGGACCCACCCGGTCCACGATCCGGCCACCGATCGGCGACAGCACGGCCGCCGTGCCGAACCCGATCGTCGTCGTGAGGCCGAGCACGGTGGGCGAGATGCCCAACTCCCCGACCAGACGCGGGCCGAGCGCGCCCAGCAGGAACAACTGCACCATCGAGAAGGCCATCGCGCAGGTGAGGAGCGCGGTCAGCCCGCGGTCCGCCCGAGCGTCCGCCGCCCTGTCCGTCGTCGGCCCCTCGGCCACCACCGCTCCCTCGCTCTCCGGGTGTTGGGCGTCCAGCACGGGAAGTCAGTCGTCCGGAACGGCTCGCGCGTTCCCGGCGCCGCCTGTGACCTGTGCCACGTGAGGCGCCGGGTACAGGCGTGGCATGCCGCACGGCGGGAATTACTCAGATCCTGCGCACCCGCGTACTCCGCCGGTCAGGGTGATGCGAGGATGAGCCCGCCATGACACCGGGTCGATGTTCACGAGCCGTACGGGCTGCGCTGTTCGCAGCCGTCTGCGTGCTGCTCGCGTCCCTCGGCCACGTGACGATGTCGGGCGTGCCCGTCCCCTGGTGGGCCGTGGCGACCGCTCTCCCCTGTCTGGCGGCGGCCGCCTGGTTCCCGGCCGACCGGGAGCGCGGCCTCCTCGCCGTCACCACGGCGACGGTCGCCGTCCAGGCCGCGCTGCACGCGGCCTTCTCCCTGGTCCAGTCCCTCGCTCACCCCGCCCTGCCGACGGGCACGTCCTTCGCCCGCCAGTGGGCCCGGTACCTGACGTGCGGCGACACGTCCGCAGCCGCCCTCTCCCCGCGCGAGGCGCTCCGCGTGGTCGCCGACGCCGGGCTCACCGGCGTGGTGGACCAGCCGCCCCCCGGCACCCCTGCGGCAGCCTCCGTGGCAGATCCGGCACTTCACTCCCACTACGGCATGCACGGGATGCACGGCATGCACGGCGTGCACGGCATGGCGGACTCCGCCGCCGGAGCCGTCCTGCCGAGCGGCCACGCCATGCCGGGGATGGCGGGCACGGCCGGGATGTCGCCGGCCGGGATGCTGGCCGCCCACCTCCTGGCGGCCGTACTCGCAGGCCTGTGGCTCGCCTACGGCGAGCGGGCCGCCTTCCGCCTGCTGCGCCTGCTCGCCGCATGGTTCCGCGCCCCGCTGCACCTGCTCTTCGTACCGGCGCGGATACCGCACCGGCCACCCGTCCGCGGACGCCGCGAGCGCCGGCACAGCGCGCTGCGGCAGCTGCTCCTCGTCCACGCCATCACCTCAAGGGGTCCGCCCGCGGGAACCGCTGTCATCTGACAGCCGGCTCCCCGAGCGCGCACCGCAGTCTTCGTCGCGCCTCGGGCATCGGCCCTGCCCTCCGGCAGGCCGTACACCCTTCACCGGCACGCCGCCTCGCTTCGCGCTGCGCCGGAAAACCCCTTGCCTTTAAGGACCTTGTGGCGATGACACCTGCCCTGACCACCCCGCGCTCCGCCGCCGGCCGACGGCCGGCCCGGCACACCTGCGACACCGACGCCGCCGTGACCCGGCTCGCGCTGGCCGCCCGCGACGGCGACCCCGAGAAGGCCGACCGGTTCGTACGCGCCCTCCACCGCGACGTCTGGCGCTACGTCGCGTTCCTCAGCGCCGACGTCCAGGCGGCCGACGACCTCACCCAGGACGTCTTCCTCCGCGCCCTCGCCGCACTGCCCCGCTTCGAGGCCCGCTCCTCCGCCCGCACCTGGCTGCTCTCCATCGCCCGCCGCACCGTCGTGGACAGCCTGCGCCACTCGGCCGCCCGACCCCGGCTGTCGGACCGCGACGACTGGCAGACCGCCGCCGAGCAGAGCCAGCCGCAGGGAGTCCCCGGCTTCGAGGACGGCATCGCCCTCGCGGAACTCCTCGCGACGATCCCGGCCGAGCGCCGGGACGCCTTCGTCCTCACCCAGCTCCTGGGCCTGCCCTACGCCGAAGCGGCGGAAGCCATCGGCTGCCCCGTGGGCACGGTCCGCTCCCGCGTCGCCCGCGCCCGCACGTCGCTCATGGCCCTCCTCACGGACACCGGGCCGCACGCCCCTGAGCGGGGGAACCCGACGCCCCCTCCGTGCCGGCCCGAACCGACGGTCCCGGCCCCCGGGGCCATTGCCCTTCCCGCCTGACGACCGCTCCCGGCGGGAGAGGGGCGCGGCCGACGCCGCGCCCCTCTCCCGACCGCGCCGTCACCCGGATGGCGCAACATGACGTGCCACCCAGAGGGGGAACAGGTCAAGGCCCTGATCGAGGCCAAGGCCGCGGGCGAAACCGCGGAGAAGGCGGAGCCGGCCGCACAGCCCACCGGCGACCAACGCCGAGCCGTACGAGAAGGCCGCCAAGGCAGGCGTCGAAGGGGCCGGCGCAACGAGTCCGGCGCCAGGGAGGGCTGGAATGCCGGGGCGGGCGGTGCCGTGGCTGCGACCACCGCCCGCCCCGGAGTCGGGGACACGTCAGCGACCGGCGTACGGCAGCAGCGCCATCTCGCGCGCGTTCTTGATGGCGGCGGCGAGGGCCCGCTGCTGCCGGGCCGTCACCCGGGTCACGCGCCGGCTGCGGATCTTCCCGCGGTCGGAGATGAACTTCCGCAGCAGGTCGGTGTCCTTGTAGTCGATGTAGGTGATGCCGGCGGCGTCGAGCGGGTTGGGCCGGGACGTGACCGGCTTGTGGGGAACGGGGCGTCGGGCCATGGTGGCGTCTCCTTGAGTGAGCGTTTCACTCACGGCCTCGTCAAGCCGCGAGCAGGTGGTGGGTAGGGAGGTCAGGCGGCGTCGAGGAGGCAGTCGAAGGCGGCGGGCAGGCTCTTCCAGGCCTCGGGCCCCGACCGGTACTCCGCGTCCGTCAACAAGCAGGAGTCGAGGAGCCGTTCCAGCCCGTCCCGGTCAAGGCCCGGCGAGGTGAAGACCAGGTGCTGGCAGCAGTCGCCGTGCTCGGGGTGCCAGTCCAGGGCCGCAGCAGCCCGCCGCATCGCGGGGACCATGTCCCACGCCGCGTCGGGCAACGACGCCAGCCACGGACCGGCGCTCTCGACGCACAGCGCGCCGCCCGCGGCGTCCCAGGCCAACAGGGTGTCCGGGCGGTCGGCGAGCCAGAACCTGCCGCGGCTTCGGGCGGCCGCACAGCACAGGTCCTCCAACGCCTCGTACAGGCGCTCGGGATGGAACGGCCGACGGCGGTGCCAGACCAGCGTGGTCACGCCGGCCTCGTCCGCCTCCTGCGGCAGGAGCGCACACGCCGGGTGCTGCGCCGCTGCGGCCGCCTCGACGTCGAATCCGGCGAATGCGGCCCGGGCGAGTTCCACGGAAGCGACCGGTACGCGCCGTGCGGTGGGGTGCAGTTGAGCGAGCAGCGCCCGGTCCTCGTCGTCGGCTCCCTCGCTGTCGACGAGGGCGAGGACGGGTGCGTACTCCAGTTGGCGGGCCCAGGTGTCGCCGACGGTCCGCCGGTCGGTGGGGGCGGCGGCAAGGCCGGCTTCGGCCAGGTCGTCACCGTTGGCGAGGCAGGGCAGGACGAGGGCGGGATCCACGGCGGTGATCACGTTCGTCAGCACGAGGCGGTCCGCGCCATGCCCGGCGACGACCTCCGCCATGGCCTTCGGTTCGACCGAGTCCCACAGTTCGACCACGGCGAGCCGGGTCAGGCCGCTGCCCGCCATCCGCTCCAGTTCCGGGACGAGGTCCTCGCGCAGGGCGCAGCAGGCACAGTCGTTGACCAGCGGTGTCTCACCGCTGGAGAGGAGTCCGGAGGCGTCGCGGATCAGACGGAGCACGGTGCCGTCGGGCGCAGCGGACAGGTCGTGGTGGAGCGCCACGCTCCCGGGAACGGTCCGCAGGAGCTGATCGACGACCTCTCGCCGGGCTTCGGAGTGCATCCCGGCGACGATCACGACGGGGAGCTGGTGCTCGTGGCCCATCACCGGGCCCCGTAGCGGCGCTGGAACTTCTCGACGCGGCCGGCGGTGTCCATGACGCGCGCGGTGCCCGTGTAGAAGGGGTGGCTGGCGGAGGAGATCTCCACGTCGACGACCGGGTACGTGTTGCCGTCCTCCCAGTCGACCGTCTTGTCGCTGGTCATCGTGGAGCGGGTGAGGAAGGCGGTGCCGGAGGCGGTGTCGCGGAAGACGACGGGGCCGTAGGCGGGGTGGATTCCGGGCTTCATGGCAGGAACCTTTCGGCGTGCGGGCGGGGTGGGGGGCGGTCAGCGCTCTTCGCGGAAGTCGACGCGGCGCCGGGCGACGGGGTCGTACTTGCGCAGCACCAGCCGGTCGGGGTCGTTGCGCCGGTTCTTGCGGGTGACGTAGGTGAATCCGGTCCCCGCCGTGGAGCGGAGTTTGACGACCGGGCGGATCTCGTTGCGTGCCATGGCACCACTATATGACAATGATTTCCATTGCCAACACGCCACGCTCACCAAGGAAGGCGACAGACCCATGTCAGCGCACTGCCAACTGACCGGCGCCAAGCCGGGATTCGGCCACCGCATCTCCCACTCACACCGGCGCACCTCACGCCGCTTCGACCCGAACATCCAGCACAAGCGCTACTGGCTGCCCAGCGAGGGGCGACACGTCCGACTGACGCTGAGCACCAAGGCGATCAAAACCGTGGACGCGATCGGCATCGAGGCGGCCGTGGCCCGGATCCGCGCACGAGGCGGCGAGGTCTGATGGCGAAGAAGAGCAAGATCGCCCAGAACGAGAAGCGCAAGGAGACCGTCCAGCGGTACGCCGCCCGGCGGGCCGAACTCAAGGAGATCATCCGCCGCCCGTCCTCCAGCACGGCCGACCGGGACGCCGCCCTCGCAGAACTGCACCGGCAGCCGCGCAACGCCAGCGCCACCCGCGTGCGCAACCGCGACAGCATGGACGGCCGTCCCCGGGGCTTCCTCCGCAGGTTCGGGCTGTCACGGGTACGGGCGCGACAGCTGGCTCATGCGGGGTTCCTGCCCGGAGTCACCAAGTCGTCCTGGTAGCCGAGACCGGCCGCACGCACACCGGATCCCCCTATTGAAAATGATTGCCATTAGGGGTTAGGGTGCCTCGGTCCGCGTGTGGCGCTCCTACGGGCAAGCAAGGGGGGCCCGGCGGGGTGCCGCACGCGGACTCACGATCAGCCGTGCCGTCATCACGGCGGAACAAGAAGTCAACCGAGGCGAGGAGCTTCACGTGGCCGTTCCCAAGCGGAAGATGTCCCGCAGCAACACCCGTCACCGCCGGGCCCGGTGGAAGGCGACCGCGCCCCAGCTGGTGCCGGTCACCGTCGACGGCTCCGTCCACCAGGTCCCGCAGCGCCTGGTGAAGGCCTACGAGCGCGGCCTGCTCCGCCCCGAGGGCTGAGTCCGTGACGTCGTACGATCGCCTGCCGGTGACGGTACTGTCCGGCTTCCTGGGCGCGGGAAGGGCCACCCTGCTCAACCATGTGCTCGGCAACGGCGAAGGCCTTCGGGTCCGGTGATCGTGGGTGCATCTGCTGCACCCTGCGCGACGACCTGCTGGAGGAAGCCGACCGGCTCGCCCGGGAAGGCCACTTCAACTACCTGCTCATCGAGTCAGGCGGTATCTCGGAGCCCATGCCGGTGGCCGCCACCTCGGCGCCACGCTCGGTGATCTCGCCCGCCTGGACGCGATGGTGACGGTCCTCGACGCCGCGAACTTCCTGCGCGAGCTGGAAATCTGGGCCGTGAGATGTCCGAGATGGCAGTGGTCCGGGCACTGGAACTGGCAGGCAAACGCCTGATGGCCCGGAACGGCCGGGGTGACCGAGGTGCTCTGCAGCGCATGCCCCCTGGGACCGACACTCGTTCTTCCGCGTGACTACGGCTGGCCGGAGCGGGTTCGTGGCGATGCGGGACACGATCACCACGCCCCGCTCCCGAGTGCCCTGGGCAGACCACGGGAGATCAGGATGGGCGTGGGCGCACGGCCCGGGCCTGAATGATCGGGGGGGCGTCGGGGGTCAGGCTCCGCCGGAGCCGAAGTCGATTGCCGCTATGCCGGCCGGACCCGCGATTCCCCGGCCAGCTCAGCGCCCCGCCGAAGAAGCCGGCGACGGACGCCGGGCCGTCCGAGCGCGACTTCTCGCCACCCGTGCCGCGCCCATCCGGAGACGGCGAGGCGAGGTTCCCGATGGCACGCTTGACCACCGGTTCATTACGGGGCAGAAGCCTCTGATCCCCCATGCCCGCCAGAGCGGACCAAGCCCAACAAGCAACCCCGGCTCATCGGGCAGTCTCTGCCTGCGCCCTCAGGTCAGCGCAGGCCATCCGTGTCGTCGGACTCTTCACCGACCGGGAGTGGCCGATGGTCGTTCTCCGAGGTCTCGCCATACACGACCGAGGAGACCGCCCTGTCGTATGCCTCGTCGAGACCGTTCCCGCTTGTGCCGAGCATGTTTTCCCAGTCAAATCCCATACCTGCGATCCTATCCGAACTGCCTCGACACTCTTGGTGATTCGGGACACTGCGGCCGTGCAGCCGCACGGCCTGGAGCTACATCCGCCGACGGATGCACGGGCCCGTGGCCGACCGAAGGCCGACCGAAGGCCGACCAGGACGATGTGCCCCTCGACGCACGGATCCACACGACCGGTGTGAGCGGCGACGCGCTGCACGCGATGCTGCACCGGCACCTCGAGCGGTTGGGAAGGATCCGCCGGCATACGACGTGCACAGTCTGCGGGCTGGTCATGTCGCCCAGATGCGGCGGAACGACGCGAGCACCGAGGAGATCATGCAGGCCGGCCGGTGGCGGAAACCGGGACGGTGAACGTCTGCGACCGGAAGTTCAACCCGGCCGCCCGCACAGCGTCATGCCCCTGGGCCTGGCCCCTCTCCGACCTGCTTGTTGCGGACATCACGCATCCGGACATCGAGCGCGGCCTGCGTCTCCGGGTCGAGCTCGTGGTCGCCGGCGGTTTCAGGGTTGACGCTCAGCGCGTGGGAGCGGAAGGCCTCCCGCTCGGCGGAGAGTTGCTGGATGGTCTGGGTGATCCGGTGGATCTTCTGCAGCACCCTCTCCCGCTCCTGCTCGGCGATGGCGAGCTCGGCGAGCTGTTTCCGGATCTCAGCCTCGTTTTCCCGGGCGTAGTTGTCGCTGATCAGTGTGATCAGCGGAACCCCGAGAGCCTCGGCAGCGGTGACCGCCTCATCGAGCCTGACCGCACGGGTCTGCTGCTCGATGCGCGTGATGGCAGTGGAGTCAACGTTCGCGCCAAGCAGTGCGGCCATACGGCGCGCCAGCTCTGCCTGGCTGATGCCTAGGCGTTCGCGCTCTTGACGAAGCCGACGGGCGAAGAGGTCACCGGGCAGTGGGTTCATGGCGGTTTGACACTTCCTGGTCAAGATCGCGATCGACGGGGGGCAGGCGGGGGCGGCCCACCTCGGAATCGAGCAGGCCGACGTCGCGGCACTGCTGGAGCAGCACCTTACACATCCCGAACTGCGGATTCCACAGCTGCCCGCCGCACCTCAACGGCCGCGCACCACCTCCACGACCACGCACCGGTACGTCGATTCGCCTCGTCCCCGAGGCCCTTTCGATGGTCTATCGATACATCTACCGCACCCCTACGATCGACGATTCGAATGGTGTAAGTTAGCCACTCGGGATGCACACGTATACGAGTCAGCAAGAGGAGTCGATGGATGCCATCGACCTACTCAGCCCCTATCACTACCTGCCATGGTAGGCAGTCAGCGCTTGTTGCCTTGCGACTCGATGTCACACCACTGGATGAATCGAAAGGCGAGAGGAAAGAAGTATGCCGAAGACCGACGGGGCAGCCGTCCTCACACAGGCACCCCTGCCGAGCGCCGCCTGGGACCTGACCAGCTTCCTGCAGAACGCCAAGTCCCAGGTCCAGCTCTGGGGGGGTTCTGTACTCATGCTGCTCGGCGTTGTCGGCCTGGTCTGGGGCGGCGTGCTCTTGATCAAGAAGCTGATGGCCAACCCGCAGTCCGCCGGCCAACAGCAGGGCTGGGGCACGATCGCGCTCCTCGTTCTCGTCGGCGGAGCTTTGAGCACCGGCGGCTGGACGCTGATCTCGACGATCGGCTCCGGCGGCCAGCAGACCATTACGGATCTCGGTGGCGGCACGGTGATCGCGCAGACCTTCGACCAGGTCACCGGATTCCTGAGCGGCCCTTCCAAGTAAGGGGCCGTCACGGCTGCGCACACGAACGGTGACAGAGCCATCGAGCGAGCCGGGTCGGTTGAGGCGCAAGGCCTCTTCCGACCCGGTTCGCCGTACCCGGGCTCGCAGCACGGTGCAGGCGCGAAAGAGAGCAGAACATGGGGATCAGGAACAAGGCGCTGGGCTTCAGTAGGAAGTTCAAGCTTGACTCGCACCACGCGATCGAGCGTTTCGGGGTGTTCTTCGGCATCTTCGCGGTCACGGGCGCGATCGCGATCGGCGCATCAGGGGTCTCGGCATACCAGGCGGGACGTGACTCGCTGTCACAGACGGCGCTGTACACCAGCGACTTCAAAACGTCGAAGACGAATCTCGACGGCACCGTGGACGGGGTCTACACCAACGAGCGCGGCAACAAGGCGCTCGTGATGATGCACTTCAGCCCGACCGCTCAGATCTCGTACAACGCCGCGGACTACAGGGCGTTCCTGCTCGGGTCGGACACCTCACTCAACAGCGAGCCGGTCAGCACCAGGGGGATCAAGGGATCCCTCTACACCTTCGGCTCGACCGGCTACATCGGGATCCTCCTGAACGCCGACCGGCCCTTCGACCGTCAGGTGTTGAATCTGACGGTCCGTGCGAATGCCGAACTCACCGCGCCCGGAGCCCAGCCGAAGCAGAGCAGCGGCAAGCTCGCCGGTGACGAGACCTTCACCAAGTACGACCAGTGGCGGGTCTTCTTCAACCCCGGTGCGTCCGGGGTCCAGAAGATCGCGGCGCTCAACGCCCAGACCTTCGATCCCGCGCAGGCCTACTACTGGGTCGCACTCAAGAAGAAGGAGACCGAGGCCAGGAAGGCCCTGGACCAGAAGCTCGTCGAGATGCGCGCGAATCTGACGCAGATTCGGTCTTATACGTCCGACCTGCAGACGACGAAGATCGACGGGCTGTTCCTGCGTCCGCCGACCGTTCCGGCCTCGATCGCCACCGACAAGATCACGGGGGTCTCCGCAGCAGAGGCAAAGGATGGTGTCTCGACGCTGGCGCTGCAGACCAAGCACGTCGCCCCCGGCGGCTTCGACCTCAACTGGCGTACAGGCAACGTCTACGACGGCTACCTCGATGCCCTGGTGCCGGCCGGACAGAGCTACGCCCAGTTGTTCGCCAAGAAGCGTGACGAGGGATCAGATCCGACGATTCAGCAGATCTCGGACATGCAGTGGATTCTCTCGGATGGCACCAGCCTCACCAAGGACTACCAGTCCTCTGACGTGACGATGCGCCCGCTCATGAACATCATGAACAACCTTTCACATGCGTATCAAACCTACTCAGCGAACAAGTCCAAGTACCAGTCGGACCTCTCACTCAACCTTCTCCGCCTGGACGTGAGTCTGCGGGACGTGCAGTCCAACAGCACCGTTCGTGACGACAAAGACTTCCTCACCACGCTCCACTGAGCGGCGAAGAAGCGTCGGATCCTGCTGCCTGGATTGAGCCGGAAAGGAACATAGCATGGCCGCCGACCAGCCGAATCGGAGCTCCGAGACGGGGACGACGAAGGACCAGCCGGACACGTCGGCGAGTCAGGGGATGCCCCGGCAGGGGCGCGGGACCAAGAGCCTCGATTCGGCGGCGCCCCTGCGCCGGCACAGCAGGATGAAGGCGGCGGCGCCCACCCGAAAGGAGGGCACCGAGAAGCCTCCTGAGGGCAAGACCGCCGTGCCCAAGCAGCTCCCGGGGCGGGGAGCTGATCCTTCCGGTCCTTCCCGTCCCTCCCGTCCCTCCCGTCCCTCCCGTCCTTCCGGTCCCTCCGCTCCTTCTGGCCCTTCCGGCCCTTCTAGCCCTTCTAGCCCTTCTGGCCCTTCCGGCCCTCCTGGTCCTCCTGTTCCTTCCGGTCCTTCTCGTCCTTCCGGTCCTTCTGACCCATCCGGCACGGCGAACACCGCGCGACCGAAGATGGCGGAGGCCGGGTCGAAGGCACCGGACAGTGCAGACACGGCAGGCAACACAGCCGGGGCCGCGAACGCCGGGGCGACGATCAAGCAGGGTATGGACGGCGTCGCCGGGAACCTGGCCGGAGGCGCGACCCAGAAGGCGATCGAAGGAGACGGCAGCAGCGCGACCCGTCGTAACGTCGGGCGTTACGCGGGAGCTGCTGTCTCCGGTGCCGTGGCCGGCGCACAGGCCGGCGGGCTTCCGGGAGCCGCCGTTGGCGCAGCGAAGAACCTCGCTGTCGAGGGTGCCCAGGACACGGTCAAAGGCGTGTCCAAGGCCACCGGCGGCAGCCCGGACGCCAAGCCGGCCGACCAGCGCGAGCTGGGTGTCGGCGGCACGGGCTACGAGCGCGGTGCGACGAAGGACGACGAGGGCCTGGGCGCGAAGGCGGCCAAGGGCGTCGCCATCGGCGGTGGTGCGTCTGCTGCTCCGCCGGCCATGGGCCTGGTCATGGCCATGGCCTTACTGAACTGGCTCAAGTCCATGTTCTTCGCAGCCATGGCGATGGCCGTCAACGCCGGGAAGCTGCTGTGGACTCTCTTCGTCAACATCCTCAAGGCGGTTGGGCATGCGATCGCCGCACCGTTCATGGCGATCGGCAGCTTCCTGGCCAAGGGGGCCGGCGCGGTCCTGGGCTTCACCGTCACTGCGACGATGGCCCCTGTAGCGGCAGCGCTGTCGGGTGCGGTCGCGCTGACCGCCACCGTGGCCCTGCTGGGCACGGTCCTGACCGGTGTCCTCAACTCGACGGCGTTGACCGAGGGCAGCATCAACGCGAACAGGGCGGCGTGCTTCGTCAACGCGGACAACGTCGGCAACGGTTCCGGTGCCACAGTCCCGGCGAACGTGGAGAAGAACGCCAAGGAGATCTACTCGGTACTCAGCAGTTGGGGGATGCCGAAGGCGAACATCGCGGGCATCCTCGGGAACTGGTCGCAGGAGTCCGGGATCGACCCGACGAGTGTGCAGAACTTTCCGACGGGGACGTATGCCATGACCGCCGCGAAGGCCGGCGCCGCGCAGAACACGGACAACGGTATCGGCCTTGGGCAGTGGACGTTCGGCCGCAACACGCTGCTGCGCCAGTACGCGCAGCGCAAGGGCGTCGACTGGTTCACGATCAAGGCCCAGTTGGCCTTCATGGTCGATGGTGACAACCCGGGCGACGTTGCGGTCTTCAAGGACATGCTCAGGAAGTCGCAGGGCTCGCCGCGTACGGCGGCGGTGCACTTTCACGCGAACTGGGAGCGCTCCGCCGACGGCGCGGCCGGAATCGCTGCGCGAGGCGACAACGCCGAGATGTGGTTCGGCAAGATGAGCGGCTGGTCGGTCGACAGCTCGATCGTCGGTGGCGTCGAGGACATCGTCGGCGGGATCATCGACAACATATCGAACGGGATCGACACGATCCTGGGAAACTGCGCCTCCACGGCCGGCGGTTCCGTCTCGCCGAAGGACGGCGGGATGACGCAGGAGGAGGCCCAGGCCCTCGTCGACCTCTTCAACAAGGAGGGCGACAAGTTCCTCGACGACCGGTACGGTCCGGGCGGCGGCCCCGGTTCCTGCGGCGACAACCACGCGATGAACTGCGTGAGCTTCTCGACCTACTTCGTGAACAAGTACACGACGTTCCAGGCCTACCCGGCCGGTGACGGCAAGGAGACGGCCTACACGATCGCGAGGGAGACCGGCAAGACGATGCAGTCGACCCCCGTCCCCTACTCGGTCGGGTCCGGGCCGGGATCCACTTCCGTCGGCCACACCCTCGTGGTGCTCGGCGTCCAGGGGGACAAGGTCATCCTCGGTGAGGCCGGCTACTGCGCCTACATGGGCCGGGTCCGCGTCGACAGCGCGGCGCGGCTGGCTGCCGCAGGCTGGAAGTTCGTGGACATGTCGGATGCGATGCTCACCTCCGACAAGATCAAAACGGCCTGATGCGCAGCATCTGACCTGGGAGGAAGACGCCGGTGCTCGGCGATCCGGGCACCGGCTTCTTCGTGTCCGAGTCAGGTCCGCGCGCCGGTTCCACCGTCGACGCTCTTACTGAATGGATTCACACTCGGCCATGAATGGCTTTTGATATAGGCTTCACTCGTTTATGAGAACAACGCGGAGTGAGGAGCGTTCCGTGACGACAACCCCTGACGAGTCCGAGGGCATCGGATCGGAGCAGGAGAGCGAGTCGATGCCCGGGGAGAAGCCCGCGGTATGGAAGACGCATACGAAGGTCACCGGAGTCGAGCTCGAAGAGCGCTTCGCGGGCTGGATGGTGCGCCGGCGAGAGAAGGGCCAGGCCCGCGCCCCGGCGGACAACGCACGCCTGCTCCGCCGCGGCGTCACCGCGGTGATGAGTGCCGGGATCCTCGCCCTGGTCATCACTGCGGGCGTGACCGGCGAGAGCTTCAAGACGACCACAGCGGACAACGAGGCCCGGATCCTCCAGCTCACCCAACAGTTGGACGATGCCCAGTCCAAGCCCGCGAAGGCGGACGTCGGCGCGCAGTTGTCAAAGCTCACCGAGGCGGCAGCCGCCGACGCGAAGAAGGTCGCGGCGGGTGAGCAGACCTTCGCCGAGTTGTACCACCAGGCCGATGTCCAGCCCAGCGCGAAGAACGGGGCTCCGAACCAGGCCACGCTGGACATCGTCGAGCACCGACGGGACTTGGCGCCGCTGTTCGGCAAGGACTCCTTCCTCGTCAGTGACAAGGAGGCGTACAGCACGTCGTCGCTGACGCCGTTCGACGCGACCACCGAGATCGATCCGCGCCACGCCTGGTACATCCGCTACGACGGCGACAAGGCAGCTGACCCGAGCACGTACGCATGGAAGGTCGAGACGGTGATGCCCGATCTGAGCGTGAAGGGCGGCTCCGGCGCGACGAACCAGGCAAGGGTCGTCTGGCTGTGCCGGGACACGACGAGCGGCGAGGTGCTCGCCTGGGCGAGCGCGCGTTACGTACGCAATGGCACGGCGGGGGCCTTCGACCACTTGGCCCTCGTGGTAACCGCCGCCGGGGCTCCGCACGAGAACCCGGCGGTCAGGATGCCGGCCGGGTCCGGAGTACCCGAACTCAGCGGCACGGGCACACAGGAGGCGGGCGGGAAGCGATGACGGAGCAGACGGCAGCACCCGCGCGGCGGGGATTCTTCCGGCGCAACCTCTCGGTCCTGGGGACGGCAGCGGTCCTCACGGTGGTCGCGACGGTTGGCGGAGTGACCTGGAGCAGTCGGCACGCGGCCCTGGTCGAGCAGGAAGCCCGGATCAACGATATCGAGGGACATCTGGCGGCAGTCCGGAAGAGTGACGCCGAGCAGGTGAACGCGGACGTCATGGCGGCCCTGGGTGTCAGCCGGAGTCGGCTGAGCACCGACCGTGAGCGCATCAAGTCGCTGCTCTCGATGGTCTTCACGTGGGACTCGGGGCAGAGCTACGAGGCTGCGCGCGAGAGGCTGAAGAGTCGGTTCGACCTCACCGAGAACGAGATGTTCCTGAAGTCGTTCATGCCCCCGTCGAGGTTCAACGAGGATTCCCAAGGGCGGCGCTACCACTACATCGACGCGGTTGGCCTGAACTCGGCCCTCGGCCCGGATCCGGACGTGGAGTTCATCGACGCCAAGGCGGGCGTCTACACCTACGCGGTCCTTGCCGACGTCGAGGTCACCTCCGACGCGACGTCCCGGAACAAGGCGAGCAAAGCCAGTGTCACGGCGTACCGGCGCGCGCTCCTCTTCGCCACGGTCGACGCCCAGGGCAAGGTCGCGAACCTCTCCGGCGTGCCGGCGAGCGGCGAGACTCGCCATTCCAAATGACTCACACGCCCTTTCGACTCGTCTCACTGATAGAGTTAGACTGGTATTTGAGTAGAACAGCGAGTTGAGGAGCAATGGCGTCGACACAGACCGATGAGTCGGGCGGGTCCGCGGTACGCAAGACGCGCTTCGTCGCGACGTCCGGGTCCTCGCAGGAGGGCGCGGACACTCCTGAGCGCATGGAGCCCGCGGGCAGCCTGCGCAAGCGCACCCTTGCGGCCGGTCTGAGCATGGGTGTGGGCGCACTGCTGTGCTTCCTACTCTCCGCAGGAACATCCGACGGCCAGAGCGCGGTGCGCGGTACGGCCGTACCGGAGGTGTCCTCTCTGCGGGAGCAGCTCAGGATCACCGAGGCGAAGACCGCGGCGCTACCGAAGGCCGACGACGCCGAGCGTGGTCTGACCGCGGCCCTGAGGGCGGCTGGTCAAGTCGCGAAGCTGCAGAACGACTACCGCTACCTGACGCCCAAGGTGGCGGCAGACGGCGGCAAGCTCGACGCGGCGACGTCTCAGTCGACGCTACGCAATCTCATCCCCTACTTCGCCCCCTCGGTACACCAGGAAGACCTGGGTCCGTGGTACCTGCTCGCCGGGGACAAGGACGTACCAGCCGGCGTCGGGATCCCAATGAGCTTCGACTCGGGCTTCGAGTGGGCAGGCCAGGTGCCTTACCTGGTCAACGACGACGGCACCATCGCGGTGACCTGGCTGGCGACGGAGACCAGGACCGGTGCGGGCGAAAAGCCGGCGGTGCTGGCCTGGGCCCGCGCCGACTACGACCTGGTCCGCAACGCATTCGTCAACATCCGGACCGGTACGACGGTCACGGGCAAGGCTCTGGAGCAGGAGGTGAGGGCACCGTGAAGGAGGAGATCAACGACAAGCTGCGCCTGCACGCCGGGAGGATCCTGCTCGGCGGCACCGGGGCTCTGCTCGCGCTCTCGGTGGTCACACTCGGAGTCGGCCTGCTCAGCGACGGTCCGGCGGTGTCGGACATCCAGGACAACGCGGTCGTTCAGAAGCTCGAAGGCGACCTCAGCGACGCCCGGACCGAGCTCGCAGCACGGCACACGGCGCTGCTGGCCCAGTTGCCGGGCGTGGACATCGAGCGGGTGAACCGTGACAGGACGACGGGCCGGTCCCTTCTGCTCGGCCTCACGGACAGCTCGGCGTCGAGCCGGACCGTCAAGGAGCAGCAGGCGCTACTCGACGCGCGCTACGGCTTCCTCGACCACAAGTCCCGGGTACTGACTGAGTTCGTGCCGGAGTGGATGACTGCGACCGGTGCCACGAAGGGCGCTGGGACGACGTACGCGCTTGCCGATCTGGACGTTCATGTGAGTCGAGTGCAGGGCCTGAACTACTCCTACACGGGGGTGGCCCGTCTCGATCCGGTCCACGTTGGACCGGATAAGAGCGGCCCCGCCAAGAGCGAGTTCGTGGTCCTCACTTACTCCACCTCTCAGGACGGCACGGCGACATCGCTGGACGCCTATCGGGCCTCCGGCAAAACCCGCGACGCCCTCCTCGGGGCCGGCGAGGAACAGTCCTCCCCCAAGCCGAAACGGTGAGCGAAGCACCCACCGTTTCGGCACGCACCCCAGAAGACCTCTACGAGACGTAAGGACACGAGCATGTCGACTCAGGCCCTGGAGAAGACCGAGACGACTGTCCCGACGAGCACGGCCTCGGCGGCGAGGAGGACCACGGCCAAGGCTGAGAAGGAGCCCAAGGCTTCGAAGCCGCGCACCGGATGGCGGCGCCTGGCTCCGAGGAATCAGGCCGGTGGGTTCTCCGTCGTGGTGTGGGCGGGGTTCTTCCGGGCGGTCGTCCTTCTCGCCGACTACCTGCTGGCATGCATCACCGCCGTGGTCATCATCCCGCTGCTGGGCGCATGGCTGCACCAGCAGTCGGGCGCATCCCGGGTTGCGCTCAGCGCGGATGGAACCATCGCCATGTGGCTGATCCCGCTCCTCTTCCTGGTCGCACTGCTCGTCGCGGGCGAGATCGTCGTGATGCGCGGCATGTGGCGCTGGGCAACGCGGATGATCGCGAAGATCCAGGACGCCCGGGGCGAAGTGACCGGGGCCGACGTCACACCGGAGTCCACGACCAGGACCACCAACCGGAGCAGGACCAACCGCAAGAGGAGCAAGTGATGCGGACCGCAGGACTGACGATGAACGACGTATGGGCCCACCGTGTCCTGCGTGAACGAGGAGTGGAGACGTACCGGCTGGAGGGGGTGGTCGCCGAGCTCGGCGTCATGGTCGAATCGCTCGACCTCAAGCATCGCGGCCGGGAGGAAAACTACCGTCCGTATCTGCACATGACGGGCGAGCTGCGCTCGGTCACCCCTGCGGAGACCCTGCCGTTCGGCATATCCCAGGTGACCTACTCCCCCGGCCAGGGCGAGAGGGTGGACGCCTTCTACGAGTTCGACGACCAGCAGCTGGTGGTGCTGGCCGGCAAGGGATACTTCACGAGCGGCTTCACCGTGCCCGAGCAGGTCACTGGGATCGAGTGGGAGCTGCCGGCCACGGCGGACGTGCTCGTCCTCGCTCCGTCGAAGGTGCAGACCGAAGGCGATGTGCCCGTGGTCTTCACCCAGATCCACGGCATCGGGGGCTTGGAGATCGATCTCGAGTCCAGCGGCTACGACCTCGCCGACTACTTCGCCGACCAATCCAAGAACGGCGTCGAGCGGGCCGAGGCCGTAGTCGACGCACGTGGGCTGAAGTCGCGCTCGGACGCGATCAACCCGCTGTTCACCGAGGACGAGCTGGGCCTGGACACCGAGACCAAGCAGGTCGTCGGAGCGCCCGCGCCCGAGGCAGCGCCGGTGGCTGACGGCATGAACGCACGCTTGCGGCAGATCGAGGCGGAGATCGCCGCCGAACGGGAGCAGTACGAGACCGAGCGTGCGAGCACCGAGGGCACCACGGAGAACCTCTACCGGGAGCGCGTGGCTGCACCACTGCACAAGGCTGAAGGGCAGGAGGTGCCGTCCGCCTCCTCGGTCCCGACCCGTGAGGCGCAACGCGACCTGAACCTCGATCCCGACCTGGAGGAGGAGGCACGCCGACAGGAGGTCAAGCCCGTCCCGAGCCTGGACGAGCGCAAGCTCCAGGTGGCCCAGCGTGCGGCCGATCTGGACTTCGGCCTTGACGACGAGCAGAGCTTGGGCTCCTGAGGCCGGATCAGGCAGGACGTGCGCGGCCCGGGGAGCCGGCTGACAGCAGCCGGGGCCCGTAGTGCATCGGTGGCGAGACAGGAAGGCGAGCGACGATGGGCCTGAAGCAGGACATCGTGATCGTGAATGAGTTCAGCGTGCCGCTGCCCGGCGGCAAGGGATCGCGCGGCGCGACGCCGGGAGACTACGTCACCCGGTACATGGCCCGCGCGCAGGCGACGGAGTCCCTGGCTCCGATCCAGCGTCTGCGCACCGACGACTTCATCCTGCGCTACACGGCGCGGGAGTCCGCCGTCGAGCGCGTCGGCATCTCGCGGGGTGCGACGAAGCACGAGATGCGCCAGGCGCAAGGCGACGGCGGCGTGGCCTTCGGCTACGGCTCGGTCTCGCTCTCGGACGAACAGCTCAAGGCGGCCGGCAAGGACATCCAGCACTACTTCGACGCGGGGCACACCGTGTTGAAGACCGTGCTGTCTTTCGACGAGGAGTACCTGCGGAAGCAAAAGATCATCGACGTCGACTTCCGCTGCGAAGCCCGCGGTGACTACCGCGGCCACATCGATCAGATGAAGCTGCGCATGGCGATCATGTACGGCCTGGAGCGGATGGGCTCGGGCACCAGCGGCTTCGACGACCTGCGGTACGTGGGGGTCATCCAGGTCGACACCGAGCACGTGCACTGCCACCTGGCCATGGTCGACGGCGGCCGGGGCCAGGTGACGAAGAACGGCACGCAGCGCGGCAAGCTACTGGACCGGCACAAGTCCCGGCTCCGCCGCGGCGTCGATGCCTGGCTCCACGAGAAGCAGGCGGTCGCTCACCTCTCCAGCGCCGTCGGCTACGAGCGGCGCAACGTCACCACCTTCATCAAGCGGTGGGCGCACGAGCGGATCCGTGCCGAGTCCCTGCCGCAGTTTCTGGTCGCCTGCCTGCCTGGGGACCGAACGCTTTGGCGCGCCGGCTCGGACGACGCTCGCATGCGCAAGGCGAACCAGCTGGTGACCGAGCTCGTGAAGGAGCAGCTCGAACGTGCTGGGTCCCCGATGCCCGCGGCCATGGAGCGCATCGTCGACTACGCCAACGAGCGCCGCGCGAAGGAGTCTCTGAGCACGGAGGAATGGCAGAAGCTGGTCGAGCAGGGACGTACACAGATCACGGAGCGCGCCGTCAACGGCATCTACCAGATGCTTCGGGCCATGCCGGAGTCGGAACTGCGAGTGCGCACGCCGATGCTCGAAGTCATGGGGATGGACTACCAGCAGATGGCGGCGCTGGCTGCAGATCGTCAGGTGGACCACGAGAACACGGAAGCCGATCTGGTCTCCTTTGGCTTCCGGCTGCGCAGCTACGCCTCACGTCTACGGCATCACCGGGAGAAGGTCGGGGTCTACCGCGATCTCACCCACCAGTGGGAGCGGGCCGAGAAGGCCGGTGTGGCCGCCGAGGATTCGCGCCCGCTCTACGACTTCTACCGCTTCGAGGAGGCCTACCACTGGAGGCTGATGAGCAAGTACCGCCACTTCCTGCCCTTTGTCGGGGGTGCGGGCGCATGGCACGAGCAGCAGCAGGACGTGGCGGCTTACGGCCGGCGGCTGCTCTCGCTCATGGCCCTGCGCGCGGATGCCTCTCTGCAGCGGATGAAAGACTCCGCGGAGGCCGAGAATCTGGGCCGGACGATCTACGGTCAGCCCGGCGGCAGGCTCCTGACCGAGGGCATGCGCGGCCGGGCGGTGCTGGACGCGCGCATTCGGACGATGAAGCAGTCCTATGACCGGAAGTTGCACGGCCTCCGGGCCGATCTGGCTTCCTCCGGCCTGGTGCTGCGCGTGGGGTCGAGCGCCGACGATCGGGCGAGTACGGAGACGGACGCGGTCAGCACGGACTTCAAGGTCGTCGTCGGTACCGCGTATGACTTCGACGAGGTCAAAGGCTTGGATCTACATCACCTGGGCTACGACTTCGTCACCGACGTCGTCATCGGGCCGCGCGCACACCAGGCCTTCGTCGAGACGGCCAGGGATCGCCGACGGCTGCTGCTGGCGGCGATGGACTACCTGGACCAGTCCGGTCAGGCAGAGGCGATTGCCGATCTGCCGGTGAACGATGTCGCGGCGATGACACGGCTGTCCCGGGAGCTGACGTCCCAGCAGACGGGCCGGCGATCCGGCTCGCTCATGTTGCGTTCCCGAATCGCGGAGCTGCGCGCCGGGCGCGAGCAGGCCGAGGGGATGCGGCGGTCCAAGGCTTCCTCGCTGGACGCCGGCCTGGTCGTGCGGGTCCAGGCCCGAGTCGATCAGGCTGTGACCACAGCAGACGCCGAGAGGGCATTCGACTCGCATCAGCCGTCCATCTCAACCGCTTTTGAGCCCTAACCAGACGAGCTGCTTACGTCTTGTTCGGGCGATGTGACTGATCGCGGTCGACTGTCAGATGACAGGCGGAACAAGTGGAGGGAAGAGATCATGGCACTTCTCAAGGGCCGGGGCGCGATGACCGGAGTCAACCTCATCGCGATAGCCTACAAGAAGGGCTTCACCAAGGATGGCAAGTCCCAGTACGCCGACATCCAGCTTGACGCTCGAGACCTGCGCGGCCCGAAGCAAACGAACCTGCATCTGAAGTCCGATCGGGTTCAGGGCGAGGACGGCAAGGTCCGCTACAACAACGGCGCCCCGTACTCCCCCCGTCAGATGGAGGAGATCGCCGAGGCCGCGGGGCCGAACACCGAGCCGATCCTGGACAAGGACGGCAACGAGATCGGCACCATCTACGGCTTCAAGGGCAATGTGATGCCCGCGACGCACGGCACCGGCCTGGTGGTCAACACCAAGTCCGTCGAGGCCTCCGAGTTCATGGTCGACAGCAGAACGCTGGACCGCCAATTGGCCTCCATGCGTGCAGCCCGCGAGGCCCAGGCCGCGGCCAAGGAGTCACAGGCTCAGACTTCGGCTCCCGAGACCGAGCGGGAGCAGGCAGCCGAGGTCGAGGTCGACCAGCCGACGGTCGGCTGAGACCAAGGGCGAGGCCGAGTCAAGCCCTCGAAAGGCCTCTGGAATGACATCCAGGGGCCTTTCGGCTACACGGGGGCGCCTGCCTGCCGGTCAGCTCGCACCACCGAAGACGTCAGCGCGCGACCGCACGCATCCGGACGCACAAGTCGATCGCCTTGACCCACTGGAGTGCATGACCTACGACTACGAGATGTCGAGCGCTGATCGCTCGGCCACCTTCCAAGACCCACCTCCGAATGCCCTCACGAGCCCTTCTCGCCTCCCATTAAGCGCCCTGTCGAGTGCGGCTCATGATAGGTTTCGACTGGTTTTGCAGTCGAATCGTCAGTCCTGTCGAGAGGTCTTGTGTGGCATGTTTCAACAGGTGCAGCTCAACGAGCGCTACCGGCTCCTGTCCAAACTCTCGGAGCCGCTGAAGAAGGCCGAGCGCGACATCGTCGGCCGCGAGCACGAGACGACACAGCTGCTGGCCTCGCTGAGCCGTCCCGAGCTGTGCAACGCGCTCCTGTTGGCCGAGGCCGGCACAGGCAAGACGGCCCTGGTCCAGGCCACGATGCTGGTGGACAAGGACCGCCTCTACCTGGAAGTGGACCCAGCGCGCATGATCTCCGAGGCGGGCACCGCCGAGAACATGGCCGCGATCCTCAAGGGCTTCTTCGACGAGGCCGAGGACTTCGTCAGAAACGAGAAGCACGAACTGGTGCTCTTCATCGACGAGTTCCATCAGGTCGCTCAGCTCTCCGACGCCGCCGTCGAGGCGATCAAGCCGGTCCTCGCCGCATCGGGAACCCGCGGCATCAGGATCATCGCGGCGACAACCTACGAGGAGTTCCACAAGCACATCTCGCCGAACCAGCCGCTCGTCGAGCGACTGCAACGCATCAACCTGAACCCGCCCGACCAGTCGACGACCATCAAGATTCTGCAGGGCATGGCCGAACGATATGGGGTGGCTGACGAGTTCTACGACGACCACATCTTCCGGCAGATCTACGAGTACACCCAGCGCTACATGCCGGCCAGCGCTCAACCGCGCAAGTCGATCCTCGTGCTCGACTCCATGGTCGGCTGGTCTCGCCTGACGCACCGGCCGATGGACCGGGACCTGCTCTCGGACGTGCTCATGGAGACCCTGAACGTCAACGTGGCCTTCAAGGTCGACGGCGCGAAGATCAAGAAGCAGCTGGACGAGAGGGTGTTCAGCCAGGAATGGGCGACCGGCGCGGTGGCGCGTCGCCTACAGCTGGCGGTGGCGGACCTCCACGACAAGGGAAAGCCAATGGCGAGCCTGCTGTTCACGGGCTCCACCGGCGTCGGCAAGACCGAACTCACCAAGCAGCTGGCGAAGCTGCTGTTCGGCGATGACCAGCGGCACCTGATCCGTTTCGACATGACGGAGTACGCCGAGGACTCGTCATTCGCGGCCTTCCGCTCCGAACTCACCAAGCGGGTGTGGGACCTCTCCCACGCCGTGTTGCTCTTCGACGAGGTCGAGAAGGCCTCGGCGATGGTCACGCGCGTGCTACTACAGGTGCTCGACGACGGCCGGCTCAACGACGACAACAACCGCGAAGTGAGCTTCCTCAACACGTACATCGTTCTGACGACGAACGCCGGCACGGAGATCTACAAGAGCATCTCGCAGTACGCCGCCGACGACACCGGCTCGGGCAAACAGCTGATGGAGTACGAGAAGCTGATCCGCCGCTCCATCTCCTCGACGACAGGCGACAACCGGTTCCCGCCCGAGCTGCTGGGCCGCATCGACGCGATCGTACCCTTCCAGCCGCTGTCGCTGCCGACGCAGCAGAAGATCGTGCGGAAGAAGCTCCGGCAGATGGTGCAGGAGGTGTTCATCAAGCACAACGTGCGGGTCGACGTCGATGCGAGGGTGCTGCAGTACCTCATCGAGGACAAGGGTGACACCGACTCCGATGCCGGCGGCGCGCGTGCGGCCGTGGCGAGGCTGACCGACGAGGTCACCACCGCGGTGGCGACCTTCCTCAACGAGCACCCCTCAGAGCGACGGATCCGCATCGACGTCGTCGGCGCCTTGGTCAGCGACGACAAGAACCTGCTGAGTTCCGATGCCTACATCGAGGTCAGTGCGGTGCGATGAGTCGGTAAAGGCCGGCCGGACCTAGTCGACTAACGAGTCGATAGCCCTGTGACACCCTATAGTTGCTCACTCAGACAAGGCAGCGATAGGATGCTCGTAAACCAGGCGGACTGTGTTCTTTTGGCGAGGGGATCGGCATCAATGGGCATTCTGGGAGCGGCGGCGGTCCGCCAGAAGAAGGAACGGAAGAAGAAGCCCAATGAGCTTCTGGCCTCCGTGGTGAGAGAGACGGCGATCCCGGCAGCGGTCGAGTTGCTGCGGTCGAACACTCCGTTCGTCTTTCCCAGCGGCACGGCCTGGGTGATGCTCGTGCTTGCTGCCGAGGAGATCGGCGGCTTGAGCATGCGGCACGGCCGGAACGAGGCGAAGGGCTCGATCATCGAGCTCATCAGCTCCGACCAGATCCGCACGGTGGCCACGGCAGAGATGCTCGAAGAGGAGGTCTTCGGCATCATCCCCACCGACGAGACTCTCGCGCGCATGGAGGAGTACTCGCTGCTCACCGGTGCCGCCTACGCCTGGGCCGTCGTGTGGCAGAAGCCCGGCGGCGATCTGCTCGTCGATCTGGTGAACGATGCGACCTTCGCACAGGCGCGCTTCGTCGCCGCAGGTATCACGACCCTCGAAGAAGCCGTGGGTAAGAAGGCGTGGGAAGAACACAGCGGCCTGGTCGCCGAGGCTGGGACCGCCGACCCCTCCCCGGCGCTCCTCGATGAGGACGAGGGGGATGCGATCTTCGATGAGATCCCCGGTGACGAGGGGGCTGACGAGGGCCTGGACGACGAGCCGCGTTTCAGCGACGTCGTCGACGACGATGAACGGGTGGACGCACCCGTGTTCGACGGGGACGACGTGGCCACCGTTTCGGTCGAGTCGGAGCCGGACTACGACGGCGACGAGGTGACCGGCTACGAGGGCTTCGACGAGACCGACGCCGGCTACGACATCGAAGGCGACTACCAGGAAGCCGGCGACGCCGTGCCGCTGGCGGATCAGGCCCAGGTACGCGACGTCATCGCCCGCCGGTTCCTCTCCGAGGAGCTGGACTTGGACGTCCGGCTCGACGAGTTCAACGCGACCTTCACCATCGGCGCACCGGTCGTACAGATCGCCGTGCCCGAGGGAACGACCGAGTGGCTCGGGGACCAGGTCGCCCAGCTCAACCGGCAGGCCAACGCGGACTTGATGCAGCTCCGTTCCGCGCACGAGGTCGAGCTGCGTGCGCTCTACGTCAACCTCATGTCGGCGCACACCGAGCAGGTCATCCGTGCGGTGGCCACCGACCGCGAGGGCTCCCGGTACAAGCTGTTGAAGGACGCGGCTGAGGCTGAGCACCAGCAGCGGCAGACAGAGAGGGAGGAAAAGGCCCGAGCCCGCCGGGCGGAGATCGCCAAGGACTATGAGGCGCAGGCCGCCAAGGTGGCCCAGCAGGCGGCGCTTTCGGCGGAGCTGCAGTACAAGGAGCGCAACCGCTCGCGGATGGAGCGCGAGCAGATTGACTCCGTCGCCCAGATCGAGCGGGACATCGAGGATGCCCACGCGCACAACCAGCAGGAAATCCTGCGGGTCCGGCGGTCGGACGCAGCGCTGAAGATGCAGACCGGGCAGACGCGGATATTCGAGGTGCTGGCCGAGCGGCAGTCGGAGTACCTGGCGGCCGAGGAAGAGCGCCTGAGCCGGTGGAAGTCCGAGATCCAGCGAATCGTCGACGACAACCGCAAGGCGGACATCGCCCAGTCCGAGGCGCTGGCCGAGCACCAGCGGACCACGGACGAGATCGGCATCCTGCGCCGGGAACAGCAGGACCTCCTGGAATCGATGCGCTCTGAGCACGCCGACCGGATCCGCCGAATGGAGGACGAGCTCGAACGCAACCGCAAGGACGCCATCACGCAGATGGCGGCTCGGGACGCCGAGTGGCAGCACAACCTCAACCTGGAGAAGGAGAAGACCAACTTCCAGGTGACGCGGGTCACCGACCTGCTCAAGCAGCTGACGACGGTCGAGGATTCAGCGGCCAGGCGGTACGAAGCCCGCCTGACGGAGATGCAGGCCGACAAGGAGGCCTATGCCAACGAGCTGGCGCGGGCTTCCGAGATGCAGAGCCGCTCGAACAAGATCCTCGTCGTCCTGATCGTCACGCTCTCGCTCCTGATGGGTGTGGCCGGCTTCATCGTCGGGGTGGTCTTCGTCCGTTGAGCGAATCGGTCATGACCGACGGGGTGATCTGACGGCGCACGGGGCGCGTTCCCCATGCGCCGTCGTCGTCTGCGCAGCCGGGCGCAACGGACAGCGGGACAGCGAAATGGGCGAGGCTCGAGAGTAAGGAATCACGATGGCCACGAACAGACGGAAGGCGGCACGGCCGAAGGCGAGCAGCTGGGAGAAGATCTCGGCGCGGAAGCCCGGCGAGACGCTGACGCACCGAGACGTCCACGACGGCCAGCAGTTGGACCGCAGCAAGTTCCTGACCCTGAGGTCGACCAGACCGGGCATCGTCGTCGCGGTGATTACCGGAGTGCTGGTGACGGTCGTTGCCTGGGTCTTCTACTCGCTCATCGCCGCGGCGGTGCTCTCGGTGGGCGTGTTCGCGGGCTCGGGTGTGTCCGGCAGCGGCAAGCCGAGTGCGTACTACGTTCAGGACACCATGACGGGTGCGGGCGGCTCGGTCGTGAAGTGTTACCGACCCCTGACCCAGGACGGCAACCCGGACGTGAAGGCGAAGTGTCACCCCAGCGCTGAGGCTGTTCCGGTCCCCGTCTGGTACACCGCGGCGAAGGACGGCAAGCTCGGCGCCGACAGGCCGTCCGAGCCCAAGAAGAGCGCGACGACGGTCGGAGAGCAGCTGGCCGACGTCTCGGGGTTCAAGCTTTTCCTCACGCTCGGCTCGGGTCTGATGGTCGCCCTCGTCATCGGCACGTGGTTCTCGCGGAGGGTCGCCGCGGCGAACCTGATGAACACCACGAGCGACATCAACCAGTACCAGAACGACCAGCACATCGCTCTGCCGGAAGAGATCCAGCAGAACTACGACTGGTTCCCTGACGCCGGTGCTCACTCGAGCGTGCAGGTCAGCTCGATGCTCAGCCACATGATGCTCAGGCAGAAGGGTCTGGGCACCGTCGAGGTCGCCCAGCGCGCCAAGGAGGACGTCACCGATGAGGAGGGGAACCTCGTCTATTACGCCGGCGAGGTCATGGACGACGACGAAGGCAGTCCGCTGACGCAGACCCTGCCGATCATCGACGAAGTCTTCGGCGACGAGCTGTTCGAGGCTTCCGGCCTCCCCGATGACAAGACCCTGCGGCAGAAGTACGACGCCACGCGCATCCCGTACAACCCTGACGGCAAGAACCGGGACAAACTCGGCTTCGGATCGAACACGTACAAGACCGTCGCCGCCCTGATCAAGGAGGACTGGACGTTCCCGGAGTACGAGGTCCAGCGCCCTGCCGGGGCGTACGTGGTCGATACCGCGCCGGTGAACACCATGGTGCTGGCCATCACCCGAGCCGGTAAGGGCCAGACGTACATCGAGCCGGTCATCGACATGTGGTCGCGGGAGAAGAAGCCCTCGAACATGGTCATCAACGACCCCAAGGGCGAGCTGCTGGTGAAGAACTACGTGCCCCTGGTCACCCGGGGGTTCGAACCGGTGCAGTTCAACCTGATCAACTCCATGAAGACCGACATCTACAACCCCCTGGGGCTGGCGGCCGACGCAGCGCGTGAAGGCAACTTCACCAAGTGCGCACTGTACGTGGAGAACATCGCCGGGATCTTCTTTCCGCTCGACGGCGGCGAGGACCCGGTCTGGCCCAATGCCGCCAACAACGCCTTCAAGCGCGCGGCCTACGGACTCATCGACTTCTACCTGGAAGAGGAACGGGAGCTGCGCAGCGCCGCAGCCGTGCTGAACATGGACCCGGCGCTGCTCGAGCAGAAGCTCGATGACCTCTGGGGCAAGGTCACGCTCTACAACTGCTACCAGCTCTTCGTGCAGATGAGCTCGAAGAAGATCAAGAACCCTGAGGCCGAACTGGAAAAGCGGGTCAAGGCAGGCGAGTTCGACAACGACGCGGACGCCCTGGCCGAGGAGCAGGAGAAGGCTGCGGCCCGGGCCTTCATGTGGGAAGGCAAGGCCGATCAGGACATGCTCAGCCTGTACTTCAACGCGAGCGAAGCGCTGCCCCGCAACAACATGCGCACGATGGTGGGCAACGCCCACAACGCGCTGCGCTCGATGGCCGGCGCAGAGAAGATGCTCGCCTCTGTGTACGGCATCGCGATCACCGCCATGTCGTTCTTCACCGACCCCACGATCTCGACGCTGACCTCGGGCAAGCCGTCGCAGAACACCGACCTGGCCGGCCTGAGCTTCCCGCGTCGCCTCGGCGTGCGCTTCGCACCGAACTACGTCAAGCGCGACCACCTCGTTGGTCAGCAGGCCGTGTGGTCCGCCTACGCGGACCCGATGTTCACCAAGAACCTCGGCGAGGACTTCGAGCACGAGGAGATCGTCGGCCGCGAAGGTTGGGCCCGGTACAACTTCAAGGGCAAGTTCCCCGGCGCCGAAGCCTGGCTCAAGCTGGAGCTGGTCAACCCACAGACGAAGATGCTGCTGCGCACCTTCTACTTCAGCTTCACGAAGACCCACCAGGTCTCGCTCAATGGCCGGCACTACGTGGTCGAGCCGGTGACGGGCAAGAAGATCGTGAAGAACGGCGTGATGCGCGAGCTGAAGCCGGTGCGTGAGGGTGGCACTCGGGACGGGAAGATCCTGTCCTTCCAGGCCGGGGACACGCTCTACCCGGACACGCGACTCGACTTCTCCGGCGGCGGCAACCCGGAGAAGGTCTCGTATCAGGCACGGGCGATCACGCAGAAACTGTCTCGCTACTCGGAGTCCCCGAAGGCGCTGTTCCTGGTGACTCCGCCTCACCTGATGAAGTACGCGAAACTGATCCTGATTCTGGTCAAGCAGCTGTTCGACGTGAGCGCCGACCAGTCGTACATGACGAAGTCGAACCAGAAGCCGCTCTACCGCACGCGGTTCATGCTCGACGAGCTCGGCAACCTGCAGTCGGAGGGCAAGGGCATCGACGGCTTCGCGACGATGCTCTCCATCGGCCTGGGCCAGGAGCAGCAGTTCACGCTCATCCTGCAGACCCTGCAGCAACTGCGCGACGTCTACGGCGAGAGCGTCGACAAGATCGTGCAGGGCAACACCTCGAACATCGTCTTCTTGAAATCCACGGACGACTCGATGATCGAGACGCTGGAGAAGATGAGCGGCAAGACTCACCGCTCGTACAGGGACAGCAAGCAGATCAGCCAGGATCTCGACAAGGTCATCGGCGGCAAGACCGAGGGCCGGGTCTCCTACACGATGAGCACCAGGGAAGAGCCGCTGATCAGCTACAACGACATGGCCTTCCTCTCGCCGCGCAACTCGATCGTCTTCCGGGCCGGCGATGCGCCGATCTGGAACCGCAACCAGACGATCCTGCCGATGTCGGTCCGGCTACTGAGGAACACGATCAAGCACCCGGGGCACACGTACTCACTGCAGACGATCCCGACGCTGTCCAGTGCCATGGACTTCGACGTGCGGATGAACCAGCCGGACTTCGTGAAGATGCTGGAGAAGCGCATGCGGCAGGCGGTCAAGGCCGCGGACGCGAAGGCGCAGTACAAGGAGATCTACGGCTACCGGGAGGTCGACATCGAGCGCCTGGACCCGGATGTCTACGCCGACGAAGTCATGGAGGTCATCACGACGATGACCACGGTGGACGAGGGGCATGACCCCAACGCTCCGGTGGTCGTCGACCCCGACGAGTACGAGGGGATGAGCATGTTCGACGAGGACCAGTTCATTGAGAACGTCGAGGTCGGTGTCGCAGTCGCCGAGAGTCAGGCGGTCAGCGTCGAGCGGCAGCGTCTGCTCTACGCGGAGGGGACGATCAGCAAGGAGATGCTGGTCAATCCCGACGGCTCGGCAAAGGTCAAGAGCCTGGACATCGAGATCGCTGAGGCTTACAAGTCCGCGCAGACCGAGTTGGAACAGGATCGCGAGCACTTCTCGGTCGGCGGCGACGGCGAACTGCGCAGCGCCGATGGGTCTCAGACCTACATCAGCCAGATCCGCTCGGACGCATACGCCAAGGCCGCCCGCCGGATCAACGGCCACGTGAAGGACGGGGACTCGCGGGTGTTCGCGGAGGAGGACGTCACCGAGGAGGACCTGAAGTCGCTGGTGACGGTGAAGGTCCACTCGGCCTTCTACCAGTACCTGGCCTCGCTGCCGAGCTGGGAGGTGCTGGCCGACGGCCGATTCGACAGGGCGATGGCCATCGAGATGAACTCGAAGTAGCCGGCGGCCGCTTGGGGTCGGACGAGGATCACAACCAGTGCCGAGGCCATCTCTCCCCCAAGAGCGACAGCCTCGGCACTGACCTTTCGAATAGCTTCCAACTCTCTTTCGATAGGCGATGTAAGCTCTATCCAACCCGGAGCATCCACAGGAAGCTGATTGACTATGAAGAAGGCACGCGGACTGCGGAAGTACTTCTACGAGTACGTCTACTACAAGGCAGTCGAGCAGGCCCGGGTGCAGGCCGGACAGGTCATTCCGATCTCCCAGGCCAAGGCGATCCGCGCCCGAGTCGACGAGCTCCTCGGCCGGCGGGGCACCGCACTGGCCGACCCCCGGCTGGGCATCGCGGACTGCCTCTCCGCCATCGACCAGGCGTTCGCGGAGAAGGTGTCCGACTACGAGCCGCAGTTCGGTGATCATTCCCCCCGGAACGAGCGCTATCAGCAGTTGCAGCGGGAGTTCACCCGCGTCACCGGTGTCGGTGCCCAGGTCGACTCGCAGTCGGCCCGGCTGCCGATCAGCCCCTATGACCCCGACTGGTCCGAACGCGCGACCGTGAAGCGCGTCGGAACCGCGCTGCTGTACCTGCCGGACGAGACGATCGGACGCGTGGCCGGCGGCGAGGTGGAGACCCTGGCCGACCCGCGGCGCGGAAACATGGTGCTCTGGCGCATCGACGACAACGGCCGGCCGTTCGAGGCAGGCCGCGCGATGACGAACGACGACGCGGCGGGACTCACCGCGCTCATGGACAAGATGAGCCGGCAGGAGTACGACCAGGTGCGCGAGTGGGTCATCGACGGCGGCCGGAACCCGCAGACGAACCGCGTCGACGGCAACCGCTTCATGTCCCGGCGCGCCGTGGCGCGCTCGGCAGCACTGCTCGAAGAGCTGAAGGCCCAGGGCGTGTCCTACGCGGTGATGCGCGACCGCGAGCCAGGTCAGATCAAGGCGAAGATCGCTGGGACCGGCATGGAGATCCGCCTCATCGACACACGCCAGGAGGAGTACGCCGGAGCTCGGATATACGACAACGGCACCGTGCTGCGCTACTCGACGAACCACCGGGTTCCCGGCGGCATGGCGGTCTACTCCCCCTCGCCGGCGGAGGCCGTCCAACTACTGCGCTTCGCCCAGGGACATCGCGTCGAGCGTACGGATCTTCCGGGGCGCGCCGCCGGCGAGACCGGCGCGACGCACCAGGAGCCCGGCCGTGGCCGCATGGTGGTGGATGTGCCCGACAGCTACCACGTTGACCGTGAGTCGATGTTCGTGGTCGGCGACTACGTGGCCCCCGGTGAGTCCGGCCCTCGGCCCGGCTCGAAGGTGATGCTGCGCCGGGACGCGAAGAACCGCACACTGCCGGCCTTTTTCCTCGACACCGAGTCGGCCGCGGCCTATGCGAAGACCGCCGTCGAGAGCGCCCGGGAGAACCTGCGGGCAGCCCTCGGCGTCGAGGACCTCATTGCTCGTGCCGAGACGGAGCTGGAGCGAACCGGCGGACAGCTGGATGCGATCGAAGCGCCGGAGTACTCGGCTGACGCCGAGGTCGCTGCGATCCAGCGCTCGTACTGGGACGTGCTCACGGGCGCGCACAGCGAACTGCTGCGCCCGGGTGCGACCGAAGAGATGTACCAGCAACGGCTGGAGGGGATCGGCGAGCTGCAGGCCGACGAGGCGCCCGAGATGGGCAACCTTGTCTACGGCGGCACCGCCGTCGAGAAGGTCCGACAGCACGCCGAGGACGTTCCCTTCGAACTCATCGGGACCTGGGAGGCGGAGCCCCACGACGTCGACGGCGAGTGGGTCGATCAGCGCTTCAACCCGGAGCGGGTGGCGCGGTACATGACCAGCCCCACCGGGCAGTGGTCGAACCTCGACAACCTCGCCTCAGCGCTTCGTCGTTGCGAGATCTCCCCTGACGAGATAATGGGCTCGACCTTCCAGACGACCCGGTTCAAGGACCGGCTCGTCCGCTTCAACGCCGAGCGTGCCGTGCCGATCGCCGATCACGAATCCGCGTTCATGCGGCGTATCGGGGTCACCGTGCGCGAGAGCATCGAGCGCAACGCGGCGACGGTCGCCGAGATCCTGGTCGACGATCACGGCGTCATCCGGTGGAGTGGCGAGAAGCTTCGCCGTGACGGCAAGGGAACTCCGATCTCGGGTGAGATCGGCCAGGTGTTCGATGTCGGCGAGTACGGCGAGATCACCACCGCCTTCGCCAGCGGGCAGAACGCCCTGATCGTGCCCGGCTACGAGGCCACGATCACGGCCCAGACTCCGGGCGAGGCTCCGACCTCGGTCGAGGAGCGCACGCGCCTGCGCGGCTACGAGCAGCTCATGCACGAGCGCATCCAGTACCAGATCGCCGGTGACGTCATCACCGGGCGGAGCGAGACCGGCGAGCCCTCCTCGCTCAACACGGTCTACTCACAGCTTTACGGCACCAAGCACCCCATCGACTACATCGAGCGCGCCACCACGTACCGGCGGGACGAGTCCACCGGCGAGATCAAGGCACACCTGGACGAGTGGACGGCAGCGATCCTGCAGACCGAGGCGCGCCGTGTGCGCTACTCCAACGAGATCAAGGCCGGCTCGACCGTCTACGCCGAGTACAGGGCCCAGCGCGACCGAACCGACCCGGCTGATGACAACCACTTCGACGCCTGGCGGCTCACCGGCGGGCGGAACATGGCGGTACTCACCGGCAATGACCGGAACAACGTGGCAGCGCCCAGCGGCTACTTCGACCCGGTGATGACCGGAGGCGGGACCAACCAGGGCATCGTGCGGTACCTGACCACTCAGGCCCAGGTCGACAGCGATGGTCGGATCGTGCCGGGCGACGAGAGCGTGGCCGGACAGCGTGCGCCGCTCATGGCTCTCCCCGAGCTCGAGACGCTGCGGTACGACCCGTTCGACCGACAGCAGATGACGGCCTCGACGATCATGCAGTCCTCTGAGGTCACTGCGCCGGCGAAGACGGCGCTGATGACCTTCGGCGGCTGGACGGCTGATGACCCGATCGTGGTGTCGAAGGAATTCGCCGGGCGCCACCGCATCCGCGGGGCCGGCGGTCGGGAGCGCGATCTCGTCGTGGGCGACAAGATCTCGGATCTGCACGGCAACAAGGGCGTGATCTCGCTGATCGTCGACCGGGACATGCCCCTGCACGACGCGCAGCAGCAGGCCGTTGTCGAAGAGGTCAACTGGTTCCGGGCCAACCCGGGTCTGGACGTGGTGATGAGTCCGTTCAGCCTCATCTCCCGGCGCAACGCGGGCTCGGCGCGCGAGCTGATGAGCGGGAACGTCTCCGATCTGCGCTCGCCCAACGGAGAACTGCGGCCGAGTGCCCTGGGCGAGATGCGCTTCGTGGTCACCCATATGGCCGTCGACGAGAAGACGAAGATCTACGACGACGAGCAGGTGCGTGCCGGCAAGGGCCGTAAGGCCTCCGCTCAACTGGCCTGGGCGCTGCAGTCTCAGGACTGCCCGGCGATCATGCGCGAGTTCTACGGCCACAACAGCGGGGCCGAGTCGAGCCTGCGCGAGTACCTGCTGGTATCCGGCATGGACATGGACGCTGACGGCACGCTGCGCGTGATCGGCCAGGCCGAGGGCCTCGACGAGCGTACCGAGCGTCGGTTCATCCCGATGCCCGACTTGCTGCGCACGCAGCCGCGCAAGGCGGGCCAGCTCCCGGGACTGAACACCATGGCGATGCGCAAGTCCTTCGGCGACCTCATCGGCGACCGCGGTGGCGACATGGAGATCCCGTTTCCGCTCACGTATCCGACCGGTGAGCAGACCGAGACGGCGAGCGCGAGCTCGTGGAAGCTGCCGGTGATGTCCTCGCATCTGCGGAGTGGTCAGGAGTTCGAGGACGGCTCCTCCGTCACGCACGACTACACCCGCAGCTACCAGGACGTCTTCGTGGAGGCCTGCCGCTACCGGTACATGGCCGAGCAGCTGGACGGCCAGGGTCTGTCCGCCGAGAAGCGCGCCGAGGTGCGTCGCGGCATGAGCGAATCGGTCTCGCGCGCTCAGCGCGCCTTCGAAGCGATCACGACCGACGTCCAGAACCGAGTGCTGACGGGCACGAGCAACATCTTCAAGACCGGGCTGATGTCCTCACGGCTCACCGACTCGGCGACGATGGTGTGGACCGCAGACCCACGGCTGGACGTCGACCAAGTCGCGCTCAGCTCGGTCAAGGCTGCGAAGTTGGGGCTCGCCGAGGGCGACCACGCGCTGGTGTGGCGTGATCCGGTGCTCCGTGACGCCGGTGTGCGCTACATGCGGGTCGCGATCGACGACCGGCTCACCGGCGCGGCGATCAATCCGGTAATGGACGCTTGCTTTGACGGCGATTTCGACGGTGATGCCGTCGCCGTGGTGAAGCTGCACAGCGAGGCAGCCAAGGCTGAGGCCCTGGCAAAGCTCTCGGTGCCGGCCAACCTGTTGGACACCGGAGTGGTCAAGGGCGATGGTTCACACCCGCTGGCCATGCAGGTGTCGCTGGACACCCAGGTCGCGCTCTCCAAGAACGCGGGAATGGCTCGTGAGTTGGAGCGTTCGCGGAGCGAGGCCAACCGGCTCAGGCTGCGGGCCATCAGGGGTTCGGATTCGCCGGAGGACATCAGGCTCGCCCAGCAGATCGTGACGGAGGAGCTGAGCGGGCTGTACCGCCGGGCGCAGCATGGCGAGTTCGGTGCGGCTCTGACGTTCTCGGATCGCGAGGCACACCTGCAGAGCGTGCGCGAGGTCTGTGTCAAGACCGGCGCGAAGGGGAGCGAGAAGAAGCTCGAGGACTACGCCCGGAACCTGGGCGATGCACAGGGCACGCCCGGCATCGCCCCATCCGACCAGGAAGCATCGATGTTCGCCACGGCGATGAAGTCCCACGCCACCGGCTTGGGTGGCTCGTTCAGCCAGCGCGCCGTGTGCGCGCTGCGCGGCGAGGATCTCAAGGCCGTCCTGGAGGTCACCTACCCGGTGACCCAGTCGATCCTGCAGGCGAAGCACGACGCTGCCGAGGCCCGGCACAAATACGCGATGCTCCAGGGCCCCGGCCGTGATCTCTGGAGGGGCCGCAGCATCGAACGTGTCGGCCCGGGCCAGTGGCGCACGGCATTCCTGGACGGTGAGCCCGTCCAGGCTACGGCCGAGGAGTGGGAGAAGCAGTTCATCGAGTTCTACGAATCCAAGGATGGCTTCGGAGTCAGGGTCAACCCGGAGTACGTGGCCCGCGTGGCCAGTGCGCTGGAGGACCCGGCGACCGGGCTCATCCGCAACCTGGAAGAAGACGTGTCGCTGCGGGGTACCCTGATGGACCGGATGGCCTACGTCGGCGCGTTCGCCGATCTGGTCGCGGCGGCCAAGAACCGTGAGAGCGTCTACGACGGCGAGAAGAACGAGCAGTTCGCGTCCTCGGCGGCTCTGAAGGCTCGGGTGCAGATGTCGTGGCAGCTCGATCAGCTGGGCTCCACCGAGAGGCACAGCCCGGACCACGCCGTGATCGCCGTCGATGACTCGGTGGTCAAGCGCGACGTGATCTCTCAAGACGCGGCGGCGTCCCGCACCCGCGGCTCGCAGCGCCGCTCCGCGCATGCCGTGGTCGTGGGCGCGAGGCGCCCGGTCTACACGCCGAGCATCGAGATCGATCAGCCCGAAGTCAACGAAGACGACTACGGGATGGGGTACTGAGATGGCACAGCACAAGGAACTGGGGACAGGACCCGCGGGCCGCCGGCGCGCGACCAAGGTGCTTCCGGTTGGCGACGATCGGCTTCGGACCGGTGAGCCGCGGGGCAACACCTACGCCCACTGGGACTCGCGCTCGGACGAGCCGATCGACGCCGAGGTGATCGACGATCCGGGGCCGCAGGACGCGGACGGTGCGCGCGCCTGGCGTGAGCGGCTCCGGGACCGTGCCCGCGAGTTCTTCGGTGAGAAGACCCGGAAGCGGATGGCCGACCGTGACCGCGTGCACGGGATCGACGTCGACCGGGCCGAAGACGAGAGCGAGGGCCTGGATCAGCGCGAGCAGCTGCTCAAACTCAGGGCGGAGACGCGGCTGGCCTGCGAGAAGTACATGGCCTCGCTGCGGGACTCGAAGCTGTTGGTGCCCGGCTTCACCGACGAGGAGCGGACGCAGGATCTCGGCGTCATGCACCACGTCTACATGCAGATGATGATGCAGTCCTGTCTCAAGCCGCTCTCGCGCGGAGTGAATGCCAACTCGATCATCCAAGCGGTCGGCATGGTGATGACGATGCGGATGCTCGCCCCGGATTTCAAGAAGGAGATGGACAGCTACCTCCAACCCCTCAGGGACAGGATCCAGGAGCGCATCGACACCCGGACCCGTGGCATGGTGGCCTTCGCCGAGAGCGGCATCACGCACCGGCAGAGGATCTTCAAGGACCTGCCGAGCGGGGCCCGGCGCGAGCGCCTGATCGGCAGCACGGATCCGCGTGACCACCTGTCGAAGAAGTGGCGCACGCGCTTGGACGCCATGCAGCATCGTGAGCGCGGCCACCGGGAGATGTTCACTGCGGACTCGGCAGCCATGACCGAGGTCGCTCTCATGGAGAACGCCTTCTGGAAGATGCGTGAGCCGGGCGCGGACGTCGGCCTGATCCGCGAGGGCCACCGGGCGCTGCGCAAGCGCCTGTACGAGCAGATCAGCGAAGACGGCCTGGAGCGCCGGGAGGTCGTCCAGCGCGCCCGAAAGATCATCGGCGAGCGGATGGAGTACGAGCCCGAGCTGCGCACCATGTTCAACGGCGTGGCCCACGGACGGATCGTCAAGGCCCCCGCACACCAGGAGCGGATCGCGGGCTCCGATCGGGTCCACACGGTTTGGAGCGGGGAGTTCCACGACCAGTTGGGCCGGCGTCTGCCCGAGGACGGGATGTTCACACTCCGCCGACCCATGGACGCGGACGCCCACCAGGTTCAGCTCGCCGAGACGATGAAGACCTCGCTTCTCAACGCGCTGGGCCGCGGCGACCAAGAGGCCTACGGAGGCAACGTGCTGGGCTACCTGGTCGGCTTCGCGGCGCAGAAACAGGGTCTGGACACCAGCGGGCTGCCCGACATGCTCCAGCACCGCCTGGACCAGTCCGAGGTGATGATCGCGAGCATGGACATCGACGGTCTGCCACCCGAGGAGCAGCAGCGGGTCTACTCCAACGCCTACGTCGACGCGATGGAGGCAGTGAACGAGAAGTACCCGGATCTCGAGGCGCAGCTGAAGCGGAGCCTCGGAGAGAACTGGCAGCGAACACTGCAGACGGCGGTCGACGACCCCGGGGCCTTCTTCGAGGAGCAGCGGCTCAAGCCGCGGTCGCGCCCTACGGGTCCGTCGGCCGAGCAGGAGGCCGGCGCGCAGAACGACGGCCCGAACGCCGAGGCCGACTCCGAGGACTTCCAGGCCACCTGAGCGCGATCCGAGAACACGAACGAGGACAGGAGGAGGGGGCATGAGCCAGGAACAGAGCGAGGGTCAGCAGGTCAGGTTCGGATCGCGCTTCGCGCGGATGTTCGGCTACGTCACACCGGAGGATCGGAGCCGATGGGAGCAGCAGCGGGCGCAGAACAAGCCGCACGTCAGCGCGCTCCGGCAGGGCGCGGTGTCGGCACTGAGCTCGATGATGGAGTTCGGAGAGCGCAACATCGGCGCGAAGCTCGATGCGGCCCACCGCGTGGCGGCGCAGCAGCGGTTCGAGGAGTCGCACAACAAGGTCGTGAACCAGCGCCGCGATCCGAACACGCGGAACATCATCGAGTCGGTCGACTATGAGCCCAGGGGCGACCGGGAGGGGATCGAGCCGGATCTGGAAATCTAGTCAAATGGGCAACGATAAGCATAGTGACTGCACTTGATACGCCCAACTCCCCTTCTCCACTCATGACTATCTCCGATAGACTGACTTCCAATGGGAACCGTTTCACGAACGGCGATAGGACAGGGTGTAGACATGGAAACGATAAAGACACCGCGTGTCAATAAGCGCGAGTTCATCTCGCGGGTCGCGACTCGCAGCAAGTTGCCCATACGAGTGGTGAACAAGGTATACGAGTCCTTGCTCAGTGAACTCACTGGGGCGGTCAGCTGCGGAGAGGCGGTCGTACTCACGAGCTTCGGCCGCTTCTACCGGCAGGACCACAAGGGTCACAAGGTGCGCTTCGGCAAGAGCAACGTCGATGACTACGTGGTTCTCAAGTTCTCCGCATCGAGCAGCTTCAACCGCCGACTGGGGGGCAATGAGGACGACGCCCCACCGGAGGCCTACGGGACGATCGGGGATGCCGGCAAGTTCGAAAACGTCATTGAGGGTCGTGAGCTGCGGCCCGCGTCGTAGAAAGCGAGGAGCCGGCAGAAAAGAAAATCCCCGTGATGCCTGCAGGCATCACGGGGATTTTCTTTATGGATGAGGTGCGTTCGGCCGCGAGGCTCAGCCGTCGGCGACGACGAAGATCAGCACGAGCGCGCTGACCGGGACGATGAGCACGCCGGCCACGGCCAGGTACAGGTCACTCGAACTGGTGGTCAGGCTCGTTCATGGATGGCGTGTCGAAACTGCCGGTCAAGCGCCGCCTGGGTCGCGAGGGACTCACAATCGGCTCGCGCTGTGCGGCCAGCTCGGCGAGAGTGAAGCCCACAGGGCGGCCCAGACGCTGGCCGGCCATGTAGTAGGCCTGCCCGTTCGCGCGTTCACCCAGGGCGATGATCTCGCGGATGACGGGCTCGCCCGGGCGCTGGGGCGCGCGCTCCCGCCAGACGATCCGGTGCGAGGGCTTTGCATTCGGATCTGCGCCGACGTACGTGGTCTCACAATCGGAGAGATCGGGATAACTGGGCATGTACCCCAGCGGGTGCGTGCCCGGCGCGCCTTGCTGGATCCGGGCCAGCTGGTTGAGAGCCACGCGCAGGAGCCGGCCCTCTGGTCCTTGAGGTTTCTTCAGCGCAGCGTCGTGGAGTGTCTGGAGGTCCTGCTTGAGACCGGCGGTCGGCAGGATGCGGATGACAGGCCGACGCTCACTCATGACGCTTCTTCTGCTGGGCAGCACGATGGTCATCCGCCCACTGCTGACCGAGCGGGCCGAGGCTCTCGGCCAGCTCTTCGACGGTCATGCCCGCCTCGCCGGAGGCGTCGGACTCCTGGATGCGATGGGAGAGCTCGGCCTGGAAATCAGCCTCAGCGTGGACGTGGGCCGCGTGGTCGTACTTCATGAGGCGCACGAACGCGGCAAAGGGGATGATCGCGGCCTCGGGCTTGTTGCCGTCTCCGAAGATCAGCGGCGTGATCTGGCCGCGGCGATAGAGGTTCAGGACCGTGGCGAGTTCCTCGTGCCTGAGCTGGTCTGTCGGGACGACATTGACAGAGAACTTCGGGAGCTCGGCGCCGGGACTGCTGTCGCCGTGAGCACTGTCGTTGCGAGTCATACCTTCAGTATAGTCAGTCTGGATTGACTTGCTGTCGACTCGCATACGAGGGTCATCGCCGAGTCGACATGGATGTCGAATGATGGCTCACTCCATCGCCGAGAGGCAGGCCAGACAAGAGAAGAAGGAGCCCGTGCTCCAGTCCCGCACGGTGCGGGCTGGAGCACGGGCTCTGATTGATGGGCAGGCACGACTCCAGGAGTCCCCTCGTCGACCTGCATGCAGACAATGCCGAGCAGCTCGTGCTTGACGGCGTGTTCGCTCGGGGCGGACGTCTCCCCGTCATTCAATCCCTTATTGCATCGACTTGGATTCGACTGTGAGTAGAATGGCAATGTTAGACGCGGATGACTCTGCATGCTATTCATAGAGGAGTTGGGGCAGGGATGGCGGCTACGGTTCAGAGGCCAGAGGGGACGGCGTCGAAGCCGACGGCGCAGACGAGAGCAACTGCCGGGAGTCGCACCGGCCCGATGGGCTTCGGCAACGGGCCGCTCATCGCGGCCGGCCTCATGGCGGGCGGAGCGGCGCTCCTCGCCGGCTGGGGCCTGACGCAGCTCGCGACTTCCGACGGCGGCTTCACCCAGGCACTGCATGGCAATCACGCCCCGGACGAGGCACCGGGCAACCCCGACGAACAGAACGCCGGAGGCAGCAGCGCCCAGCAGCCGAGCGAGGCCGGCACGGGGAAGCAGGACGAGAGCGGGGCGAGTCCGACTTCGAAGCCCGGTCGCGGCAGCGAGGGCGAGGGCGAGGGCGAGGATCAGGACGAGGACGAGCCCAACGGATCGGGCGCACCCGCCGAGCCCGCGCCGAAGACGAAGCCGGGCACCATCGTGCCAGGCGAAACGCTCGCCGAGATCTCAAGGAGGACGGGGGTTCCGATCGGCATTCTGGTCGAGGCGAACAAGACCCAGAATTCGGATCTCATCCACGCGTGGGCCTCGCGGCTCCTCCCACGGGCGTGACGACGCGACAGGGCAACACCGTCACGTACCGAGCCTGAATCGACGCCCTGACGCCACGAGGCCGTCAGGGCGGCATCACGGGTTCCACTCCTGGAAGGCGACTGTGTCGAAGACGAACTGCGTGACCTCGCGGGGCTCACCGCCAGGCGTCACCCGGGACCGACGTCACCCGGGACCGGCATGAGCCGGTCCGAGGATGCAGCGCCGTAACAGCGTCAGAGATCAGGCGACCCCGCCAGCAGCCTCGCCGGCGGGGTCGTCTGACGTACAAGATCGTGGCCCCTCAGGCCGCATCAGCCTCATCGGACTCACCTTGGCCAAACAGGAATCCGCGGACCTCGCCGTTCTTCATCATGTCCTGCAGATGCACCAAGAACACCGCGCGCTGCGTGGCCCGGCGATCGGCCAGGGGCTCGTACTCGCGCAGCACCTTCAGGTTGACGACCCAGCCGTTCTCCCGAGAGATGGCCTGGTCAAGCTGCGAGTCCGGCACGACGTCCATCCCAGTGAAGTCGTGGTCGAACTCGGATGCGATGTCGAGGTGTTGGTTCGGCCCGTCGACGTAGAGCGTGTCGACGCCGACCTGCCGGCCGGCCTCGTCGAACGCCACGAGGAACAGGCGGTCTGCCCGGGTGGTGTTGTCGACGTGGACCGCTGCGACGTTGGCATCAGCGAGGAAGCTCGTCTCCTCGAACCGCTCGCACACGCGGGCACGAGCCTCGTAGCACCACATGATGCGCCGGGCTTCGTTGAAACCTTTGAACTCGCCAGAGTTGGACACCTCTGGGTGAGAGTGGATCATCGGTGGGATCCTTCCAGGTTCCTGGGCTGTTGCATGACCGGGTCCGGTGGACCCGCCTTGTACAGGGCGGGTAGTTCAGCGATGGACTAACCACAGGGCATAGGATCGACGCGCGAGCAGAGCCCCCACCATCAGGTGCGATACAGAAACGTACGATAGATGCATGGATCGATCAAGCCGGTTTCCGTTAGGGTTCTCTCATCACCACCCGAGGCCTAGACCAAGTCGCAGGAGTTCATGTGCCACGTCAATTCGACGGCAGCCGAGTGCGAGCTGTCAGACGGGGCAAGGAGCTCAGCCAGAAGGAGTTGGGCGCGAGAGTAGGCGTCCGGGGCCCCACCGTGGCGCGATGGGAAAGCGGCGAGGAGTTCCCCAAGGGGGAGAAACTCCCGGGGATCGCGTCGGCACTCGGTCAGGACCTTGACGTCCTCTTTCCCTACGACGGGCCCGTGGACCTGCAGTTGCTCCGCTGCGACGCCGGCCTCAGCGTGGCGCAGGCCTCCGAGGCCATCAACACCAGTCGCGTGCCGTTGAGCAACGCGGAGTCCGGCAGGCGTCGGCTCCAGGACGCCTACGTGGGACCTCTCTCGCGCGCCTACGGGGTGACGACGGAAGAGCTGCTGGCCGCGCAGGACGTTTCGTTCGGGGTCCGCAGGGCGCGGCCGCCGAGGGAAGCTCGTCCGTCTGCACCTCGCACCGTCGGCGAGAAGATCAACTTTCTGCTGGAGCACGGGTACGCAGGCCGGACGCCTCCGTCCAACGAGCAGATCGCGCAGGCCGTCAACGAGCACAGCGGCACGACACACATGACTGCCGATGACATCGCCACGCTGCGTTCGGGTGCCCCGACGACTGCCTCGGGCGCAGTACGTGCCGGCTTGGCCCATGCTCTCCAGGTCGACATCGCCCTCTTCCAGGACGACGCCGAGTTGAGCCCTGCGGTCGGTGAATTCCTCGAAGCCATCCGCTTCCTGGGGTCGATCCACCAAGGCCAGATCCTCGGCCTCGCCGCCCGGGGCAACCAGGCGGGGCTGTCGGCCGGCATGATGGCCAAGATCAACGAAGTCGTCGGAGAGCTGAAGAACAAGCTGCCGGGCGAGCAGAGCGAGCAGTGACGCCGGCGCCGCGCCTTGACAGCGCCGCCGAGCCGGCCGCTTCACGCCCTCGGTCTGACGCCCTTCGCGGCTGAACTGCAGCTCGGGGCAGGCCCCATGCGGGGTGTCGAGGCAGCCGACGGCGGGGCTTCGTCCGGTGGCGGAACGCCACTTTCCGTGTACCGGATGCGGTCCCGCAGTCCTGACGCTTACGACCAGGGTCCCGAGCCGCACCGGCACGACGCCGACCCGGCCGTTGACCACCTCGCAGTGAGGTGGCCGACGGCCGGGGACGGCCGGACCAGGCGCCTGCTCGGGGGAAGGCTACGGCGCGGCGGTGAGGTCCACGCCCAGCAGGTTCGACAGGTCGGCCACCGTCTGCTCGGGGTCCTTGTTGTGCACCCCCGCGAAACCGAGCTGCTCCGCCGCCTGGACGTACGCCTCGGTGTCGTCCACGAAGACGCACTGCTCGGCAGGCATCTCCATGAGCTTGAGCGTGATCTCGAAGAGCTCGGGGTCGGGCTTGCGCAGCCGGTGGTGCTCGGAGATCACCACGACGTCGTACAGCTTCTCGAGGTCGTAGCCGTCGTAGAGGTCCCAGGGCGCGAGGCCCACCGAGTTGGACAGGATGCCCACCTTGATCCCCGCTCGCCGCGCCGCGGCGGCCGCGTTGATCAACAGCGGCTCCGGACGCAGACCTCCGAAGATCCTGCCCATCAGGTTGTCGGGAGAGACGCCCAGCTTCTTGCCGGCGAACTCGTTCCACTCGGTCTGGCTGACCGCTCCGCGCTCGAGGTCGCTGGTGATCCGGACGCCCTCTTCGTCCTGGTACAGGGCCGAGATGCATGCACCCTGGGGAAGCCCTTCACGCTGCTCGAAGGCGAGCACCACGGGCAGGAGCGGTGTGGTGAGCACGCCTCCGAAGTCGAGGACGAGGCCGGTGTGCTGAGACATGCAGGAACTCCAGTGCTGAGAATCTGGGCGCCGCCCGTACTGGACAGCGTTCCGGCCCCGGCATACGCGTGGCGGCGACAGCGCCTGCGCTTCGCTTTCCAGGGTCGGCGGTATTTACAAGGGCGGAAGACGATGCCACCCACTGTCTGGCCCACGGTACCGGTACCAGCCACCTCTTTGCGGGACTGGCGGCCCCGCCCGAATCCGAAGGGCGGCAATAGCACCTGGGGGCTGTTTTCTATTTCACGCGACCTCCCAATTGAGTCGACTTCTTCAGCGTGTTACGCGTCCGGTTCAAGACTCAGCTCCGCAGACTGCTCCAGAAGCTCTTGAGCGTCGCCCGGGGTGATGACCGCGTAAGCCTTGCTCACTCGCACGAGCCAAGCCGCCTCGCTGTTCGTGTCGACGAAAGGTTTCTCCTGGAGCGGGCCCGTCGCGTACTGGTTGGGCTTCGTGGTGGCAGCGGCACGGAGCGCCGCGGCGATCCAGTACGCCTCGGCGCCCGGCTCGGGGTCGGGGTGCGACGCGGCTGCCTCCTCAGCAGCCCACAGGAGCGTCTCCGGGGCGTAGTACCGGAGCTTCTCGCAGGCATCAGCGATGTCCTGGGTCCATCGGTCCAGGCGGACGTCGCTGGGGACCCGCATGTGGATCAGCTCGGCCAGGCGCGACCCGGGCGGGTAGAGACTCGTTCCGGGGAACGCCTTCACCAGGTCGAACCAGAGCGGGTGGAGCCGGTAGAGGGTCTTCCATGTCTTCCAGCGAGCGGCAACGACGCTGGTGGTGGGGATGCTCGCGCCTACGGCCACGATCAGGAAGAGCAGGTTCATCCACATCGCCGTGAGATCAATGAGCATCTCCATTGTGGAATGACTCAGCGGGAAACATACCGCCGTCCACACGATGACGATTCGGGCCGTCGTGTGGAGGAGCCCCATCCACATCGAGATTCCCATGAGCCTGAGACCGATGCGCATACTGATCGTCTCGGCTTCTCGCGCCCCCCGCGACCACTGGTAGCCGCAGACGGCGGATGTGACGAGCGGGAAGAAGTAGAAGACGCTCATATACGCAGCGGCGCCCAATTCCCCTGCATGATCGCTGAGGAAGTCTTCACTTTGCCGCCGGCGGTCCACAACGGTGAAAAAGAGAATGGTGAGCAGGGTCACGCCGATCGCGCCCACCGGGTAGGAGGCACGGGCGATCCAGCGGGACACCGTGACGTGTCGTGGCACCACGGCGTCGGAGCTCTTGCCGTAGCTGGTCGCAACGTACGTCAAGGACGCGATGATGGCGGCGGTGCTGGCGAAGTGTCTCAGGAGAGCGTTCAGATCGATCACGGGGATGCGGTCCACGGCCTGCATCGCTGCTGGTGTGTAGAGCCACAAGGCCACGGAGAATCCGGCGTAGCCGCCCCAGAGGGCTCGGCGGTGGGCGTCACCGTACCGGACGGCGGGGAATCGCCAGACGGCTATGAGGGTCATCACTGCCGCGGTCAGGTACCTGAAGAAGTCGAGCATGCCGTCCGTTATTCGTTCTTGGAGCCACGCCGCGGCGGAGCAACCGGGTGGGAGAGCGAGGACTCCAAGAGGCTGACCATGTCGTCGCCGGCCAACGGCTGGCGGCGGGCCAACCTCTTGATCAGGGACGCCGACAACTCGGCCTGCTGCTCCTCCGGGCTGTCGTAGTTCACGCGGCCTTGGACCAGAGCCAAGGGGAATCGACGAAGGACTTCCTCCCGGATGTGCTCAGGGACGTATCGCTCGACCTCTTCATCGTTCAGGGTGCTCCCGTGGTCCAGCCACTCGTGCGCCAGCTCATGAAGGATGATGTGCTCGGTCTGGTTCCGGCTGGACCGGCGCCGGTAGAGCACGACCGTGAACTCCGGCGTCCTGACTCGAAGGCCGCAGGCCGTGCCCAGCCCTCCATCCGGGTCGTCAAAAGGCACCAGCCGAATCTGACGCTTCAGTGCATGCTCCATGTTCCGGACCAGCGCCTCGACACTGAAGGGAGTGGGCACAGGCAGATCGGCAAGCAGCTTCTCGCATTCCTTCAAGAGGGCGCGTCGCGAAGGGTCCCTGCGCCACTGCATGACTGCTCTCGCGAGGTGCATCGGCGTTGTACCGCCTGGTTCTGCACGCAACCCGCCACTCTCCCCGCTCCGGGCGGTCTTCCGTCGAGCAGCCCAACTCATCGACCCGTCCCCCTCGCCCCTACCCCGTATGCTTTCGGGGCTCCACCCACCCCGCGCTCAGTCATGCGTTCGGCAGGCTGAGCCAAGTAGTCGTCAGACTTTCCGCGTGTGCAGTGAACCCTCGCTTCGCTGCCCAGCGTGGACGACGTGTGGTGACCATGTGCAGCACGTCGTAGACGACGTCCAGCACCATTGCCACGGCATTCACCGCCCGCCCGGGTGTCTGCTTGACCGCGCCGCCCCGCTGCCCCGCGCAGACCGCGACGGCAGCGGTGCAGAGACAGAACAGGCCCATGCCTATCGGTAGACCCAAGACGCCGGCGTGCGGTTCCATGAAGTACCGGATTTCAGCGACAGTCTCGAACGCAACGGTGAACGCGAAGGCCAACGCGATGACGGCACCCGGGAACGCCCGGGTGGCAATGCGGTGGACTGGTCGTGATCCACGGACACTGCTCGGGCGGAAGATGTTGTCAAACGGCTGCGCCCTGCGCTTGGTTCTCTCAACGATGTTCCCGGACGCTCCGCGTACGGCACGGCGGCTGACCGTATACCCCTTGCCGACGCGGCGAGCTTTCCACCGCATGTGCTGGCCTTACCCCCGTTGCGGAACAGAACTAGTCAAGTCGACTGATTTTAGCGTACGTTCGGGTTGAGCCGACGCCACCGGAGGACAGTCGGCAGCAGGGATGAAGTGGCGGCGTGGGGCCCAGAGCACGACGAACCCGGCTGCGGCCCCGCCGACGGCTGCCGCGGGAGCAGTGGCCGCCTGCATGAGCCCCGCGAGTGCGATCCCAGCGGCCTGTCCCAGGCCCGGAGAGGCGATGAGCCAGGCCGACGCCTCAGCGAGAGCAGGCGGGGGACGAGGAAGTCCAGCGTGTGGAAGCCGGTCACCAGCAGTGGCGAGGGGAAGAGGCCGGGCAGTACGGCGGCCGTGATGGCCAGGGCAGGGACGGGGTCGGCAAGCGTCGGCAGGGAGCCGACCGCAAAGCCGCAACCGTTCGCGCGGAGTTGACGCGTCGGCGAGCCGGGCCAGGTGCGGCGTCACGTAGAGGAAGCCGCCGATCGGGCTGCCGACGACGAGCACCGCGGGAATCATCGTCGAGAAGTACTCGGCGTGGTGACGTTCGGCTGCGGCGAGGGCGACGACGTCGAGTGCTCCCAGGGTGATGCCCGCCCCGAACAGGGCTGCCGCCAGGGCGCGCCGGCCGGGGGTACGGATCGGGCCGAGCCAGTGCGTGCGGGTGCAGGACGGCTTCCACGGGCGGGGCGACGGTGCGGTGAGGAACAGCGCGCACCCGGCGAACACGATCGCCGCTGTGGCGATGAGCACGACGGTGGTGCCGGTCAGGGTGTGCAGGGCCAGGACGGGTAGCGGGCCACCGATGAACAGGTACCGCCGCCGTTCTGCTGGTCACCCAAAGGGGGTGAAGAGGGTGGGCCTCCAGAAGGGTGCCGTTCTGGGCTTCCAGTGCCCGGCGCTGTTCGTGGACCGCGCAAGCGAGTTGGCCGGCGAGGGGATGACCACGCCAAGGGTGCCCATTCCCGGTACCACTGCGGTCTGTTCGTCGAGGGCGTCGAAGACGTCCTCGATCAGCCGGGTGGCCCTGCACCGGGCCTTGGCCCGGATCAGCTCGATGCGTCTGCGGCGGCCGGCTTTGGGCAGTGCGGCCGGGGATCCGTAGCGCTCGAGGAGCCAGGTGACGGCAGGGTGATCCAGCCGTGGGCCCAGGACACGCTCCAGTGACGGGTGGAACTGGGTGATCAGGCCGCGTACCCGGTTGCCGGTGCGGGTGGCTTCGGCGGCGAGGTCCTGGTCGAAGCCGGTCAGGACGGTGAGCTCGGCGGAGATTTCGTCGGTCAGCTCGGGCGAGCGCGCGATGTGCGGCATTGTCCGGGCCGCATCCGCGATCACTGCCGCGTCCTTCGCATCGGTCTTTGCCTCGCCCGGGTGGAGGTCGGCGATCCGCCACATGGCAGCCGGTGGCCGTGGTGGGCCGTCCTGCCGACGTGCATCCCGTGCATGACATCGCACCCTTCCGCGGGTGTTGACGGTGCCGGCCTCGGCGGTGGCACCGTGTTCGCGGATCCACGTTATGCAGACCTGTCGCCCGCGAACCGCCCGGCATTGCGCCGGATCGGGCGGTGGCCGGGTCTCTCATCAGTGTCTCCGACGGCACCCCTCGGACGCGGCGACACCACCCCCCAGGTCAGGCCTTCGTCAGAGGGGAATCTCAATGACGAGCCCGGCTGCCCGCTTATCGCTCTGCTGGACTGGGCGGCCTCGGCGGCCTTGACCGCGACGGTATCGACGCCAAGGACCTTGCGGCGTTCCAGCCACGTCGTCAGTTGCTTCGCTCCGAGCCGGCGCAGGGCGGCCGGGGTCAGGACCCGGAGCGTGGAGACGAGTTCCGGCGGCGTGTCCAGCGGGGCGAAGCCCTTCGGGCGCATCCGGGCCTGATCGGCGATGACCCGGGCGTCCTTCGCGTCGTCAGTCATACCGGGCCCGGAGGTCGGCGGCCCCATTGCAGGACCGCGAAAAACACAACGGTCGGGGCGCCCCTATGAGTTCGGTCAAGCTGATGGGGCAGGTTGGGGTTCGCAGAAGGTCGCAGAAGGTGCCGTCTCGGAGCATCGCGAAGAGGACGTCGGCTCGGCGCCTGGCAAGGCAGAGGAGGGCTTGGGTGTGGTGCTTTCCACGTCGGGAGGGCTGTTCGCCACGGATTGACGAGCCTGAGCTGCGGGTCGCCGGGGCCAGGCCTGCGTAGGCGGCAAGGTGGGCGGCAGACGGGGAGCCGGATCCGTCGCCGATGTCGATGAGGATCCGGGCTCCGGTCCTGACGCCGATCCCCGGCACATCAGGACCTTGGCACCATCGTCTTCCAGAGGAGGCTGAGTACCTCGCTCACTGCATCGCGGCCTCGCTTCCCGAGGCCGGGCCTGCGCTTGGCGCAGTCAAGCCGGCGACCCGCCGGTAGAGCCCAAAGGCACAACCAGCGAAAGCCAGGTACAGGAGCGCCGCGGAGACGGGGTTCGCCAGAGCGACGAACACCTGTGCTGGGACGAGGGCGGCAGCGAGGTTGAAGCCCAGGTGCAGGAGCACGCAGGGCCACAGCACGCGCGTGTGTTCGTAGATCAGGGCCAGAAGCACCGCCAATGGCAGGGTCGAGGCGAACTGCACGGCGTTGCCGTGCAGCAGGCCGAAGACCACGGCGGTGACCAGCGTGGAAGCGAGTATGCTCACCCGCTTGCGCAGCAAGGGGTAGACCAGCCCTCGGAACAGGGCCTCCTCCCCCGCAGGAGCCGCGACCATGGCGAGCAGCAGGGTCGCCAGCACTCCAGCCGCGTGCCTCGTCTGGTTCGACGCATCGAAGCCTGTGGACCCGGTCGTGGCGTAGATCCACAAGGCCATCGACTGCCCGGCGAGGAATGCCAGAACCGCGCAGCCGACGACGGTCCACCCGAAGCGCGGAATGTCCACGCTCGGCCGCGGGGCCGGCGCATGCGCGAGCCACTGGGGCCGCTGGATCCTCACCGAGCCGACCAGGATGACAACAAGCATGCCCAGGACGGAGGTCGCGACGATCGGCTCTCCGATGAGGCGGACTGCGACGGTGCCCAGACCGAGGTAGACCGCGGCGACGGCGAACGGCACGAGAGCGCACCACCCGATGCCGAGCAGACGCGAAGTGGTCGGTGGCGTGGTCATGGGCTCCTCCTCTACGGGGCTCAAGCACCCGTGATGATCTGTTCGTTGATGACGGCCCGGACGCGGGTGTCGCCGCGGAAGGTGTCCAGCTTCGACGTCGCCGTGAGGCGCAGCTCCCAGCTGGGTACGGCCGGCGCGCTGCACGGGGTAACCCGGGCGGTCTCCTGCGGCACGGCGACCAGGTGGCCCGACTTCTCGTCCTTCGCGACGCGAAGGACGCGTGCCTGCTGGTGTCCGATGGCGTTGAGACCGTCGTGCTGCTCCAGGCTGGTGATGATGTCGAACCACCTCGGCCCGCGGCCGGAACCGCTGACGGCATCGTCGGGCCCGGCAGGCCGGTTGACGACCACGACCGGGTGGCCGTTGAACCCCATCATCCGGTTGGCCAGCCTTCCGTACATGCCCGGGGGGCGCCCGAGAGGTACACCCGCGGGTCGTCTGTTCGCCGGGCTCGGCACCGTCTCCGACGTCATGCCCGTGCTGTACGGCGCGATCGGACTGACGGCCGCGAGCTCGTGGCCGCGGCGGTCGTCGGGAAGGTGCGGCTCGACGTCGAAGCCGAGCTCGGACAGGCCTGCGGAGCCGAGGACGCCAGAGGAGGTGCCGTCCATGTCGACTCGATCTTCTTCGGGTACCGATCCGACCATCCTGTGCGCTGACACAGCAGCGTGAAGAGGTCGATGTCCTCGTCGGTGAGCGGGTGGTCGTCGACGGCATGAAGCGTGGACATGGTGGAGGCCCTCTCGATCGGGGTCGCTGGTCGGTGGAGAACAGGTACGAGGCCCCCTTTCCACGTCGCTGCGATTTTAGCAGTACTAGTCACTTCTTCTGCCAGTTCACCAGCATCTTTGAGCCTCATTCGGGCACCAAATGGCGCACTTATATCGAATGATTGCGACAGGCTTTCCAAAGTCCTTGCGCATCGGCTACTCTCACCGGTATGGCTATTCGAAGCATTGTCGAGTCAGATCTCAGCGGTAAGCCGGATGCGGCTACCGTGACCTTCGGCCTGGGAGACACCTGGTACGAAGTCGATCTCACAGCTGAGGAGAAGAAGGACCTTGAGGCTGCACTGAAGTCCTACCTGGAGGTCAGCCGGAAAGCCGGGAAGCCTGCGCCCAAGAAGCGAGTCGTACCTGAGACGACTGCCGAGGAGCGAGACAAGATCCGCGAGTGGGCCAAGGGAGAGGGCTACGAGTTCGCGGATCGGGGGCGCATCCCGAAGAAGGTCATGAAGGCCTACGACGAGGCTCACGGCATCGATCGGAGCAACTAGCACCGAGCCTGATGTTCGCCTCCTGGCCGTTTTCCCTCATTCACCCCCGATGGGCCCTGCAGCACACTGCAGGGCCCATCGCGCGTCTTGAGACCGGATGGATCACCGTGGTCGTCTTGATCCCCGCAGCTCGCGCTCGAGCCCTGCGGTGGATGGTGCCGTGTGAGAAGTGCCCCGGTGTATCCGGCATGAGCTGCTCCTGGCTTCGCTTCGGGCATCCGGGCTTCCGGCAGAGGTCGAGGAAGGCCGTGTAGAGCACCTGAGCCCGGCCTCGCGGAAGACCTGGGCGCCGTCGACCAACTCCTGGTTCCGCTGGAATCCGACTGCTCTCCCGCGGGCCCGCCAATCGGCGGGAAGGATGATGATCCCCAAGCCTGCGTCCCGCCAGATCAGTTCCGCCCTGGCGCCGGACCCCTTGGGACACTGCCCCGAAAGCAGCACCGGCCGGGTGACGTTCTCGGGCCCCCAGCCGCGCGAGCCGTCGTCGAACGTCTCACGCATGCTCTTCGCGTCGTTACCAACTGCGGAAACCGGTGACCAAGACGACGCACGAGAACGATTCCGGAATCATTTCAGCAATCATTCGAGTCTCCTCTCCTTGTGACTCGGCGGTCTCCACACCTGGAGTCGAGGGCTGTGGTCCTGGCGTCTGGGCATGCGCGGCGGCCTGCGTGCTGCTGCCCCATTCCGGCCCGCCGGTACGAGACCCGATCACGGCCAGGCCCTTCTCCCACTCGAGCTCGACGCGGATCTGATCGTCACCACACATGGGCATGAGGTGGACGATGCACACCCCGTCACCGCCACGGGGGATGTTCACGGTGACGACCGTGCCGTTCTCGTCGTCAGTGAAGCCGACGTCGTCGACGTCCCCGACTTCGCCGGAGCGGATCCTCGGCGACGGCTCGCTGTTCGACTTCCACAACTTCCGCACGCAGCGGGCTCCTCCATCGCAGGAGGAGTTCAGGCTGGGGCCGTGTCGTGGTGCGCCTCTTCGTGGACTGCGGTGGAGTAGGGACCATGACGTGCGGACCCGGCGAGGTCCGTGCGACCTCGATGTTCACTCCCCGACTCCCGCGGCGGCCCTGCCGGCTGAGGACCCGGGAGGTCCCGCTGGAGTGATCTACTCCGGGCCGGATCACCCTGCGAGCCACCGCGCCGAGCGCCACTTCTCGCCTGAGCCAGGCTGCACGCTTGCCCCTCCACTGCCGCGCCCTTCGCCCCTGCCCACACGTCTGTGGAGACAGCGGTGGGGCAGTGTTGCGGGTGGTCTCTCAAGCGCAGGGCTGGGCACAGCCCGAGGGAGCGCCGGCGACCGACGGACCGGCGAGCCAAGCGACCGGTGGAACCCGTCGGCCATGGCTGACACGTCATCGGAGCGCAGTGAAGAGGCCGAGCGGAGCGAGGGTCCGCAGGACACGTGTTATCAGATTCCCTTATGCCCTTTCGCTTCCTTGTCGCCGTCCCCACCGTTCCACGGCTGGAGCATGGGCGGAAGCCTGGAACATCAGGGGAAACGATCCGTACCCCCTCGACTCGTACCCCTCGCCCCTTTCGGGCAGCAGGGGTACGGGGCAGGCTGTTTCGCCTGGTCATCACACCTTCGGACGGTACTGCTGCTGCGTCGTTCGGGATACGGCCGTACCCCGTGCCGATCCGTCCTCGTGAGGGACGAACGAGGCGGGGTACGGGTCTGCTCCCGACGGGGCACAGCTCCGGTGCATCCCCTTGCCGCCGTAGGCGGCACAGCCCTCGCCCAGCAGCGGATCCGTCCTCTCGCGACGCCGTCGCTTCGGCCGTGGATGACGCTCGACTTCATCGCTCGCCGCTGACGGCGTAGCCGGCCTCGCACCATCGTGCTGCGCCGGCTGCACCATCCTGGATCTGCTGTGCTCCGGTCCTTGCTCCGGTGCTGCTGCGACAGCGTGCCGACACGTCACGCACCGCGGCCGAGGCGGGCGTTCGGCACCACCTTGTCGACACGATCCGGCCCCGGGCCGTGGTGCGTGTCGCGCTTGCGCGGCAAGCCCAGGGCGGTCTCTCGTGGACGCATCGGAAGAAGAGAGCCCCGGCTGCTGCGACCATCTGCCCATCGGGCACCGCGAGCAGCTCGAGGGGGATCGGAGCGTTGTCGCCTTCCTCCAGGCGGCGGCCTCCGCAGCGATGCCTCCGAGCCTCTTCCACCCCGCGGCCCATGCTGCACAAGCACGTCGTTCCTCGCACGCTCGCCGGGTGTGGGGACCTACTCCCCCGTCGGCCCTTCTCTCTCTGCGCAACCTCGTCGGGTCGACGACGCCCCTGTGCCGACCGCCGCACCGGCACCGCGTCGGTGTCTCGCTCAGAGCCGTGCCGCCGCGCTCCGCCGGCGTCCGTGACCGTCGCGACGTACCCGCCGGATGGCTGCAGCAAGGGGTGCGGTCAGGCTTCGCGGCCCCGTGAACCAGCGCTCACCTCGCGTCTCTTCGGTGACCCATCGGAACGTGCAGGGGCCGTGACCGGGACACGGACAGGACACCGACTGCTGCTACTGCGTCCCTCGAAGTCCCGCGCGTGTCCGCACGGCATCTCGCATGCGCTCCAACGGTGCCGACCCGGTGTCGCACACAGTGCCCTCGGAGGACACATCCGCGTCGGGAAGCCGGGTGGTGTCTCTCAGCAGACGCATTCGGGACACGAGTGGAAGCTCGCGTGTGCCCCCGTGCGGCTTCCCCGAGACGACGCCCTGACGCCAGGTGTCTCGCAGGTGTCCTGTGGGAGCCCTTGCTGCGTTGCAGGTGAGACTCATGGGCGCATGGCGCCCTCGGCTCGCGCCCAGCCGTCTCCGGCAGGGGCACCGCGGCGTCTCACAGGTGCCCCTACCAGAGACGACTGAGGACATCAATGGAGTCCGACTAGCGTATCGAGTGGGACTTGCATGGGGCTTGATAGGGACACTAGAGTCAACTCATAGCGATTCACATTCGAAGAGAGACGTGAAGGGTGGCGAGTCCATGTGACAGAGCGAGAGACACCCCGCGAACGACCGGATGGAGTGCAGGAGCGAGTGGCAGTGCGAGGTGAGTGCGATGGCGAATCGGCCGAGTGAACCTCGCAAGGTCCGCTGGACCGTGCCCGCTGCCGACACCTCGGTGATCGAGTGGCTCGATCAGCAGGAGAACATCTCGCAGTCGCTGCGACTGCTCATTCGGGAGTCCATTCAGCGCGACGGATACGTCGACGTGTACTACAAGCCCGTCGAGCAGCTGCCGCGTCGCGGCCGGCCGCCCTTGGAGAGCACCGAGCAGCGCGAGGACGACGAGGCGGTCATCGAGCGCCGTCCGGCCGCCACGCCTGTTCGGCGGCCACAGCCCGTGGTCGCTGTCCGGGCCGACGCCGTCGTCGAGAAGACGGCACCAGCGCCGGTAGCCCAACCCGAGCCGGTTGCACCACCTGTTGGGACGGTCGAGGGTCCTGCGGTAAGTGCCACCGGCCCGAACCCGGAGCCTCCGAAGCAGGCCTCCATTGACGAAATCATGGCGAGTACTCGGCGCTGAGTGGCGCGGTGAATTTCATTTTCCAGGCAGACGACACAGACACCGAGGGACCGAATTCATGAGCGCCAACAGCAACGACGTCATCACCCTCACCGGCGGCATCGACGTCGGCAACGGCTACGTCAAGGGCGTCATCCAGAACACGAAGCGGGAGATCTTCGACGAGATCGATCTGCCCAGCGCGGTCGTCTCGACTTCCCGCACCTCGCCGAAGGTGCCGCTCCCCGACGCGGATGCGGCCTCCGTGATGGCGGGCGACTTCTACAACCAGATCGACTGCTCACTCACCACAACCCTGGTAGCGGCGTCGGACCGGCGAATCTTCGGCCGGGCAGCGCTGAGCGTGCGCGGCTCGAAGTTCACCGAGTTCGAGGTACTGGGCAAGCACTCCAAGGCTGATCAGGAGCTGAGCAAGGTCCTGGTCCTGGGTGTCTTCGCCGCGAAGGCCCTGCGCGACTACGTCCGCGAGAACGGCACGCTGCCCCGTCACGAGCTGCGCGTGCAGGTGCGCGCCGGCCTCGCGCTGCCGATCTCCGAGTTCGTCGCGCGCCGCCACGCCTACGCCGCCGAGTTCATCGGTGTGCTGGGCAGCTCCGACCCCGCGGTGCACCTGGTGACGATCAAGAACTTCAGCACCCCGGTCTCGGTGCGCCTGCAGTTCGTCGACGTTCAGGTGATGGCCGAGGGTGCCTCCGCGCAGTTCGCCATCACCGACAAGGGCGAGCCGCTGGCCCAGGCTCTTCTCGATGATCTGCGCACTCGCGACGCCTCCGTGGTGGAAGGGGTCTCGGCCGCCGATCTGGTGGCGGTGCAGAACACCATCGGTGTCGACGTCGGTGAGGGCACCGTGAACTTCCCGGTCTTCACCGATGGGCGGTTCAACCCCGAGGCGGCAGCCACGCTCGACGAGGGCTACGGCACCGCGCTGATGAACGCCATGGAGCGGATGAGTGAGTCGGACGCCACGCTGCAGTTCTCCTCACGCAAGCAGCTGGCGGACTTCCTCCACGCGAAGCCGTCCGTGCTGGTGAAGAACCGTCACCAGCGCGCCGTGGGCTTCGTCGAGGACGAGGCCGGCTACCTGGTCGAGGAGATCGTCTCCTCCTTCGGCGACGTCCTCTCCCAGGCCGGTGCGACGACGGAGGTCGTCTACGTCTACGGCGGCGGCTCGGGCCCCATCAAGCACCTGCTGCACCCTGCGCTTCTGAAGGCCGCCGGCGATGTGCCCGTGCTCTACCTCGACTCGAGCTACTCGCGGCACCTGAACCGCGAGGGCCTGTACATCGCGGCACGGCACGTCGAGCAGCAGGCCCTCGCCGCGAAAGCCGGCGGGCAAGCACAGTAAGGAGGTGGCCTGATTGGCGATCTCCCCCGGACGAGGTGATGGATTCGGCAGTGAGACTCCCGGCGCTGCTCTGCAGCGGAGCGCCTGGCTCACGGCTGTACTCCTGGCGTGGACGTGGTCTTCCGAAGGCCAGACCGGATCAGCTCCGCTGATCATGCAGAAGAGAAGAGCCTGGCGCAGTTGCCGGCCACCGTTCGAGAAGAGACCACTCGGGCTTGCTGTGACGGAGCCGCTCGGTCATGGTGGCCGACACCTCGGAACACTCGCCGCCCTCGGCGGCCGTGCTCCACGTGGTGCCGCGCGCGGTCGCCCTGGTCGCACGTTGCCGGCGTCGCCGTCTCGGGCGCGGCGGCGGCCGTTGGGCGACTCGCCGGGAAGGTCGAACAGCCGGCCGTACGCCGTATTCGGCGCCCTCCGGCGCATGGCCGTTGGTCGGGGTGTGTCGGCGGTAGGAGCGGGGGACGATCTCCCGAACGATGCTGCGTGCCCTCGTGGTGGTCATGGTTTGGGATTCCTTCCCGAGTGCTGCGGTGGTCTCCGTACGCCGACCGAGGTGCGGTCGGCTCCCCCGCCCCGCCTCGAACCGGGAGGGACCGGCCAGAGGCCCCCGGATCCGGAGGCGCCCTGGCGTCAGAACGGAGGGCAGTAGCGGCGACCGGCGCACACGTGCGCGGCGGTCTCGGCTCCCGCCTCACACGGCGCGTTGTCGCACCGGCTGTGTCCGGTGATCCCGTTCGTGGACCGGTCAAAGCGGGTGATCAGGACGTGGTCTTCGCACGAGCCGCACAGCGGTTCCGGGGCGTGCGGAGTCCTGCCGGCTTCGTCAACCAGGAGAGGAACACCTCGGCGTTGTCAGTGCAGTTCCGTGGTACGGATGCTGGGGTGCACGGGCCGGCACAGGACACGGCAAGGCGGTAGCCGCTCACGGAGTCGGCCAGGCCGACTCCTGGCGGAACGAGGATGTTCTTCGACGTCAGATCCGGATCAGCTCTGCTGATCCCTTGTGCTCACGGCCTTCACGGGGCGAGTAAGGCGAGCCACGAAAAGAAAAACAGCACCCCGGCGCCGCGGTTGCCCGAAGGCAGCGCGCGCACCGGGGTGCTGGGGTGGTTGGAGCTGCACAGATCTCCAGGGGCACGCCTCAGGGATCATCAGCAGCGCTCAGGAGTCGAACCCGTTCCGTGGGTGGCCTGCACGGTGTTCCCAGTGGCGTACGCCCAGGATCAGCCGGCGCACTGCGGATCAGAACCGCTCCGTGCAGAGCCTCACGCCCATTCGGACATGACCTTCTGGATCAGGGGCAGCACCGTGGGAGGCTGGAGGTTGAGGGTGGCCAGGGCCTCGGGGGTGGTGAGGGGGATCTCGACGAGTTCGTAGGTGCCGCGATCGGCACGCGTGAACTCGCTGCCGGTACGGTCGTCGAAGGCCCAGGTGCGGACCTCGGCGAGATAGATGTGCTGGATCTCTTCGCGTTCGGTGTCGGCGAGAGTGCCCAGCAGCCGGACGATGTGAGCCTTCCCGGCGATCTCCTCGTGGATCTCACGATGGAGAGCCGCTTCCGGTGTGGGGTCGCCGTCCTCGATGCCGCCGCCGACGAGGACGTGGTAGACGTCGCGGCCGGGGATGGTGCGGCGGATGATGAGCATGGTGCGCGCCGGTGTGATCAGGACGGCACGGACGCGTTCTTTCACTGTGTCTCCTCAGGCGTTGCTGTCGAGGAGATCAGTTCATCATCCGGCCGCCATCACCGTGGAAAATTCGACCGGTGGTGAACCCGGCCGAAGGAGATCAGCTCATCACCCACCCGCCATCCACGTGGAGGCTCTGACCGGTGATGAACCCGGCCGCAGGACTTGCCAGGAAGGCCACAGCGGCGGCCACGTCCTCCGGCCGCCCGCGGCGGGGAACGCACTGGCGGGCGATCTGGTGCTCGGGGGACACCCGGGCGGCGGGCGGGAGGGCATTTTCGGCAGGAACCTGGATCGCTCCGGGCAGGACCGAGTTGACGGTGATCCCGCCCGCTCCGACATCGCGAGCCAGGGACCGGGTCAGTCCGAGCATCGCGGCCTTGGCCGTGGCGTACGGGGTGAGCTGGCGACGGCCCACGAGGGCGTTGATCGAGCCGATGTTCACGATCCTGCCCCACTGGCGTGCCGTCATGCTCGCGGTGACAGCCTGGCACAGGCGGCGCGGAGCGTGGAGGTTGACGGCGAGGGACTGCTCCCAGTCGGCCTCGTTCAGGTCTTCCCAGGCGATACGGGGGTAGGCACCGGCGTTGTTGATCAGGATGTCGACGGGTGCCAGGGCGTCCGTGACGGTGGTGATCAGGGCGGCCGGGAACTTCGGATCGGTGAGGTCACCGGAGACGGCGATGCCTCGGGTGGGCAGCTGGTCCAGGAGGTCGGCGGCGGCCGCGTCCTCGTCGTAATGGGCGACGGCGACGTCGGCGCCGGCGGTGGCGAGGGCACGGCAGATCGCGGTGCCGATGCCACCGGTGGCTCCGGTGACCAGAGCAGTGCGGCCGAGCAGGGGTCGGGCGCTCAGCGACTGATCGGTGATGGAGAGGGCGGGGTTCACGGGAGCTCCGTTTCGAGTGTGTGCTGAGTGAAGAACTCGGTGGCGTTGCTGCTCGGCTGATGGAGTTCGGCAGCTTTGATCAGCGTCAGGAGGGTGTCGGTCGTCGTGATGGGCCAGAGACGGACGACACCGAGGACGCGGAGGGTGAGGAAGGGGCGCAAGTCGTGCCAGGGGATGCCGGGCAGGGCTCCCAGGGCGGTGGTGAGGGCGGCTCGGCGGCCGGGGCCGGTGTTCCAGCGGTAGTGGATGTCTAGGTGGCGGAGTCGGGGGTGGTGGTCCAGGTGGGTGATCCGGGGGGTCGTAAGGGGCGGGAGGGCGAGGCGCATGGTGCGCCTGTAGGTGTCGAGTTGATAGGTGGGGACGAGCCAGCCGCCCAGGCCCATCAGGTACCAGAGGAGGTTGGCGGCTTCGCCCGGAAGGGTGTTGAGGCCGGCGAGTGCGAAGTCGAGCCAGCACAGGGGGTCGGCGATGTTGGGCTCGGTGGGGTCTCCCTGAGTGAGTCCGCACACCCAGCTGCTGTCCGGTGTCAGGATCTGGCGGGTGGTACGGACGATGTCGGGGAGGTCGATGGTGAGCGGCCGGCCGTTGACGGTGATCGTGTGGTCGGCGAGGTCGGCCACAGTGAGAGCAGAAACGTTTCCTCCGGCCGGAACGACGGGGTGGCCGGGGTTCAGGTACCAGCGGTCCAGGCGTCCACCGGGCCGGATGCGGTCGGCGTAGAGGGTGGGAACGCAGCTGCTCAGGGGGTATCGGCGTTCGTGCGTGAAAGCGGTGGTCAGGTCGTGACACACGGCTTCAACGAGTTCGACGAGACGGGGTATATGGCTCGGGTCGCGGTCGGCCAGGGCGATGAGGTCGCCGAGGAGGAGTTCGCACCGTCCCTGAGCGAACACGTCGTCGAAGACCACCTGGCTGCCGTCCGGCCCGTCGTGAAGACCATGGAGCCGGGGTACGGAGAGGCGGTGTTCGATCAGGCGGTGGCCACGAACCTCCCCCATCGCGGCGGTGCGATTGGGGAAGTCCTTCGCGAAGACTGCGTCGGTCACTGCTCCACTCCGTTCATGGTGTCGTCCCACAGGTCGAGGATGATCCGGGCGACCTCGAGGGCGGCGGCGCGGTCGGTACGGGCGGTGCGGGCCAGGGAGGTGTCGTGGCCGTGGGCGCCGAGGAGCGTGGTCAGGGCGTCCTCGTCGGCGGAGACCGGTACGCGGCGGAACTCCAACTGCACCTTCGCGGACAGCGCCGTCACCTTGTAGAGGGCGTGCAGATCGCCGGCGCCTGCGAGGATCTGGCGGCGGATGTCGAAGGTTGCCTGGACCCCGTTCATGACGGTCGCGGCCACGATGGCGGCCGGGTCCGGAGCGGGGAGCCGCAGGCCGTTTCGGACCCACAGCGGGGTGATGGCACCGGCACCGATCTGGGCCAGCACGTGCTGGAGTCGAACGGACACGTTGCCGGTGCGACATTCGGCGAGCGTGACGACGCTGACGCCGACCTTGACGCCCTCCAGGTCGGCGCGGAGTTCGGCCAGCACGTCGGCGAGGGGACCCAAACGGGCGTTGTCGGCGACGACGAGCACGTCGAGGTCGCTCCAGCCGCTCTGGTACCTGCCCTTGGCGGCGGACCCGGTGACGGCCAGCAGGTCCACCACCGGGTCAGCGCCGCCGGTGGTGCGGTCCAGCAGCTTGTGCAGGTAGGACTCCAGGCTGATCGGGAGGCCCAGCATGTTCACGGACTGCGTCTCCGGGTGCCGTGCGGGCCAGTGGCGATCGAGGACCAGCGCGTCCAGGCAGCGCTCCAGGCGGAGCCGTGTACCGGAGTTGTCGATCACCCGGTCCGCGATGCCCGCGATCCTGTCCGCGCCTCGACTCTCCTTGACGAGGTCGCGCACGGCCACGTCGTCGGCTCCGGTTTCGCTGCGTGCGCGGCGGGCCGCCATAGGCGTGTCGAGGTATGTGACGGTGACCTGCCGTCCGAGCAGTCGTCGCAGTGCGGCGGTGGACTCCAAGGAGTGCAGCGACTCGATCGTCACGTCGGTCAGGTAGTAGTGGGCCGTCAGGTAGCGATCCAGGGCGTCGACGATCAACTCGGCCTGGACGTCCTCCGTGACCGCGTACGGGTCGGGAAGGCCGGCGTGCGCGGCGGCGGTGGCGAGCAGCCACCCGATCTTGAGGCGGGCGTGGCCGTGTCGCATGCGCAGGTACTCGCCGGCGCTGCTCTTGCCGCTCTCGGACAGCCCGGCGAGCGCGATGACCTGCACCCCGTCCAGCGCACGGGCAGGCACGGCCGGGTGCCGCGGGTGCAGCAGACGCCGGATGTCCCGCTGCACCTCGACGATGGAGCGGCCACCGATCAGCACCGTGTGCGAGAAGCGGCCCTCTTCGGTGGCCATGACGTGGAGTCGTTCGTGCAGGGCCCGCTGGTAGCGGTCGTAGGGCGGGGTGACGCTCGCCTGATGGGCGAGGCTGTGGGTCACGTTCTTGTCGATCTCGTTGGAGAACGCCAGGTAGAGGGAGAGCTCAGCGTTCTCGGCGGCGCGAAGGTCCGGGGCCCACGGTTCGAGCAGGGCCCGTGCCCGGTCGGCCGCCGCCGGGGCGGCCAGGTCCTCGCGGACGGCAACGGTCGCGGCGACCGACGCCTCCAGCATGGGGATGCCCCGGTCGAACAGTCGCAGGCTCCCGACGCTGGGGGCGGCGGATCGCGCGAGGTACGAAGACGCCAGGACGTCCACGAACTCCTCGATGTGGCTCTTCTCGAACCACCACCCGGCCATGTCGCCCTGGATGTCGGCCCATCGAGGGTCGTGGTCGTGCAGGGCGCCGGCGAGCGCCGCAGCCGGACCGATCCGGCGGGCCAGCAGGCCGACCTGTGTGGTCTTACCCGTGTTGTCGGCCCCGCTGAACGCGACCGACCGCTTCGTGGACTCGTGATTCATCAGGTTTCTCCTACTGCGCGGGCAGCACAAAGCGCTGCCCACTACATGGGTGTTCAGGGCAAGGGGTTCAAGTGCGGGATCCGGCCTGGTCGCGGCCAGCCCAGATGGGTTCAACACAAAGCCAGACGGGCCGTTTTGCCACACGCTCGCTACCGAATCCGACGGCTTCGAGATGCGCACCACGGCCGTACAGCGCCTCGAACTTCACCGAACCGACTACTGCCAGGTTCTGGCCGAGACCTGTCTGGGCCGCGCCAACGGCTGGCCCCGCTGTCCGTTGTTCGGAGCGTTCGGCATGAGTTCTTCTGCTCGGATACAGCAAAGCGCCCGGATCGACGACGTCGTCCGAGCGCAGTTGGCTGATGGGGCTGAGATGTTCAGTTGTCCTTCATGCCCCCATCCGGATCGGCTTCGCCGATCAGATGATTTTCTCTTTCAGTGCTTCATCCGAATCAGCTGCGCTGATCGAATGCGTCGTCATTCCGAGCCCCGGATCGGCTTCGCCGATCAAACTCGCTTTCTTCGCCGAGCAACCGGCCACTCCCGACCAGACCACGGCGTGATGTCCCCTGGCTCGGCATTCACTTGACCTGCGCCAAGGCGTGCCTTCCAGGGGTTCTGATGCGGGATCATGTCGGCACGGGGCGTCATCATGAGCCGACGAGGTCCGAGACAGCCGCGCTGACCGAATACCTCGCCATTCCGAACCCCGGATCGGCTTCGCCGATCAACTTCACTTGACCAGCGCCAAGGCGCACCGCCAAAGGGCTCTGATGCGGAATCATGTCGGCATGGCACATCTCATGAGCCGACGAGTTCCGAGACAGCTACGCTGACCGAATACCTCGTCACTCCGAACCCCGGATCGGCTTCGCCGATCAAAATCACGCTCCTCGCGAGCAACCGACCACTCCCGACCAGACCACGGCGCGACGCCCCCCAGCCCGGCAACGAGGTTGGACGACCGGCGGGTGCTGAACGGAATCGTGTGGAAGCCGCGGACGGGGTCGGCGTGACGTGACGTGACGGCACGGTACGGGCCCTGGAGGACCCTCTACACGCGTTTCCGCAGGTGGGTGCTGGACCGGACGTTCACGCGAAGGCCGGCCGCCCGCCCAGGCCATGAGGGACGCGACCGGTGACGGCTGGCTGGTGTCGGTCGACCCCACGGTCCCGCGGGCCCACCAGCATGCCGTGGGCGCCCGTAAAAAGGGGCAGGGCCTCCACCTGTCCTGCGACGGCCGCGGCCGGCCTCTCGGCTTCGTCCTCACCGGCGGCAACGCCGCCGACTGAACCCGCTTCGAGGAGGTCATGGACACCGTCAAGGTCCGCCGGGCCGGCGGACAAGAGCCACGGCTCCCGGCAGCCGTCACCATCCCGCAGACGTTCACGGCTTGCGGATGGATCGGTTCGTGAAGCTGGTGAGAGTGGTGCGGGAGCGGGGCGGGAAGGGACCCGGTGGCGGCCGACCGTGATGTTTGCCGCTGGCGGTGTAGTACCGCAGGAACCTCACGATGCGGCAGCCGGCCCGCTGTTCGGTATCTCCTCGGCGACGGTCGGCCGGGTCATCCAGCGGCTGAGGCCGTTGCCGGCGCTGGAGCCGGCAACGCGGCCCGTCGCGGACGTACACCCGGCTGGTCATGGCATCGGCCCGGCCGGCGCCGAGAACAAGGCCGATGCCCGCGTGTGGCGGGAGTCGAACCTGCCGGCCGTGGCCGCCGGGACGACGGTGATCGGGGACGTCGCCTACCTGGGCACCGGGCTGATCACCCAGCACCACAGAAGGGCCGGTCGGCCCGTTGCCTGGGCCAGGAGGGGGACAACGCCGGACACCGACGGGTCCGTGCCCGCGTCGAGCACACCTTCGCCCGGATGAAGACTTGTACGTGTCCGAGATCCGTGATCTCGATGCCGCGGAGCGTTGCGGTGATGAACCGGAACACCAGGGCCATTGCGAAGACGAGGAATGACGGACGTCATGGCACCGGGCCGGCGGATCAGGGTCAAAGACCGCCGCGGCACCGGGCGGCGCGGCAGGTGTCCCGCTCGCCCCGAACCAGGGCGTTCACTCAGCCGAGCCGGCCGGGATCGATCGGGACCGGTGCTGCACGCCTGTCGCCGGGTCGGTGACTTTGGCGATCACGGGTGCTGTGCCTTCCGTGTTGTGAGGTGGGCCAGTTCGAGGCGGTCGCGCACCACCCGCAGTGCGGCGTGCGGGTCAGGCTGCGCCGGATGGCGAGGGCGAGCAGAGTGGCCACGCAGCCGAGCAGCGCGCCGATCGCGAGCACCATGTCTCCGTCCGTCGTGGTGGTGTTGGCGGCGCGGAAGACGCCGGCGGCGGCATCTGCGCTCGTGTCGTATCTGAGGTCCTCGGGTGCCTCGTGGACCTTGCGGTTCGCGGTGGTGGCAACTCACCACCGGGACGGGCTCACAGCCTCGGTGCCGACCGGTTGGGGCCGGCGCTTGCTGCGCCCTGGCGGGTCGTACCCCAGGCAACGCCAAGGTCTGGGTGGTGCGCGCCGTGCATTGTCCGGCGCTCTCCTTCCGAAGTGGACACGCGTCAGAGCGTGGCCCCCTGCATGAACTCCCGGCCTCCGGCGATGGACGCGAGCACTGCACCGAAGGTCCGAGGGAGCCGACCTCAGCAGGTCGAGGCCATCTCGACTGCGAGGCACGGCAGTTCCTTGCACCAGGCTGCGCCCTGCTTTCGCAGAGCCCTCCGGATCAACTCTGTTGATCCTCAAGCGCCAGACGGGCCCACAGGCACTCTGCGCAACCGAGTCCCGCTCTGTGCAGCCTCTGCAACCCCTATCGCGCGACATTCCGACTCATCACAGACCATCATTGAATGGCCACTCGAATGAGATACCCTCAGAGACCAGTGGATCCAATCAGACTGGTCGGCAACAGGGGATGCGAGGCGAGACGAGATGAGGGCCTGGAGGACGAGGAAGGTTGGACTCTCCACTGCGGCGCTGACTGCGGGCGTTGTGCTCGTTGGGTGCTCCGGCGGCAACGGCGGAACGGCCAAGGAGACACTGCCGTCGCCTGCATCAAGCCCGGCGGCGAGCACAGCCAAGGTCGCCGACACGGCTCTCGGCAAGGCGCTGGACAAGCTCGCCTTCCAAGGCGCCGGAAGCTCCGGAAAGAACAGCGGAGCTTGCCTGGGTAGCGCGGTGCGGAAGGCGGGAATGTCGGAGAAGGCGCTGGCCTACATCATCAAGGCCGACAGCGACGACATCGGCACGGTCATCGGCGGACTGAACAAGGTGAGCGAGGACGACGCCGCACTCCTGGCCTCGCGGTCGCTGCGCGAGGACTTCGACGGATGCGTCAGCGAGGCCGTACTTCCGAACAGCGGTAGCCCCAAGCCCCAGAGCTACGCGCCGCCGGAGGCAGCCGCGAAGCCAGTGGCGGGCAAGCCGAACCTGAAGCCTGCCTACCCAGTCCGCGCGGATCAGCCAGTCAGCTCTTCCATCGAGCTCACCAAGGGCCTGGTCTCGATGTTCTCCTCCTACGCCCGTGACGAGAGCCAGAAGAAGACCTACGCGGCGGCCGGCCCGTGCCTGTCGACCTTGGTGTACAAGGCGGGCTTCAGCCAGGAGGCGCTGCACTTCTTCGCCGGCGGTGCGCCGCTCGGCACCGGGTCAATCGTCGAACACCTGCCGAACGACAAAGACAAGGCGATCTGGCAGTCCCCGAGGTTCACCCAGGAGCTTGTCGACTGCACGGCGAACGCGACGCCGACTCCCCTGTCCGAGCCCTGAGCGGGCGCTCATCGGACTGGACCACCTGCTGCGGCAGTGCCTGGCAAGGGGTCCGACTGGGCGCGTCTTCGACTCTGCCGATGCTCGACAGGCAGGAAACACGAAGAGTGGCAGATGTCTTATCCACCAGCGCCGACAAGGCGACTTCACGGATTGGCGAGGGAAGGTATGGAGAAGCCGCAGATGACTGCCGTACCCGAGTTGGACAAGGCGACGCCTCCTGTGCGCGGCGCGAAGAGAAGGCTGTCGGGCGGGACACAGAGCAGCAGCGGTGGCCGCCAGGGCATGTTCGTCCGGCTGAGTTCGGACGAGAAGCAGCGCGCGGAGTACTGGGCCGACAAGCGCGGGTTCTCCTCGGTGAGCGAGTACGTGGCCGAGGCGGTGGTCGAGAAGATCCGGCGCGAGAACCTCGACTATGACCTGCCGACCCTGGAGATCGCGCGGCTCAATGAGCTCGTCGATCAGGTCGCGGCGCTGGCGAAGAACTCGGCGAACCTCGAACGCGTCGTCACCACGGGCTTCGACTCGCTGATCGGGCTCACCCGCGGCGACAACTACCTGCTCGACGAGGAGGACGGTGAGCTCGTATGAGCCGGGACTTCGCAGAGATGCTGGAGGCGGCCACGCCCACCGACGAGGTGATGGATGTGGACACGTCCTTCCTCGACGCCTACCGGCGTGGTGGGAGCGAGGAGTTGAAGCGCGTCCAGGCTCAGGCCGCACGGCGTGGGCCTGCGGCGGCAACACCCGAGCCGGAGGTGCGGTTCGATGAGACCGGCGACATCGACTCTCAACTCGGGGTTGAAGGTCCGCGGGCTGATCTCGACGGGGAAGCCGGAACGGATCGCCCGAACCTGGAGCAGGACCGCGAGCCCGATGTCGGCAACTCCGAACGCGCCGGCAGATCCCATCAGCGCGGTGGCGCCGGCGGCGGGCAGAACACCGCTAACGGGGTGCTCCCTGGCGGTGTGCCGGCGGGCCCTGCGGCCGACGACGTCGCCCCACCGGACGAACCCGAGCAGGTGGGGCCCGGATCGCTGCAGTTCACCGGTGATCGGCGCGCCGCGCAGAGCGCGCCCTCGAAGAGGGGCTCGGGCAGTACAGCCGGGACCGCCACGCTCCCCCAGTCGGGCTTCCGGCTCGTCGGCGTGCAGAGCCAGCCGCACATCAAGGCGCTGCCCGAGAGCGTCATGAATGCGCTGCGGGAGCAGCTGCGAGCAGCCGCGGTCCGTGAGCTGGGCGTGAGCGACAGCGCCGCTCGGGAGTTCAGCCGGCGGCTGAGCCAGGGCACGCTGGTGATGGCGTTCCTGTTGGCACAGCTCGACCTGCGCCTTGATGCCGATCCTGCCACCGAGCGCGCCGTGGAGCTGTTCCGCTCCCGCGATCCGCTGCTGGGCAGCGTGTTGACACGGTTGATGAGCATCGAGGCTGTCGAACGCGAGCGGGACGGGTTGTTGCGCAAGCTGCGCGACGAGCTGGGCGAGGTGCGCCAGACCAGCGCGGTGATCGAGCAGGCGCTCGCATACTCCATCGCCGACCGCACGGAGAACTTCCTGCGGGGCTCGCACAACCTTCATGACGCGCCGATCACCCACAAGGAGGCGATCCATCTCCGGGACATGGCCCGTGAGGCGACCAGGAAGCAGTCGAGGCTCGAACGCGAGCGGGAAGGGCGGCCGATCCGATGAGGAGCAAGGAGAAGCTCTTTTCCGTCCGTCAGCGCGGCAGGGCGTGGGGTTGTCGGGTCTCTGTGTCCAGGACCCGGGTGTGCGGGCATGGCCGCGCCGGCCTCGCGCCCCGAGGACGCGCCGCGCCTCACCGGCAGCCTCGTTCCACGCACGTGAAGCCCCGGGGCGCGCACGGTCCGAACCGTCCGGGTCTGAAGGTGCCCTCGTCGCTGGACGAAGTCGAGCGCAAGTACGGCAAGGCCGGGCTGGGCCCCAGCGACCAGGCGAAGTACCCGCTGCCGACCGAGAAGGGCCGGAAGCTCAGGCCGGCGCAGGCCGGCGAAATGAGCTCGCCACGATGACGAAGAACGCCTCGTCCATGCGCGCCGAACTGGGCCTGGAAGACCAGGTCGGCGCCGCCCGCGCCGAGGGCGTGTGGCAGGCCGCTCCAGGTGGCCCGCAGAGGGTCGCGTTTAAGAAGGTCTGGTCGGGCCACGAGTTCAGCGATGACGAGGTGGCAAAGCTGCTCGCGGGCGAAACGATCTCGTTCGAGGCGAGGCCGAAGGAGAACAAGCCCTTCCCGGCCACCGGTGCGCTCGGCGTCGGCAACTTCAGGGGTCGCAAGTTCGTCGGGTTCCAGCTGGAGGTCCCGGACAAGCCGACGAAGTGGTCTGGCCGGACGTTCACGCCGGCGGAGGTCGCGGCGCTCCTGGCGGGCCAAGCGCTGGAAATCGACGACTTCGTCAGCGCGCGGACGCGCAAGACCTTCGGTTGCAAGGTCACCTGGGACGCGAAGGCCAGGAAGATCATCCCTGATTTCGGCTCCGACGACGAGCCACCTCGGTCCTGGTGCCAGGTGATCTTCACCGATGCGCAGCGCAAGGACCTGGCGGCCGGTAAGACCATCCAGGGCACGGGTTTCGTCTCGGCCAAGGGCAAGACCTTCGACGCCCGCATCTCCTGGAAGGAACAGGGCGGCAAGAAGAAGATCGTCCCGTCGTTCGGTTGATGGCGGCCGGGTAGTGACGAGTGGGAGCGGGTCCCGGACCTCGGGGCCCGCTGCTGCCGTTTCACGACAGGAACGAGGATGCCGATGGGAGCGATGCGCGACATCGCTCAGCCGGGCCACCGGGTGGCCTGATCGGCGATGCACACGGCGACGCCGGCGACGCCATGATCTTGCGCGCCGCAGTGGTGGCGCCGGCGTCCGACCCGGTCCGGTCCGGTCCGGTCCGGTCCGGTCCGGTCCACGACTGATATGTCAACCGCTCAAGCGACACTCGATGGCTCTGATCCGCTAGTCAGCCTCGCCTCACGCCGCCATCCGAGTCCCTTTCACTCTCGTTTCGAATGACTTATCTAAGATAGGATGCCATCCGCGCGCCTCACATATGAAGGCTTCTCGACAGGTCGAGCAATGGCCATTGCGGTGGCAGGGGGATGGGAGATTCATGGCGAAACTGTCCTACAAGGTGCCAAGTTCGCTGAACAGGAGCTTTCTGGATCACGAGATCACGCTCAGCAAGGGCGGCTGGGCGGCGAAGCCCTCCCCGATCAAGCAACTGCTCTTCTTCGGTGGCGGCATCCTCGCCCTGCTGTGGTTCAGCACGTCGACGTTCGTCGCGAGCTCGGGCCCAGTCGCCATCACGTTCTTCGTTCTCTGGGGACTGGCGGCGATCGCCTACTTCGGCGGGCTGATGAAGACGAAGGAACTGCGCATCATGCGGGTGCCGGCCTTCCTTGCCTACCTGCCCCGCACGGCCCGCCACGTCTTCACCCGTCGCAGCTCGAACCCCACGGACTTCTACTCGATCGTCGGCATCGACGGGATCGACGAGGACGGGCTGATCCGTTTCTCCGACGGCGGCGAAGGCCGGGTCTACCTGGTCGTCGGCTCAGCGAGCTATCTGCTCTTCGACGAGGACCGGATCGGGATCCTCGACCGGGTCGACTCCTTCTGGCGCAAAGTCGAGACGACCTGCGAGCACAGCTTCATCACGACGAAGGAGCCGCAGCGGATCTACCACCAGGTGGCGAACCTGGAGCGGCGCAACCAGGCCCTTCAGCTCCGTGACCCCGATCTGATCGAGCTGCAGAACGAGCAGTACGACATCCTCACGCAGCACGTGGGCGGCAAGTTCCCCTCGATCCACCAGTACCTGCTGCTCAAGGGCAAGAACACCGACGCACTGCGCAAGGGACACCAGGTCCTCCAGGCCGAGGTCGGCGGCTCCACTCTCATGATCAAGGAAGCCACGATGCTCGACCGCGAGGAGGTCGAGCCGATGCTGCGGGTCTTCTACCAGGGCATCGACGACGAACTGCTCGACCTCAAGACGTCGCTGAACTGACAGCGCCAGGCCGACCCACACGACGAGGAACGAACGAAGGACACCATGGCGCTGATGACGAAAGTCCGGGCACAGCTCGGCGTCCCGGGAAAGAAGCCTGACGAGACGCATGAGAGCGGGGAGCTTCTGGTCGGTGATCAGCCCGCGGACGACGCTGCTCAGGCTGAGGGCGCGCAGACCACTGCGGCAGCTCACGGCGTGGCCGACGAAGCCGCCGAGCCGAAGAAGAACTGGTGGCAGCGCCGCCGGGAGGTGAAGCACCTCCAGGGCACATTCGACGCCTATCCGCATCTGCTCGCGCTGAAGCCGAAGGAGAAGTACGTCTTCCGCTCCGACTACTTCGAGGTCGACGGCTCGGTCGCCTGCATCCTGGCGTACTTCCACGACGACGCCGCGCACGACAACTTCGCCGCCTTCTGGGGCATCGACCGGATCCCGGACGGCCTGGACGAGCGGGTCACCGCGGTCGTGCTCGAGCAGGTCAAGCGGATGGACGACAAGTGGATCGACTCATATACGAAACAGTCCGAGAAGCTGGAACGGCTCGATGCCAACGAGCAGGAGGAGACGGGCACGACCTCCTCCAGGCGCAAGGCCGCGAAGATCTCCGGTGACCTCGGGGTCACGATCGGAGAGCTCCAAGACGGCGCGAGCTACCTCTCGGTGCACAACCGGCTCTTTCTCAAGGCCCCGGATCTGGCGACCCTGGACGACACGATCGACCGGGTCACGCGCCTGTACATCGACCGCTTCGGCACGCTGAAGGCTGCGCCCTACGCCGGCGAGCAGCGCCAGGAGCTCTCGGGCCTGTGGAAGAACAACGAGAAGAAGAAGGGCAAGGGCTTCCACTTCACCTCGACCGAGCTGGCCGGCTCGTACTCACTGGTGACCAACGGCCTCAACGACAAGGGCGGCGAGTACGTCGGCTACATGGTCGGCGACGTCAACAACAGCGCCGTGCTCATGGACGTGAACGCCTACGCCCACCACGTGATCGTCGCCGACGCCACCCTCAGCGAGTACCTCGACCGCCAGCGGGTGGCCAACATGTGGTGCTCGAAGATCTCGCAAGCGACGCTCCTGAACAACGGCCAGGTCGTCCACCTCGTCCTTGACGGGGCGAACCTCGACAAGCTCGGCCCGAGGTTCGAGCGGCTCACCTCGCGCGTGGACCTGAACCAGGGCGACGTGAACATGTTCGAAATGTTCGGCGAGGAGGAGGACGAGCTGACGGTCTTCTCCGCTCAGATGGAGAAGCTCAAGCTGATGTTCGAGCAGCTCTACGAGAGCACCGACGGTGCCGTTGGCTCGATCATCCGCAGTGCCCTCGAAGACACGGCCACGGACTTCTACATCGAGCAGGGCATGTGGCGGCACAACGCCAAGGAGCAGCGCAACCGCCTGCGCGTGGTGAACATCCCGCACACCCAGGTGCCGCGTCTTCAGATGTTCGTCTCCTACCTGGCGACCGCGCACAAGGCGCTGTTGAACTCCAGCAAGACCGACCCGGACCAGCTGCGCGCCTACAACGTGCTCAGAGGCATCGCCAACGCGATGCTGAGCACCAATGGCGACCTGTTCAACAACCACACGGCCTCGGCCGTGGACGGGGTCCGGGATTCGCGGCGCGTGGTCTACGACTTCTCGCGGCTCATGCGCCGCGGCAAGGGCGTGGCGATGGCGCAGCTGGTGAACATCGTCGGCTTCGCCGTCGGCAAGCTGGGAATCGGCGACACAGTGATCATCCACGGCACCGAGCACATCGACGACCGGGTGAAGAAGTACCTCAAGGACCAGTTCGACCACATGCACGAACGCGGCGGCCGGGTGGTCTACAGCTACAACGACGTCGACAAGATGCTGGCCGACAGCGACTTCAACAAGTTCGACGCTGCGGACTACACGCTCTTCGGCCCGATGCGCGACAAAACGGTGGCGGAGTACCAGAAGCAGTTGCACCAGCGGATCCCGCCGGATCTCGCCCGACTCATCACGACCAAGGACGAGAACCTCACGTACCTGCGCCGGGGCGTCTCCAACGTGGTCTTCCACCTGGATTTGGCACTGGGCATCAACCCCTACCGCGAGGCCCAACGCAGGCAGGTCCGAATGGAGGCGGCCAAGGCCGAAGAGACGGCGCGGATGGACTCGATCATGCACGACAAGCCGACGCCGGGCGCGAACCTCACCAGCATCCGGAAGCACAGCGAGGGCGACGGCGGTGGGGCCGACGCGGGCCAGGCTGACGCGATCAAGCGCAGCGACGGCAAGAGCCTGCAGCGGCCCGTGGACAAGGCAAGGCGACCGGCAACAAGGCCCAGGCCCAAGAAGCTGGAAAAGACATGAGCGAGGTCGGCACTGATACGAGGACGAGGAGCAGGGGAGAGAGCATGAACCGGACGATCACGGCGGTGGCGAGGCTGCGTGCCCGGGCCGGCCACAGCGTGGGTGCGGTCCGCCCGGGCAGGCCCGCGCGCGGGCTCGCCCTCATGCTCCTGGCGGCGCTGCTCGTGCCGGTCTTCATGATGGCGACGTCTTCGCCGGCGTCCGCGGACGACAAGAAGGAGCGCGACAACTACAGCCTCTACCAGCTGGCCTCGAACGCGAGCTCGTACTTCAGCGAGAAGAACTCGCCGCAGAACGACAAGGGCATGCACGAGAACTGGAAGCCGGTCACGTCCAGCCCGGCATCGGGCGGTTCCATTCTCGGCTACGCGGACCCTGAGTTCAGCCTGGGCAACATCGTGGGCTGGTTCTTCGCCGAGGTGTCGGGGTCCTCGCAGACCGTCACCTACGAGACCCTGGCCGCGAAGGACGACAAGGGCAACGCCAAGTACGCGGGCATGCTCGACTACGCGCACTTCGGGGCGGCCAACAACGACCTTGGCCTGGACACGATGTCCTCGGGCATCGGCGGCCAGATCGTGAGCGTGATCGGGGGGTCGATCATCTGGGTCCTCTACGCCCTGGCGCTGGCGGTCGGCACGCTGTTCTACGTCATCATCCAGTTCCTGAAGCTCATCAACCCCTTCCTGTGGTTCTACAACGCGGTCGCGGCGGTGAATCCGACTTTCGCCGAAGGTATGACGGGAGGCGATACCGGAGGCGGCGCCCTCTCGGGTCTGCAGCACTGGATCAGCGGCTGGTACGGCTTGCTCGTCGACATCTCGTGGCAGGCGCTCGTGCCGATCTTCATCGGCTTCCTGCTCATCGGCCTGGTCATGTTCAAGAAGATGGACCGAGGCTCGGCGGTCAAGAAGCTCGTCGTGCGCGTCGTCTTCATCGGCGTCGGCCTGCCGCTCGTCGGGTCGATGTACTCCGGCGTGCTCGGAAAGTTCGACGACTCCGTTCTCGGTCAACACGCCGGCCCGACGCGCGTCGTGCTGAGCACGTACGTCGACTTCGAGGCGTGGATGATGAACGACCGCCTGGGGATTCCGGACCAGGCCACTGTTTCCTGGGACGATGACCAGGCCAGCCCGGACGCGATGATGTCCGTGCGCACGAGTGCGCTGGCGATCAACAAGCAGTCCCACGGGGCGACGTTCAACGGCATCAACATCGGGACGAAGGCCAAAGACGCCGAGTCGGCTTGGAAGGACGGCACCGTCTCCGTCAACGGAGGCCGTGCCTCGGACGACTTCAAAGCGGTGTTCTCGACCTTCGGGATCATCGGCAAGTACATCGCGAGCAACGAGATCGCAGCCTCCGACTTCGAGTCGGGGATCAAGACCTCGATCACGCAACTGGACGAGAGCTCGGATACCAAGAAGCGCTGGTTCGTCGACAAGTCAAGCTACGGCGACGTGAAGGAGTTCGGTGAGGAAAAGGGGCCGAAGCCGGTCGACCACCCGGTGATCTCGACCGACGGCACGGGCTTGACCTCCTCTCGTCCCGGTAAGGATTCGACGGTCTTCACCACGACGGGGACGAAGAGTGGCTGTGGCTTCACGGTGGGCAAGACACCCTCCTCGTGCAACCTGTCTCCCCTGGCGGCGTACAACTACCTCAACACCGGGTTCAACCCCGGCTCACTGGCCATGTACTCATCGAACAACGCCACCAGCGGGTTCACCCGCGAGAACCACATGGCCGTCAGCCAGGTGGGCACGGGGCCGGCGAAGTTCATGTACTGGAGCAACGCGGCCACGGTCCTGGGCTCCATCGTCCTGCTCGGCTTCTGGTACGCCATCGGCATGCTGGCCGGGGCGATCAAGCGGACCTTCGGCCTGGTGGCCGCCGTACCGTTCGCGACGCTGGGCGCCCTGCAGGCGATCGCCAAAGTGATCGTGTACTCCACGGCGATGATCATGGAAGTCCTCGTCACGCTGTTCGTCTACCAGTTCGTCTCGGAGTTCCTGATCTCGGTCCCGGACATCATGGCCGGCCCCGTGTCGAGCTTCATGAGCCCGGGTGGCTTGTGGGGCAGCCCCGCGCTCGGCGGGATCATCGTGGTGGTCCTGACCCTGATCTCCTCGCTGGTGATCATGGGCATCACCTTCGCCCTGCTACGGGTGCGCAAGACCGTGCTGCAGGCGATGGACGAGGTGGTCACCAAGCTCGTGGACAAGTTCCTCGAGACGAACAGCACGCCGAAGCCGGACAAGGGTGGGCTGATGCCTGCTCTGGCCTCGGGTGCGGGGGCCGGCGCGGGTATGGCCATGGGGAACAAGCTCGCCAACGGGTTCGACAGCAAGACCAGCGGTCCGGCGTCCCCGCGCGGGGGCAAGCCCACGGGCAAGACGGCGTCGACGAACGCCGGCGGCACGAACGGTGGCACCGGGGAGTTGACGTCCGGTAAGCAGCAGCTGACCCTCGAGGGTGGCGGGCAGGATGGTCCGGATGGACCGGACAGTCCGGCGCTGGATGGCGGTCCTGGTGGTAGTGGCTCCGACGGCGGCAGTGACGGCGTCAAGGCTCTGCCGGGCGGCATCGGTCCCGCCGGTGGTCTGGGCACGCCCGGTCGCGACGGACAGGCCGACAAGGGTGGTCCGCTGCAGCTGACGAGTGGCGGAGCGGGCAGCTCGCGCTCGGACAAGCAGACGGCGCAGGGTCTGAGCAACCAGGGTGGCCTGTCGAACCTCGGGTACACCGCGGACGGCCACAAGGTCATCCGCGGTGAGGTACTTTCCTCGTCGACGGAGCCGTCGAGTTCTCGTGGTGGTGCTCAGGGCGAGAGCGGCGCCAACGGCGCCGGTTCTGTCCCGACCAGCGGAGACCGTACGGCCGTCGCCGGTCAGACGGTACCGACGCAGTTCGGCGCGGGCTCCCAGGGGGCGCAGAGCCGACAGGACGGCAACCAGCAGGCTGCACCGCAGCGCTTCAGCGGCGACGCCGTGCCTGCCCCGGCTCCGGCTCCGGCTTCGGCTCCGGCTCCGGCTCCGACGCAGCCGGGTGCGCCGAGCGCGCGTCCGACGCAGTTCGGCGCGGGTTCCCAGGGTGCGCAGAGCCAACAGGACGGCAACCAGCAGGCTGCACCGCAGCGCTTCAGCGGCGACGCCGTGCCTGCCCCGGCTCCGGCTCCTGCTCCGACGCAGCCGGGTGCGCCGAGCGCGCGTCCCACGCGCTCCGCTCAGAGCACCCCTGCCCCGGCTCAGGCCCAGACCCCCGTCCGGCCGCCGGCACGGCAGGAGCAGGCCGAGGCGCAGACGAAGAGTGACCGGCCGCTGCCCGTGAACGGCGCCCGCCGCGACGGCTCCTCGGCTCCGAGGCAGCCGGGGGCCGGTGCTCCGGCTGTGGGTCGGGCTCCGGCTGCGCCTGGTGCGCGGACTCCGGGTCGGACGCAGGCAGCGCGTCAGCCGGGTTCGATCCAGACGTCGACGCCGCGCCAGACGCCTGCCCCGGCGGGGCGTCCTCCGCGGCCGTCGGCCCCTGCACCGGCTCCTTCGCCGCGGCAGGCTCCGGTTCCGCGTCCGCGCCGGACGGCCGATCCGGCCCCCCAGAGCGTGGAGACCCCGGAGCCGCAGCAGCGGCCGGCCGTTGGCCCCCGCCGAGGCCGGCGCGAGGAGGACTGATCCTCCGATCGAGGGCGAGCGTGGAGGCCTGACGCACCCGGTGAGAACGATCAACCTCACCGGGTGCGTCGTCCCTACCGGGCGCCGCAGCTTCAGGAGGAGACGTCAGAGGCTTGACCAGCCGAGGAAGGACAGAACCCCGTGGACGCGATGCCACGGGGTTCTGTGCTGCTTCGCCGGCCAGGCGGGACGTCGACGCTACTTGGCGCACTTGGTCTTGAAGCCGTCCAACAGGGTCTTGCCGGCATCGGAGTCGTCACGCACGTACACGCTCCCGCCGATGCTGATCGAGGTGTTGCTGGTCGAGATTGACTCGCTGCCGGTCCGCTTGTTGCGGCTGTCGTCTCCGGCGACCGTCCAGATGATCTGGGTCTGATCCTTGCTGAACTCGCCGGCGCTGGTCACGCCCGGCTTCTCGTAGACACCATCGCAGGTGTACTCATGATGCGAGACGCTGTTGCCCTTGACGACCAGCTGGCCGAGGTCGGACGTGCCGTTGACGTCCTTGACGTAGTAGGTGCCGTCGAGCTTGCCGGCGCTGTCGCTGCTTCCGCCGCAGGCGGTGAGTATGAGTGAACCCGCGGCCAGGGCCGCGACGGACACGGCGATCCTGGCCCGCGTCCTACGTGCAGTCCTGGTGATCCTCATGGCGTTTCCCTTCGTTCGTTATGGCAGTCGATTCGAGACGGACAGGCCAGTCAAAATAACCTATGGATAGGGGACTTTGGCGGACCAGGACCGTTTGTCAGGTGCCTTCTCGGAGGTTGTCGAGCCGATGCCCCGTCAGCGCCATTGCGGCCTGGGCCTGATGGGGCGCGTGTTCGCCGTCCTGGATGCGCCACTGCAGACGCTGCACCGGCGGGGCGTCTGCCGACGACGAGTACCTGTTCCAGCTGAGTTCGTGTTGGCATGCAGCCCGCCGCCCATGGCCGGGTCACCGGCTCCGCGCACCGGGGCCGCTCGCGATGAGCGCCCACCACCACGTCCAGTCCCCCGCCACGACGCGGGACGACGACGCCGACCTCGCGCGACGGGACGACGACGGCGCCCCGACCGCGCACCCCGTTCCTCCCCGGACGCGCGGCTGCGCGTGGGAGCCGAACTCGGCGATCGGCTGGTCGCCCTCTCCGGCCGCCTCAACATGCGCGCGGCCCTCGCCCGGGACGCTCAACGCGCGGCCGGGTCGGTCCCCACCGCGGAACCGTTCACCCCCACCCGCCGCCGGAACTCCCCCACCCCACCGCTGCGCGTGGGTATCGCCGTCGACGTCTCCGGCTCCATGCGTGCCGCCTGCGCGCCCGTCACGTCCGCTGCCCGGATCGTGGCACGCGCAGACGCCGGCGTCCCGCTGCACGTGCTACGCACGATCGCCGGACACGGCTCACTGACCACCACCCAGCGCTACCTGCACCCCGACGCTGACCAGATCACAGCAGCTGGTGCCGCACTCCCTGCGCACCTCATGGTGCTCCGCGCACCTCGTTCACTGCCACTCACGGCGATGGCCGCCGTCTGACCCGTTGAGACCGGCTTGGTCCCCAGCTGGTCCCCAAAAACGATCTTGAGGCCGTATCGGATGCTTCCGATACGGCCTCTGACCTGCGTATTCGCAAGTCGGGACGACAGGATTTGAACCTGCGACCCCTTGACCCCCAGTCAAGTGCGCTACCAAGCTGCGCCACGTCCCGTTGTGCTTCCGGCCTGGGCTTTTTCCCGTCCCGGCGGCACATGCAGAACATTACCGCACGTTGAGGGGTGTGTATGCACGGGTATCCGGGGCGGGGCAGGATGGCGGGGTGAGCGGACGGGATCGGGATGCCGAGGGGCGGGCGCGCAGTGCGCGGCCGCGGGACGGGCTGGGGCGGCCGCTGCCCTACGGGGAGCCGGGGGTGGCGCGGCAGCCCGAGGGGGTGGTGCGGACGCCGGCGGAGACGGTGGCGGAGGCGCAGCGGCTGCTGGACGCCGGGATGCCCTTCCACGCGCACGAGGTGTTCGAGGACGCCTGGAAGTCGGGGCCCGAGGCGGCGGCCCCGCTGTGGCGCGGGCTCGCGCAGCTGGCCGTCGGGCTCACGCACGCCGCCCGCGGGAACGCGGTCGGCGGGGCGCGGCTGCTGCGGCGCGGGGCCGAGGGGCTGGCAGGGCCAGGCGCGGCCGGTCCCGCGTACGGGATCGACGTGCCGGGACTGGTGCGCTGGGCGCGGGAGCTGGCGCTGCGGGTGGAGGGCGGTCAGGCGGTCGACGCGGCCGCCGAGGCGCCCCGGATCCTCCCCGGCGACGAGCCGCCCGCCGGGGAGGGCGGGTAGGTCAGCCGGCGGCCGGGGCCGGCTGGAGCAGGTCCCAGCGGTTGCCGTAGAGGTCCTCGAAGACGGCGACGGAGCCGTACGGTTCGTGGCGCGGCTCCTCCAGGAAGCGGACGCCCTCGGCGGTCATCCTGGCGTGGTCGCGGGCGAAGTCGTCCGTGTGGAGGAAGAAGCCGACGCGGCCGCCCGTCTGGTCGCCGACCCGGGCGCGCTGGGCGTCGTCCTTGGCCCGGGCCAGCAGCAGCGCGGACTCGGTGGCGCCGGGCGGGCGCACCACGACCCAGCGGGAGCCGTCCGGGCGCGGGGTGTCCTCGACGAGGGTGAAGCCGAGGGCGCGGGTGTAGAAGTCGACGGCCTCGTCGTAGTCGTGGACGACGAGGGCGGTCAGGGCGATGTGGGATGACATGCCGCTATTGTGCGCCGAGGAGCACGACCTCCAGGGTGCGGGGTCCGTGTACGCCTTCCACCCGGTCCAGTTCGATGTCGCTGGTGGCGGAGGGGCCGGAGATCCAGGTCAGCGGGCGGGTGGGGTCGAGGCGTTCCAGGGCCTGCGGGACGGAGTCCACGACCTGGTCGGGGACGCGGACCACGCAGATGTGGTGGTCCGGGACCAGGGTGGTCCTGCGCCGGCCCTGGTCGGGGCCGCCGTCGAGGACGATGGTGCCGGTCTCGGCGATGGCCAGGGCGCAGCCGGTGACCACGCTGTCGACGCGGTCCAGTTCCCCCGGGGTGCAGGCCGCGCGGTCGTGGACGCGGGTCGCGTCGGCGGCCGAGAGCCAGTGCGGGGGCAGCGCGGGCGGTACGAGGACCGTGAGGGACCCGCGCCCGGCGAGCAGCCGCATCAGCAGCAGCGGCAGGCCCTCCTCGTCGGTGCGGTGGACCTTCGCCCGGTACTCCGCGAGGTGGGCGGCCAGCAGGTCGGCGGTCTCGGCGGGGGTGCGCCGGCCGTGGGCGCGGAGGTAGTCCCGCGGCACGGCCCCGGCCGCGGGGGGCGGGCTGCCGTCCGGGGTCTGCAGGGCCCGGCGGATGCGGGCCAGGATGACGTGCTTGCTGCTCATGCGCGGCCTCCCCGCTCTCGGGCCCACCAGTCGCGGAACGGCCGCTCCGGCAGGTGGGGCAGCTCGCGGGTGTCGGTCCAGGCCCGTCCCGGACCGGGCAGACGGCGCGGCCGGAGCCGGCGGGCCCGGGCCAGCAGCCGCTCCCCCGCCCGCAGCGCGCCCGGGCGGTCCAGCAGCAGGCGGGCGGCGCGCATCGCGGCCCGCTCGGCGGCGTGGCCGCGGGCGGGCCGGATCACCGTGCGCAGGCCCCCGCGGGTCACGGGCCCCCCCTGGGCGACGCGTTCGCGCAGGTGGACCAGGATCTCGGGGATGTCGATGGCGACGGGGCACACCTCGTAGCAGGCGCCGCACAGGGTGGAGGCGTACGGCAGCGAGGCGTCGAGGGGGCTGTCGGTGCCGCGCAGTTGGGGGCCGAGGACGGCGCCGATGGGGCCGGGGTAGACGGAGCCGTAGGCATGGCCGCCGGCGCGCTCGTAGACGGGGCAGACGTTCAGGCAGGCGGAGCAGCGGATGCAGCGCAGCGCCTGGCGGCCCGCCTCGTCGGCGAGGGTGTCGGTGCGGCCGTTGTCGAGGAGCACGAGGTGGAAGGCGGAGGGGCCGTCGCCGTCCGCGGTGCCGGTCCACATGGTGGTGTACGGGTTCATCCGCTCGGCGGTGGAGGAGCGCGGCAGGGTCTGGAGGAAGATCTCCAGGTCGCGGAAGGTCGGCACGACCTTCTCGATCCCGACGACGGAGATGAGGGTCTCGGGGAGGGTCAGGCACATCCGGCCGTTGCCCTCGGACTCGAAGACGACCAGGGTGCCGGTCTCGGCGACCATGAAGTTGGCGCCGGAGACGGCCACCTTGGCGCGCAGGAACTTCTCGCGCAGGTGGAGGCGGGCGGCCTCGGCCAGCTCGCACGGGTCGTCGCCGAGCCCGTCGGGGGCGGGGCGGCCCCAGCGGCCCATCTCCCGTGCGAAGACGTCCCGGATCTCGCCGCGGTTGCGGTGGATGGCCGGGACCAGGATGTGCGAGGGGCGGTCGTGGGCGAGCTGGACGATGAGCTCGGCCAGGTCGGTCTCGTACGCGGCGATCCCGGCGGCCTCCAGGGCCTCGTTGAGGCCGATCTCCTGGGTGGCCATCGACTTGACCTTGACGACCTCCCGCTCGCCGGTGGCCAGGACGAGGCCGGTGACGATCCGGTTGGCCTCGGCGGCGTCGGCCGCCCAGTGGACGGTGCCCCCGGCGGCGGTCACCGCCTCCTCCAGCTGGAGCAGGTAGTGGTCGAGGTGGCGCAGGGTGTGGTCCTTGACGGCCTTTCCGGCGGCGCGCAGCCGGTCCCAGTCCTCGAGTTCGGCGACGGCGCGGGCCCGTTTGTCCCGGATCGTGTGGGTGGCGTGCCGCAGGTTGGCGCGCAGGACCTCGTCGCGGACCGCCTCGCGGGCGGCGACGGGGAAGGCCGGCATGCCGACGAACGTGCCCGTCCGGCCGGTTCCGCCCGTTGCACCTGTTGCACCTGGTGCACCTGGTGAAGCTGTTGCACCCGTTGCGCCCGTTGCGCGACTTCCCTCCGTGCCGGGCGCCCCGCCCGCCGTTCCCGTCCCGTCCGTCCCGTCCGTCCCGTCCGTCGCGTCCGTCATGCGTACGGTTCCTCCTCCGTCGACGCCAGGATCTCGGCGAGGTGCACGGTCCGCAGGGGCGCGCCGCTGCGGCGCAGGATGCCGCCGAGGTGGGCGAGGCAGGAGTTGTCGGCTCCGCACAGCACTTCCGCGCCCGTGGCCGCCGCGGCGGCGGTCTTGTCGGTGCCCATCGCGGCGGACACGTCGGGGTTCTTCACGGCGAAGGTGCCGCCGAAGCCGCAGCACTCCTCGGCGCCGGGCAGCTCGATCAGATCCAGGCCCTTGACGGCGGCGAGCAGCCGGCGCGGCCGGTCCCCCAGCCCGAGGCCGCGCAGACCGTGGCAGGAGGGGTGGTAGGTGACGGTGTGCGGGAAGTACGCGCCCACGTCGGTCACCCCGAGGACGTCGACCAGGAACTCGGTCAGCTCGTACACCCGCGGGGCCAGGTCCCCGGCCAGCCGGGCCAACTCCGGGCCGCGGCCCTCGCGCTGCGCCAGGGCGCCGATGCGCGGGTAGTGGGCGCGGACCATCGCGGCGCAGGAGCCCGAGGGGGTGACCACGTACCGGTGGCCGGCGAAGGCCTCGGCGGTGCGCCGCAGCAGCGGTTCGCTCTCGCGGCGGTAGCCGGTGTTGTACTGGGGCTGGCCGCAGCAGCTCTGGGCCGCCGGGAAGTCGACCTCGACGCCGAGCCGCTCGAGCAGGCGTACGACGGCGATGCCGGTCCGGGGGTACAGCGCGTCGTTGACGCAGGTGACGAACAGGGCGGCGCGCATGACGGGCAGAATAGCCGGGTGAAGAAGTTCTCAGTGATCGGCATAGGCGCGGGCGACCCGGACCACCTGACCCTTCAGGCGGTCAAGGCGATCGGCGCGGCGGACGCGTTCCTCATCCTGGAGAAGGGGGAGGAGAAGGCGGACCTGACCGGCCTGCGGCGCACGATGCTCGATGCGCACGCCCGCCCCGGCCACCGGCTGGTGGAGGGCCGGGACCCGGACCGGGACCGGAACCCGGACCGGTACGCGCCGACGGTGGACGGCTGGCGCAGCGCGCGGGCGGAGATTTTCGAGCGGTTCATCGCCGAGGACCTGGCGGACGGCGAGACGGGCGCGTTCCTGGTCTGGGGCGACCCTTCGCTGTACGACTCCACCCTCGCGATCCTCGACGAGGTGCTGGAGCGGGGCCGGGTGGCGTTCGAGCACGAGGTCGTGCCCGGCATCAGCAGCATCTCCTCCCTGCTGGCCCGCCACCGCACCACCTTGAACCGGGTCGGGCGGCCGGTCCAGATCACCACCGGCCGGCGCCTGGCCGAGGGCTGGCCGGGCGACGTGGACGACGTGGTGGTGATGCTGGACGCCCGGCACGCCTTCACGGCCCACCTCGACCAGGACCTGTACATCTACTGGGGTGCGTACGTGGGCACCCCGGACGAGATCCTGGTCCAGGGGAAGCTGGCGGAGGTCGCCGGCCGGATCGAGGAGCTCCGCACCGAGGCCCGCGCCCGCAAGGGCTGGATCATGGACACGTACCTGCTCAGGCGCGCCTGAGGTAGGCCGGCAGGACGGCGGCGAGGCGTTCGTACTCCTCGGGGCGGTTGTAGAGCTGCCCGCAGACGCGGATGCCGCCGCCGCCCGGCCAGGGCCAGACGAGCACCCGGATGCGGTGCTCGGCGGCGATCCGCTCGCGCAGGGCGCGGGCGGCGTCCGGGGTTTCGGCGAAGCCGGGGGGCAGCCGCAGCGAGCGCATGGCCAGGCCCTCGGTGTACGGGAGCGGGGTGATGCCGGGGACTTCGGCGAGCAGGGCCGCACCGTGGGCGGCGAGCGCGCTGTTGTGGGCGCGGACCTTGGCGGCGTCGAGCCGGGCGAGGAGGTCCAGGCCCTCGGGGGCGGCGAGCCAGCCGGTGTAGTCGGCGGTGGCGCGGTTCTCGACCGAGCGGGGGAACCCGTGGGCGTCCTCCCAGGAGGGCACCAGGGCCCGTACGCGCCCGCGGTGGCCGGGGGCGACGGCGAGGACGGCGGTGCCGGAGGGGGCGTAGCCCCACTTGTGCAGGTTCCCGAAATAGAAGTCGGCGCCGCCGGCGAGCGGGTCGGCGAGCATGCCGGGGGCGTGCGCGCCGTCGACCACGGTGGTGACGCCGCGCTCCGCGAGGTCGGCGAGCAGCCCGGGCGAGGCGATGAGCCGGGCGGTGGGCGAGCTGATGTGGTCGAGGAGGGCGACCTTCGTACGGGGGGTGAGCGCGGCCAGCACGGCCTGGCGGACCGCGTCCTCGTCCGGGAGGTACGGGTCCAGGCGGACCGTGGTGACGGGGGCCCGGCGGGCGGCGGCCGCGGTGACGGTGCCGTAGCCGTGGTCGGTGACCAGGATCTCGTCGCCGTCGTCGAAGGGGATCGCGGTGAGGGCGAGGTTGGCGCCCTCGGTGGCGTTGGAGACGAAGGCGAGCCCTTCGGGGTCGGCCGTGGCGCGGGGCGTGCCGTGGGGCGTGCCGCCGGGCGCCAGGTGGGCCGCGACCCGGGCCCGGGCCGCGGCGATGCGGTCCGCGGCCCCGACGAAGAAGGCGTCGGGGTCGGCGTGGAGTTCCTCGCGCAGCGCCGCCTGGACCTCCTGGACGGGTACGGGGACGGCGCCGAACGAGCCGTGGTTGAGGTGCGCGATCCGCGGGTCCAGCCGGAACAGGCCGGGCCCGCCCGGGAAGACGGTGGGCGCGGGGCCCGCGGGGGCGGGTGCTGCGCTGTTCGGGTTGCTCGGCTCGTTCGGCTCGGTCACGGGTCCTCCGGGAGGTGTAGGGCGGGTGCGGTCGTCCTCCTCCGGATGATCGGGCGCCGGGTGGCACCCGTGAAGAGCCAATTCCGCCAGGGTGGTCTGCCCCTCGCCCCGCCGGCGCCTGAACCGGGGACCGCCGTCCTCCACCGGCCCGTTGCCCGGGGCTGAAATGCTCCACCCCGGTTGCGGAACCGGCGGCTCAATCGGCGGGGGTGGCGGTGGGGCCCGGGCGGCCGCTGGTGGCGGCGTAGTACTGGAGGTCCTGGACGGCCGGCGTGCGTTCCACCGGGTACGGCAGCTCCGCCGCGGCGCCGGCCCTCCCGTCCCGGACGACCACCGCCGAACTGGTGCCCGCACGCAGCGGCAGCAGCTCAGAGTGCATCCCGGCCGGAGCCTCGTACGCCTGCTCGGCCCGGCCCACCCGGGTGCGTACGGCCGCCGGCGCGGTCAGGAAGCTGAGCACCTCCACCGTGTCGCGCGCGGCGGCGCTGCCCTTGCGCAGGGACATCAGCAGCGGCTGGCCGCCGGCGGGGGCGGCGGCCGCGAACTGAGTGCGGGAGGAGACGTACAGGGTGTCGCGGACGATCACCGGCCAGCTGCCGGTCTTGAACCGGGTGAGGTAGTACGAGGTCAGGTCGAGGTAGGCGTGGCCGTTGTGCAGCGACGGCGCGAACTGGCTGCCCTCGGAGTAGTCGTTCCAGGTGGTCAGCTGGACCCAGTCGGCGCCGTCGTCGATGGCGTGGTTCCATGTTGCGCGCAGGGTCGCGGTGTTGCCGGCCTCGTCGTACACGCCCTGGTTGGGCCGGGCGTCCTGGACGGACACCGGCTGCATCCAGATCCTGCCGGCGGCGTGCGCCCGCTGCGCGTTGCGCGTGGCCCCGTCCTGGCCGGTGTGGCTGCGCGAGCCCCATGCGGAGAGGCCGTGGCTGATCGGCGCGAACCGGGCGTGGTGGGCCTCGAAGTCGAGGAGGGTCGGGACGAGGGCGGTGCGGATGCCGTGCCGGGACTGCATCAGCTCCGCGAACCGGGCCCACCAGCCCGGGTCCTTCGCCTCCGCCTTGAACGGGGAGACGACGAGGCGTCCGTCGCCGAGGCGGTGCGCGGCGGGCGCCCGGCCGAGGGCGGCGACGGCGTCGGCGAGCACGGCCGGGTCGTCGGCGGTCAGGGAGGTCATGTCCGGCATCAGCATGACCCTGAAGCCGGGATCGACGGAACGGGCCGCCTCCATCAGGAGGTTGGCCCGCTGCCAGTGCGGGCCGGACAGCGACAGCAGGTCGAGGGTGAACCCGTCCAGGCCCGCGGCGCGGGCGGTGCGCACCTCCTGGCGGAGGTTGGCGAGCTCCCAGTCGCCCTCCTTGGGCCGGACGGGCAGCGGCCGGTCGCGCAGCAGACCGCCGTAGCTGCGGTGCTTGCCGTTCTCGCCCGCGGGGTCGAGGTAGTGGCGGGTGTAGTAGTCCCCGTCCGCGCTCGCGTTGTCGAGGGAGAGCGGGTACGGGGTGAAGTAGTGGGCGAACACCAGTTTCCGGTCCGGTCCGGCGGCGGCGCGCAGGGCCGCAGGCCCGGGCAGGTCGAACGGCAGCGCCCCGGGCGGCCGTTGGTCGGCGGTGTCGCCGGCGTCCGGGACGGGGGCGGGCGCTGATGAGGACCCGGACGCGGATGCGGATGGGGATGGGGATGGGGAGGCGGACGGGGATGCGGACGCAGGGGCGCCCGTACGGGAGGGGCTGTGGGCGGCGCCGGCGCCCCGCCCGGAGGCGGCGGTGAAGGGGTCCCCGGCGATGCCGGTGGCGGCGCAGACGCCGACGAGGAGGAACACCGCCAGGAGCAGGGTCACCAGGGGCCTGCCGCGGAAGCCGCGGCGGCGGTGCGCTGCGGGGCGGGCCCCGGCGCCCCGGGTGCCGCGCGGCGGGCGCGTCACGGCGCGCCCCTCCCCCGGCCCGTCCGCGGGCCCGCGCCCCGGGCCGTGTCCGCGCCGGTTCGCCTCCGGTCCGCCGTCATGGCCGCCCTCCCCTGCAACTCGCCCCGCGTACCGGGCCGAAGAGCAGTAGAACCGATGAACGGCGGCCGGACAACCGCCGCCGGCCGACGGCGCCGGGCCGCGGCGCGTACGGCGCGCGGCGCAGCGGAGCTACGTCCGCCGCTGTCCCGGGGCTAATTTGACATCCATGGCGATGACCGTCGTGCGGCGCAGCCGCGGTCCGTTCCCGATGCTGCGCAAACGCATGCGCAACTCCTTCCTCTTCGTGCCGTTCGCGGGGCTGCTGCTGGGCTGGTTACTGGCCACGGCGGTCGTGCAGACGGACACCCTCATCCACGACCTCGATGCGCGGTGGACTGCCGTGGACCTCGCCGACCTGTGGTTCCTGCGGACCGCCGCGGACCTCGGGGCGTCCGCCAAGAGCGCGGTCGCCTCGATGAGCTCGGCGATGCTGACGTTCATCGGCGTGGTCTTCTCGATCACCCTGGTCGCGCTCCAGATGGCCGCCGGCCAGTTCACGCCGCGCGTCCTGCGGCTGTACGTCGAGAGCCGGGTCACGAAGCTGACCCTTGCGGTGTTCCTGTGCACCTTCCTCTACACACTGCGGCTCCAGAAGGAGTACACGGCGGCTGCGGGCGATGCGGACGGTGCGGACGGTGCGGTGGTGCCCTACGTGGGCGCTTCGCTCGCGATGGGCTTCCTGGTGCTCAGCCTCGCGCTGTTCGTCGTCTACGTGCACTCCACCATCCGTCTGATGCGGGTCACGTACGTCATGGACCACGTCGGCGAAGAGAGCCTCGCGCTGATCCGCGAGAGCGCCGAGCCCGCGCTGCCGGGGCAGGAGGGCGGGCACGAGGCCGATCCGCCGCCGGACCCGGGCGGGAGCGTGGTGCCGCACGTGTGGCGGCCCGGTGTGCTCCAGGCCGTGGACGTGGAGCGGCTGGTGGCGCTGGCCGAGCGCGAGGGGCTGGTGCTGCACCTGATCCCGCGGATCGGGGACTACCTGGTGCCGTACACGCCGCTGTTCCGGGTCACCGGGGGGCCGACGCCGCCGGACGCCGTGCTGCAGGCGGCGCTGGACATCGGGGTGGAGCGCACCACCGAGCAGGACCTGGCGTTCGGGATCCGGCAGCTGGCGGACATCGCGTCCCGCGCGCTGTCGCCGGCCGTCAACGACCCGACCACGGCGGTGCAGTCCCTGGACCGGATCCAGGTGCTGCTGACGGCGCTGGCCCGGCAGCCGCTGGGCCGGGCCCGCCACCGCGACCGGGGCGGTGCGGTGCGGCTGGTGGAGACGCTGCCGAGCTGGCCGGAGCTGCTGGACCTCGCGCTCACCGAGATCCGGGACTACGGGGTGGGCTCGGTGCAGGTCACCCGGCGGATCGCGGCCTGCCTGGACGATCTGGAGCAGCTCGCACCGCCGGAGCGGCGGGAGCCGGTCCGGCGCCACCGGGACCTGCTGGAGGAGGCCGTGTGGACGGCCGCGCCGAGTCCGCTGCGCGCGGCGTTCGCGCTCCAGCCCGACCGGCAGGGGATCGGCTGAGCGCCGGCCCGCAGGGCGGCCCGCCATACGGAGTCCGCCATTCCCCTGGCCCTGCCGCAGCGCTGGCGCATAATCGTCGCTACGCGGCGCGGGGGACCCCTGGGCCGCGCCATGGACACGCATGCAAGGGGGGCATCGTGCCGACGAGGGAACCGGGAGGGGCCACAACGCTGCCGGCCACGTCCGACGAGCTGTCCCGCCTGCTCACCGCCGTCCGACGCGGCAGGGTGCTCACGGTCACCGGGCGGTTCCGGGAGCCGCGGAGCCTGCTGGTGCGGGAGATCGCCGCGCGGCTGTCGTCCAACTTCTGCGACGGCGCGGCCGTGGTGGCCCTCGACCGGCCCTTCGGCGTGCGGGAGCTGACGGCTGCGCTGGGGTGTGTGCCGGGGGTGACGTTCCCGCCGTGCGGGACGGCCGACGCCGTGGCCTGGCTGGCCGAGCGGGACGTCCTGCTGGTCCTGGACGGGGCCGACCTGCTGACCCCGCAGGCGCGGGCGTGGCTGCGGGGGCTGCTCGACGCGGCTCCCGGCCTGCGCATCCTGGCCGCCGCCCGGCACCCCCTCGGCTTCCCCCCGGAACGCGTCCACCGCCTGTAGCGGGCCCCCGGCGGAGCCGTGCTTCGTGGGGCGCCGCCCCAAACCCCGCGCCTCAAACGCCGGCGGGGCTGGATGTGCCCGGCCCCCGGCTCAGTGTCAGGGGAGCCGGCCGGGCTTCCGGGGCGCCGCCCCAAACCCCGCGCCTCAAACGCCGGCGAGGCTGAATGTGCCCGGCCCCCGGCTCAGGTGTCAGCGAAGCCAGCCGGGCTTCCGGGGCGCCGCCCCAAACCCCGCGCCTCAAACGCCGGCGAGGCTGAATGTGCCCGCCGCCGCTTCGAAAGCGACGGCTGGGCTGGGTGGCGTCGGCCTCCGGTGCGACGGCAGACGGACCGCCGGGTGAGGTTCGAAGCCGGGGTCCGGAACATCCAGCCCCGCCGGCGTTTGAGGCGCGGGTCCGGGCAGAGCCCGGTGCCCGGCGGGGGCGGGGTCGGGCGCCGAGCCCGGTGCCCGGCGGGGGCGGGCGCGGAGCACGGTGTCCGGCGGGGGCGGGCGCGGAGCACGGTGTCCGGTGGGGGCGGGGTCAGGCGCGCAGGCGGGTGAGGAGGCGTTTCAGGGCCGTCGGCGGCACTGGCGCCGCGGGGCGACGGGACTGGAGCTGGGCCCAGACGCCGGCCGGGCAGCGGCCCTGGGGGCCGGACTTCAGGAACCTCCGGTACGGCACCACCCGCGGCTCACGGCCGATCTCCACCCAGTGCGCGCAGCCGGACACCCTGTCCCAGCCGGGCGGCCGCCCGCACGAGGAAGAGCCCCCGCACGAACCGCGCGCCCCGCCCCGCAACGGCGGCCAGGACCAGCGCCACGGCGACGGCGACCGCGTCCGGCAGGACGCGCAGGACGCGCAGGACCCACCGTGCGGCGCCCCGGGTCTCCCCCGGAAGGCTCAGCTCCGGCAGGACCGCGGGCAGCGCCAGCAGGCACCCCGACGGAACCGCACCTGCCGCGCCAGTGCTCACCACGGCGGCCCGGCCGGCCGCTTCCACTCGTCGACGGGCAGGCCGAGGACGACCTCGTCGACGAAGGCCCCCGACACCCAGGCGGAGCGCCTGAGCTTGCCCTCCAGGGTGAACCCGGCCCGCCGGGCGGCGCCGATCATCGCGGTGTTGTCGGCGAGGGTGTCCACCTGGAGCCGGTGCAGTCCGCGCACGGTGAACCCGTAGTGGCACAGCAGCTGCACGACCTCCGCGCCGATCCCCCGGCCCCGGCTGCCGGGGCGCAGCGAGAGGCCGAGGTGGGCGCTGCGGTTGTGGGTGTCGATGCCCCACAGCAGGGCCTCGCCGGCGAGCTCACCGCAGGCGCGGTCGACGACGGAGAAGACGGCAGCGTCGTCGGCCGGGCCGGCGGGCTCGTACGGGGAGTGCCCGCCGGCGGCGGGCAGCGGCCGCCACGGCCGCGAGTCGGCGCGCGAGCGGGTCGCCACGTCCTCGTACAGCTCGGCGTGGAGTACGGCGACGTCGTCGGCGTGCCGGGCGCGCAGCCCGGCCAGGGGGCCCTGGATCACCGGGCCTTCGTATCCCCGCCGGGGCCCGGGCCGCAAGCGGGTTTTCCGGGCCTTGCGGGGCAGGAGGTGCGCCGGTGGCGGATACGGGTCCGCCCCGGCCGGCGGCTGCCGGCCGGGGCGGAGCCCTGACCTGGTCCGGCCTGGGCCGGGGGGTCCTTACGCCAGGGTCGCGATCGCCTGGTTGAAGGTCGCCGACGGGCGCATGACGGCGGCGGCCTTGGCCGGGTCGGGCTGGTAGTAGCCGCCGATGTCGGCCGGGGAGCCCTGGACCGCGATCAGCTCGGCGACGATGGTCTGCTCCTGCTCGGTCAGGGTCTTCGCGAGCGGGGCGAACGCGGACGCCAGCGCGGCGTCGTCGCTCTGCGCGGCCAGCTCCTGGGCCCAGTACAGGGCCAGGTAGAAGTGGCTGCCGCGGTTGTCGATGCCGCCGAGGCGGCGGGTCGGCGACTTGTCCTCGTTGAGGAAGGTGCCGGTGGCGCGGTCGAGGGTGTCGGCCAGCACCTGGGCGCGGGCGTTGCCCGTGGTGGTGGCGAGGTGCTCGAAGCTGGCCGCGAGGGCGAAGAACTCGCCCAGGCTGTCCCAGCGCAGGTAGTTCTCCTTGACCAGCTGCTGGACGTGCTTCGGGGCGGAGCCGCCGGCGCCCGTCTCGAAGAGGCCGCCGCCCGCCATCAGCGGGACGACCGACAGCATCTTGGCGCTGGTGCCCAGCTCCAGGATCGGGAAGAGGTCGGTCAGGTAGTCGCGCAGGACGTTGCCGGTGACCGAGATGGTGTCCTCGCCGCGGCGGATGCGCTCCAGGGAGAACTTGGTGGCCTCGACCGGGGAGAGGACCTTGATGGTCAGGCCCTCGGTGTCGTGGTCGGCGAGGTAGGTGTTGACCTTGGCGATCAGCTGCGCGTCGTGGGCGCGGGTCTCGTCGAGCCAGAAGACGGCAGGGGCGCCGGTGGCGCGCGCGCGGGTGACGGCGAGCTTGACCCAGTCCTGGATGGGCAGGTCCTTGGTCTGGCAGGCGCGGAAGATGTCGCCCTCGGACACCTCCTGCTCCAGGACGGTGTTGCCGGCGGCGTCGACCAGGCGGACGGTGCCGGCGGCGGCGATCTCGAAGGTCTTGTCGTGGGAGCCGTACTCCTCGGCCTTCTGCGCCATCAGGCCGACGTTCGGGACGGAGCCCATGGTGGCCGGGTCGAAGGCGCCGTGCGCCTTGCAGTCCTCGATGACGGCCTGGTAGACGCCGGAGTAGCTGCTGTCCGGGAGGACGGCGAGGGTGTCGGCCTCCTGGCCGTCCGGGCCCCACATGTGGCCGGAGGTGCGGATCATGGCCGGCATGGAGGCGTCGACGATGACGTCGGACGGGACGTGCAGGTTGGTGATGCCCTTGTCCGAGTCGACCATGGCCAGGGCCGGGCCCTCGGCGAGCTCGGCGTCGAAGGAGGCCTTGATCTCGGCGCCCAGGCCGTGCGGGATGGACTCCAGGCCGTTCAGGATCGCGCCGAGGCCGTCGTTCGGGGACAGGCCGGCGGCGACCAGGACCTCGCCGTACTTGGCGAAGGTCTGCGGGAAGAAGGCGCGCACGACGTGGCCGAAGACGATCGGGTCGGAGACCTTCATCATCGTGGCCTTGAGGTGCACGGAGAACAGCACGTCCTCGGCCTTGGCGCGGGCGACCTGCTCGGAGAGGAAGGTGCGCAGGGCGTCGACGCGCATGACGGAGGCGTCGACGACCTCGCCGGCCAGGACCGGTACGGACTCGCGCAGGACGGTGACGGCGCCGTCGGCCGCGACGTGCTCGATGCGCAGGGTGCCGGCCTCGGCGATGACGGCGGACTTCTCGGTGGAGCGGAAGTCGTTCTCGCCCATGGTGGCGACGTTCGTCTTCGACTCGGAGGTCCAGGCGCCCATGCGGTGCGGGTGGGCCTTGGCGTAGTTCTTGACCGAGGCGGGGGCGCGGCGGTCGGAGTTGCCCTCGCGCAGGACCGGGTTGACGGCGCTGCCCTTGACCTTGTCGTAGCGGGCGCGGATCTCGCGCTCCTCGTCGGTCTTCGGGTCGTCCGGGTAGTCCGGGAGCGCGTAGCCCTGGCCCTGGAGCTCGGCGATCGCGGCCTTCAGCTGCGGGATCGAGGCCGAGATGTTGGGCAGCTTGATGATGTTGGCCTGCGGCGTCTTCGCCAGCTCGCCGAGCTCGGCGAGGGCGTCGGCGATGCGCTGGCCCTCCTCGAGGTGCTCGGGGAAGCTGGCGATGATGCGACCGGCCAGGGAGATGTCACGGGTCTCGACATTCACACCGGCCGTCGACGCGTAGGCCTGGATCACAGGCAGGAAGGAATACGTCGCGAGGGCCGGGGCCTCGTCAGTGTGCGTGTAGATGATGGTCGAGTCAGTCACCGGATGCTCCGCTCCACAGTCTGCGTCTCTCGTCTGCAACATTGCTCGACATCAAGATATCTCGTGATCGGGCCCATCCGGACAGCCCCTGCCGACAAGCCGGACGAGACGCGTGTCACCCCGCGTGGCGGGTGGGGCCGGCCGGGAACGACGCGAGCGCCGCACCGGCTGTTTTCAGCCGGTGCGGCGCTCGGGCGCTGCGGCTGCCCGGGGGCAGGGCGGGTCAGGCCTGGACGGCCTTCGGGTTCGGGCCGTACTGGTTCGGCTGCGGCTGGCCCTCGGTCGCCATGAGGACGATCAGCCAGATGCCGCCGATGAGGGGGACGAGGGCGATGAGCAGCCACCAGCCGGACTTGCCGGTGTCGTGCAGGCGGCGGACGCCGACGGCCAGACCCGGGAGGAGCACGGCGAGCGCGTAGATCGCGTAGAGCAGCGGGTAGGTGCCGAGCGCGCTGTCGACGACGGCGACGATGATCGCGGCGGCCAGGTTGAACAGGAAGAACATCCAGTACTCCTGCCGGCGGGCGCGGCCGGAGAAGACGGCGTACTTCTTCAGAACGTCGGTGTAGTAGTGCACGTTGTCCCCCCTGAGGACGGTTCGACGGCCCGTCCTGCTGGAGCAAGCCGGGGCAGAACTTATGCCCCGCTTACGTGGCGGTCAAGCCACTTCACAACCCGCCCGAAGGCCCGCGATCACAGGCTTCCACGGCCAAACACACCCCTATCGGGCGCCACTTGGGACCCACCGGTGGTCCGGTGTCACACGGCGTGACGAAACACAGGTGACGGGATCCCTCCAGTGGGGCGGGGAAGCCGATTTGTTCCGTTCACCGTGCACCACTTCCCCGGTATGAGGGGAGTTGTCACCGGCGCGGCCGAGGGGTGCGGGACACACATCGTTACGGCTCTGCGACGTCACAGGCATCATCCCGTGCCCTTGGACGCGCCGGTTCCGGCCACGGCGCCCCGCCGGGCGGTTCAGCCGATGCGGTAGGAGTCCCCGTAGACCTTCCATTCCAGCGGGGTCTGCAGGGTGAGGTTGCCCTTCTTCAGGAAGACCCGCTGGGCGGTGTCCACGCGGCTGGTGTCGCTGTGCGCCTCCTCCTGCTTCATCGCCCAGACCCGGGCGTCGAGGAAGGCGTTCAGCCAGGCGGTCTCGCTGCCGCCCTGGGCGGGGGGCTTGGCCTTGGACAGGGCCCGCTTGCGGATGTTGCGGAAGGAGGTGGAGTCCGAGCCGTCGCCGTGCATGACGAGGGCGTCGTAGTAGACGAACTGGCCGAGGACGCCCACCCCGTCGGACTTGCCCTGCTTCACGGCCGGGTTGAAGTAGACCCGGTCGCGCTCGTGGTCCTGGGCCTTCTTGAACTCCGGGTCCTGGGCGGCCTTCGCCCAGTCCTTGGGGAAGTTCGGGTCGAGGCCGGCGTGCGAGTCGCTGCCGTTGACCTTGCGCAGGGCCGGCAGGTACTTGGCGAGGACGTTGCCCGGCTTCACCTGCGTGTAGTACTCGACGAGGTCGAGCATGTCACCGGTGCCGGAGCAGAAGCCGATGATCCCGGCGGTGTAGCCGCGGCCGTCGCCTATGTCCTCGATGTACTTGTACTGGGCCTTCCAGTCCAGCGAGGAGTTCTCCGCGCTGGAGACGATCTGCATGGCGATGTCCTTCTTCACCGGATCGTCGAGCCCGACGGCCGCAGTGCGCACGGCCCTTGCGACGGCCGCGTCCGCGAGCGGCACCGGCGCCGGGCCGGCGGCCGCGGCGGCGTGGACGGTGAGCGGCGCGGCGAGGAGGACGCCGCCGAGCAGGGCGCCGATCGCCGTCTTCGTGCGGGGGAGGGTGAACACGAGGCCTCCAGGGGTGGGTTGAGGCGGGGCCACTTCGTTAGGAAACTTTACTGCCGGTATTGGGGCCGCCTCAAGCCCCTGCAATCGGCCTCCGCCCGACCGGAATTCGGCCGTCCACAGCAGAACGGGGCGAAGTGCCGAGCACTTCGCCCCCGAACCGGGCACGGTGGGGCGTCAGGCCGCGGGCACCGGACGCCGCGTCATCCGCCGCCTCACAGCCAGCCGTTGCGGCGGAAACCGCGGTGGATGACGTAGCAGGCCAGGGCCATCACGCCGAGCACGACGGGATAGCCGTACGTCCAGTGCAGCTCCGGCATGTGGTCGAAGTTCATGCCGTAGACCCCGCAGACCATGGTCGGCACGGCGACGATCGCCGCCCACGCCGTGATCTTGCGCATGTCCTCGTTCTGCGCGACGGTGACCTGCGCGAGGTGCGCCTGCAGGATGGAGTCCAGCAGGGCGTCGTACGCGTTGATCTGGTCGGTCGCCCGGGTCAGGTGGTCCGCGACGTCCCGGAAGTAGGCGCGGGCCTCGGCCGGGACCGCCTGTATGGGCTGCGTGGCCAGCTGCTCCAGCGGCCGGCCCAGCGGGGCCACCGCCCGGCGCAGCTCCAGCAGTTCGCGCTTGAGCTGGTAGATGCGGCCCGCGTCGCCGCGGCCGCCGGATTCGCTGAACACGGCGGTCTCGACGGCGTCTATGTCGCTCTGCACGGCGTCGGTGACCGCGACGTAGTCGTCCACCACGTGGTCGGCGATCGCGTGCAGCACCGCAGCCGGGCCCTTGGCCAGCTGCTCGGGGGCCGCCTCCAGGCTCTCGCGGACCGGGCCGAGCGTGCCGCGGCCGCCGTGGCGGATGGTGATGACGAAGTCCTCGCCGGTGAAGGCCATCAGCTCGCCGGTCTCCACCACCTCGCTGGTGGCCGTCAGTTCCTCGTGCTCGACGTACCGCACGGTCTTGAAGACGGCGAACAGTATGTCGTCGTAGCGCTCCACCTTGGGCCGCTGGTGGGCGTGGACGGCGTCCTCGACGGCGAGGGGGTGCAGCCCGAACAGCTCCGCCAGCCCGGCGAGCTCCTCCTGCGAGGGCTCGTGCAGTCCGATCCAGACGAACCCCTCCCCGGTCTTGCGGACCCGGCGCAGCGCCTCCTCCGTCTCGGCGCAGCCGTCCTGCCGTACGCCGTCCTCGTAGACGATGCAGTTGACCACGGCGCTGCCGAGCGGGGAGCGGGCCGGGTGGCTGAGGTCGACGGCCCGCCGGTAGCCGCGGCGCACGGCCCGGCGCAGGTTGCTGAACATGGACAACGGTGTGACTTCCCTTCGGCGGATCAGCGGCCAGTCTGCCACCGCCGCCGCGCCCGCCCCCGGCGGGCGTCAGGCGCGGTCGACGAAGACGCTCGTCGACTTCACCCGGGCGACGGCCCGTGCCCCCACCTCCAGGCCGAGCTCCTCCACCGCCTCGCGGGTCAGCAGCGACACCACCCGGTGCGGCCCGGCCTGGATCTCCACCTGGGCCGCGACGTCGCCCAGCGTGACGGCGGTGACGATGCCGGGGAAGGCGTTGCGCGCCGAGGTGTAGGGGGCCTCTTCGCCGTCCCCGCCGCCCTCCTGGGCGACCTCCACGCAGAACGCGGCCAGGTCCGGCCCGTCCACCATCCGCCGGGCGCCCTCCCGGCGGGTGGGGAACCGTTCGGCGTCCGCCCAGCGGCGGGCCGTGTCGACGCTCACGCCGAGCAGCCGCGCCGCCTGGCCGATCGTGTAGGAGTCCATGGCCGCAGCTTACGGGGCCCCCGGAGGCAGCAGCGCCTGCGCCGCCGCGGCCGCGACCACCTCGGCCACCGTCGACAGCGCGGGCGAATCCAGCTTCCACTGCTGCCAGTACAGCGGGACGTCCAGCGGGCGCCTGGGCACGATCAGCTCCAGCCCGCCGGAGCGCAGCAGGGGTGCGGCCTGCGGCTCCGGCACCAGCCCCCAGCCCAGGCCGGCGGCGACCGCGTCGCAGAACCCCTCGGACGTGGGCACGTGGTGGCGCAGCGGCCCGGCGCCGGCGTCCCCGGCCTCCGCGTCGCCCGTCAGCGCCCGTACGAAGGTGTCCTGGAGCACGTCCCGCCGGTCGAACACGATCACGGGGGCCTGCTGCAGCGCCCGCGCCATGACGCCCGCGCCGCGCAGGTACCGGTCGGCGAAGCGCGGGCTCGCCACCGGCAGGTAGCGCGCCAGGCCGAGCCGGCGCACGGTGCACCCCGCCACCGGATCGGGCGAGGAGGTGACCGCCGCCATCACCTGGCCCTCGCGCAGCAGGGCCGTGGTGTGCGACTCGTCCTCGCGGTGCAGCTCGAAGAGGACCGGCGGCTCCTGCGGCACCCGGGTCAGCGCGGGCAGGAACCAGGTGGCGAGCGAGTCCGCGTTGACGGCGATGGGCAGCCGCACCGGGCCGCCCGCCTCCTGTGCCATCCCGAGCTCGGCGCGCGCGTCGCGTTCGAGGCGGGCCAGCTGCCGGGCGAAGCGGACGACCACCTGCCCGGACTCGGTGGCCCGCACCGGCTTGGTCCGCATCAGCAGGACCCGGCCGGTCCGCTGTTCGAGGGCCTTGACCCGCTGGCTGACGGCGGAGGGCGTCACGTGCAGTGCGGCCGCGGCGGCGTCGAAGGTGCCCTCGTCCACCACTGCGAGCAGGGTCCGCACCTGGTCCAGGGGAAGCTCATCCATCACGAGCGCTAAGGGTACGTAAAAATCTTTAGCTGTACTGCACGGCACGCCGTTCATATGGTCGAACGCATGACACACGGCATCATCGCGGCGGCCCTCGCCGGCTTCGGCACCGGACTCTCCCTCATCGTCGCCATCGGGGCGCAGAACGCCTTCGTCCTGCGGCAGGGGGCGCGCCGCCACGCCGTCCTCGCCGTGGTCGCCATCTGCGCCGTCTCCGACGCGCTCCTCATCGCCCTCGGCGTGGCCGGCGTCGGCGCCTTCGTCACCGCCTGGCCGGCCGCCCTCACCGCGGTCGGCATCGCGGGCGGCGGGTTCCTGATCTGCTACGGGGTGCTCGCCGCCCGGCGGGTGGTGTCTCCGGTCCCCGGGGCCGCGCTGGAGACGGAGGGAGCCGCGGCCGCGTCGCGCCGGCGGGCCGTGCTGACCTGCCTGGCCATGACCTGGCTCAACCCGCACGTCTACCTGGACACCGTCCTGCTGCTGGGCTCGCTCGCCGCCGACCGCGGGTACCTGCGCTGGGCCTTCGGCATCGGTGCCGCACTGGCCAGCCTGACCTGGTTCGCCACCCTGGGCTACGGGGCCCGGCTGCTGAGCGGGGTGCTGGCGCGGCCCTCGGCCTGGCGGGTGCTCGACGGCTTCGTCGCGGCGACCATGGTCACGATGGGCGCCCTGCTGCTGGCCGGCGGCTGACCCGGGGGCGGTACGGTCGCTGCGGGGCTGCGGCCCCGGCTCGCCCGCCCGCCCCCGTCGTACGCCGTCCCCGGGAGACCGCCGTGCCCGACCGCCCCGACCGCCCCGACCGCTCCGACCGCCCTGCACGACCCGCCGACCGGCCCGGCGACCGGACCGGCGCGGTGCGCCCGGCGGCCGGCGGGGCTCCCGGTCCGCTGGTGGCCGTCTGCGCGATCGCCCTGGACCCGGCCGGGCGGGTGATCGTGGCGGAGGCCGCCGACGCCGCCGGGGCGCAGCCCCGCCTGCCGGGCGGCCTCGTGACGGGCTCCGAGACACCGGAGCAGGGGCTGGCCCGCATCCTGGAGGAGGAGCTCGGCCCGGGCGTGCCGCACGTCGGCCGACTGCTCGTCGTGGACGCGCAGCCCGCGGCGGGGGCGGGCGGACGGGCCTGCGTGGTCCACGTCCACCTGGTCGCGCCGCTGCCGCCGGAGTCGTCGGCGGGGGTGCGCCGGCGCACGCCGCAGGAGGCGTACGAGGTCCTGCCGAAGCGGGACGAGGCCCGGCTGCGCGCCGGGCTGGCCGCCCTGAACGCCGGCACCGTGGCCCACCTCATCGACGGGTTCCCGCACACCGGTTCGCCGGTCGGCCTGGACCCGGTGCACCGGGCGATGCTGGAGCACGCCGGGGCGCTGGACGCCGCGAGCCACCGGGCGGTGCGGCCCAAGGCGCTGACCGCGGCGAGCGTGGTGTTCACCGACACGGCGGGGCGGGTCCTGCTGGTGGAGCCCGCCTACGGGCGGCCGGGCCGGTGGAACCTGCCGGGCGGCGGCATCGACGGCGACCTGGGCGAGACCCCGCGCGAGGCCGCCCGCCGCGAGGTCCGCGAAGAGCTCGGCCTGGACCTGGAGCCGGGCCGCCTGCTCGGGGTGAACTGGTCCCACAAGCCCGGCCACCCGGCCCGGATCCGCTTCCTGTACGACGGGGGCGTGCTGGCTCCGGACACCCTGGCCGAGATCCGGCTGTCCCCCGTGGAGCTGCTGCGCTGGCGGGCCGCGGCCCCCGCCGAGCTGCGCGGCCTGGTGAAGCCCGCGCTGCGCCGGCAGATCAAGGCCTGCCTGCGGGCCCGGCACCGGGGCACGGGCCCACTGGAACTGCACGCGGGCCGCCCGGTGCCGGTGCTCCGCGCAGGCGGCGAGGGCGGCGCCGGCCCCTGAGGGGACCCAGCGCCCGCTCGCGGGCGGGCCGGGGGGTGAGGCGGGCCGGCCGGCGCCTCCTGGGAGGCGGCGTCGCTGGTCCATCCGGACGGCATCGTGGCGTGGCGCGCGGGCGGCGGGCCCGTCTCGCGCATCGTCGAACCGGAGCGCAGCCGCGCCCGACACGCACTCTCGCCTGCGAGAACGAGCGTTTCCCTGGAGTGACGACCATGTCCGCAGAATCGACCGGTCCGGCCCCCGGACCAGCCCCCGGACCAGCCTTCGGCACCGGCACCGGCCCCGGCCCGGCAGCCGCCGGTGCCCCGGCCCCGCCCGATCCGCGCCGCTGGTGGATCCTCGCCGTGATCGGCCTCGCCCAGCTCATGGTCGTCCTCGACGCCACCATCGTGAACATCGCCCTGCCGTCCATCCAGGACGACCTCGGCTTCTCCGACCAGCAGCGGCAGTGGGTGGTCACCGCCTACGCCATCTCCTTCGGCAGTCTGCTGCTGCTCGGCGGGCGGCTCGCCGACCTGATCGGCCGCCGCCGGGCCTTCCTGATCGGGCAGCTCGGCTTCGCGGCGGCCTCCGCCGTGGGCGGCGCGGCGGCCACCTTCGGCGTCCTGGTCACGGCGCGGACGCTGCAGGGGGTGTTCGCGGCGCTGCTGGCCCCGGCCGCGCTGTCGCTGCTGACCACGACGTTCTCCTCGCCCGCCGAACGCGGCAAGGCCTTCGGCGTGTTCGGGTCGCTCGCCGCGTCCGGGGGCGCGGTGGGGCTGCTGCTCGGCGGCGTCCTCACCGAGCACCTGAGCTGGCGGTCGACCCTGTACGTGAACGTGCTGTTCGCCGGCATCGCGGTCACGGGCGGGGTGCTGCTGCTGCGCCGGCAGGCTCCGGCCGCACCTCCGAAGCTGGACCTGCCGGGGACCGTCCTGGCCTCGTCGGGGCTGTTCTGCCTGGTCTACGGCCTGGCGACGGCCGGCCCGCACGGCTGGCAGGGCACGAGGGCGCTGGGCTTCCTGCTGACCGGGGCCGCGCTGCTCGGCGCGTTCGCCTGGTGGCAGCGCCGCAGCGCACACCCGCTGCTGCCGCTGCGGATCGTGCTCGACCGGGTCCGGGCGACGGCTCTGGCGTCCGTGTTCATCACGGGCGTGGGCATGTTCGGGGTGTTCCTGTTCCTCACGTACTACCTCCAGCACACCCGCGGCTACAGCCCGGACCGGACCGGCCTGGCCTTCATGCCGATGTCCGGATGCACCATGATCAGCGCGATCGGCAGCAACATGGGGCTGCTCGGCAAGGTGGGCGGCCGGCCGCGCATCGTCACCGGGATGCTGCTGGCGGCGTGCGGGATGGCGTGGATGACGAACCTGTCGGCGACGGGCCCGTACGTGGTCGACGTCCTGCCGGGGCAGGTGCTGACGGGCCTCGGGATGGGCCTGATCACCGCGGCCGCCATGAACCTGGGCACGGCGGGCATCGACCCGCGCGACGCCGGGGTCGGTTCGGCGACGGTCAACGCCATGCGGCAGATCGGCGGCTCCGTCGGCACGGCGCTGATGAGCACCCTGGCCGCCGGGGCCGTGAGCCGCTTCCTGGCAGGCCGGCAGCCCGCGCCGGAGCTTCTGGCGCGGGCTGCTCTGGAGGGGTACCACACCGTCTTCACGGCCTCGGCGGCGATCTTCAGCGCCGGGGCCGTGCTGACGATGCTCCTGCTGCCCGGCGGCCTGTCCATGGAGCGCACGCACGGCGCTCCCCCGGGCCGCCGGCCCTCGGGCGGCTGAGGGCTAGGGCCGGCGCTGCGGCCGTGCGGCGCCGGCCGCCTGCTTCGACTTCGACGGCTTGGAGGCGGACGGCCTGGAGGCGGACGTCGACGGCTTCGAGGCGGACGCAGCAGGCTTCGAGGTCGTCGGCTTGGAGGTGGAGGCAGCGGGCTTCGAGCTCGACGTCGAGGGCTTGGAGGGGGCCGCGGGGGCGGCGGCCTCGGGGGCCGGGGCCGACACCGTGCAGTTGGCCACCGAGCTGCGGACCCGGTCGCCGGTGGAGTAGTGCTTCAGCTTGCAGGCGTTGGCGCCCAGACCGCCGTCGACCTGGCCGTAGCCGGGGCCGATCGTCAGGACGCTGTCGCTCTGGCCGCGGACGGTGTCGTCGCCCGGGCCGCCCAGGACGATGCCCGCGGACTCCGCGCCCACCGACTTCGGCTCGATGGTGTCGGCCTGGCTGCCGCCGAGGATGCGGCCGCCGAGGTCGACGTTGCCCGTGCGGATGAAGTCGCGGCCGTCGTTGCCGAAGACCTGGCCGCCGCCGCGCTGGTACTCGCCGGGCTCGCCGAGCACGCTGCCGGTGGTGATGTTGTCGTCGCCGTGGTCGCCGTAGACCGTGGCGCCGTGTTCGGCGGTGCCGACGACGAGGGCGGTGATGATGGTGTCGTCGCCGGACCCGCCGCGCACCGAGGAGTTGCCGTTGCGCGGGTAGAGGTTGTTGACCTGGAGCGTGTCGTTGCCCTCGCCGCCGAGGACCTGGGAGTCGACGAGCATCCCCTTGACGCGGATGTTGTCGTCGCCGCCGCCGCCGTAGATGATCGTGTTCTCGACGTCGTTCTCGCACAGGATGGTGTCGGCACCCGGCGTGCCGTTCACCCGGTCCCCGGGCGGGGCCTCGACTCCGTTGACGTAGCACCAGTGGGACGGCAGGGCCTCGGCGGCGCGGGCCGGCCCCGCGGCGAGCGAGGCGGCGGCCGCGACCGTGCCGGCCAGGGCGTAGGTGGCCGTGCGGAGTTTGCGGCGGGTGAGCAGCATTGATTCTTCTCCCGAGCATGGGGGTGGGTGGGATGGAGGGTGGTGCGGGTGGTGCGTGGTGCCCGCCGGTGCGGCGGGCGCGGTGATGGCCGGTCAGGACAGCTCGTGGCGCAGGGGCGTGAGCTGTTCGATGTCGTAGCGGGTCCGCAGTTCGAGGATCGCGGCGGGATCCGGGGTGGCGCTCGCGTCGAGCAGGGCGAGGAGCTCCTCGAAGTACCGCTCGTGATCGGGTGGCGGTGAGGCCTGGAAGAACATGCGGGCCGGCTCGCCGGTGGGGTTGGCGAAGGCGTGCGGGCAGCCGGGCGGAACCACGATGACGGTCCCGGGGCCGGCCCGCACGACCTGGCGTCCGTCCAGCGACTCCCAGTGTCGCCAGTTGTCGCCGCTGCGCACGCGCGGCTCGAAGGCCATGACGTCGAGTTCACCCTCCAGGACGTAGAAGAGCTCCTCGCTGCGCATGTGCCGGTGGGCGCCGACGTCGAACCCGGGCGGGACGACCACCTCGAAGCTGGAGGCCACCGAGGAGTGCTCGCCGGTGACCTTGAACGTGACCTGCTGGGCCTCGGTGTGCAGGATGCGTCCGTGGCCCGGCGGCACCAGCAGGCCGTCGCGGGCGACGTGCGCGGTCATGACCAGGTCACCGGCAGGCCTTCGGGACCGCGGATGAGGGCGCCGGGCCGCCAGCGCAGTTCGCTCGGGGGCACGGTGAAGCGGATGTCCGGGAACCGGTCGAGGAGGGCGTCCACCAGGAGTTCCGATTCGAGGCGGGCGAGCATGGCGCCGGGGCAGAAGTGCGGCCCGTACCCGAAGGAGACGTGCGGGTTCGGGCTGCGGTCCAGGTGCAGTTCGTCCGGATCGGGGAAGACGTCCGGGTCGCGGTTGGCGGCGAGGTAGGAGACGTAGACCGCTTCGCCGGCGCGGATGCGCTGCCCGGCGATCGTGACGTCCTCCAGGGCGATCCTGGAAAGTCCGACCGCGTTGCGGTGCGGGATGTAGCGCAGGAGCTCGTTCAGGCCCGAGGGGCGCAGGGCGGGGCTGTTGCGCAGCTGCTCCATCAGGTCCGGCCGGGTGAGCAGGATGTACACCATGTTGCCCACGTTGTTGGTGACGGCCTCGCCGCCGATCTGGATGAGCAGGCCCAGGCCGGTGGCCTCCTCCAGGGTGACCTCGCCGTCGCGGACGGCCCGGTCGAGGAGGCCGATGACGCTGTCGTCGTGGGCGACGGTCCCGGAGCCCAGGCGGGCGCCCAGGTAGGCGAGCGCCTCGTTCTTGGCCTGTTCGCTGCGCTCGGCGCCCTGGGCGGAGGACAGGATCAGGGTGGTCCATTCGTGGACCATGGGCCGGTCCTCCTCGGGGACGCCCATCAGCTCGCACACCACGGCGAGCGGGAAGGGCGCGAGGAGGCGCTCGGTCAGGTCCGCGGGCGGTCCGTCCTCGAGGATCCGGTCGACCATCGCGTCGAGCATCTCCTTGGCCCGGCTGCGCAGCCGCTCCACCCCGGTGGTGGTGAAGGCCGCGGCGACCGTGCGGCGCAGCCGGGTGTGGTCGGGCGGGTCCTCGAAGCCGACGGCTCCGGGTGCGGGGATGAAGTGGGGGGCCAGGCGGGTGACGTCGTGCTCGGCGACCAGCTTGCGGCTGAAGCGGGGGTCGTTGGCCACCATCCGCACGTCGTCGTACCGGCAGACCAGCCAGGCCCATCCGGAGCCGTTGGGAAGCCGGATCCGGGTGACCGGCCCCGCCTGCATCAGACCGGCGAGGACGGGGTCGAAGTCGACCCCGTCCAGGGCCGGTGTGGGCCAGTGCGTGATGGGTGGCCTTGCGGTTGCGGGGCCGTCCTTCAGCATCGTTCGGATTCCTCCCTCACCCGGTTCCTCGTTGCGAGGTCCAGCTGCCCAGTGAGATCTCGGCGGTGATGCCCGGGCCGAAGCCGGCCAGCAGGCCCTTCGCGGCGTCGGCGGTGCCGTTCTCGTCGAAGAGTCGGCGCAGCGCGTCCAGGACGACGGCGCTGGCGATGTTGCCGTACTCGGTCAGTGTGGCCCGACTGAAGCGGAATGCCTCGGGTGCCACACCGAGGTACTTGCTCAGGTCATCCAGGATGCGGGGGCCACCGGCGTGGATGATGTAGAAGTCCAAGGCTGCGGCGTCCCAGCCATGGGCTTTGGCCAGTTCCTTGAGCGAGGGCGCGAGCGGCTCCATGGTGCCCGGCACCCGCCGGTCCAGCTTGAAGTGGAACCCGGTGGACTTGACGTCGTACATGATCCAGTCCTCGGTCTGGGGGATGATGTACGAGCTGTTGCGGTGCAGTTCCATGCCGGTGCCGCCGCGTCCGCGGACGACAGCGGCGCCCACTCCGTCGCCGAAGAGGCCGTTGGAGAGCAGGTTGCCGACTTCGAGGTCGCTCGGCTGGTAGCACAGCGAGCAGAGCTCGCAGGACACGATCAGCGCGTTCGCCTCGGGGTAGGCGGTGCAGAAGTCGTGGGCGCGGTTGACCGCCGCCCCGCCCGCGGCGCAGCCCAGCTGGGCGATGGGCAGCTGCCGGGTGTCGGTCCGGAAGCCCATCGCGTTGATCATCCAGGCGGTGAGCGACGGCATCATGAAGCCGGTGCACGACACGTAGATGATCATGTCGATGTCCTTGGCCCGCAGCTGGGCGTCCTCCAGCGCCTGCCGCACCACCGCAGGGACCCGGGCCTTGGCCTCGGCCTCGTACACGGTGTTGCGCGATTCGAAACCCGGGTGCTTGAGCGTCTCCTCGATGGGCTGCACGATGTGCCGCTTCGCGACGCCGGTGTTCCGGATCAGGCGCAGTGCCAGGTCGAGCTGCGGATGGTCGGCGTGGACGGACCGGGCGAGGTCGAGGGTCTGCTCCATCGTGATCACGTGCTCGGGCACGGACACCGTTGGCCTGCACAGAGTCGCCATGGGTGGCTCTCCTTTCGTGTCTGACACAGCCTCACGGACCTGCGGCCGAAGCGCGCGCGGGACTACGGCGTTGGGGGACATGGGCCAATCCGGTGACGCTGCCCGGGGAAGGCAGCGACGCGTGTGGCGAGCGGGAAGGGATGGGTCTGCCGCTTTCCCGGCGGAAGCCGATTTCCCCGCGGAAACGCGCCTTGGGGGGTGCCATCCACGCAGGGAGATGAACCATGACGTCAGAACCGCGCACGGCTCCGGGGCCCGGTACGGAGCCGTCCCCGGACGAACCGGTGCACGTCTGGAGCCTGGACGACTTCGAGGCCCTGGACTTCGATCCGTTCCTCCACGACCGGCTGAAGGACGGCCGGGCCACCCGCGTGCAGCTGCCGTTCGGCGAGGGCAGCGCCTGGCTCATGGCGCGCTACGCCGACGTCAAGGCGGCCACGACCGACCCGCGCTTCAGCAGGTCGCAGCTGGTCGGCCGGTCGGTGACCGCCTCCTCCCCGCACGCGATCGCCTCGCAGAAGGCGTCCTTGAACTACGCCGACCCGCCCCGGCTGAACGACATGCGGCGCGTGGTGGCCCGCGCCTTCACCGGCAAGGCCATGAAGAAGCTGGAGCCGACCGTGCAGCGGACCCTCGACGGGCTGCTGGACGCGATGGAGGAACACGGCTCGCCGGCGGACCTCGTGGAGCACCTGCACGGCCCGCTCCCGCTCGCGGCCGTGGCCGACCTGCTGGGCATGCCGCAGGAGATGCGGGCGGACATGACCTCGTGGGCGAACGTGGCCATGACGCCGGGCCCGGCCCCCGCGCAGAGCGTCGACGCCCTCAAGACGGTCCGCGAGACCGTCGTCGCCCTGCTCGACATGCGCCGCAAGAAGCACAGCGACGACCTCGGCGGGGTGCTGACCGCCGCGGCGGAGGCCGGCGAGATCACCGATGACGAGGCCGTCTCCCTGGCGACCGCCATCCTGGTGAGCGGCGCGCACGCGGTCCGCAACAACAGCGCCAACATGGTCTACGCCCTGCTCACCCATCCGCAGCACCTCCAGCGGCTGCGCGCCGAGCCGGAGCTGATCCCGCAGGCGGTCGACGAGCTGCTGCGCTTCATCCCGCACCGCAACGGCGTGGGCCTGCCGAGGATCGCGACGCGCGACATCGAGATCGCCGGGGTCACGATCAAGGCCGGGGAGGCGGTCTACTCCTCGTACCTCGCGGCCAACCGCGACCCCGAGGTCTTCCCGGACCCGGACACGCTCGACTTCGACCGCGGGCCCATCGCCCACATGGCCTTCGGCAACGGCCCGCACCACTGCGTCGGCTCGATGCTGGCCCGGATGGAGTCCGAGCTCATGCTCAGGACCCTGCTGCGGCGCTACCCGCGCCTCGCCCTGGCGGTCCCGCCGGAGCAGGTCGAATGGCAGCGCGGCGGGCTGATCCGCGGCCCCAAGAACCTGCCGGTGTCCTGGTGAAGGGCCGGCACCGGATACGGGTGGTCCGCGGCGTCCCGGACCACATAGAACTGGCGGCCCTCACGGCCGCCCTGCTGATGCTGGCGCGCGCGTCCGAGGCGGACGTGGCGCCGCGCTCCACGCGGCGCCACCGCGCCCACTGGGACCGCAACCTGCCGTCCGTCATCCACCATCCCGCGCAGTCGTGGCGGGCCCGGCCGGGCTCGCCCTTCACCCACTGAGGGGAAGGGCGGGCCCGGCCGGGGCAGGGGAGGCCACAGGGGTGACGGGGGCCGCGGCGCCTGCCGGCGGCTCGGCTCAGGCCGTGCCGCCGGGTGCCGCAGGTGCTGCCGGGGCCGCGGCGGCGGCCGGGGCCGAAGGAGCCGCCGGCGCGGACGGGGCCGCAGGGGTCTGCGGGTCGCAGGTGACCTCGTCGCGCGGGATGTAGTGCGTGCGGTAGGTCTCCCGCTTGACCTCCCGGCCGCCCTGGACGAAGACGCGGTCGACCGCCACGTCGAAGCCCTCCAGGGGCGTCTGCACCTCGCACGCGGGACCGGAACCGGCGATCTTCGCCGGCGGCACGGTGTTCGTGCGCGGGCCCTTGACCGAGCGGATCTCGTCGTACTTCTTCGTCCCGAGCAGGGTGATGGTCACCGAGGAGTCGGTGGACTCGGCCTTGACGTAGAGGGCGTGGCCCGAGTCGTTCAGCCAGCGCAGGTCGAGGCTGCCCCAGGCCACCGTCGCCTCGCGGCCCTCGGGGTACCGCTCGATGTAGAACGAGTGCGCGCCGTGCTCGACGGGCTTGACGCCCGCGAAGAACGCGGCGTTGTACATGGTCGTCGCGACCGCCGAGACCCCGCCGCCCGGCGACTTCACGAACCGGCCGTCGTTGATCATGATGCCGTCGACGAAGCCGTTCTCCCTGGTCCGCTCGCCGACCGTCTTGTTGAAGCTCCAGGTCTCGCCCGGCAGGACGACGGAGCCGTTGATCCGCTCGACGGCGCGCCCGATGTTGGTGGTGCGGTACGGGGCGACCGGGAAGCGGACGGTGAAGGAGGAGACCTTCTCCTTGATGCCGAGGCGCCGGGCGTCGGCCGCGGTCAGCTTCGGCGGCACGGCCGTCGCCGCCAGCTCCCCGGTGCGGGCGGCGCCCGTACGGGTGAGCAGCGGCATCACCGCGTCGCCCAGGGCCTTGGCGGTGACCCGGAGCCCGCTGCGGCCGTCCTGGACGACGACCGCCCGGCCCGCCGCGTCCACCCCGAAGGTGGCGCCGCGCGAGGGGGTGGTGAGGGCGGAGATCTGCCGGGCGACCTCGGGCTCGGCCAGCAGCCCCTCGGCGTCGAGCTGCGGGACGAGCCTGCCCTGGCCGTCGGGCTTCACCGTGAGGTGGCGGCCGATCACGGCCGGGGTGAGGGTGACGGGCTTCCCGGCGAGGGTGAGGGTGACGGGGCCGGACATCGCCGGCTCGGCGAACTCCTTCAGGGCCCGCTCGGTCTCCCCGGCGTCCACGGCCGGCGGGGTGAGCTCGACCGGCACCGCCACGGGCGCGGTCTGCGGGCGCAGGTAGGCGGCCCGTACGGCGGCGGCCGCCCGGTCGGCCCGGACGGTGACGCCGGTGGTGGGGGCGACGACCCGGGCCGCGCCGTCCTCGAAGGTGATGGCGCCGTCGCGGGGTGTGCGCCCGGCGCCGGCGAGGCGCTCGGCCGCGGCCCGGTCGGTGGAGCCGTCGCTGCGGATGACGGGCTCGACCTCGCGGGGCTCGGCGGCGCCGAACAGGCGGCCGATCACGGTGAGCGGGTCGGAAGAGGTCTGTGCGGCGCGCCGTGCGGTGGCCGCGGTGTCCAGGGAGAGCCCGAAGGCGGCGGGCTCGGCCTGGGCGGTCCGGTCGTCGATCCGCAGGGCGATCGGGGCGGCGGCGGCCCGGCCGAGGGTGCGGTCGAGTGCGGCCTCGGCCTCCGTGCGGCTCATGCCGCCGAGGTCGACGCCGCGCACGGTGGTGCCGTCGGCGATGGCGTCGCCTGCCGCGGCGAGGCCGGCGAGGTAGAGGCCGCCGAAGCCGAGGACGGCGGCGCCGCCCGCGAGGGGCAGGGCCGTCCGCCAGTTCGCCCTCAGGCGGTGTACGCGTGGCATGTCTCTCCCGTGACTGGAACGGGCGCGGGGGGCGCCGGGTCACCGACCAGGATTCACCAATTCGGACCAAACGGGTCAAAAATGTGCGTGTTCTCACGTAGGAGGACCGGCCTGCGAGGGGAGCGGCGGTCCACCCGGGGAAAGAAGGTCCACTTGCCTCGGATTGGCCCTGGGCGGGGATGCCGCAGATACCACACCGTGGGATCCCTCGCTCTTTGGCTCCCATGAAAGGCACCCCGTGCGCTCCACCGTGGCCCCCGCCGTGCGCTCCTCCTCCGCCGCCCCCGGCGCCTCCGCCGTCGGCGCCTCCGCCCGCGCCGCCGGTCGCCTGCCCCGTCGGCTCGTCCAGCTCTACGCGGGCCTCGCCCTGTACGGCGCGAGCTCGGCGCTACTGGTGCGGGCGGGCCTGGGCCTGGACCCCTGGGACGTCTTCCACCAGGGGCTCGCCGAGCGGACCGGGTGGAGCATCGGCACCGTCTCGGTGGCCGTGGGCGCGCTGGTGCTGCTGCTGTGGGTGCCGATGCGGCAGCGCCCGGGGCTCGGCACCGTCTCCAACGTGTTCGCCGTCGGGCTGTCCATGGACGCCACGCTGGCGGTGGTGCCGGGGGTGCACGGCGCGGCGCCCCAGGCGGCCCTGCTCGCGGCGGGCATCGTGCTCAACGGCGCCGCCACCGGCCTGTACATCGCCGCCGCCTTCGGCCCCGGCCCGCGCGACGGCCTGATGACCGGGCTGCACCGGCGGACCGGGCGCTCGCTGCGGCTGGTGCGCACCGGGATCGAGGTGACGGTCCTCGCGGCCGGATACCTCCTCGGCGGCACCGTCGGCGTGGGCACGGTGGCGTACGCGCTGGCCATCGGCCCGCTCGCCCAGTTCTTCCTGCGGCGGTTCGCGCTGCCGCCGGCGGCCGGCCCGGTGGCCGCCGGCACGCCGTCGGCCGCGGCGTAGGCCGGTGCCGCGGCGCCGGCGGGGGCGTCGGACCCCGCCGCGGCGGCGGAGCTCAGGCGTGTCGGAAGGCCGAGCGCAGGGCGAACGCGGCGACCAGCTCCGCCGCGCCGAGCAGGACGAGCCACAGGCCGAGGAGCCTGGTCAGGGCGACGGCGGACTCGATCGGCAGGCACAGGACGACCACGCCCGCGACGACGCCGAGCAGGGCGAGGCCGAAGGTGAGGCCGCGGTGCGGGAGGTCCTTGATCACGACGGCGCGGCAGGCGCCCAGCATGCCGGAGACGAGCCACACCATGCCGACGATCAGCGCGAGGACGGTGATGGTCTGCTGTGGTCCGCGCAGGCACAGCACTCCGGCGATGACGAACACCACCCCCGCGAGGAGGGTCGGCCACCGCTCGCCGTGCTCGTGCCGGGAGAACGCCGACACGAACCGGAACAAGCCTCCCAGCAGCAGGTACAGCCCGATGAGGACGGCCAGGACGTGCAGGGTCTCGTCCGGCCAGACCAGGACGAGGATGCCCGCGGCCAGGGTGACGAGCGCCGAGCCCAGGGCCCACTTCCACGAGGCTCCCAGTACCGACAGCCCGCCGAAGGGGTCGGCCCGCACGGCTGCGCCCACGTCCTCGAAGGCACGCTCGGGAGGCGGTTGGTCGGGCGGCGGTCGGTCGAAGGGCGGTCGGTCGGCGGGTCGGTCCGGGCCCGACCCCGGCTCCGGTCGTTGCGGCATGGTCATGGCTCCTCCTCGGGGCCGGGTCGCGAAAACTGCCTGGCCCGGCACCGGTCTCAGGCCGGCACCGGGGTGAACGGGTGGAGCGAGTCATGCCCGGCGCGCACGACCCCGTAGCTGTGCTCCGGCACCTCGTTCCAGGCACCGGGAAGGTCCCCGAGGGGTTCCGACACGACGAGCCGGGTCTCCTCGGACAGCTCCCGGAGGTACGCGGCGTCGGGGTGCAGGGCCCGCAGGGAGTCCACCTTGGTGCTGTAGTAGAGCGAGCGGGCGGTTCCCCCGCTGGCGTAGCGGAAGGCCCACACCGCCGTGCCGTCCGTCACGGCGACGGTCATCTGCACGGGGTCGGCAACGCCGTGCTCGCGGCCGGTCCGTTCGACGTGGCCCACCATCCGGGCCACCGCCTGCGGCGGATCGTCCTCCAGGCCGAAGGTCATGGCGAGGAAGAACATCAGCTCCGAGTCGGTGGTGCCCTCGATGTCCAGGAAGAGCCGGGGGTCGACGGCCAGGCTCAGCTCCCTGCGCATCTGGTGGAAGCCCGCGATGGAGCCGTTGTGCATCCACATCCAGCGGCCGTACCGGAAGGGGTGGCAGTTCGTCTGCTGCACGGCCGTGCCGGTCGAGGCCCGGATGTGGGCGAAGAGCAGGGGGGACTTCACGTGCTGGGCGATCTCCCGCAGGTTGCGGTTGTTCCACGCGGGCCCGACGTCGCGCAGGATCGCCGGGGTGTCGCTGCCCGACTCCGGGGCGTACCAGCCGATGCCGAACCCGTCGCCGTTCGTCGTCTCCACGCCCATGCGCGCGTGCAGGCTCTGGTCGATCAGGGAGTGCTGGGGCCGGTAGAGGATCGTGTCGAGGAGCAGGGGCGTTCCCGAGTAGGCGAGCCACCGGCACATGGTCGATCACTCCTTTTCCGAGGTCACGGGGCTCACGGGCCGGGGCCGCCGAGCGGCGCGGGGCGTGAGCCGGCCCAGGCGTGGAGGCCTGGCGCTCCTCGAGCATCGGTGCGCGCCGCGGGCCCGTGCATCACCCGCCGGGGGTGATCCCCCGCCGCCGTGCCGCTGCCTACGCTCGGGGCGGTGTGAGGTGCCCCGGATCGTTCCGGGCCTTGCGACAGGAGGAGACGTGACCACAGAATCCAGCGACCGGCTCCACGAGCTGGGACCCATCGACTACCTGGTTGTCGAGTTCCCGGGCAGCCACCTGACCGGCGAGGGGATGCCCCTGCTGGTCGACCTGGTCGACCGCGGCATCATCCGGATCCTCGACCTCGCCTTCTTCACGAAGGACGAGGACGGCACGGTGCGCGGTCTGGAACTGGCCGACGTGACGGGTGACGGCCGGCCCGACCTCACCGTTTTCGAAGGGGCCTCCTCGGGGCTGCTCGGCGACGACGACCTCTCCGAGGCCGGGTCCCTCCTCCAGCCGGGGGATTCCGCCGCCGTGCTCCTGTACGAGAACCTGTGGGCCGCGCCGCTGGCCGCCGCCCTGCGCCGCGCCGACGCCCGGATGATCGCGAGCGGGCGCGTGCCGGTCCAGGAGGTGATCGCGGCGCTCGACGCGCTCGAGTCCTCCGACTGACTCCCTCCCCTACCCCATCCGCTCCCACCAAGGCAGGCAACCATGCCCGGACTCCTTCGCGGCGTCGCACGCACCGCCGTCGTCGCCGGGACGGCCACCGCCGTCTCCAACCGTGTCTCCCGCCGCCAGGCGGGCCGCTGGGCCCGACAGGCCGAGGAGCAGCAGCCCTACTACGCCGAGGCCCCCGCGGCGCCGCAGGCCCCGCCGCCGGCCCCCGCCGCACCGGCCGCGGTCGGCATGGACGACAAGATCGGCCAGCTCAAGGAGCTCTCCGAGCTGAAGGAGCAGGGCATCCTCACCGAGGAGGAATTCGCCGCGCAGAAGGCCCGCATCCTCAACAGCTGAGACCGCACCAGCGGGGCCACCCGGCGGAAGCGGAACGTGTGTACACCAACGACCCGTGGTACGAACGGGCTTGCCCGGAGGGCGCGGTGACCGGTCGGGCGGCCGGTATGCGGAACGAACGGCCGGAACGAAACCCTCCGGCCGTGTGAACGCCATCCTGTCGGCACGTGAACAGCTTTCGACATGTGGACGACGTGTGGCGACAAGACGATCACACTGTGTAGGTTGTCGCCGACGCCGCCGCACCCTGGGCAGGGAGCCCACTCGGGGAATTGCGACGTCAAGGATGCGACCAACATCCATGACCACAACCACTTCTGCGTTCACGGTCGAGCCCTACACTCCGCACTGCCAGGTCATCGCCGACGAAGGCGCGCACGCCGTCATCGGCATCAGCCCCGGCAACTCCTATTTCTCCGCCCAGCGCGTGCAGGACCTGGCGCTGTGGGGACTCGACAACTTCGAGCAAGTCGACCTCATCTATACGGACTTGTACGTGGCCGAGATGTACGAGGCCCTCGGCTACTCGGAGGACGACGCCCGCCGCAAGGCCGTCAAGAACCTCCGCGGAGTCCGCGCCAAGGTGACCGCCGCCGTCGCCGAGACCGACCCGACCGGCGAACGGCTGCGCGGGCGGCCGATGTCGGCGCTGCGCGACATCCCCGCGTACCGCCGCATCCACACCGACCTCACCGCACGGCTCGACACCGATCCCGCCTTCCGCGAGACCTGCAACGCGCTGGTCGACATCTTCCTGTCGTCCAAGGTGCTGGACGGGGGAACGCCGACGGCGCGCCAGCGCCAGGTGTGCATCGACTACGTGTCCGCCGAGGCCCCGCTGTTCCTCGACACCCCCGCGATCATGGGCGTGCCGTCCTCGCTGAACTGCTACCACGCGGCCCTGCCCATGGCCGACCTGCTCTACGCGCGCGGCGCCGGCCTGCGGGCTTCGCGCAACCAAGGCCACGCCATCGTGACCCCCGCCGAAGGAGACCTCCGATGACCACCGCCGAGACGATCCTCGACTTCCCCTTCACCTGGGACGGCACCCGACTGCCCACCGAGGTCCAGGAGCTGCCGCCGATCACCAAGGTCCGCACCATCGCAGGCGCCGAGGCCTGGCTGGTCTCCTCGTACGAGCTGGTCAAGCAGGTGCTGGAGGACGACCGGTTCAGCCTCAAGAACACCTCCGACCCCGGTGTGCCGCGCCAGTACGCGCTGACGATCCCGCCCGAGGTCGTCAACAACATGGGCAACATCACCGGCGCGGGCCTGCGCAAGGCCGTCATGAAGGCCATCAACCCCAAGGCCCCCGGCCTGCAGGAGTTCATGCGCTCCCACGCCGCCGAGCTCGTCGAGAAGATGCTCAGGCACGGGGCGCCCGTGGACATCCGCTCCATGTTCACCGACCCGTTCAGCGAGGCGCTGCACTGCCACATGCTGGGCATCCCGCTGGAGGACGCCGCGCTGTTGTCGGAGTCCCTGCCGATCGCGTTCATGAACTCGGCCACCGAGATACCCGCCGCCCGCCTCAACTGGGACCGGGACATCGCGTACATGAAGGACCGGCTGGACGACACCTCCGGCGGTCTGATCGGCGACCTCGCGGCGCTGCGCGGCACCCCCGGGTACGAGCACGTCTCGGACGAGATGTTCGCCACCGTCGGCGTGACCCTCTTCGGGGCCGGCGTCATCTCCACGGCGGGCTTCCTCGCCATGGCCGTGGTCACACTGCTGACGCACCCCGCCGAGCTCGACCAGCTCGCCGCGCAGCCGGAGATCATGCCGAGGGCCGTGGACGAGCTGCTGCGCATCAACCTGTCCATCGGCGACGGGCTGCCCCGGCTGGCCATGGAGGACACCGTCCTCGGCGGCCAGGAGGTCCGGGCGGGCGAGCTGATCCTCGTCCTGCCGGAGGGCGCCAACTTCGACCCGTCGGTCTTCCCGAACCCGCACGTCCTGGACTTCCACCGGGAGAACTCCTCCGCGCACTTCTCCTTCGGCGGGGGTTCGCACTACTGCCCGGCCACGGCGCTGGGCAAGAAGCACGCCGAGATCGGCCTGACCGCCGTGCTGGAGGCGATGCCGAAGCTGCGCCTCGCCGTTCCCCTGGAGCAGCTGGTGTGGCGCACCGGGTTCATGAAGCGGCTGCCGGAGCGCCTGCCCGTCATGTGGTAGCCCGCCCGGCCGCCCTGGCGCCCTCCCCCGTGGGCACCAGGGCGGGCCCCCTCGGGGGCCCGCCTCAGCCGAGCCGGAGCACCACCGGTGCTCCGGCCCCGGCCCCGGCTTCCGCCGGGCCCCGGGCGGTCCTGCCGTCCGGGGCCCGGCACTGCACCGTGTAGACGCCCGCGGTGGACACCGCGAACGAGAACCGCCCGTCGGCGCCGGTCAGGGCGGCGACGTCCGGGTAGGGCCCGGGCCCGCCGGCCAGGGCGACGGCCGCGCCCGCCACCGGATCGCCGTGCGCGTCGAGCACCACGCCGCCGAGCGTCCAGGAGGTCATGCCTTCCAGCGCAGCAGGTTGTCGTGGACGGCCTTGGTGATGCGCGTCCCCGAGTTGGTCACCGCGCCGCCGTAGGCGTGGACGGCGATGCCGTACCGGCCGCCGTTGTGGATGCGGTAGACCGCGCTGCCGCTCTGTCCGCCGAAGGTGTCGATGTCGTAGAAGACCTTCAGCGGGTTCACCGAGCTGATGCCCCGGCCGTCGTACCACTGGGTTCCCGGCGGCTGGTCGCCCGGGTAGCCGGAGATGTTGGCGGAGGTCTTGAGCAGATCGGCGTCGGGCCAGACGCCGAACCCGAACCAGCCGGTGGTGGCGCCCAGTTCGGTGGGGATGATGATGGCGCCGTAGTCGAAGTTCTCGTCGCCGGTGTCGGTCCAGCCGGTGACGGAGCGGAAGTTGGTGCTGGTGACCGAGCCGAAGGGCAGGGCCGTGCCGTTGCGGCCGGGCATCACCTGGATGCTCTTGACCCAGCCGTCCCGCCCGGGCACCCCGCTGTTCTTGATGTGCACCACGTGTCCCGCGGTGGCCAGGGTGTGCGGGCCGATGAACCAGCCGGTGCCGATCCACTGCGAGTTGTCGGCCGCGGTGATCAGGAGCGAGGCGTGCGCCCGCCACGGGTAGACGGTGGTGTCGGTGATCTGGACGCGGTCGTCGGGGCCGTGCACCGTCTCCAGTGCGTCCGGCGGTCCGAAGGACGCCTGCCCGATGTCCGGCAGTACGGCGGTCGGCGCCACCCACGTCTCCGGCGGCGCGGCGTCGAATGCGGTCCGGGTGTGGCCCGGTACCTGCTCCAGGCCGTCGGAGGTGAACGGCGTCGGTTTGCCCTGTACGCCCTCGGAAGGGCCTTCCAGGATCGGCTGCTCAGGGACGACGGTCGTGTGCTCCCCGGGCTGGTTGGAGACAGGCGTGTGCGGATTTCCGTTCGGCATGGGAACTCCCTGGGTGCGGATACGCCCCCAGGGACCATGAAAGGCTCAAGTCCCGTTGATCGCCATGCGGGGCCCGGTGTTCAGGTGCTCAGCAGGCGGTTGAAGAAGGAACGGTAGCGCTGGAGCGCCAGGCGGAGGTCCTCGGTGGCCGCCTCGCCGCCGCTGTGCCACTGCTGCTCCAGGGACTCCTTGTGGGAGGAGAAGGTGCCGGCCAGGTGCTGCATGACGGCGGCGACCAGGGCGTCGGCCGCACGGACGGCCTCCTGGGGGTCGTCGACGAAGCCGCCCTGGATCCGGGTCCACTGATCGCGGAAGTCAGCCGCCTCGGACTCCGGCATCAGCGGTTCCTCCTCGGCGGGGGTGCTGGTCTCGGCCACGGACGCGTTGCCGCCCTGCGTACCCTCGTCGGCGGCTGCGCCCTCGTCCGCGGGCGCCTCCCCGCCGACGGTGGAGCCGGCGCCCGGCAGGCCGCTGTCCTCGGGAGTGGCCTCGCCCGGGTAGGCGGGGTGGTCCGCCGAGTCCCCGATGCCGGTACCGGTGCCGGTGCCGATACCGGTGTCGGTGTCAGTGCCAGTGTCCGTGCCGGTGCCGGTGCCGGCCGTCGCGTCGTCCGAGGTCCCCGGCTCCGCCAGGTCCTTGGTCGTCAGTTCACCGGGGTCGCTGTGGATTTCGTCTCGCATGGTCCTCACTCATTCGCCACTCACTCGTCGGTTCCCGATCGGGGAGGCGTCAACAGCTCGTCGAAGAGCGCCCGGTAGTGGACCATGGCGCCGCGCAGCTCCTCGGTCGTGGCCTCTCCGCCACCGGTACGGGCCTTCACCTCGTGCGCACTGCGGAAGTGGTCGAGCGTGCGGCTGTGCTCGACCGACAGGTCGTTCACCATCTGCTCGTACCCGTCCGTCGGATAGCCGCGGTCCCGCATCAGCCGGGTCACCAGGTCGTCGGCCTGGGCGACCGCGTTCTCGGGCTCGTCCACGAAGCGTTCCTGGACCCGGCTCCACTGGTCGGCGTACTCACGCCTGAGGTCGGCCGACAGCTGCTTGATGTCCAGCTCGTCGTGCCGCTGCTGGCGGCTTCGCAGCTCGCGGTCCGCCGCGAGCGACCCTCCCGTCTCCTGCACGGTGCGCCCGTACTCGGGTCCGAACTCCCGCTGGAGGCGGCGACGGCGTGCCATCATCCACAGGCCCACGCCGAGTGCGATCAGCACGACGACGCAGGGAATGATGATGGCCAGCAGGGTTCCCGTTGACATCGCGTCCTCCAGGGCTCGCGTCCGTACTCGTGCGGCGCCTGCCCCGGCGGGCCCCCGGCAAACCCGCGCGCCGGGAGCGCCCGGAGGGGGCGGGCCTCAGGTCCGGGTCCGGTCGGAGCCCTGCAGCGCGGCCTCCAGGTCGGGGTGTACGCGGAAGACCTGGTCGGCACCGGTGAGGCGGAACATCCGGGCCACCGGGCGGGGCAGCGCGGCCAGCTCCAGCCCCCCTCCCGCCGCGCGGGCCGCCATCCGGGCCCGCAGGAGCACGTTCAGGCCCGTCGAATCGCAGAACCGGAGCCGGCCGCAGTCGATGACCAGCCGGGCCGGTCCGGCGCCCGCCAGGGCGGCGGCCAGGGCCTGCCGCAGCGGATCGGCCGTGTCGTGGTCGAGTTCCCCCGAGAGCAGGAGGACGACGGCCCCGTCCGAAGGCCGCACTTCGACGGAGAACCGTTCGGTGCCGGACGGCCCTCGAGGCCGTCCGTGCCCCGCCGGATCCGCCGGTCCCGGTCCAGAAGCCGTTGCCATGGGCACCTCCCAAGCCTGTCGTGCACCTACCCCGGCGGCTGCGGACCATTCGCTCCGCCCGCTCAGCCGGGCTGGGCACGGTTCAGGGGACGAGCAGCGTCTTGATCATCCCGTCTTCCTTGGCCTGGAAGCGGGCGTACGCCTCGGGGGCCTCCTCCAGCGGCACGGTGTGGGTGGCGAAGCCCTCGACGCCGAGCGGGTCGGCGTCGGTGAGCAGGGGCAGGATGGCGTCCGTCCAGGCGCGGACGTTGGCCTGGCCCATGCGGACCTGGATCTGCTTGTCGAACATGGTCAGCAGCGGCATCGGGTCGACGGCACCGCCGTAGACGCCGGAGACGGACAGGGTGCCGCCGCGCCGGACCAGGTCGATGGCCGCGTGCAGGGCCCCCATGCGGTCGATGCCGAGGTGCTCCATGAGCGGGCGCGCGAGGGAGTCGGGCAGCATCGCGGTGGCCTTCTGGGCCAGGGAGGCGGCGGTCGATCCGTGGGCCTCCATGCCGACGGCGTCGATGACGCCGTCGCTGCCGCGCCCGTCGGTGAGGTCGGCCACGGCCGCGGTCAGGCCGCCGTCGCCGGAGACCTCGCGCAGGTCGAGCGTGTGCACCCCGAGCGAGCGGGCCCGCTCGAGGCGGGCGTCGACCAGGTCGACGCCGATGACGAGGCCGGCGCCGCGGTGCAGGGCGATGCGGGCGGCCATCTGGCCGATGGGGCCGAGGCCGAGGACCGTCAGCGAGCCGCCGGGCGGCAGGCCGGCGTACTCCACGGCCTGCCAGGCCGTCGGCAGGACGTCGGAGAGGTACACGAAGCGTTCGTCGGGCGGGCCGCTCGGCACCTTCACGGGCAGGGTGTCGCCGAACGGCACGCGCAGGTACTCGGCCTGCCCGCCGGGGACCTGTCCATAGAGCTTGGTGTAGCCGAACAGGGCGGCGCCCTTGCCGTGCTCCCGGACCTGTGTGGTCTCGCACTGGGAGTGCAGGCCGCGGCTGCACATGAAGCAGGTGCCGCAGGAGATGTTGAAGGGGACGACGACGCGGTCGCCCGGGGAGAGGGTGCGGACCTCGGGTCCGGTCTCCTCGACGATGCCCATGGCCTCGTGGCCGAGGACGTCCCCCGGGTCGATGTAGGCGCCGAGCACGGAGTACAGGTGCAGGTCCGATCCGCAGATGCCGGTGGTCGTCACCTTGACGACGATGTCGGTGGGGTCCTGGACGGCGGGATCGGGAACGTTCTCGACCCGGACGTCTTCGCGGCCCTGCCAGGTCAGTGCGCGCATGGTGGTCGTCCTCCTCGCGGCGCGGTGCGGCGCCTGCCGGCGCACCCGCGCCGACGGCGGGGCAAGGGTGGTCGTTGCCCCTTGCGCGTGCCCGCCCTCCGCGCCGCCATGCGCCAGGGGGGCGACAACCGGCCACGGCCGGCCCATGAGGGCGGCGCGGCCGGGTACACGCCCCGCGGAACCCGGGTAGGCGCCCGGGGTCGGCACGCAACGACGGACAGGAAGGAGCGAAGCCATGGACGAGATGGAGCAGGGCGGAGCCGGAGGGGTCCCGCTGGACGACGACAGCCCGCAGAGCCGGCGCAGGCAGCCGTCGGCCGGCCGCGGCCGCACGAAGCCGGACGCCGAAGGCGACAGGGCCGTACGGGGCGAGGAGGGCGAGGCAGCGGACGCCCTGTCACCGAGCCCGCGGGCCCAGCGGGACTCCCGGCAGAAGAGCGCGCCCACCGTCGCGCCGACGGAGGGCACCGCCGGGGAGAGCGGTCACGGGGCGCGCGGGGCGGACGGGCCGAAGCGGCGCGGCGACCGGGCCTAGGCAGGCCGTACGGGCCTGAGACCCCCTTCCGGGAACGGGGCGCCCCGTCCGGGCGGGGGGCCTCAGGCCTCCTCGCGGCCGCGGAGCGGCCGCGGAGCTCAAGTCTGCGGCCGCGCGGCCGCAGGTCCTGCGGCCGCGGAGCTCAAGGTCCTGCGGCCGGGCAGCTTCAGGCCTCGCGGCCGTGGAGCCGTACGTGGACGTCCTTCTCCTGGTCGCCCGCCGCGGTTCCCACGGCGTCGATCACGAAGGCCGAGTCCAGCTCGGCCAGCACGCGGTCCACCGCCCGGTAGCCGCCCTGGGCCTCGAGGGTCACGGGGTGCGCGAGCCGGGCGGGGGTCTGCCCGGCCCGCCCGCGCGGGTCGGCGACGTCGTAGACGGACGTCCAGACCGTGGCCGCGCCCGCTGCCGCACCGCCCGATCGCGGCAGGGCCGACTTCTCCGCCGTGAAGGCCTCCCCCAGGGCCGCGAACACCGTACGGGCGTCCTCTTCGGCACAGTCGCTGACCACCACCGTCACCTCTGTGTTGCTCATCGCGGGCTCCTCTCCCAGCCTGGCGGGCTCTCTGCCCCTCCTCCAGCATCCGCCTGCCCCCGCCGCGGCGCTCCGTACCGGCCGTCCTGCGTGGGATCGCGGCGGCGGGGTAGGCGCCCGCGGCACAGGGGGAAGCCGGAGGGCGGGAGCCCGCAGCTGGAGGAGGAAGGTGAGCGCGCGTGCTGGTGTCCGCGGATGTGGTGGGTGCGCCCTGCTGGCTGAGCCTGGCGGCCCGCGACCGCAAGGCGGCCGAACGCTTCTACGGGGCCGTGCTCGGCTGGTCGTACCGGCCGTCCGGGCTGGGCCGGGCGATCACCGTGGCCGAGCACGACGGCGTGCCCGTCGCCGGCATCGCCGAGGTCGCCGCCCAGTTGGCCGTCCCGGTGGCCTGGACGGCGTACTTCGCCGTGGCCGACGCCGACGCGGCGGTCGCCCGGGTGCGCGAGCGCGGCGGCACCGTCGGGGTCGGGCCGGTCCCGTACCCGCCCCAGGGCCGGGCCGCGCTCGCCTCCGACCGGGAGGGCGCGGTGTTCGGGCTCTGGGAGGGCCAGGTGACCGCGGGCTGGAAGGTGGGCGGGGCCGGCGCCCCCGTCTGGCTGGAACTGCACACGCGGGACGCATTCGACGCCGCGCTCTTCTACGGCGAGGTGCTGGAGTGGATCGACAACGAGGCCGGCTGCTGCGAGGTGTCGTACGAGGAGGACCGGGTGGTGCTGCGCCAGGACGGCGAGGCCGTCGCCCGGCTGGACAGCGGCCCCGTCGAGGCGGGTTCGCCCCAGCCCCAGCGCCGGCCCCGCTGGCTGGTCCACTTCCGCTGCGCGGCGCTGGACCGGGCGGTCGCCGCGGCGCTGGACCACGGCGGCACCGTGGTGGAGGACACCGGCTCCCTGGAGCGGCGCGAGGTGACCCTGCAGGATCCGGACGGCGCACTGTTCACGCTCGACCAGGCACCCTCCTGAGCGCGGCTGCCCGGCGCCTTCCCGCGGGCGTACGGGCCACACCTCGGCCGGGCGGCGAACGCGGGGGCGGGGCCGCCGCGGAGCGCACGGGCGGCCGGCCGGGGGTGGTTCCGACGGTGTTCCCCCGCCGGGCCGTGCGGGCGGCGTACAGTCGCACCAGGCCGGAGTGCCCACGGCGGCGACCGGAGCCGCCCTCCGGCGGGCGGGGGACAGAAACGGGGCACCGATGGGTTCCGCCCGGACCGAAGCGCCTCCCGCCACGGTGGCCCGGCGCTTCCACGCCGACCGTGACGCCGCTTCGGCCTGCGCGTACCTCTCCACCGCCTACGGGGCCCGCATCGAACCCGCCCCCGGCGCCGAATCCGTGACGGTACGGCACATCCGGCTCGACTGCGGCACCTACCAGCTGGACGAGCTCCGGCTGGAGGGCGAGCTCACCGTCGAACCCGGCCCGGACGTCCGCGTCCTGGTCGTCCAGGTGCACCGCGGAAGCCTCGCCCTCTCCCCCGGCTGCGTCCTCGCCCCCGGCCGGCCCCTCGTCACCGTGCCCGCCGAGCGGCACCGGCTGACCGCGCGCTCGGCGGTGCTCGAGGTGACGGTGCTGGCCGTCCCGCTGCTGCGCGAGGCGGCGCCGGTCCCCGCCGGGCTCCAGCCGGTGCGCGTCCGCTTCACCGGGCCCGGGCCGCTCGACCCGCAGGCCGCCCGGCTCTGGCGGGGGAGCCGCGAGTACGTGCGGGGCGTCCTCGCCTCCGCCGGGGCGGCCCGGATCCCCCCGCTGCTCGTGGGCGAGGCCGGCCGCCTGCTGGCGGCGACCGCCCTCGCGGTCTTCCCGAACAACCTCACCGGCGCGACGCTGCCGGCCGACGGGCTCGACGCCACGCCCGACACGCTGCGCCGTGCCGTCGTCTTCATGGAGGAGAACGCCCATGCGGACATCGGGCTCGGCCACATCGCCGCGGCCGCCCACGTCACCCCGCGCGCCCTCCAGTACGCCTTCCGCCGGCACGCCGGCACCACGCCGCTGGCCTATCTGCGCCGGGTCCGCCTGGAGCGGGCCCACACGGAGCTCCTCGCCGCCGATCCGGGCGGGGGCACCACGGTGACCGCCGTCGCCGCCCGCTGGGGTTTCGGGCACACGGGCCGGTTCGCCGCCGCCTACCGGCAGGTGTACGGGGTTCCACCGAGCGTCACCCTGCACGGCTGACCCGCCCGCGCAGGCATATCCTCCGCCGTCGAGGGGAGCCGCGGGATATGAACGGATACGTACCCAGCAACCCCGACCCCGACCCGAGCCGCACGACCGGCCTCACCCCCGGCGGCAGCGTGCCCCCGGGCGAGACGCCCCCGGGCGAGGCGAGCACCGGCACCGGTGCGGGCCCCTACCGCCCGCTGAAGCGGGGCTGGGCCGGCGGCCCCCTCGTGGCCATCGTGGGTCTCGCCATCATCGTCGCCCTGTTCTTCCTCGCCTACGCCATCATCGTGGCCATGTGAACCACACGGGACGACCGCGGCGACCGCGACGACCGCGGCGCCCGGAAGGACGCGCGCACTGGACCGAGCGGGGGTGTTCCGGTGCGCGTTCCGGTGTGTTGTGCGGCACGCGCGGCCGCCGCGGCGGCTCCCTGCGGCATACGTAGGGAGTGGCGCCCGCCTGCGCCGCCCTGCCGCCGCACCCCAGGAGGGGGCCGATGGACCCAGCCGACGTCCCGGGCACCGCGCGTCCCGCCCGCCGGGACGGCCCCGGCCGCTGCTGCCGCCCCCGCGCCCCGCGGCCGGGGCGGGGCCTGCCGTACGCCCTCCTCGCGCTCGCGGCCACCGTGCTGGCTTCCGGCTGCGGGGCCCCGGCCGCGCGGACGGCCGGAGCACAGGACTCCGCCCGCGCCTTCGCCGGGGCGGTGGCCGGGGGCGACTTCCGGGCGGCCTGCGCGCTGCTGGCGCCCCGCACCCGGCAGGAGCTGGAGCAGGACGAGCAGAAGCCCTGCGCGCTCGCCCTCGCCGGCCAGGACCTCCCCCGCGCCGCGGCCCGCACCGTGCACGCGACGGAGGTGTACGGGCGGCAGGCCATGGTCCGGCTGGGGGAGGACACCCTGTTCCTGTCCGAGTTCGGCGGCGGCTGGCGGGTCGTGGCGGCGGGGTGCCGGCCCGAGGCGGACGAGCCCTACCGATGCGCCGTGAAAGGCAACTGACATGCGCTTCCTCTTCGTGGCGTGCCTGGTCGTGATCGTGGGCGGGCTCGGGTACTTCATCGCGATCGGAGCAATGCACCGGTGAACGAAGGACAGGACCGCAACCGGGGCCGTGACGGGCAGGACGGGCAGGACGGGAAGCCGGGCCGCCGCGGGGGCTTCTGGCACGACAACAGCCTCACGCTGGCCTTCGGCGCCGCCTTCCTGGTCGTCCTGGCCGGCCAGGCGCTCTCCGGGCGGGCGGAGTTCAACGAACAGCTGGCCGTGGAGGGGCTCCAGCAGATCAGCCTGCTCCAGTACCTCACGTCCTCCGACTTCGCCGTCGACGTCACCGAGAACTGGCAGTCGGAGTTCCTCCAGTTCTTCCTCTACATCTTCGGCACCGTGTGGCTGGTCCAGCGCGGATCACCGGAGTCCAAGGAGGTCCACAAGACGGGAACGGAGAGCGAACGCGAGCAGCGGATGGGCGAGCACGCCGACCCCGACTCGCCGCGCTGGGCGCGGGCGACCGACTGGCGCCTGCACCTGTACTCGCGCTCCCTGGGCCTGGTGATGGGCGCCCTGTTCGTGCTGTCCTGGCTCGCCCAGTCCATCGCGGGCCGGTCCGCCTACGACGAGCTGCAGCTGCGGCAGCTGCAGGATCCGGTGTCCTGGGGGGCGTACCTCTGGACGGCCGACTTCTGGAACCGCTCGCTGCAGAACTGGCAGTCGGAGCTGCTGGCGGTGGCCGCCATGGTCATCCTGTCGGTGTACCTGCGCCAGCGCGGCTCCCCGGAGTCCAAGCCGGTCGGCGCCCCCCACACGGCGACCGGTGTGGAGGGCTGAACGGGGCCGCCGTCAGGCGGTGGTCGGGCGGTGCCCGTCGCGGCGCTCGTGGCCGTGGCGCAGCCGGGCCTCGAGGCGTCCGTCGACGACGCGGGTGTCGAAGGCGGGCTGGGGCGCCGTGGCGGGGCCTTCGACGTTCCAGCCGTCGGAGAGGCGGAAGAGGCTGCCGTGCCAGGGGCAGCGGACGCAGCCGTCGGTGATCTCGCCCTCGGAAAGCGGGCCGGCCATGTGGGCGCAGCGGTCGGCGAGCACGTGGGCGCTCTCCTCCCCGTGCCGTACGACGAGGACATCGACCCCGCCGTCGCCGCCGAGGCGGGCGCGGGCCGCGCGTCCGAGGGGGTAGTCGGCGACGGCGCCGAGGGGCTGCCAGCCGTCGGGGACGAGGTGGGCGACGTGCTCGGCGTGGTTCGAGCCGGCGGCCTGGCGGTAGGCGAGGTGGCCGCCGAGGGCGCCCGCCGCGCCGGCGGTGGCGAGTCCGGCCATGGCCAGTGCCTTGCCCCGCAGGGTGCGGCCGCGCATCCGGGCGACGAAGGAGGCGGCGTAGAGGGCGACGGCGGTGGTGTTGCCGAGGGCGTGGACCAGGCCGGTGCGGGCCTGTTCGGGCGGGAGCTCGGCCCAGTCCGCCCAGCCGGCCGCGGCGGCGGGCCCGGCGGCGGCGAGTCCGGTCCCGATGAGCACGTGGGCGGCGCGGCACCGGCCGGGGCCGAGGTCCAGCACGGCGGCCGAGAGCCAGGTCCCGAGGGGGATCTGGACGAGCAGGGGGTGGGCGGGGTGGCCCAGGGGGCGGCCGTGGAGCAGATCACGGGCGGAGCCGAGCGGGACGGCCCGTACGGCCCGGCGGAGCAGCCCGATCAGGGCGTCGGCCCGGGGGGAGCTCTCGAGGCGTTCCACGGCCGCGAGCAGCGGCCCCGGCCCGGCCGCGCTGACCGCGGAAGTCGTGCGGTGGGTGTCCATGGTGTCCATGGCCCGCGCCTACCCGGCGCCCCCGGCCGCATGCGATGCGGGCACCGCTCCGGCCTGCATCCGCCCCGTGCGCCCCGTGCGCCCCGGCCGCGCCGACACCCCCACGGCCCGGCGATCAGCAGGAACCCGAAGCGGAAACGGGGCCGGGCCGGTCGGACGGCATCCTCCCCGACCGCAGCCGCCACGCCCCCCACTTGAGCCCCCGCCGCACGGAACACCGGCCCGGTCCGGCGCCCGCCGGGCGACGGCCTCAGGCGCGCCGGGCCCCGGCCGCCGCGCCGGCGCGTTCTGCCCTGCCCCGCGCACGGGGCCCAGCCGTCCGGGCCCGCTCGCAGGCGCCGGCCCCGCCAGGCGGGGCGGAGCGCAGGGCTGCACGGTCTCCTGGGCGGCCGGCCTGGGGGCGGTGCGGTCGGCGGCGGGGGCGTGCTGCCGAACCGTGGGCCGCTCGCCCAGCCGTGTCGCGGCTGGGCCACACCCCGGGCCGAGGGCGGTCGGCCGGGTTTCCGGCGGTCGGTCAGGGGCAGGCGGGTGCCATGGACGGCACGACACCGGGCACCGCGTTCCGGCTGGTGGGCGTCGCGCTCCTGTCCGAGGAGTTCGGACGGCTGGACGTCCCGCTCGAGGCGCCCGCCGACGGGACGGTCCCCGACCCGTTCGACCTGCCGCACGGCGCCGTCGTCACGCTGGCCCTCACGTTCCGGTCGGCCGTGGACGTCGACGGCCTGGTGTACACCGAGACCCGGGTCCACCGGGGCCAGGTGCTCTCCACCACCCGGACCGCCCTGGGCGGCTTCCGGGCCGGCGGCCCGTACGAGATCCGGATGCCCCCCGAGCGGCTGCCGAACGGCCGCGCGGTGGGGAACACGTACGAGGTCACGGGGACGTTCAGCGATGCGGCGGGCCACGAGCTGGCCCGCGAGCGGCACCGCTTCCGCCTCTGTGCATCCGGCCGCGTACCGGCCCGCCCGGTGCAGGGCGCGGCGCCCGCCGCACCCTGACCCCGGCTCAGACCGGTTCGGGCTGCCGCTCGCGGCGCGGCTGCGGCAGCCGCACGGAGGCGTCCTGCCGCTCCCACGCCCTCGTGGTCCGGACGTAGCCGTAGATCACCGAGCCCATCGCCAGGACGACCAGCGGTCCGAAGACCCACGGGTGTCCGGCCATCTGCGTCGACAGGTAGCGGTACGAGGCCAGCAGCCCGGCGAAGACCGCCGTGCCGTGGGCGGCCAGCAGGATGCCCCTGCGGTCCCAGCCCTGGTCGTGGGCGCGCAGTGCCGCGTCGATCGTCAGCGTGAAGACCACACCGGCGACGATGTCCGCGCCGTAGTGGTAGCCGAAGCCCAGCGTGGCGCCCAGGGTGGCGATCAGCCAGAACGTGCCGAGCCAGCGCAGGGCCCGCGGGGCCTTGCGGGAATGCAGGAAGATCGCGGTGGCCCACGCCGTGTGCAGGCTGGGCATGCAGTTGCGCGGTGTGACCCCGTCGAAGGGCATCGGCTGCGGGATGCCGACCGGCGACGGGGTGTTCGGCCACAGGTCGGCCACCGCCCAGTGGCCCCCGTCGGCGCCGTAGGCGAAGACGGGCCCGACCACCGGGAAGATCATGTAGATGCCGGGGCCGAGCAGCCCGATGACGAGGAACGTGCGCACCAGGTGGTGGCGCGGGAACCGGCGCTCGGCCGCGACGTTGCGCAGCTGGTACAGCGCGACGACGACCGCGCCCACCGCGAGCTGGATGTAGACCCAGTCGAGGACGTGGGCGCCGACCGGGCCGGTGGCCTCGACGATCCGGCCCGCCACCCAGGACGGGTTGCCGAGGGCGTGGTCGGCGGTCGCCACGTACTGGTCGAGGACGGTCGGCCGGGTCTTCGAGGTGATCAGCAGCCAGGTGTAGCCGGTCTTGCGGCCGGCCACCAGCAGCAGGGCCAGTCCCACGCCCTTGAGCAGCAGGGCCCGCTCGCGCCCGGTGCGGCGGGTGACGGCGATGACGGCGCAGGCCAGGGTCACCCACAGCGCGCCGTTGCCGAACATCATCTGGGCGCCGACCGCCCACCGCACGAGCCAGAAGACCAGGTCGATGGCGACCGCGGCTCCGACCGCGAGGAGCCGCTGCCGCCGGCTGAGCACGACCAGCATCAGCGCCATGCTGGCGTACAGCACGGTCCCCGACTGGGGGGCGAAGACCACCTCGCGCGACTGGACGGTGATCGGCCCGGGTACGCCGTAGTGGCGCGCGGCGATCTCCAGGGCGACGAGGAACCCGAGGCCCACCACGCTCACGGCGGCCCACAGCACGACCCGCGGTCGGCGCCGTGCAGCGGACCCGTCTCCCCCGTTTGTTCGCGAAACCGCTCGCGCTATCGCAGATATCAATTTTCAGCCGATGTTCATATGTTCAACTTGGTCATGGTCGGTCCGAACATGCTAGACCGCTCCCCCGCGGCGCGGAGACCGGCCTGCGCCCCGGTCAGTCCGAGCGGCGGCGCCGGCGCCGGTAGTGCCACAGCCCGCCCGCCACGAGGGATCCCGCGATCACCACGAGAGCCGCCACCGGCCAGGTGCTCCCGGCCAGCCGCAGGTTCCACACGTAGACCAGGAGCACCAGCAGCGCCGGCAGCACCAGGAACCCCACGGCCCGCGCTGCGGCCGCCAGCATGCCCGGGTCCAGGCGCGAGGTGGTGCTGCGCTGCGCCGGCAGCGGGGTGTCGGTGAGGTAGTACGCCGCGGCGCGGCCGAGGACCTGGCGGGTCCCCCTGCGGTACGACACCGCCATGTAGGGCAGCCACACCAGGGGGGCCACCGTGCCCACCAGGAACGTCACCCCCAGGAGCGCCCAGCGGCCCACGAAGGCGAGCCGGTCGCGCACGGTCGGCGGGGCGTCCGTACGGCGGGGCGGCATCAGCCCGAGGAGCTTGGCCATCCGGAGCGTCAGCGCGGTCACCGCGGAGAACCGGCGGCGTCCCGGGCCGGCGCCGCCCGGCCCGGGCGGGCGCTCGCCGCGGTTGTCCGCCGCCAGGGCCTTCTCCGCCGTGTCCTCGTCCTCGTAGACCCCTTGCAGCACCAGGAGCTCGGCCGCCCGCCGCGGCACCGTCGGGTCGTGTCCGGCCAGCGCGGCCAGCTCCAGCATCGTGCGGGCCTGGCTCAGCAGTGCCGCGCAGAACGCGACCGGGACGAAGACGAGGAACGGGCCGCCGACGAACGCGCCCTCGCTGACCGTCCTGCGGATCCCGCGGGCTACCGCCTCGGCCCCGAGCGAGGCGGCGTCCGCGTCGGGCTGCTCCGCCCGCAGCCGGGCCACGCTGCGTGCGGCACGCGGTCCGGCGTGCCGCAGCGCGAAGCCGGCGAGCAGTTCGGGCAGCCGCTCCGGCCTGCGCAGAGCCGCGCGCAGGAGGGCCTCAGGCGCCCCGTCGGCACTGGCCACCATGCCCTCCGTCGGGGTCAGTGGGACGCGAGGACCTTCGTCTTGGCCTGCTCGTACTCGGCGGGGGTGAGGTCGCCGTGGTCGCGCAGTGCGGCGAGCTTGGACAGCTCCTCGCCCGCCGTCGTCGGCGCGGACGGGGCGCCCTCGGCCGCCTGCTGCACGTACGCCCGGAAGGCCTGCTCCTGCTCACGCACCTGCTGGGCTTCGCGCTCGCCCATGCTGCGACCGCGGGCGAGGAGGTAGACGAAGACGCCCAGGAAGGGCAGGAGGCAGACGAAGGCGGTCCAGCCGGCCTTTCCCCAGCCGCCCAGGCTGTCGTCCCGGAAGATGTCTCCGATGATCTTGAAGAGCAGCATGAACCACATGATCCACAGGAAGAAGTAGAGCATGGTCAGGAACGCGTTGAGCAGCGGGTAGTCGTCCATTTTCGCCTCCGTCGGACCGCCGCCCCGAGGTCGGGGCGGCGTCTGCTTGACCTACTCCACGCTCCCCCGCCCGTCCGCCGTCCGCATCACCCGCTCCGGGTGGGGTGGCCGGCCTCCCGGCCGGGGCCCGGGGCGTCGCCCGGGGCGGCCGCGAGGACGCCGAGCAGGGCGAGGACGAGGACGACGATCCCGAAGACGACGGCCACGACCCCGGGCGTCGGATGGTTCCACAGCAGCAGGGCCAGCGCCCCGGCCCCGATCACCAGGCCGGTCGTCCAGGGCCGGTGGCTGTCCAGCCAGCGCCCGGTGGAGCCGGTGCGCAGGCCGAGCCGCGCGAGGGAACGCCCTCCGGCGCCGGTGGTCCGGCCGGCCGCGGTGCGCACGACGCGGGCGCCGCGCCCCGGCCCGTACAGGTACGCGGCCAGCAGGACGACCACGGCGAGGACGATGAGCGTGCGGGCGCTCTCCCGCAGGAACCGCACGAGCGTGTCGTAGATGACGGCGGCGGCGTCCGGCGGCAGGGTCGCCGGCGGCACCGAGTCCAGGTAGATCCTCCGGGCGACGGCCAGGGCGACGAGCAGCAGGGCCATCATCACGCCCACTCCGATGGCGGTGGCCATCAGCCACACCCGGTGGGCGGGGGCGCACCAGATGGCGAGGGCCGCCAGGGCGAGGGCCACCACGGGCAGCCACACGCCGACGACGTCCAGCAGCCGCATGGCGTCCTGGGCCTTGTTGAGCTTGTCGACCTTGAGCAGCGGTATCTGCTTGTCCACGTCGGGGATGGCGGACGCCTTCTCGAACCCGGCGTCGACGAGGCGCTGCTTGAGCTGGGCGGTGAGGGTGCTGAGGTCGAGGACGATCGTGTCCCCGCTGGCCTGTACGGCGCTGGAGCCCTCCCCGGTCAGCACCTTGACCACGGCGGCCTGGGCCCGCCGGTTGGCCTCGATCCACACGGTGTCGAACTGGTCGCTCGTCACCACTTTGGCCACCACGGCGCGGACCGCCGAGGTGAGGGCGCTCTTCAGGGGGCCTTCCAGCGCCTGGGACTTCTCCACGATCAGCGGCGGGGCGTCCGCCTGCTGCAGGGCCCGGCCCAACGCCTCGGTGATCGCCTTGACGTCGACGTTCGAGACGATCCCGTTGGTCAGCCGGTCGGTGACCGCGTTCTGCACGGCGGGCTCTTCGGCGAGGGGGGCCACCGTCTGCACGTACCGGTCCGAGTCGCTGACGGTCTCGTCCAGCCAGGCCGCCACGACGGCGACCGGGGAGAGCAGGAGCGCGAGCAGGAGCAGGAGCGAGGCCCCCGAGTAGCGCAGGCGCCGGTGGCGCACCGCGGCGGCCTTGCTCAGCCGTCTGTACTCCGCGTACTCCTGCGGGCTCAGCTGGGGGTGGGCCCCTTCGGCGTTGTGGCCTTCAGGGGGGACCGGGGCGGTCGGATCCATGTTCTCGTCCCTTTTCTCGGTGCCCGCCGACGTGGCCCGCGGGCGGTCGGTCAGCCCTCGGCCGTCGGTACGCGGCCGGTCCGTGCGGCGTCGACGAGCGCGTCGTAGTCACGCAGGTTCTGTTCGGCGTACGCCTCGGCGAATGCGGTGAGCGCCCGGTCGAAGGTGTCGGCCATGCCGAGGTAGGAGGCGATGGCGATGGGGTCGCCGGAGCGGGCGTGGCCCCGGGCGAGGGAGAAGCCGCAGGCCCGGGCGAGCAGGCGCAGGCCCTCCGGGCGCATCGTCTCCACGGGGACGCCGCCCTTCCAGTCGAGCAGCTGGCGGACGTAGAAGTCCCGGCCCAGGCCGTCGAGGCCGGTGACCCGCATCCAGCCGAGGAAGATGTCGCTGGTGGCCTGCATCAGCCGCTGCCCCGACACGACGCGCTGGCCCTGGCTCTCATAGGCCGCCGGGGCGGTGTAGGGGGCGAGGACGGAGTCCTGGGCCTCCTTCGCCTGGAGCAGGAGCGGGTCGTCGTCGTCCCGGCCGGCCAGCAGGAAGATCCAGCAGCGGGTGCCGACGCTGCCGACGCCGACCACCTTGCGGGCGACGTCGACCAGGTGGAAGCGGGAGAGCAGTTGGCGGCGCTCGGGGGACAGGCTCTGCGCATAGGCCTCGACCAGGCCGCCCACGGCGGTGTCCAGGTCCGTGCGGGCGGAGCCGCCCAGCAGGTCGGACAGGGGCACGATCAGGGGCGGGGCCGGCGCGATGCGCAGCTTCCCGTCGACGCGGTGGGTGAGCTTGGCGAGGGCCTGGACGTGGTCCCTGGTACGGGCCTTGGCCAAGGTCCGGTCCATGCGGCGCAGGATGCGGTCGCCGCCCTGTGCGGCGATCAGGCGGAGGTCCTCGGAGTCGTCCTTCGCGTACCAGACGTCCAGGACGCGCATCTCGGCCAGGCGCCGCATCCGCCGCCGGTACGCCGAGGCTGCTTCGCCCACGACGGCGGCCCGCTCCTGCGGTGTGAGGCCGTTGTCGCGGCCGGCGACGGCCAGGCTGGCCGCGAGGCGTTTGACGTCCCATTCGAAGGGGCCGGGATACGTCTCGTCGAAGTCGTTGACGTCGAAGACCAGCGAGCGCTCGGGCGAGGCGAAGAGGCCGAAGTTCATGACGTGGGCGTCGCCGCACAGTTGCACGGTCAGCCCCGTGTGGGGGGCGCGTCCGAGGTCTGCGGCCATCACGGCGGCCGCACCGCGGAAGAAGCGGAAGGGCGACTTCAGCATGCGCCCGTGCCGGAGGGGGACAAGTTCCGGCACCCGGGTCGCGGCCTGCGCCAGCAGGACCTCGACGGGGTCGGGCCGGTCCTCGCCCGGGTCGAACCGCGCCTGGTCGGAGCGCCGTAGGACCGCGCGCGCCCGCTTGCCGCGCGCGGCGCGTTCGGCCGGGGTGAGGGCGTCGCCCGTGGGGACTTCGGACGTGGTCACGGCGCTGCGCCTCCTGCCTGCGTGGGTCGTGGGTCCTGGACGGCCCTGCCCGGTCAGTCGGGCAGGCGTCGCATCTCCTCGACGTGCAGCCCCAGGTCCCGGAACCGCCCGAGCAGGCCGTAGAGGTGTGCCTCGTCCGTCACGGTTCCGAAGAAGAGGGTCTGGCGGGCCGCCGGGAGCTCGTTGAGTTCCGGGAAAGCATGGGACACCGGCTCGGACACGTGGCCCGTGATCCGAAATTCGTAGCGCATGGGCAGCCGTCCTTCCCTCCCAGTCGCCGCAGCCCCGTCGGGTCCGCCTCGTCCATGGTGGTCCGCGGCCCACCGGCGCACCTCACCCGTCGCAGGTGAGGATGGGCCGGAGCGGGTGCCGGCGCTGCTACAGCATGTGCAGTGCGCGGGCGCGCTCCACCGCGTCGCGCCGGCGGGAGACGCACAGCTTGCGGTAGATGCCGCGCAGGTGCGTCTTGACGGTGTTCACGGACAGGTGCAGCTCGGCGGCGACCTCCTCGGTGGACATCATGCGCGCCACCTGCTGGAGGACCTCCCGCTCACGGGGGCTCAGCTCCTCGGCCACCGCCCGGCCGGCCGGGCCGTGCGGGGCGGCGAGCCATGCGTAGGAGGCGCTGCGCCCGTTGAGGCCGGCGGCCAGGTGCCGTACCCAGGGGCCCGCCTCCGTGAACGGCCGCCTGAGCCCCTCGGGGCGCGCGGTGTCGAGCGCCTGTACGAGCAGGGTGCGCGCCGTGTCCTCCCGGCCGTCGAGGAGCGCCCGGTGCGCGCGCAGCAGGCCCAGGCGGACCCGATCGGGCGCGGTCGCCTCGTCGGCCCCCTCTGCGGTCTCGATCAGTTCCAGGGCCCGTACGGGGTCCTCGGCGGCGGCACGGACCTGCGCGAGGGCCACGGTGTGCGAGGGGGGGCCGTCGTCCGCCGGGACGTGGTCCAGGGCGGCGGCTGCGGTGTCCACGTCGCCCCGGGCCAGAGCCGCGGCGGCGCAGGCGACGGCGAGGCGCGCGGACGGCCCGGGCGGGGACGCGGCCGCCTCCTCGATGTGGCCGTCGAGGTGGCTGCGGGCGGCGTCCCAGCGGCCCCGGGCGGTCTCCAGCTGCGCGCGGAGCACCGACCGCTCGATCAGGAGGTCGGGGTCGCGGTGGGTGTCGGCGAGCAGCTCGGCGCGGTCCAGTTGCACGCCGGCCGCGGCGAGCTCCTCCCGTTCGACGGCCACGGCGGCGAGCGCCAGGCCGGCGGCGCCGGAGCGGTGGGAGTCGGGGATGCCGTGCTGGTCGGCGAGGGCCAGGGAGGCTGCGCCGTGCTCCTCGGCGAGGGTCAGTTCTCCGGCCACGGCGTCGGCCAGGGCCAGCCGTCCCAGACAGCGGTGGCGCAGCAGGACCGTGGCGTCGCCGGAGCAGGCCCGCACCGCCTGTTCGAGACCGTCGCGGGCGGAGCGGAGGCGGCCGCCGCGCAGGCGGGCGCAGGCCTGCCCGTACAGGCGCAGCGGTTCCAGCTCGGGGTGGCGCATGCACTCCTCGGGCGGTATCCGCGCCATGAGTGCGGTGACCCTGTGCGCGGCCTCGTCGTCGGGGCCGGGGGCGGACAGCAGCCGCAGGAGGGCGGCGGTGAGCCGGTCGGCCGGTTCGGCGTCCGGGCCGGCGCCGTCCGGCCCCTGCTGCGGCCCCTGCTCGGCGCGGGCGAGCCGGGAGCGGCAGCCCGCGACGTCATGGCGGGCCAGGCAGCAGGCGGCGGCGACCAGCGCGGGCCGGGCGCCGGGGGTGTCGTCGGGCATGCGGGAGAAGGTGTCGGCGGAGGGGGCGCCACCGGAGCCGGCGAGGATGGGGGCGACCAGCAGGTGCCGCACGGTCTCGGCGGCGGCGAAGTCCCAGTCGCCGCCCGAGGCGGCCTCGTCCACCGCCTCGGCGCTGCGGCCCTGTTCGGCGTACCAGCGGGCGGCGCGGCGGTGGAGCCGGGGTTCCAGCTCGGGCCGGCGGCTGCGCAGGTGGGCGCGCAGCACCTCGGCGAACAGGGGGTGGAAGCGGTACCACCGGGTGCCGGGGAGCGGTTCCACGAACGCGTGGCAGCGGGTCAGGTCCTGCAGGATGCGGCCGGAGTCGGTCCGCCCGGTCAGGACCGCGGCGAGGTCGGGGTGGATGTGGTTCAGGATGCCGGTGCGCAGCAGCAGCTCGCGGGCCGGCTCCGGTTGGACGGCGAGGACCTCGCTCAGGAGGTAGTCGGACACCGCCTGCTCGGACGCGGTGAAGGAACGGGCGAAGGCGGCGGGGTCCTCGCAGCGCGCCATCGCGAGGGCGCACAGGCGCAGGCCGGCGGCCCAGCCCTCGGTGAGTTCCAGGAGGAGGTCCACCAGGTGGTCGTCGGAGGACGGCACCTCGCCGCGCAGCAGTTGGACCGCCTCGGGCCGGGTGAACGCGAGGTCGTGCTCCCGTATCTCGTGGATGCGGCCCTCGGCCCGGTAGCGGTGCAGCGGCAGCGGCGGGTCCTCCCGGCTGGTGAGGACGAGCCGGAGGGCCGGACCGGCGTGGTCCAGGACGAACCGCAGGCCGCCGTGCACGGCTGTGCCCCGGGCCTTTTCGAGGCCGTCGACGACCACCACGAGCGGGCCGGGCGCGCCTTCGAGTGCGGAGGCGACGCGGACCAGCAGGGAGTGGTCGACGTCGTCCGCGCAGACGGGCGTGGCGAGGGCGTCCTCGGCCAGCTCCCCGGAACGCCGGAGCCCTTCGATGACGTAGGCCCAGAACACGCCGGGGGTGTCGTCCTCGTCCACCGTCACCCAGACCACGGGTCCGGGCGCGGAGGCGGACCCGGCCCACGAGGCGGCCAGGGCGGTCTTCCCGACGCCGGGCGCCCCGGTGATCAGCGTCAGCGGTCCCGCGGTCCCCCGGGTGAGCCGGTTCAGCAGCCGCTGTCGGCGCACCAGGCCGGGGGCCTGGACGGGCACGGCGAGTTTGGCGGCGAGCAGGGGGTCGCCGTTCAGAGGCACGGTCATGAGGTCATACCCCCGGTGGGGGCGGCTCGACGCGGTCGGGGCCCTTCTCCGCCCTCGTGTTCGTGTCCGCTCCCGCCGCCGGAGCCGCTGCCGAGCGGCGACGGGGCCCCGAGCACTGCCTGTCCATGGTCACTCCCCGCCGTCTTGATCGCACACCGCGCACATCGCCCGGCCCGGGCGATGCGGGCCGGGCGGGTCCGGGCCGCGAATGGACGTCGTACGGGTGGGGCGGAGTGGAGGTGAGCCGCGTGAGCATGCACGCCAAGGCCCGTGTGGCGCTGCTGGCGGGCGTGGCGGCGCTCGTGGTCATGCTGGTCTTCGCCGGACTGCGCAGCATCGTCCTGGTGGCGGTGGCACTGGCCGGGGTGGCCGTCACCGCGGCGACGGCGTGGCTGTTCCTCGCGCACCGCGGGCCGGTCCGCTGGATCGCCCTGGCCCTCGCCCTGGGGGCGCCCGTCGCCGTGGTCGTCTCGTACGTGCGCGCAGAGCTGCTGTGGGTGGTGATGTGCGCGGTGGGCCTGTGGGCACTGGCCGTGGAGTCCGGCAGGTCCGCCCTGGCCGACGAGGGGCGGTCCCGCATGCCGGGACGGCCGGCGCCGGCTCCGCAGCACCCCTTCCTGATCATGAACCCGCGGTCCGGGGGAGGAAAGGTCGGGGCCTTCCGCCTGCGCGAGAAGGCCGAGGCGCTCGGCGCCGAGGTGGTGCTGCTCGACCCCGACCACCACGAGGACGTCGCGGAGCTCGCGCGCCGCGCCGTGGACCGCGGGGCCGATCTCCTCGGGGTCGCCGGGGGCGACGGCACGCAGGCCCTGGTCGCCGACGTCGCCGCCGAGCGCGGCGTCCCGTTCCTGGTCATCAGCGCCGGCACCCGCAACCACTTCGCGATGGACCTGGGGCTGGACCGGCGCGACCCGTCGACCTGTCTGGACGCCCTCACCGACGGCATCGAACTGCGGGTGGACCTCGGCCGCGTCGGGGGGCGCGCCTTCGTCAACAACGCCTCCTTCGGCACCTACGCCGAGGTGGTGCAGAGCCCGGCGTACCGCGACGACAAGATCCGTACGACCCTGGGCCTGCTGCCGGACCTGCTGGCGCGCCAGACCGGCCCCCGGCTCACGCTGCGTGCGGAAGGCACCACGGTCGAGGACCCGCAGGCGGTGCTGGTCAGCAACAACCCCTACGGAACCGGTGACGCGGCAGGCCTGGGCCGGCGCAGCCGGCTCGACCGGGGCGTCCTCGGCGTGCTCGGCGTGAAGGTGGACAACGCCGCCCAGGCCGCGGGCATCCTGCGCGGCCGCCACTCCTCGGGACTGACCGCGCTCACCGCCCGCGAGGTGCTGGTGGAATCGGACGCGCCGCTCGTGCGCGTCGGGATCGACGGCGAGTCGGTCATGGTGCCCGCGCCGGTCCGCTGCCGCGTGGAGCCAGGCGCGCTGCGCGTCGTCGTACCGAGGCACCGGCCGGGGAACCGGGCGGGCGTCCCGATGGACTGGGCCGGTGTGCGCAGGCTCGCCCTGACGATGGGCCGGGCGGCGGGCGGGCGACGGCCGGAGCAGCCCTCCGGGCCCGCGGGCGGTGCCCGGGCGGCGGCGCTCGAGGAGCCCCGTGCCGTCGGAGCCCGCCGGGGGCACTGGCACTGGCGGCGCTCACCGGACCGGGCGCCCGTCGACTACACGGGCGCCGTCTACGGTTCGATGCTGGCCGCCTCCGTCCTCATCGGGGCGGACACGTTCGGGCACTACCCGCGGGCGCAGCTGGCCGCGCTGCTGCTGTGCACGGGGCTGGTCTTCTGGGCCGCCCACGTCTACGCGCACCTGTTCGGCATCACCCTGGCCAACGGGCATCTGACGAGGCGGGAGTTGCGGGCGGTGTGCAAGGGCGAGCGGTCCATCGTCGAGGCCGCGGTGCCCCCGGCCGCCGCCATGGCGATCAGCCCCCTGCTCGGGCTGGACCTCAGGGGGGCGGTGTGGCTGTCGTTCGCCGTCGCCCTGTGCGGCCAGATCGGCTGGGCCGTCGCCGGAGCCGTGCGCGCGGGGGCGCCCCGGCGCCTGGTCGCCGTCTCCGCCGCGGTCAACCTGGTGCTCGGCGCGGTGATCCTGGCCGCCAAGTCGTCCCTGTCCCACTGAGGGACGGCGGGGCGGCGGGACAGCCGGGCGGACGGGCGGACGGGCGGCAACGGCGGACGGGCGCGCCCGTCCGTGTGCACACCGGCGCCCGCAGCACCGCATTCCGGTGATCCGGGGCCGTGTGGTCCATGCTGTCCTCCAGGACGGGTGAGGCTGGACAGGAGGCAGGGATGGACGCGACGGGCTCCTCCCCCGGCAGCACTCCGCCCGCCGGAACCGCGACGCCCGCGCGCGGCCGGCGCCGCCCGGGCCGGGCCGCGCTGGTCGTCACGGTGCGGTCCCTGGGCACGGTGACGGTCCTGGTCTGCGCGTACTTCCTGCTGCCCTTCACCCGCAAGAGCATCGACGTCACCACGTTGGCCCTCGGCCTGACCGCCGTCGCGGCCATCTTCGCCCTGCAGATCCGGTCGATCACCCGCTCCGCCCACCCGCGGCTGCGGGCGGCCGAGGCGCTCGCGACCACGATGCCGCTGTTCCTGCTGCTCTACTCGACGACGTATTTCCTCCTGGAGGAATCGGCGCCGGGGAGCTTCACCGAGCCCCTCACCCGCACCGACGCCCTGTACTTCACGCTCACCGTGTTCAGCACGGTCGGCTTCGGGGACATCGTGCCCCGCACCGAGCCCGCGCGGATCGTGACGATGACGCAGATGACGGGCAACATCCTGGCCGTCGGCGTGGCCACGCGGATCGTGTTCGGTGCGGTGGAGGCAGCCGTCCGGCGCCAGACCGCCGGCACCCGGGAACCGCAGTAGCGCTCCCGGCGCAGCGGCGCAGGCGCCTCCCGGCAGACCGGCGCCGGTCCTCCGAACCACCCGTCACGGGTGAGGGCGCCGGCGGCCCGCGCACCGATCCTGGAGGCGAACAGCCGGGGCCCACCCGGCCCGCACGTCGCCCGGCGCCGTGCTCGAAGAAGGAGGCGCACGATGGTGAGCCAGTTCCTCGCCTACGACTACCCCGTGTTGGGCGCGTTCTGGACGATCATGTGGATCTTCTTGTGGGTGATGTGGTTCATCCTGCTGTTCCGCATCGTCGTCGACATCTTCCGGGACGACGGGCTGGGCGGATGGGCGAAGGCCGGCTGGCTGATCTTCGTTCTGATCCTGCCCTTCCTCGGCGTGCTGGTCTACGTCATCGCGCGCGGCAAGGGCATGGGCACCCGCGAGATCAAGCACGTCCGCGAGCAGCGGGCGGACCTGGACGCCTACATCCGCGAGACGGCCGGCACACGCAGCCCCGCCGATGAGCTGGACAGGCTCTCCCGGCTCCGGGCCAGCGGGGACATCTCGCCCGAGGAGTACGAAAGGGCCAAGGCGAAGGTCTTGGGCTAGGCAGCCCCGCCGGGATCGGCCGCCGGTGGGGAGCCGGTGCGCGGCGTGCCGCGCACCGGCTCCGTGCGTACCGCCGGAATCACCGTTCGGGGGCGGGTGCCGCGCCCGGTGAACGGGGCTGGACCGTCGGGATCCGGTGGGTGAAGAACAGCGCGAGCAGGGCGGTGAGGGCGAGGATCCCGAGTGCGGCGCGCAGGCCCTTCAGCCGGGCCTGCGCATTGGCTTCGAGGGCGGCCTGGGACACCTGCGGGCTCGCCCCCGCCTTGTCGAGGGCCGTGGTGAGGTCGGCGTTGGAGAGGAAGGGGACCCCGCTGTCGAGTTCGGCGGAGGCCTGGGACTTGACGGAAGCCGGAACGGCCGGGTTCTGCTCGATGCTGGAGAGGAACGAGGACGTCAGCACCGCGAGCATGACCGATCCGGCCAGCGCCGTCCCGATCGAGGCACCGAGGTTGGTCACGGAGTTCTGTACGCCGCCCACCTCGGCGCTGCGTTCGTCCGGCACGGCGGACACGGTCACCGAACCGAGCTGGGACGCCAGCGCGCCCATGCCGAGCCCGATCAGCAGCAGCGGGACCGTCACGGCCCCGGCGCCCGAGTCGGCGTCGAGCGCGCCCAGCAGGACGAGCGCACCGGCCAGCAGCCCGAGGACCCCCAGGCGCACCACCCGGCGCGGCGACACGTCCGGCAGCAGCCGGGGGATCAGGAGCGCCGCGGCCATCAGCGTGACCGACAGGGGCAGGATGTGCACCCCGGTGTCGAGGGCCGACAGGCCGAGCGCGACCGACAGGTACAGCGGGACGAGGAAGAACACCCCCATCTGCACCAGGTACTGGAAGAAGAAGATCGTCAGACCGCCGGTCAGCTGCCGGTTGTCCAGCAGTCCCGGATCCACGAGGGGTTCCCGGCCGCGCCCGGCGACGCGGGCCTCCCAGGTGAGGAAGAGCCACATCAGGAGCAGGCCGGCCCCCATCAGCCAGACGACCGGCGACAGCCCGAACCATGCCGGACCGCCGGACTTCGGCAGGAACCAGCCCCACACCGAGGACCGCAGCACCCCGAAGACGAAGAGGCCGAGTCCGAAGACGGACAGCAGGGCGCCGACGACGTCGATGCCGGCCCGGGCGCCGACCGGGGCGTCGGCGACACGGCGGGCGAGCAGCAGGATGACGATGACGAGGACCACCTCGCCGGCGAAGACCCAGCGCCAGGAGAAGTAGGTCGTCGCCAGCCCCCCGATCAGCGGCCCCAGGGCGATCGCGACGGCGCCGGCCGCGGTGACGAGCCCGTACGCGGCCGGCCGCCGTTCGGGGACGAAGTTCTCGGCGACCAGCGCCACGATGGCGGGCAGGATGAGGGCCGCACCGATGCCCTCCAGGAACGACCAGCCGAGCAGCAGCACGGGCAGGTTCGGGGCGATCGAGGTGGTGAACGACCCGCAGCCGTACACCGCGCCACCGATCACGAAGGCCCGCTTGCGGCCGATCAGGGCCCCGACCTTCCCGCCGGGGATCATGAACATCGCCATGACGAGGGTGTATGCGGTGATGGCGCCCTGGATGCCCGCCACGGTCGAGTGCACGTCCGCCGCGACCGTCGCGATCGAGACGTTCATGACCGAGCTGTCCAGCGCCATCAGGAACTGCGCGGACGCGAGTGCCAGCAGGGTGGTGGAAGCGGACGTGGGACGCGGCGCAGAGCCTCCGGGTGCCATGCGCCCCAGCATCCCAGCCACCGCGCGGCTCCGGGCGCGACGCGCCCGGACCGCCTGACGGGCCGTCCGGCGCAGCCCGGCCGAACGGGCGTAAGCGGCCGGCGGCGGTCGGCGTCGGCACTTCCGCGGGCCGGGCGTGCGGACCGGTCAGTCGAGGACCGCGGCGGCCTCGATCTCGACCAGGTGCTCGGGGACGTGCAATGCCGCCACACCCACCAGTGTGGCCGGCGGCAGCGGCGCGGTGCCGAGCTTCGCCGCTGCCCGGGAGATGCCGTCCAGGAGCAGCGGCATCTTGTCGGGCGTCCAGTCGACGACGTACACGGTCACCTTCGCCACGTCGTCGAAGGTCCCGCCGGCGGCGGCCAGGGCGGTGCCGACGTTGAGACAGCACTGCTCGACCTGCGCTGCCAGGTCGCCCGCGCCGACCGTGCGCCCTTCGGCGTCCCAGGCGACCTGCCCGGCGACGAACACCATCCGGGAACCGGATGCGATCGCCATCTGCCGGTAGACGTCGATCGTGGGCAATCCGTCGGGGTCCACCAGGGTGACGGCCATGCCGACTACCTCCTCGTACTCTCTTGCGGTTACTCGGGAACCGTAAGAGAGTGAGCCCTGACCTGGAAGAACGCACTTTTCGGTGACTGAGGAACCTCATGGTGACCAAGCAGCTCAACGGCTCGGCCAAGGACGAGGCAGATGTGACGCGGGCGGACTCCCTGGCACGGGAGATCTTCTCGGACATCGCCAACAAGTGGGCGCTCCTGATCATCGAAGCGGTGGGCGACCGCACCCTGCGCTTCACCGAACTGCGCAACGAGGTCGAGGGGATCAGCCACAAGATGCTCACCCACAACCTGCGCCTGCTGGAGCGCAACGGTCTGGTGGAACGAACCGTGCACCCCGTCGTGCCGCCACGCGTCGAGTACACCCTCACGGAGCCGGGCCGGGCCCTGCGCGCGACGGTCGACGGCATGTGCGACTGGACCCACCGCTATCTCGCCGCCATCGAGACGGCCCGGCACCGCTTCGACTGCGCGTGACAGCCGCGTACCCCGGCACGCGCTCCGCGCCGGCGGGTACCGGCACGGCGCCGTCCCCTCCGCCCCCGGCCGCCCTCACCGGCCACCGCCGGCCGGTGAGAGCGGACCCCCGTCCAGCTCGTGTGCCCATGGCGGGTTGGGGCCCGCGGTGGAGCAGGTGAGAGCAGCGACGCGGGCGGCGTAGGCGCAGGCGCGGGTGACCTCGCCGATGGTCAGACCGTCCAGTCTTCCGCCCAACCGGCCGGCCAGGGACAGGTGGTGCAGCAGCCCCGCAGTGAACGAGTCGCCCGCGCCGATGGTGTCCACGACCTCGGCCGGCGGCGCGGGTACGCGCACCCGGACGCCGTCCAGGGAGGCCAGCGCGCCGTGGGCGCCCAGGGTGATCACGACCAGCCGCACTCCGGCCAGGTGCCAGATGTCGCAGGCCCGCTCGGGTGCCTCTCCCGGCATGAGCAGGTCCAGGTCGTCCGAACTGACGCGCAGGATGTCGGTCATCGTGCACCAGTGGGCGAGGCGGGACCGGTAGACGCGCGGGTCGACGAGCAGCGGGCGGACGTTGGGGTCGATGGAGATGGTCGCGCCGGCGCGCGCCCGTGCGAGCAGGTGCTCGATCCGCTCGCCGCCGGGCTCACGGACCAGGGCGAGGGAGCCGGTGTGCAGACAGGACGCGTCCGAGCTGTGGACGGCGTCGAGTTCGGCGTCGGTCCACTGCCAGTCGGCAGTGGCCTCGGCGTGGAAGGAGTAACGGGCCTGCCCCTGCTCGTCGAAGGTCGCGAGGGCCATCGTGCTGGGCTCGGGCGCGGCGACGACGCCGGTGAGGTCGACGCGGGAGGAGGTCAGGTGGGCGCGGAAGAGGTCGCCGAAGGGGTCGGTGGAGATCCGGCCGAGGAAGCGTGTGGTGGTACCGAGCCGGGCGAGCGCCACGGCTGTGTTGGCCGGTCCGCCGCCCGGCATGACGCGCAGGGCGAGCTCGCCGGGACGTGGTCGGCCGGTCTCGCCAAAGGTGTCGGCGGAGGTGTCGGCGAAGGCGTCGGCGACGCACTCGCCGAGGACGGCGATCGGGCGCTGGGCCATCGGTCCCCCTTTCGGGATCGGGTGGGCTGGATTGCGAGGACCGCGAGGCCGCAAGGGCCTCGGGTCGGGTCCACGGGGGTCGCGGGTCCATTCCGCAGATGAGTACGGGTTGTTGAGGGCGCGTTACCCAGTCGTTACGGCTCCGGGGGTTGTGACCCCGGACGCGCAGACTTCATCATCCTCGTCAAGCGAATGTCAACGCTGACATAAGTCAACGATGACACTGCCGGTCGCCGCCGCCCCAGCCAAGCCCCACCGGGCCGCACTTCTAGGAGCCCACGATGTCCCGCACGCCCCGTCCCGCCCTGTCCAAAGCCGCCGCCACCGTCCTCGTCGGTGCCCTGGCGCTCTCGCTGACCGCCTGCGGCGCGGGCTCGAAGGGATCCGCCGCTGCCGGTTCCTCCGCAGGCGCGGTCAAGGTCGGCCTGATCACCAAGACGGACACCAATCCGTTCTTCGTGAAGATGAAGGAAGGCGCGCAGAAGGCCGCGCAAGAGGGCGGCGTCGAACTGACCACGGCGGCAGGCAAATTCGACGGCGACAACGCCGGCCAGATCGCCGCGATCGAGAACATGGTCGCCTCGGGCGTCAAGGGCATCCTGATCACTCCCAGCGACTCCAAGGCGATCCTGCCGGCGATCAAGAAGGCCCGCGCCAAGGGTGTGCTGGTGATCGCACTGGACAGTCCGACCGACCCGCAGGACGGCACCGACGCCCTGTTCGCCACCGACAACAAGAAGGCCGGCGAGCTGATCGGGAGGTACGCCAAGGCCGCCATGGCCGGAAAGCCCGCGAAGATCGCCACCCTGGACCTCGCCCCCGGCGTGGCCGTCGGCCGGCTGCGCCACGACGGCTTCCTGCAGGGCTTCGGCGTCGCGGCCGGAGATCCGTCGGTCGCCTGCTCGCAGGACACCGGCGGCGACCAGGCCAAGGGCCAGACCGCGATGGAGAACTGCCTGCAGAAGGCGCCCGACATCAACCTCGTCTACACGATCAACGAGCCCGCCGCGCTCGGCGCGTACACGGCGCTGAAGGCCAAGGGCCGGGAGAAGGACGTGCTGATCGTCTCGGTGGACGGCGGCTGCACCGGCACCCAGGCGGTCAAGGACGGGAAGATCGCGGCGACCTCGCAGCAGTACCCGCTGCTGATGGCCGAGAAGGGCGTCAAGGCGGTCGTCGAATTCGCCAGGACCGGCACCAGGACCGCGGGTTACACCGACACCGGCGTCACCCTGATCACGGACAAGCCGCAGACGGGCGTGGACGCCGAGGACACCGGCTTCGGCCTGGCCCGCTGCTGGGGCTGATCCGCCCCGCTCCGAACCAGCGGCCCGGGCCGGCCTCCGCCCCGACCCGGACGCCCGGGCCGCCTCCCCAGCGCCGTCGCGACGCCGCCCGCTCGGCTCGTCGACCCGCTCCACCGGCAAGGACCTCCACATGACCACATCCACCGCCCCGTACGCGGACCTCACCGGGCCGACGCTCGCCCGCCGGCTCGTGGCCGCGCCGACCGCAGGCCCGCTGGCCGCTCTCGTCCTGGCGTGCGCCTTCTTCTCCCTGACGACGGACCAGTTCCTCTCCGGCGGGAACTTCTCACTGATCATCCAACAGGTGATGGTGGTCGGCACGCTGGCCGTCGGCCAGACGCTGATCATCCTGACCGCCGGCATCGACCTGTCCTGCGGGGCGGTGATGGCCTTCGGATCGATCCTGATCGCCAAGACGGCCGCGGAGGGCACGGTGCCGCCGCCGGTCGCGATCGCCCTCGGGCTGGCGGTGTGCGCCGGCTTCGGACTGGTCAACGGTCTGCTGGTGAAGCTGGTCCCGCTGCCCCCGTTCATCGTGACGCTCGGCATGCTGAACGTGGCGTTCGCGCTGACCCACATCTACTCCGACGAGCAGACCGTCTCCGACCTGCCGAGCTCGCTGACGTTCCTCGGCGGCACCTTCCCGCTCGGCGGGACCGACGTCACCTACGGCTCGCTCGTCGCCCTGGCGCTGTTCGCCGTCTTCGCCTACCTGCTGAGCTGCACCTCGTGGGGCCGGCACGTGTACGCACTGGGCAACAGCTCCGAGGCCGCCCGCCTCAACGGCGTCCGCGTCGGCCGGCTCACCATCGGCCTGTACGCGCTGGCCGGACTGGTCTACGGCATCGCCGCCCTGCTGCTGGTCTCCCGCACCGGCGTGGGCGACCCGCAGGCCGGGCAGACGGACAACCTCGACAGCATCACCGCCGTGGTGCTCGGCGGCACCAGCCTGTTCGGCGGCCGCGGCAGCGTACTCGGCTCCCTGATCGGCGCCCTCATCGTCGGCGTGTTCCGCAACGGCCTCCAGCTGATGGGCGTCGCCTCCATCTACCAGACGCTGATCACCGGCGTCCTGGTCGTCCTCGCCGTCACCATCGACCAGATCTCCCGGAAGAGGAGCCGCTGATGAGCATCCGCACTCCCACGCCCGTCCTGCAGGCCCGCGGTCTGGTCAAGCGCTACGGCCACGTCACCGCCATCGACGGCGCCGACTTCGACCTCCTGCCCGGAGAGGTCCTCGCCGTCATCGGCGACAACGGCGCCGGCAAGTCCAGCCTCGTCAAGGCCCTCACCGGCGCCGTCACCCCGGACGAGGGGGAGATCCGCCTGAACGGCGAGGTCATCCGCTTCAACGGCCCGCAGGACGCCCGGGGCCACGGCATCGAGACCGTCTACCAGGACCTCGCCGTCGCCGCCTCGATGGACATCGCCTCCAACATGTTCCTCGGCCGTGAGCTGCGCCGGCCCGGCCCGCTCGGCAGCGTGCTGCGCATGCTCGACAAGAAGCGGATGCGCCAGGAGGCCGCCGCGCACATGGCCGACCTCAAGATCGGCCTGCGCTCGCTCACCCAGCCGGTCGAGACGCTCTCCGGCGGCCAGCGCCAGGCCGTGGCCGTGGCCCGCGCCGTCGCCTGGGCCCGCAGCGTGGTGGTGATGGACGAGCCCACGGCCGCGCTGGGCGTGAAGGAGTCCGGACAGGTGCTCGACCTGATCCGTCGTGTCCGCGACAAGGGCCTTCCGGTGGTGTTGATCAGCCACAACATGCCCCACGTCTTCGAGATCGCCGACCGGATCCACGTGCACCGCATGGGCCGCCGCGCGGCCCTGATCAACCCCGGCGACTACTCGATGTCGGAGGTCGTCGCCATCATGACCGGCGCACTGACCGTCGACCAGGACGGCGGGGGTACCGTGGTCGCAGATGCCGACGCGGCCAAGGCCGCCGGGATCGGCACCAACTGACAGGACAGTCCTCCGCAGTGGCCCGGCACGCGAGGCCGGAGCCCCTGCCTGGCGAAGGTGGGTACATGGCCGCGCCCCGTCGTACGACGCTGCACGATGTGGCCCAGGAGGTCGGCGTCAGCGCCAAGACCGTCTCCCGGGTCCTCAACGGCGACGGCCCGACCTCGGCCCAGACGCGGGAGAAGGTCCTGGCGGCCGTCGAGAAGCTCGGCTTCCAGCCGAACCTGATGGCCCGCAACATCCGCACCGGCGGCCCGGACACCACGGTCGGGCTGATCATCCCCGACATGGGCAACCCGTTCTTCGGCACCGTCGCCGGAGGGATCGAGGACGCGATCCGCACCCGCGGCCTCACCCTCCTGATGGGCTCCAGCGCGGACGACCCCGACCGGGAAAGGGCGCTGACCACCACTTTCCTGGCCCGCCGGGTCAGCGCCCTGATGGTGGCGCCCACGGTCCGGGCCGACCACGCCCACCTGCGCACGGCCCGCAGCAGCGGGGTGCCGGTGGTCTTCCTCGACCGGCCCGGCGCCGGCCTGACCGCCGACTGCGTGGTCAGTTCCAACCGGGACGGGTGCCGGGAGGGCACGGCCCACCTGATCGCCGGCGGCCATCGGCGGATCGCGTTCGTCGGCGACCGCCCCGTGAGCCTGTTCACCCGCCGCGAGCGCCTCGCCGGCTACCGGGAGGCACTCGCGGCCGCCGGCCTGCCCTACGACCGCTCGCTGGTGGTCGACGGCCACACCCAGACCGAGGCCGCGGAAGCCACCGTCCGACTGCTGCGGCAGGCAGAACCGCCGACCGCGATCCTCGCCGCCAACAACCTCTCCGCCATGGGCACCGTGCTCGGCCTCTCCCGCGCCGGCCGACGCGACATCGCCCTCGTCTCCTTCGACGACCTGCCGTTCGCGGAGGTGCTGGAGCCCGGCATCACGGCCGTTGCCCAGGACCCTGCCGCCATCGGCGCCGCCGCGGCCGAACTCGCCCTCGCCCGCCTCGACGGCGACCGCACCCGGGCCCGGACCGTCACCGTCCCGACCCGCCTCGTCGTCCGCGGCTCCGGCGAACTCCCGCCCGCCGCGCCACGGACCGGGCGGGCGTTCGATGCGCACGACCCGTCCTGACGCCCTTCCGGCCGCACCGCCAGGCGTCGTGCAACGGCACGTCCGTGTCGTCGACGCCACCGCCGACTCGGATGCTGTCACACGTTCTTCATGCTCTGTGCATGGCCCTGGTGCGGCTCCTCCGCGCACCATCAACAGACGCCGGGCCCGACCCGGCCCGGTCGTACCCGCATCCGAGGAGCAGGACCCATGCCCAGCCGCCGTACCTTCCTGGCCGCTTCGACCGCGACGCTCGGTCTGACCGCCGCCACCGCCACCGCCACCGGGTCGGCCCAGGCGGTGCCCGCGGTGACGGCCCCGGACACGGCGGACGGCTCCGGCCCCCGGCTGCCGAACATCATCGTCGTCCTCGCCGACGACCTCGGCTACGGCGAACTCGGCGCCTACGGCCAGAAGCTGATCACCACCCCCCGCCTGGACCGGCTCGCCGCCGAGGGGCTCCGCTTCACCGATGCCTACTCCACCGCTGCGGTCTGCGCACCCTCCCGCTGCTCCCTGCTGACCGGGCTCCACACCGGCCACTCCACGGTCCGCGCCAACCCCTCCTCCGGGGGCCAGGGCTCGCTCACCGCCACCGACACCACCTTCGCCCAGGTGCTCCGAGCGCGCGGCTACCGGACCGCCGTGATCGGCAAGTGGGGCTTCGGACCGGAGGCCGCAGGCCAGGACAGCCATCCGGCCGCCCGCGGCTTCGAGGAGTTCTACGGCTACATCGACCACAGCCACGCCCACCAGTACTACCCCGAGTACCTCTGGCACAACGCGGTCAAGGAGCCCATCCCCGCCAACGCCGGCGGAGCCAAGGCCGTGTACGCCCCCGACCTCCTCGCACAGCACGCCCTGGAGTTCATCGACGCCCACGCCTCCGAGCCGTTCCTCCTCCTGCTCACCCCGAACGTCCCGCACGCGCCCAGCGACATCCCCGACACCGGCGCCTATGCGGGTCAGAGCTGGCCGGCTGCGGACAAGGGCCACGCGGCCCAGGTCGGTTACTTCGACTCGCTGGTGGGCAAGGTGATCGACCGGCTCCGCGACCTCGGCCTGGAGCAGGACACCGTCGTCCTCGTCACCAGCGACAACGGCCCGCACGAGGAGGGCGGGGTCAACCCCGACCTGTTCGACGCCAACGGCCCGCTGCGCGGCTACAAGCGCAACCTCTACGAAGGCGGCGTACGCGTCCCCTTCATCGCCTGGGGCCCCGGCCGGGTCCAGCGGGGCACCAGCAACCGCCCCACCCCGCTGACCGACGTCCTGCCCACCCTCGCCGAGCTCGGCGGAGCCCCCGCCCCCACCGACGTGGACGGGCTCTCCGCCGCTCCCCTGCTCTCCGGCAGCGCCGACTCGGCGCGCCACGGGCACCTGTACTGGTTCCGCGACGAATGGGGGGTCACCAGCCGGGCCAACGCCCAGGACAAGAAGCGCGCCACCTGGCTCGCCGAGGCCGTCCGCCGGGAGAACTGGAAGGCCGTGCGCTTCGCCCCCGAACGCGACCACGCCCTGCCCGACGACAAGTGGCAGGTAGAGCTGTACGACCTGGCATCCGATCTCGGCGAGGCCCACAACGTCATCGACAAGTACCCGGCCACGGCCCAGGAACTGGTGGCGCTGATGCGCTCCTCCTGGAAGGACACCTATCCGCGCACGCCGTTCGGCACCCGCCTGACGCTGCCCCCCCTTGCCGTCCCCGGCCAGGCGTTCACCGTGACCGCCACCCTGGACAACGGGTCCGCACGGCCCTGGACCACCGCGGGGCTCGCCCTGCGCACCCCCGCCGGATGGACCGTGGCCCCCGCCTCCGCGACCACGGCCGAGGAGCTCGCCGTCGGCGCCCGGCTGACCGCCTCCTGGCAGGTCACCCCTCCCGTGGACGCCGCACCGGCGACCGCGTGGGAGCTCACCGCGGAGGGCACCGCCCTCATCCCGGCCGGCCCGGTCCGCTACCCGGCGACGGGCACCGTCCCGACCCCTCCCCCCGCCCCCACGCGCGACTCCTACCTCTCCGACCTCACCTGGATCAGCGCCGCCAACGGCTGGGGACCGGTGGAACTCGACACCTCCAACGGCAAGAGCGCCGCCGGCGACGGCCCGCTGATCTCCTTCGGCGGTACGACGTACCCCAAGGGTCTGGGCGTCCACGCGCCCAGCGACATCGCCTACCACCTCGGCGGCGCCGCCGTACGGTTCACCTCCCTGGTCGGCATCGACGACTTCTCCGCCAAGCAGAGCACCCTCGGCGCCACCCGCGCCAAGGTCTACGGCGACGACCGCCTGCTCCTCACCACCCCCACCCTCACGGCGGCCACCGGCCCGGTCGCGGTCGACGTCGACGTACGGGGCGTCCGCGTCCTGCGTCTGGTGGTCGAGGACGCCAACAACCGCACGTCGTTCGACCACACCTCCTGGGCCCTGGCCCGGGTCACCGTGTCCTGACCTCCGGCGCCCGCCATGCCAGAGGCCGTTTCGGATCACTCCGAAACGGCCTCTTCGTCGGTGGCCGGCGGGTGTGCGGGCGGACCGTATCAGGCGAGGTCGGCGGCCACGCGGAAGCCGATGTTGCCGGTCGAGCTGTCGGGCGTGTTCGAGCTCCGCGCGGCGACGCGGTAGCGGTTGCAGTAGGAGTCGTGGCAGAGGTACGAGCCTCCGCGCATGGCGCGGGACGTCTCCTCGCCGGGGGTGAACCAGTCCGCGCACCACTCCCAGACGTTGCCGACCGTGTTGTAGAGGCCGAAGCCGTTGGGCCGAAAGGATTTCACGGGGGCCGTGGAGACGTAGCCGTCGGCACCGGTGTTGAGCACGGGGAACTCGCCCTGCCAAATGTTGCACATGTGGCGGCCGTCGGGCGTGAGCTCGTCGCCCCATGGGTAGCGGCGCTGCTCCAGGCCGCCGCGGGCCGCGTACTCCCACTCGGCCTCGGTGGGCAGGCGGGTGCCGGACCAGGCGCAGTACGCCTGGGCGTCGTGCCAGGACACGTGGACGACGGGGTGGTTCTGCCGGTCGGTGACATGCGAACCGGGCCCTTCGGGGTGGCGCCAGCTGGCCCCCTCCACCGCCCGCCACCAGGGGACGGCCGCCACGGGCGGGGAGACCGCGGCGACCTCGTCGGCGAGGAAGGCCCCGAAGGTGAAGGAGAAGCCGAAGCGTTCGGCCTCCGTCGTGTAGCCGGTGGACTTGGCGAAGGTGGCGAACTGGGCATTGGTCACGGCCGTGGCCGCGATCCGGAAGGGCTCCACGGCCACCTCGCGGATCGGCCCCTCGGCGTCCGCCGGGAAGCCCTCCGGGTCGTCGGTGCCCATGAGGAAGCTGCCGCCGGGCAGGGTGATCAGTTGCCGGGCCACCCGGGAGGCCGGGGGCGCCGGGGGCGGCGGCGCGAGGGTGAGCGTCGGGGCATGGGCGTGGCCGGGGGTGCAGCAATCGGACATGGCGGCTCCGTCGGGACGGTGGGCGGCCGGGCGTACCCCCCGCGGTAGGGGCGCCCGGCCGGCGACTCTGTGGTGTGGGTCGAGCCGCGCGGTCGGCGGCGAGCCGGGCGGCCAGGGCGGGGATCGCGTACGGAGACTGGTTGTTGCGCACGCCGTGGTTGTGGGCGGGGCGGCCGGAGAACACCCCGCGCCGGGGCGGCCGTACCCAGGGCGCTCGCCGTGCGCCCTTGGTCGACGGGGCGGCGCGCAGGAGGGATTCCTGCTGCCATGGCGACGAGAGTAGATGAAGCGGAACCGCCGTTCCATGTACGGCAGATGAAATGGCGGACGCCGTGGTGTCCCTGCTGCGACGGCGGGGCTGCAGGGACAACGGGCATCACCCGCCCGGCGCACGGTGCCCTCACCTGATCACCCACGGTGAGCACCTGGAGCTTCGGTCGCCTTGCGCCGATCCCCCAACCGGTCCCAACCGGTGCCCAAAAACGATCAAGAGGCCGTTCGGATTGCTCCCAAACGGCCTCTGACCTGCGACTCTTTCGAGTCGGGACGACAGGATTTGAACCTGCGACCCCTTGACCCCCAGTCAAGTGCGCTACCAAGCTGCGCCACGTCCCGATGCCCGCTGACCTGGGGTTTCCCCCTCGCCGAACGCGCACGAGAACAATACCGCACTTCCCGGGGTGGTCGCGCGCAGGTTTCCCCGGGGGTCGCCGCCGGCGGCTGTTGACCTCAAGCGCGCTTGAGGTTGCATGATCCTTTCATGACGCACGCAACCGCGGAATCCGAGTTCCGCTACGAGGACCTGAACCGCCTCATGGCGCTGATGACCGGCGACGAGAAGCACGGGCCCGCGGCGACCTCCACCCTGGACGCCCTGTGGGTGCTCTACGACCGGGTGCTGCGGGTCGGGCCGGGGACGGCCGGGGATCCCGGGCGGGACCGGTTCCTGCTCTCCAAGGGGCACGGCCCGATGGCGTACTACGCCGTGCTCGCCGCCAAGGGGTTCTTCCCCGTCGACTGGCTCGGCGGCTTCGGCTCGTACCACTCGCCGCTCGGACACCACCCGGACCGCCTCCTGATCCCGGGCGTGGAGATAGCCAGCGGTTCGCTCGGGCACGGCCTGCCGCTGGCCGTCGGCAGTGCGCTGGGCCTGCGGGCCCAGGGGCTGACGGACCCGGCGGTGTGGGTGCTGATCGGCGACGCCGAGCTCGACGAGGGCAGCAACCACGAGGCCATCGCGTACGCGGGCGCCGCCGGCCTGGACCGGCTGCACACCCTGGTGATCGACAACGCCTCGGCGACCCACGGCTGGCAGGGCGGGATCGCCTCCCGCTTCGAGGCCGCCGGCTGGTCCGCGACCACCGTGGACGGGCGCGACCACGCGGCCCTGCACGCCGCGTACACCGCACCGCATCCGGGCCGGCCGCACGCCGTGGTCGCCCGCGTCGAGAAGAAGGCATGAGGGGGTAGCGTCATGGACACCATGCGCGACAGGTTCATCTCGGTCACGTCCCGGGAGCTCGACCGGGACCCGCGGCTGGCCCTGGTCCTGGCCGAGATCTCCATGGACGGGTTCCGGCCCGCCCAGCGGCGCCACCCGGACCGCGTGGTCAACGTCGGCATCCGCGAGCAGTTGCTCGTCGGCGTCGGCGGCGGGCTCGCCCTCACCGGGATGCGGCCGGTCATGCACACCTTCGCCAGCTTCCTCGTGGAGCGGCCCTTCGAGCAGGTCAAACTGGACTTCGGGCACCAGGGCACGGGCGGGGTCCTGGTCAGCGCGGCCGCGAGCTACGACTGGCCGGCCGGCGGGTTCACCCACATGGCCCCGGGCGACGTGGCCCTGCTGGACACCCTCGACGGCTGGACCGTCCACGTGCCGGGGCACCCGGACGAGGCCGAGGCCCTCCTGCGCCATGCGTACGCCGCCGGGGACGAGAAGGTGTACGTCCGGCTGTCTCTCCAGTCGAACGCGACGCCGCAGCCGGTGGCCGGGCTGGGGATGCGGACCGTGCGGGAGGGGAGCCGGGGCGTGGTCGTCGCCGTCGGCCCGCTGCTCGACAACGTCCTCGCCGCGACCGAGGGCCTGGACGTGACGGTGCTGTACGCGAGCACCGTGCGGCCCTTCGACGACGCGGCGCTGCACCGGGCCGTGGGCGGCGCGGCCGCCGACGTGGTGCTGGTCGAGCCCTACCTGGCCGGGACCTCCGCGCAGGCCGCCGCACACGCCCTGGTGGAGGTGCCGCACCGCGTCCTCGGGCTCGGCGTGGGCCGGGCCGAGCTGCGCCGCTACGGCACCGTCGACGAGCACACCGAGGCGCACGGCCTGGACCCCCGCGGGCTGCGGGAGCGGATCGGCGCCTTCCTGCGGTGACCGGGCCGTCGTGCGGTGACCGCGCCTTCCTGCGGCGGCCCCGCCGGGGAAGGGCCGGCCCGGGAGGGCGCGGTCGCCGCGTCCTCCCGGGTGTGCCGCGGCCCCGGTGCCGCCCCCGGCGCTCAGCCGGCCCGCAGGGTCTCCTCGCGCGCCTGGATGAGGTCCACGAGCTCCGCCGCCAGGGACTTCACGGACGCCAGCCCCTGCAGGCCCCACCGGCGCGGCTCCAGGTCCACCACGCACACCGTGCCCAGCACCATCCCCCGTGCGTCGGTCAGCGGGGCCCCCGCGTACGAGCGCACCCCGCACTCGTCGACGACCGCGTTGCAGGCGAACCGGGCGAAGTCCCGCACGTCCTCCAGGACCAGCGCCCTGCGCCGCACCACCACGTGCGGGCAGTATCCGTGGTCGCGGGGCAGCACCCGTGCCGGGTAGCCGCCCACCGGGGCGTCCGGGGTGTGGTGCAGACCGGCGAAGAACTGCCGCTCCTCGCCGACGAAGTTGACCCCCGCGTACGGCGCGTCCAGCGCGCCCGCGACCCGCCGGGCGAAGGCGTCGAGCTCCGGGTCCGCCCGCTCCCCCAGGCCCAGTTCGCGCAGCCGGACGGCGCGTGCGGGCGCCTCCCGGTCCACCGGCGTGAGCAGCAGGTGTCCGGTCGACTCGTAGTACGTCATGGCCGTTCCCCCCAATCCGAGGACTTCGCTGAGTTGTCTGCCGCCGGGGCGGATGCCGCCGTGAACAGCAGGTGTTGGACGAGGGCCGCGAGGACCCCGTTGCCGGAGCCGGCCAGCCGCGCGTCGCACCGTACGACGGGCACCTCCGGTCCGAGCCCCACCGCGTCGCGGACCTCCTCGGCGGTGTAGCGGTGGCCGTCGTCGAACTCGTTGACGGCGACGATGAATCCGATCCCGCGCCGCTCGAAGAAGTCGACGGCCGGGAAGCAGTCGGCGAGCCGGCGGGTGTCGGCGAGGACCACCGCGCCGAGCGCGCCCAGGCACAGCTCCTCCCACAGGAACCAGAAGCGCTGCTGGCCGGGCGTGCCGAACAGGTAGAGGACGTGCCGTTCGTCCAGGGTGATCCGGCCGAAGTCGAGCGCGACGGTCGTGGTCGCCTTGCGCTCGACGCCGTCCAGCGGGTCGCTGCCCTCGCCGAACCCGCTGAGCAGCTCCTCCGTGCACAGCGGCTCGATCTCGCTCACCGCGCCCACGAAGGTCGTCTTGCCCGCCCCGAACCCGCCCGCGACCAGGATCTTGAGCGTCGCGGGCAGGGGGGCGGTGCGGGTGTCACAGTCGTCTGCGTAGGCCATCGAGCACCGCCCGGAGCAGGGAGAGGTCGTCGGCGGCGAAGGAGGAGCCGCCGGGGAACCGCGGCGCCTGCGCCGTGACGGCCCCCGATTCCATCAGGTCGGACAGCAGCACCTTCACCACCACGGCCGGGAGCCGCAGGTGCCCGGCCACCTCGGCGACGGTGACGGCCGCGGTGCCCGCGCACAGCCGCAGGGCCAGGGTGTGCTCGGCGCCGAGGGCGGTGCGCGGCCGCACCCCCGTCGCGGTCACCCGGGACAGCAGGTCCAGGGCGACGGCGGGGCGGGTGCGTCCGCCGCTGGCCGTGTACGGGCGCATCACCCGGCCCGCCGAGTCGTCGAGCCAGGGCACGGCGTCGCGGGGGTTACCGCGGCCGGGCGCGGTGCGGGCCCGCATCACTCCGGGGCCCGGTCCGCGGCCGGGTCCGGGTCGGCGGCGAGGGGGCGCCGCGGCGGGGCCGCCAGGTAGGGGCGGACGCTCTTGACCAGCATGGCCATCTCGTAGCCGAGCACGCCCGCATCGGCCTCCCGGTCCGCGAGGACCGCCAGGCAGGTGCCGGATCCGGCGGCGGAGACGAAGACGAGGGCGGTGTCGAGCTCGACCACCACCTGCCGGACCTCGGCGCCGTCCCCGAAGCGGGATCCGGCGCTGCGGCCGAGGGAGTACAGGCCGGAGGCGAGCGCGGCCAGGTGGTCGGCGCTGTCGGCGTCGAGGCCGTGGCGGCAGGTGACCAGGCCGTCGGCGGTGAGGAGCACCGCGCTGCGGGTGTACGGGACCCGCTGGACCAGGCCGCTGAGCAGCCAGTCGAGATCCGAGAGCCGGCTGGTCGTCGTGGCCGTTTCGCCGCCCATGGTGGTGCGCTCCTTGCCGGGGTGGGGGGTGGGGGTCGGGGTCATGGTCGTGCCTCGTCCTGCGACTGGGCGAGGCCGAAGCCCCGCCGGAAGGCGGCCATCAGGCCCGGGTCGTGGACGGGTGCGTCGGGTGCGTCGGCCCGCCGGGGGGCGGGGGCGTCGCGCAGCTCGGGCGCGAGGTGGGACTGGGCCCGCCGCCGGGGCAGGGGCGGCCGGCCGGGGTCCGTCCGCGCCGCCGGTACGGTCACGGCCGGCCGGTCCGGGGTGTGCCGCGGTGCCGGAACCCGGCCGAGGTCCGGGGCGGTGCCGAGGTCCGGGGCGGTGCGGGGGTCCGGGGCGGTGCGGGGGTCGGGGGCCGTGCGGGGGGCCGGGGCTGCGCCGGGGCCCGGGGTGCGGGCCGCTCGGGACACGCCGTCCGCACCAGTCCGCGGCTCGCCGTCCCGGCCGGGGACCGGCTCGGCGGCCGGGGCCGGGGCCGGGGCGCTCTCCCCGGCGGGGTCCGCCGCCACGGCCCGCCCGGGGCTGCGTACGGCACCGGGACCCGTGTCCCCCGGCGCGCCGGAGGCGGGGGCGGGGGCGCCACCCGTACCACGGAAGTACAGCGACCAGGCGTCGGCCGCCCTGTCCCGGGCAGCTCCCCCGTCGCGGGGGCCATCGGCCGGACGGGCCTCCCGCAGGGGCGCGAAGGGCGGCTCGGCGGGATCGGGCAGGCAGGTGCGCCCAGCATCCCGGAGGGGCGCCGGATCGGCGTCCCACCCCCCGGCGGCGCCTGCCGCGGAGACCGGGGGCGCCGGGGGCGGCACGTGCTGCGCAGAGGCCACCGCGGGTGCCGCGGGGGTCGCGGGTGCCGCGGGTGCCGCGGGCCCAGGTGCGGACGGGGCGGGCCGCGGCACGCTCACCCGGACCGGCTCCAACGGCGGCGTGCCCGAGCCCTGGCCGGTCCCCCACGAGGTGGCGCGCGAGCCGTTCACCGCGTCGGCGCCGCCGGGGGCCTGCGCGCCCAGCAGGTCCTGCGGCAGGACCAGCACCGCGAGCACGCCGCCGTAGATGTTGGACTTCAGCTCGACGGCGATCCCGTGCCGCCGGGCCAGCGCGGAGACCACGAACAGGCCGATCCGCCCGTCCGCCAGCAGGTGCCGGACGCTGACCTGGTCGGGGTCGACGAGGAGGGCGTTCATCCGGTGCTGCTCGGCCGCCGGCATGCCCAGGCCCCGGTCCTCCACCTCGACCGCGATGCCCGCGGTGACCCGCTCGGCGCGCACCACCACGTCGGTGTCGGGGGCGGAAAACACCGTGGCGTTCTCGATGAGTTCGGCCAGCAGGTGCACGACGTCGGCGACGGCGTGGCCGCGGACCGTGCCCCCGGCGGGTGGGACGACCTTGACCCGCGTGTACTGCTCGACCTCCGCGACGGCCGAGCGCAGCACCTCGCTCAGGTCGATGGGCCGGGTCCACTGGCGGCGCGAGGCGGCGCCGCCGAGGACCGCGAGGTTCTCGGCGTGGCGGCGGATCCGGGTGGCCAGGTGGTCGACGTGGAAGAGCTCCTTGAGCAGGTCGGGGTCCTCGACGGTGTCCTCCAGCTCGTCGAGCAGCGAGATCTCCCGGTGCACGAGGGACTGCAGGCGGCGCGCGAGGTTGACGAAGACCTCGACCTTGCGGTCGCTGTCGGAGGGGGCCGCGGGGCCGGCCAGCCGGACGAGGGTGGTGTGCGCGAGCTCGCGGGCGCCGCGCAGTTCCTGGGAGAGCAGCCAGAACTCGTCAACGCGTTCGGGGTCGGTGCCGGGCGGCGGCGCGGTCGGGCCGCCGCGCACGGGCCGGGGCGGGGGCTCGCCCCGCTCCAGCCGGTCGGCGGCGGCGCGCAGCTCCTGGCGGCCGCGCACGCTGGAGCGGCGCAGGGCCTCGCAGCGGTCCCGTACGGCCTTGGCTGAGCGCTGGGCCCCGAGCAGGGCGGCGGCGAGGGCGCCGACGGCGAGCAGGGCGCAGCCGAGGAGGACGGGCCAGAGCCGGGCGTCACGGTGGCCGGAGCCGCCGCCGAGCTGCAGGGTGAAGATCACCGCGGCGGCTCCGCTGAGACCGGCGGCGAGGGTGGGCAGCACGGCGGCGCGCACCAGCTGGGGCCGTATCTGCCGCCCGGGACCGGTGGCGGCGTGTCTCGACGGGGCGTGGCGGGCAGCGCGGAGTCCGGACATCGGCGTCCTCTACGTGGGGCCCGGGCCACCAGGGGTTCCGGGGCCCGGTGTTGATCACCGGATACCCACGCTAGACCGCAGGATCCCGCTGCTGACAGCCAGTTGGGGAACTTCACCGGGGTGCTTCCCGCTCCCGCGGGAGCGCTCGTACGGCCGCCCGAATCCGCCGGGAGCGCGTGTTCGGGGCCGCGGCCCTGCGGGGCGAGCAGGACCCTCCGGCGAGCGGCGGCTCGCACTCCCCGCCCCGGCCGCGCGGTCCGCCCCAGGCGTGGGCCGTATGGCGGGGGCTCCGCCCCCACACCCCCGCGCCTCAAACGCCGGCGAGGCTGAATTGGCCGCCCCACACCGCCCAGTACGAGCGACACCGGCGGGGCTGGCAACGCCGGGCCACAGCGCCCAGTACGGGCCCAAGCCGACGAGCCCGGCACGGCGCCCGGCCCACTGGCAAGTGCGGCACCGTTTCGGGGTACCACCCCGCGTCTCGAACCCCGGCGGGGCTGGTAAATGCCGGGTCACAGCGCACCGTACGGGCCTGGCTCAGGGAGCGGCCCGCTGACGGGCGCGGCGGTGCGCCGCGCCTCGCTGCCGGCAGGGCCGGAGTTGCCGGGCCGCAGCGCCCGTGCGAACCGGCTCGGTGCACGGCCCGCCGCCAAGCGCGGCACCGTTTCGGGGTTACCACCTCGCGCCTCGCACGCCGGCGGCGCTCGGAATGCCGGGTCACAGCGCACCGTACGGGCCCGGCCGCCGGGCCTCGAATGCCGGCGGGGCCGGAGTTGCCGGGCCGCAGCGCCCGTACGGACCTGCTCGGTGCACGGGACGTGTGGCGGCGGTGTCATCGCGTCCCCGGGCCTCGGGCGCGGCCGGAGTTGCCGGGTCGCAACCACGCGGTGCGGGGTGCGGGGTGGTCGGGTCCGGGCGGAGCCCGGGGAACGGGCGAAGGGCGGGTAAGGGAAAAGCCCCGCAGGGCCGACCCGCCGCAGGGCCAGCCCGCCGCCGAACCGAACGGGCGCCGGACCCCGAACGGGCGCCGGACCCCGGACGGGAGCGGGACCGAACGAGCCGGACCCCCGGACGGGCGCCAGACCGGGCATGCGCCGGACCGGACGGGGACCGGACCGGCCGGGGACCGGACCGAACGGAAGCCGGACCCCGGACGGCCGGCGGACCGGACGGGCGGCGGGCCCGGGCGGCCGGCGGAGCGGGCGGGTCGGCGGGCGGCGGAGCGGGCGGGTCGGCGGCGTCCGCCGGTAGGGCGTGGCGGGCACGGGGTCGGGTCGGCTGCCGGCCGGGGGCGCGGTTACGAGCCGACGGTCTCCGGTTCCTCCCGGGCGGCGGGCGGTTGCGGCTCGGCGGCCGCCGACGGCACCGGCGGAGGCGCTGCCGCAGCCGCGGCGGAGGCGGCGAAGGGCCGCCACCACGGCTCGGCCGGGGCGTCGGCGGCGCCGGGCTCGAAGGGCTGGCCCGGGATGGGCAGCGCGACGGCGGCCCCCAGGTCCTGCGCCGCGGCCAGGGTCCCCTCCCCCGGCTCCTCCCACGGGTGCGGGGCCAGGTTGAAGGTGCCCCAGTGGATCGGCAGCATCGTGCCGTGCGGGATCCCGCCCTGGAGGTCGAGGTGGGCGCGCATGCCCTCCTCGGGGGTCATGTGGATGTCGGGCCAGTACTCCGAGTACGCGCCGATCTGGATCATCGTGGCGTCGAAGGGGCCGTGGGCGGCGCCGATCTCCCGGAAGCCGGGGAAGTAGCCGGTGTCGCCGCTGTGGAAGATCCGGTGCTCGTCGCCGGCGACGACCCACGAGGCCCACAGGGTGTGCTGCTGGTTGCGCAGGCCGCGGCCGCAGAAGTGTCGTGCGGGGGTGGCGGTCAGGGAGAGCCCGGCGATCTCGGTGGTCTCGTTCCAGTCGAGCTCGCGCAGCCGGTCGGCGGACACGCCCCAGTGCTCCAGGTGCGCGCCGACGCCGAGGGGGACGGCGAAGACGGTGTCCGTGCCGGCGAGCTGCTTGACGGTGGGCAGGTCGAGGTGGTCGTAGTGGTCGTGCGAGATCACGACCGCGTCGACCGGCCCGAGCGAGGCCAGCGGCACGGGTACGGGGTGCAGCCGCCGGGGCCCGGCGAAGGGGAAGGGGGAGCAGCGCTCGCCCCACACGGGGTCGAACAGCACCCGGCGCCCGTCGATCTCGGCGAGGACGCTGGAGTGCCCCATCCAGGTCAGGCGCAGCCCGCTCACCGGCGGCTTCGCGAGCTCGGCGAGCGTCGTGGGGTAGACGGGGACGGACGCGGCGGGGCTGCGCCGGATCCGCTGCTCCTTGCGGAAGTAGGTCTTCGCGAACTCCAGCATGGAGCCGGAAGGCCTGGTCCGGGCCCCCACCGGGTTCTGGAACACGCCGTCGGCGAAGTTCGGCGAGCGCCGGATGCGTTCCAGCCGTGCGCCGGACGGATCCGCCCCGAAGGCTTCGGGGCGCAGGGCGCGCAGCCGGGGACGCAGGGGAAGGGAGCCGGTCAAGGCGCCTCCTGGGAGGTGGGGTGGACGGGAGCAGGCCGGGATCTCGCCCGGCCCGCCACCATCCCAACGCCTCGCGGCCCCGAAGGATTCCGCATCGTACGGTCCGCTCCACTGCCCACGGCTCCACGACGGCCCGTACAAGGCCTGCGGAGGCAGGAGCCGGCCGCCGCGTGAGGGGGCCGGAGGGCTACAGCGGGAGCAGGTCGGGCCGCTTCGCCTCGACGTGGTCCCCGGAGGACTCCCCGCGCAGCCGGCGCCCGATCCACGGCACCAGGTGCTCGCGGGCCCACTGGATGTTGCCGCGGGTCACGTCCACCGAGCCGCGGGGCTGCTGCGGCGGCCACGGCTGGTCGGGGTCGGCCGGCACCCGGAGCCCGAGCACCTGGGCGGCGCGCAGGGCGACCCGGGTGTGGCCCTCGGGCGACAGGTGGAGCCGGTCGTCGTCCCAAGCCCGCCGGTCCTGGACGGACTTCAGCGACCAGAGGTCGAGGACCGGGCAGTCGTACCGGTCGGCGATGGCGCGCACGTGCGCGCTGTACGTCGCCACCTTGCCCCGCAGGTGCTTGAGGACGGGCACGCCGCGGGTGTCGAAGCCAGTGGTGATCATGACCTGGCCGACGGAGCCGGCGAGGTCGGCGACGGCCGCCTCGAACCGCTCCGCCACGGCGTCCGGGTCGCTGCCGGGCCGGATGATGTCGTTGCCGCCTGCGCAGAAGGTCACCAGGTCCGGCGCGAGCTCCTTGGCCCGCGGGACCTGTTCGGCCACGATCTGGTCGAGGAGGCGCCCCCGCACGGCGAGGTTCGCGTACCGGAACTCGCCTTCCGGGCGCTGGTCGGCCAGGAGTACGGCCAGGCGGTCCGCCCAGCCGACGAAGTTCCCCCCGGGTCCCGGGTCCCCCACGCCCTCGGTGAAGCTGTCCCCGATCGCCGCGTACGAGCCGATGGTCCTGTCGTACTTCTTCGTCGTCTCTGTCATCGTCGTCGCTGCCACGGGACCATATCCTCCACCCCGGATCGTGACCTACGCCACCGTAGGAAGGGGTTGACGGACCGTGATCTATACCACCGGGCAGGTGCGGAATAACAGCGCGTGAGGCCGGGGCCCCCCTCGGGTCCCGGCCCCACGCGGGTCTCACGCCTCCACAGCGGCGGTCAGATGCTGACGCCCTTCGAGCGGAGGTAGGCCAGCGGGTCGATGTCCGAGCCGTACGCGGGGCCCGTGCGGACCTCGAAGTGCAGGTGCGGTCCGGTGGAGTTGCCGGTGGAGCCGGAGAGGCCGATCTGCTGGCCCGCGGTGACGCTCTGGCCGACGGAGACGGACAGCTGGGAGAGGTGGCCGTACTGGGAGTACTTGCCGTCGGCGTGCCGGATGACGACCTCGTTGCCGTACGCGCCGCCCCAGCCGGCGGAGACGACGGTGCCCGCACCGACCGCCTTGACGGTGGTGCCGGAGCTCGCGATGAAGTCGACGCCGGTGTGGTAGCCGCTGGACCACATGGCGCCGGGGGTCTTGTACGGGGTGGAGATACCGCCGCCGACGGGGGCGACGAAGGCGGCGGCGGGGGCGGCGGCCTGCGGGGCCTTCCCGGCGGGCGCGGCCGCCGGGGCGTCCCGGTCGGCGGCGGGCGCCGGGGCCTTCTCCTTCGGCGCGGCCGCTTGCGCGGCGGCGGGCTTCCGGGCCGGGGCCGCGGCCGGGGCGTCGGCCGCGGCGGCGTCGGTCGCAGCGGCGTCGGTCGCAGCGGCGTCGGTCGCAGCGGCGTCGGCCTTCGCACCGAGGGTCAGCTTCAAGCCGGGGTGGATCAGCGACGGGTCGGTGCCGACGGCCTCGCGGTTGTCGGCGTACAGCCGCTCCCAGCCGCCGGGCAGGTGGCGGTCGGCGGCGATGGTGGAGAGGCAGTCGCCCGGCACGACCGTGTAGACGGACGGGGCGGCCCGGTCGGCGCCCTGCGCGGCAGCGGCCGGCTGGGCGGTCCGCAGCGACACCGGCAACGGGACCTGCGGGGCGGTGGCGGGCGCAGCGGCCGGCGCGGCCGCGTGGGCGCCGGCGGCGCCGATCAGCGGCAGGGCGAGGGCGGCGCCACCGGTGCCGGCGAAGGCGAGACGCCGGGCTGTCGAGGGGGACTTGGGACGGCGGTGCTTGCCCTGTGCCGGCATGGCGCATTCCTCTCCGTCGCCTGCGAGGTGAGCTGTCGGGTTCGGACTGGAGATGTCCGGCCGGACACGGACGCGAGCGGCGCGTGTACGGCTTCACCCCGAGCTGCTCCGTATGGAGGAGATCCAAAAGAGAGCAGCGGCCTACCTGGTTCCCCCGCTCCTGCCGCGCATGAATGGTCGGGTCGGTTTTCCGGACGGCGGCAGGATCAGGCGGTCCATCCGGATCGATCGCGAAGGTAATCGAGTTCGGCCTCGCGGAACAAGCCGTGAATTCCTGACGGATTCACAGAAAGGGGCGGCCGGCAGAATTCCCGGTCACCCTCCGTCCATTCCCCGGAGCCAACGGCCTTTACGGCCGGGCCATTCGGAATCGGCGATCAGGCACTCACGGTCACCGTATGATCTGGCTCACGCCCGTTGCGCCCGATCTGGCCACCGCGAACGGCAAGTTGGGCCCAAGCAGTGCAATTCGGACACCACGACCCTGTCGGAGGAGCTCCCGTGACCCAGCAGATACCCCCGCCCCCGTCGGCGCACCGGATACCGGAGCCCGAACTGTCCGGAGTGCGCAACTTCCGCGACGTGGGAGGGCTGCCGACCACCGACGGACGACGGGTCAGGCCGGGACGACTCTTCCGAAGCGGACATCTCGCACATGCCACCGAAACCGATGCAGAATTCCTCGCCTCCCTCGGGCTCCACACCGTCTTCGACTTCCGCAACGAGGTGGACCAGGCCCTGGAGGGCCCCGACGTCGAGCTGCCGGGCGTGCGCAACGTCAACATCCCGCTGTCCGACCCGGCCGCCGGCAAGGACTTCTGGACGATCGTCCGCGACGGCGACGTCGAACAGCTCCGCGGGATCCTCGGCGACGGGAAGGCCGCCGCCCGGATGACGAAGGCGTACCGCGCGATGGTGCTGGAGCGCACCGCCGAGCACAGCCGGGTCCTGCACGCCCTCGCCGACGACAGCGTCCCGGCGCTCATGCACTGCGCGGCCGGGAAGGACCGGGCGGGCCTGTCGATCGCCGTCACCCTGCTCGCCCTCGGGGTGGAGCGCGAGGCCATCACCGCGGACTACCTGGAGTCGAACGCCCCCCACCGCCGCTACCGGGTGCGCCGCAGCAGCGGTGCGCCCGAGGCCCGCTCCCCGGAGGTGATGGAGCTGCTCGCGCCGCTCTTCGACGCCCGCACCGCCTACCTCGACGCGGCCTTCGACGCCATCGACGAGCGCTGGGGCGGGGCCGAGCGCTACCTGGCCGAGGGCCTGCGCCTCGCCCCCGCAACCCGCGCCCGCCTGCGCGAGCAGCTCCTCCACTAGCGCCGCCCCGCCGAGGCCGTCGCCCACACCGTGGAGGTGAGCCGCCGGGCCGCGGCGACCCGACCGCCCGACCCGGCCGCGGGCCGTCAGCCGCCGCCGACGGCCTGCTTCACCAGGGTCCTGCCGAAGTCCCACATGAGTCCCCCGCCGCCGTGGGCCTCGTCCATGACCGCGCGGAACGCCACGACGAACCGGTCGATGTCGGACTCGTCCACGACCAGCGGCGGAATCAGTTTGATCACCTCCAGGTGGTCCCCCGAGACCTGGGTCAGGATCCGGTGCTTCTGCAGCAGGGGCACCACGACCATCTGCGCGAACAGGCCCTTGCGGGCCGCCTGGAGCATCGTCCACCGGCTGCGCAGCCGCAGCGAGGCGGGCCGGCCGAACTCGATGCCGACCATCAGGCCGCGCCCGCGCACCTCGTGCAGCAGCTCGTACTCGTCCACGAGCGCCGCGAGGCGCCCGCGCAGCAGGTCGCCCATGGTTCGGGCGCGGGCGACGATCCCCTCGTCCTCCATGACGGAGAGCACCGCGAGCCCGGCCGCCATGGCCTGCGCGTTGGAGCCGAAGCTGGCGGAGTGCACCAGCACCCGGTCCATGGACGAGTAGACCTTCCGGAAGATCCACTCCCGGCCCAGGGTCGCGCCGACGGGGACGTAGCCCCCCGACAGGGCCTTGGCCACGCACACCAGGTCCGGCTCCACGCCCGGCTCGTGCTGGTACGCATAGAAATCGCCGGTCCGCCCCAGGCCGGTCTGGACCTCGTCGGCGATCAGCAGCGCCTTGTGCCGGCGCAGGCACTCCTGCGCCGCCGCGAGGAACCCGGGCGGGGCCGCGTGCACGCCCTTGCCCTGGATCGGCTCGACGACGAACGCGGCGACGTCCCCGCGCCGCAGCTCGCGCTCCAGCGCGCCCAGGTCGCCGAGCGGGATCCGGGTGTCGGGCAGGAGCGGGGCGAAGCCGTCGCGGAACCCGCTCTCCCCGTTGACCGAGAGGGACCCGGTGGTCAGCCCGTGGAAGGCGTGGTCGCAGTAGAGGATCCTGGGCCGCCCGGTGGCGTACCGGGCGAACTTCAGGGCGGTCTCCACGGCCTCGGTGCCGCTGTTGCCGAAGAAGACCCGCTCCAGGTGGGGGCTGTGCGCGAGCAGCCTCTCGGCCAGCAGCCCGGGCAGCGGCGGGCAGTCGAAGCGGGTCAGGTCGGCGAGATCGGCGTCGAGGACGTCGTGCAGGGCGCGGCGGACGACGGGATGGTGGCGACCCAGGCCCATCACCCCGAACCCGGCCAGCATGTCCAGGTAGTCGTTGCCGTCGGCGTCCCAGAAGTGGGCGCCCTCGGCCCGCTCGTAGACCTTGTCGAAGCCGATGGTGTGCAGCATCCGGGGCAGCTGGGGGTTGAGGTGGCGGGCGTGGAGCTCGTAGCGCTCCGCCCCGCGCTCGGCCAGCAGGGACTTCAGGTCGAACTCCGGGCGGCCCTGCGGCGGGCTGGCGGGGGCGCTCACGACGAGGCGTCCCTGCTGCCGCCGATGGTCTCCCGCGCCGCGCGCAGGGACTCCTTCAGCGATCCCATGGTGGCGAGGACGGCGGTGGGCTCGTAGCCGCAGTGCGCCATGCAGTTCGCGCAGCGCGGGTCCTTCCCGCGGCCGTAGGCGTTCCAGTCGGTCTCCTCGATGAGCTCGCGGTACGTGGGCACGTATCCGTCGCTCATCAGATAGCAGGGGCGCTGCCAGCCGAAGAGCGAGTAATTCGGAATGGCCCAGGCGGTGCACGGGAAATCGGCCTTGCCCTCGAGGAAATCCAGGAAGAGCGGGGAGTGGTTGAGCCTCCAGCGGCGCCGGTTCCCGCCCGCGAAGGCCTTCCGGAAGAGGTCCCTGGTCTGTTCGACGCCGAGGAAGTGCTCCTGGTCGGGTGCCTTTTCGTAGGCGTAGGCGGGCGAGATCATCATTTCGTCGACCTTGAGGTCGTCGTTGAGGTAGTTGAGCACCTCGATGACGGTCTGCGGGGTGTCGGTATTGAAGAAGGTGGAGTTGGTGGTCACCCGGAACCCGCGCCGCTTGGCCTCCTTGATGGCCGCGACCGCCTCGTCGAAGACGCCTTCCTTGGCGACCGACTCGTCGTGCCGCTCGCGCAGTCCGTCGATGTGCACGGCGAACGCGAAGTAGGGCGAGGGGGTGAACTTCTCGATCTTCTTGCGGAGCAGCAGGGCGTTGGTGCAGAGGAAGACGTACTTGCGCCGGGCCACCAACTGCCGGACGATCTCGTCGATCTGCGGGTGCATCAGCGGCTCGCCGCCCGCGATGGACACCATGGGCGCGCCGGATTCCAGGACGGCGCCGACCGCCTGGGCCACCGGCATGCGCTGCTTGAGCACGCCGGCCGGGTGCTGGATCTTCCCGCAGCCCTCGCAGGCCAGGTTGCAGGCGTAGAGCGGCTCGAGCTCGACGATCAGCGGGAACTTCTCCCGCTTGCGGAGCTTTTGTTCGAGCAGATAGGTCCCGACCCTGATGGACTGTCGCAGCGGCATGGCCATCTGGCTCACCTCCTGGGGAGCAGCAAAGAACGGTGCCAGTCATGAAAAGCGGGCATCACGGCACGCAGTACGCGGAAGGCCGATATTCCACCGCGGACCGTGCCGATACGGACGAGCTCGTGCTCCGGAGCGTCGACGACCACCCGGACGGCCGCAACCGGGCGGTGCGGCCCGGGCGGCCCGGCCCGGGTGGCGGCCCACAGGGTGGCCGCGGACTCCATGTCGACCGCGATGGCGCCGCCGGCCCGCAGCTGCGCGCGCTCCTGGCCGCGGACGACGTGGTCGGATCCGGTCAGGGCGCCGGTGTGCACGGTGCGGCCCGGGGCGGCCCGGGCCAGCGCCTCGGCGAGCAGGGCCGTCCCCGCGCAGGCGACGGTGCCGCGCGGGTCGCGGGTCTCCTCGGCGACGACGAGGTCGCCGGGGTGCATGCCCGGGACCAGCCCGGCGCAGAACCCGGTGGCCAGGACGGCGGCCCCGCGCAGGGCCGGCTCGGCCAGCGCCCGGCCCACGGCCCGCTCGGCTGCGCGCGGGCCCATGCCCGTGCGCAGCAGGACGTGCCGCTCGGGGGCGCCGCGCCCGCCGCTGCGCAGGGCCGCCCGCTCGATGCGCAGCGCGCAGGCGACCAGCAGCGGTACGGGCCCGGGGCCGGACCGCGGATCGGGCCGGGGCCGGTCGGCCCGGGCGGCGGCCATCAGGACGCCCCGGGCGCGAAGGGTTCCCCGTACAGGTAGCGGCCCAGGGCGGTGAGCGGGAACACCTGCCGGTACAGGTGGTAGTTGATGGAGAAGTCCCACGGGAAGCCGGTGCCGGTGAAGTACGGCTCGTCCCAGGAGCCGTCCGGGGCCTGCGTCGCCACCAGGTAGGCGATGCCGCGCCGGACGGCCCTGCCGTCCCGCTCCCCCGCCGAGAGCAGGGCCATCAGCGCCCAGGCGGTCTGGGAGGCGGTGGAGGCGCCCTTGCCCGCCCAGGCGGGGTCCCGGTAGGAGCGCTGGTCCTCGCCCCAGCCCCCGTCCTCGTTCTGTACGGACTCCAGCCAGCGCACGGCCCGGCGGACCGCCGGATGCGCCGGGGGGATGCCGGCGGCGGCGAGCGCCGGGAGCACCGACCCGGTCCCGTAGACGTAGTTGGTGCCCCAGCGGCCGAACCAGCTGCCGTCGGGCTCCTGGTGGGCGAGCAGCCAGGCGATGCCGCGGCGGGTCCTGGGGTCGGCGGCCCGGCCCTCGACGGCGAGCATCTCCACCACGTGGGCGGTGACGTCGGCCGACGGCGGGTCGATGACCTCGCCGAAGTCGCAGAACGGCAGCCGGTTCGGCAGGGGGCTGGTGTTGTCGGCGTCGAAGGCGGCCCAGCCGCCGTCCCGCGACTGCATGCCGAGCGTCCAGGACACGGCGCGGGCGACGGCTCCCTCCAGCCGGGCGGGGTCCGGGTGGCGGATGCGGCGCAGGGCGAGGACCACCTCGGCGGTGTCGTCGATGTCGGGGTAGGTGTCGTTGTGGAACTCGAACGCCCAGCCGCCCGGGGCGAGTCCGGGCCTGCGCACGGCCCAGTCGCCGGTGCGGGTGATCTCCTCGCCGAGCATCCAGTCGGCGGCCCTGACCAGGGCCGGGTGGTCGGGCGGCAGACCCGCGTCCACGAGGGCGATCGCGGCGAGGCAGGTGTCCCAGACCGGCGACTGGCAGGCCTCGACCATGCGGACGGGGCCGCCGGGCGTGCCGTCGGGCCCGGGCGGTTCCTCGCGCCAGACGGCGAAGCGGTCGAGGGATTCCAGTCCGGCCCGCATGACCGGGTGGCCGAGGTCGTAGCCGAGCAGGTGCAGGGCGATGACCGAGTAGACCGCGGGCGGCTGGATCCCGCCCCAGCAGCCGTCGTTCTCCTGCCGCTCGATGATCCAGCGGGCGGCGGTCGCCATCGCCGCCCTGCGCAGCCGGCGCGGGGCGATGCGCCGGTAGAGGTGCAGGGCCTTGTCCATCCGCTGGAAGAGGCCGTCCCAGGTGCCCGGTGGCGCCGGCCGGGCGGCGGGGCGGGGCCGGCGGGCGTCGGTGTGCAGCTCGTCCAGGGCGAAGGGGGCCGGGCGGACGGGGCGGTGCGCGGAGACGACGGTGAGGGGGACGATGGTCTGGCGGGCCCAGCAGCCGAAGTCGTAGATGTTCAGCGGCACCCAGGGCGGCAGGAAGACCAGCTCGGGCGGGAGTTCGGGCAGGTGGTCCCAGCTCCACCAGCCGAAGAGGGCCAGCCAGATCCGGGTGAAGACGCGGGCGGCGGCGATGCCGCCGTGCGCCCGGATCCAGGCGGAGGCGCGGGCCATGTGCGGGGCCTCGGGGGCGTCGCCGGCCAGGCGCAGGGCGACGTACGCCTCGACGGTGGCGGAGAGTTCGGGCGGGCCGCCGTGGAAGGTGGCCCAGGTGCCGTCCTCGCGCTGCTCGCCGCGGATGTGCCGGGCGGCGGCGCGGGTGGTGGCCTCGTCGCGGATGCCGAGGAACTGGCGCAGCAGGAGGTCCTCGGCATCCATGGTGACATTGGTCTCCAGGTCGCCCTTCCACCACCCGGCGGCGTCCTGGCGCTCCAGCAGGTGGCGGGTCGCCCGCGCCACGGCCTCGTACGCCCCCGGCTGGGCGGTGGCGGGCCCGGCGCCGGCCCGCACGGCGGCGAGGTCCCGGGCGGGGCCCCCGGACGCGAGCCCGGTCACGGAGGCGAGCCCGCTCACGGGCGGTGCCGTGGCCTGCGGGGACGGGGCCTTGCGTGCCGCGGCCTGCCGGGCCGGGCCGCGCACCGTCCGGCCCTCGGGCGGGACGGGGCCGGGCCGGAGGGCCGCGGCGCCTCGGGGCGGCGCGGCGGTCTGCGGCCCGGCGGTGGTGTCATCCGGATCGGCGCCTCGGGAACCGGCGCCGTCGGTCGTCGCTGTCATGGCTTCCCCTTACGTGGCAGTGGTGCTCTGCTGTGCTGGGGTCTGCCGTCGGCCGGCGCCGCTAGCTGAGGGCGCCGGCCGGCGACTCGCGCGTCATATCCGTACCCGGGTGACGAGGGTGGTGGTCACTTCTTGCGGACGACGACGAAGTCGGCCAGGGCCACGAGCTGTTCGCGCACCTTCTGCGGCATGTCGACGTCGTCGAGGGCGGCGATGGCGATCGCGTGCTGGCGGCGCGCCTCCTCGGCGGTCCACGCGCGCCCGCCGGCCGCCTCGATCAGAGCGGCGCGGGCCGCGAACTCCTCCTCGGAGAAGTTCTCGAAGTCGTTGCTCTTGGCGTCGGCGGCGAGGAGCTCGCCGAGTTCCTCCGCGGCGGGTCCGCCCGCGGCGAGCGCGGCGACGACCGGCAGGGACTTCTTGCGCTGGCGCAGGTCGCTCCAGGTCTGCTTGCCGGTGGACTCCGGGTCGCCCCAGATGCCGAGCAGGTCGTCGACGGCCTGGAAGGCGAGGCCCAGGTGGTAGCCGTACTCCTCCAGCTTGTCGGCGGTGCGGTCGTCCGCGCCGCCGAGGACCGCGCCGATGGAGATCGCGCAGGCGAGCAGGGCGCCGGTCTTGTTGCCCTCCATCTCCAGGCACTCCTCGACGCTGACGCGCTCGCGGTGCTCGTAGGAGATGTCCTGGGCCTGACCGTCGATCAGCTTGCGGGTGGCGGTGGTCAGGCGGCGGGTGGCGCGGCCGGCCTCGACGGTGCCGAGTTCCAGGAGCAGTTCGTTGGCCAGGGCGAACAGCGCGTCGCCGACCAGGATGGCCTGCGCCGGTCCGTGGACCTTCCAGACCGTGTCGCGGTGGCGGCGCTGCTCGTCGCCGTCCATCAGGTCGTCGTGCAGCAGGGAGAAGTTGTGGACGAGCTCGACGGCGACGGCGCCGGGGATGCCGACCTCGGCCGGGGCGCCCGCGGCCTCCGCGGACAGCAGGGCGAGGGCGGGGCGGACGGCCTTGCCGCTGTCGGCGTCCGTCGGGTTGCCCCGGGCGTCGATCCAGCCGAAGTGGTAGGCGGCGACGGTGTCCATGGGCGCCGCGAGGCGGGCCACCGCCTCGCGGAGCACGGGAGTCGACAGCGTGCGGCCGCGCTCCAGGAGGGCGAGCGTCTCCGCCGTCCCCGTCCCCGCCGCTCCCTTACCGGCTTCCGTGTTCTCGACGGCCGGATTCCCCGGGTTCACTGGCTCTCCTCTGTTTCCTGTACGTGCTGCTGCGCCGGTGGTGCTGATGATCGTCATGCCGCCTCCTGCAGGGGGTGGGCGCGGTGGCGGCCGAGTGCGGCGAGCGCGGCGTGTGCTGCGCTCAGTCCGCTCCGGACGGCACTCTCCATGGTCGCGGGCCAACCGGTGGCGGTCCACGCACCGGCGAGATAGAGGCCCGGCGTGTCGGTCCGCGCCCCGGGGCGCAGCCGGCCGACGCCGGGGGTGGGGGCGAACGTGGCGGTCCGCTCCCGGGTGACGAAGAAGTCCCTGACCTTCGCGCCGCGTGCGGCGGGCAGCAGCCGTTCCAGTTCGGGCAGGTACTTCTCGCGCAGCACGGACACCGGCTCGTCGATGTCGTTCTGGGCGGCCGACTGCGACAGCGCCAGGTACTGGCCGCCGTCGGGCAGGCCGGAGGACTCCGTACGGTCGAACACCCACTGGACGGGGGTTCCGAGCGCGGCGAAGAAGGGCTGCCGGAGCACCTTGCGGTCGTAGACGACGTGGACGTTGAGGATCGGCGCGGTGCCGATGTCGAGGAGCTTGTCCGGGTCGGCGAGGGCGCCGGGCGGGAGCAGGGCGTGGGCCTCGCGCTGCGGGACGGCGAGGACGACGGCGTCCGCGTCGAGGCGTTCGCGTTCGGTGGCGATCTGCCAGGCGGCGCCGTCCCCGGTCCGGGAGAGGGACGTGACGCGGGTGCGCAGCTCGGTGCGTACGCCGGCGGCGTCGAGGGCCTTGCGGGCGAGGGTGTCGTGGAGCTCGCCGAGCGGGACGCGGGCCCAGCCGATGTCGGCGGCGCCGTTCTCGGAGAGCAGGCCGGTCTTGAAGACCATGGCGGCCAAACCCAGCGAGGAGTGCTCGGCGGTGGCGTTGAGGGTGGCGATGCCGACGAGGTCCCACAGGGCCTCGACGGCGCGCCGGCTCTGGCCGTAGCGGCCGAGCCAGGTCGCGAAGTCCAGGCCGTCGAGGGCCGGGTCGGCCGGGTCCAGGCGGCGCAGGGCGAGGGCGGCGCGGCCGACGCCGGCGCGCTCGGCCGGGCTCAGGTGCGGGTAGCGGGCGAGGGAGGCGGCCAGGTGCAGGGGCACGGGCAGGGCGCTGCGGCGCAGCCGGCCCAGCCGCGGGCCGCGGGGGTGGGCGACGTCGAGGACGGGTACGTCGAGGCGGTCCTGCACCGGGGCGAGGGCGGCGCCGTCGATGCGGTCCAGGAACCACCGGTAGGCGGTGCAGCAGCGCAGGTAGACGTGCTGGCCGTTGTCGACCGTCAGATCGCCGCGCTTGAAGGAGAACGCGAGGCCGCCGAGGCGCGGGCGGCCTTCCAGGAGGGTGACCCGCATCCCCGCGTCGGCCAGCTCCAGGGCGGCCGTCACCCCGGCGAGCCCGCCGCCGACGACGACGGCCCGCCGCTCGCCGGCGCCGACTCCGTCGCCGCTCATGCACCCTCCCCGGTGGTCCGGCGCCCTGCCCCGTGCGGCAGCGCGGACGCGGGGCGGGAGGCCCCGCCCCGGCCGGGCACCGCCACGGCGGCAACCCGGCGGCGGGCCGGGTACGGCGGGGCGGCCGCGGGCCGGGGCGGGGGCGGCGCGGTGGGGGTGAGGGGCATCAGGGCCGCCTTCGGGTGGTGTGGCGGGAGACGGTGCGGGCGTCCAGGCCGGACAGGCCGCGCACGGCGACGTAGGCCTTCTCGTGCGGGGGCAGCGAGACGCGGCCGCGGAGCACGGCCTCCGGCTCGCGCTCGATGCGGTCCAGCAGGCGCCGGTAGATGCCCGCCATGGCCGCGACGCAGGCGCCGCTGCGCCGGTCCAGCATGGGCAGCAGCCGGTAGCCCTCGGCGAACAGGGCCCGGGCGCGGCGCACTTCGTGGTGGACGAGCCCGGCGAAGTCGGCGCCGGCGGGCATCCGGCCGTCGGCCGGGAACTCCTCGGGGCAGCCGAACTTCCGCAGGTCCTCGGCGGGCAGGTAGGTGCGGCCGTTGCCGGCGTCCTCGCGGACGTCGCGCAGGATGTTGGTGAGCTGCAGGGCGAGGCCGAGGGTGTCGGCGTACTCGCCCGCCCGCTCGGCGCCGGCCGCGCCGGGCGCGGTGCCGAAGACGCCGAGGGAGAGCCGCCCGATGGCTCCGGCCACGCAGCGGCAGTACGCCTGCAGCTCCTCCCAGGTCTCGTAGCTCTCGCCGCGGACGTCCATCAGGACGCCGTCGATGAGCTCGTCGAGCCCGCCGAGCGGGATCGGGAAACGGCGCGCGGCGTGCGCGAGGGCGACGGCGACGGGGTCGGTGTCGTCCTCCTCGATCTCCTCGGCCCGGATCCGGCCGAGCAGGGTCCGGGTCTCCTCCAGGCGGGCGAGCTTGGCCTCGGGTGCGAGCGTGCCGTCGCCGATGTCGTCGACGCGCCGGGAGAAGGCGTACAGCGCCGACATGGCCTGCCGCTTGTCGGTGGGCAGCAGCCGGATGCCGTACGCGAAGTTGCGCGCCTGCGTCCCGGTGACGGCCTCGCAGTAGCTGTAGGCCGCGAGGACCGGCGCGGACGCGGTCGTGTGAGCGGAAGCCTCCACGGTCGGGCTCACCCCTTTCTCGGCGCGGTGCGCAGGACGGCGGCCACCTCGCGGAGCAGGCCGGTCTTGGTGGGCCCCGGCGGGCCGGGGAGGACGTCGAACCCGGCGGCGGCGACGGCGCGCAGGGCGGCGCGCCCGCCGCCCACGAAGCCCGCGAGCAGCAGCCGGAGCCGGCCGTGCACGCTGCCGACGAGCGGGAGCCCCTCGTCGAGCAGTTCCCGGGCGCGCCCGGCCTCGTACGCGACGAGGGCGCGGACGGAGGCGCCGGCGGTCGCGGCCTTGAGGTCGGCCTCGGCGACGTGGAAGCGGCGCATGTCCTCGGCGGGGAGGTAGATCCGGTTCCGGCCGAGGTCCTCGGCGACGTCCTGGACGTGCTCGACGATCTGCAGGGCGGTGCAGACGGCGTCGGAACGGCGGATCCGCTCGGGGGTGGCGGTGCCGGTGAGGGCGAGCACGAGGCGGCCCACCGGGTTGGCGGAGAGCTCGCAGTACGCCGCCAGCTCCGCGTAGGTCGCGTAGCGCGTGGTGCGCTGGTCCTGCCGGTTGGCCTCGATGAGCGCGAGGAACGGCTCGGGGGTCAGCGCGTGGTCGCGGACGACGGGCTGCAGGGCCAGCAGCAGCGGGTGGCGCGGCGGGCCGTCGATGCCGCCGAAGACGCGCCGCAGGTCCGCCTCGAAGGCGTCGAGGAGCGCGAGGCGGTCCTCGGCGGCGGCGGGGTCGAGGCCGAGGAGGACCGCGTCGCGGCCGCCGGGGGCGAGGTCGCCGTCGCCGATGTCGTCGACGAGGCGGGCGTACCCGTAGACCGCCATGAGGCCCTCGCGCCAGGCGCGCGGGAGGAAGGAGGGGGCGACGGGGAAGTTCTCCGTGCGGGCCTTGCCGAGCGTCGCGCGCGCGTGGGCGTCGGGGGCCGGGTGCGGCAGGGGGCGGTCGCGGTGGGTCGGCGTCACCGGCCGCCGCCCGCGGTGACGGCCTTCATGCCTGGGGGCCGGAGAATTCCCGTAGCCATTGCCGTCACATCTCCCGTTCTACACTGCCGACCCAATACATCCCATTTCGGACACGCCGCCGGACTTTCCCCCGGGTGGCCCCAGGCCGTTCACCTGCGGGGAATCGTCCCCTCTTGCCGCGATTCAGGACCGCCCCAGCTTACGCTGTACAACGCCGCGGGAGCCGCTCGGGTATTCACTGCGCCACCGAATGTCGGCCGGATGCCGACCGAAATCCGCCCCCCTTGTCCGCGGGGGCACGCGCAGGCCCCCGCCGCACGGGGCGACGGGGGCCTGCCGGACGATCGGCTCAGTGGCTGGTCGCCTTCTCGTAGGCCGAGACGACTTCCTCGGTCGGCCCGTCCATCAGCAGCTCACCCTTCTCCAGCCACAGCACGCGGCTGCAGGTGTCGCGGATGGACTTGTTGTTGTGGCTCACGAGGAACACGGTGCCGGCCTGCTCGCGCAGCTCGCGGATCCGCTCCTCGGAGCGCACCTGGAACTTGCGGTCACCGGTGGCCAGCGCCTCGTCGATCATCAGGACGTCGTGGTCCTTCGCCGCCGCGATGGAGAAGCGCAGGCGCGCCGCCATGCCGGAGGAGTACGTGCGCATCGGCAGGGAGATGAAGTCGCCCTTCTCGTTGATGCCGGAGAAGTCGACGATGTCCTGGTACCGCTCGCGGATCTGCTCGCGGCTCATGCCCATGGCGAGGCCGCCGAGCACGACGTTGCGCTCGCCGGTCAGGTCGTTCATCAGGGCCGCGTTGACGCCCAGCAGGGAGGGCTGGCCGTCGGTGTAGACCTTGCCCTCCTCGCAGGGCAGCAGGCCGGCGATGGCGCGCAGCAGGGTGGACTTGCCCGAGCCGTTGGAGCCGATGAGGCCGATGGCCTCGCCGCGGTAGGCGGTGAAGGAGACGCCGCGCACGGCGTGGACCCTGCGCACGCCCGGCGCGTCGACGCCCTTCTTCCGGCGGATTATCTTGCTCAGCGCCGCCGTGGCGCTGCCCTTGCCGGAGCTGCCGGTGTTGACGCGGTAGACGATGTGCACGCCGTCGGCGATGACGGTGGGGACGCGGCCCCGGTTGTTCTCAGCCACGGCCGTAACGCTCCTCAGCCTTCCAGAAGTACACGAATCCGCCGAAGCCGATCACGACGGCCCAGCCGACGGCGAAGGCCCAGACGTGCGGCGGCAGGTTGTGCCGGCCGTAGTCGTCGATGAGCGCGTAGCGGACCAGGTCCATGTAGATCGCCGCCGGGTTCCACTGGAGCACGTCGGTGACCCACGCGGGCACGTGCCGGTCCTTGAGCGCGCCGCTGATCGAGAACATGACGCCCGAGGCGTACATCCACGTACGCGTGATGAACGGCATCAGCTGCGCGAGGTCGGGGGTCTTCGAACCCATCCGCCCGAAGATCAGCGCGAGGCCGGTGTTGAAGACGAACTGCAGCGCCAGCGTCGGGATGACCAGCAGCCAGGACAGCTTCGGGTAGTTCCCGAAGGCCACGGTGACGATCAGCACGACGATCATCGAGTACAGCAGCTGCTGGAGCTGCTGCATCGAGAAGGAGATCGGCAGGGAGGCGCGCGGGAAGTGCAGGGCGCGGACCAGGCCGAGGTTGCCGGGGATGGCCCGGACGCCGGCCATGAGCGAGCTCTGGGTGAAGGTGAAGACGAAGATGCCCGTCACCAGGAAGGGGATGTAGACGCCCTTCTCCATGCCCCGGCCCGCATTCATGATCAGGCCGAAGATCAGGTAGTACACCAGCGCGTTGAGCAGCGGCGTCGCCACCTGCCAGATCTGGCCGAGCTTGGCCTCGCTGTACTGGGCGACCAGCTTGGCCCGGGAGAACGCCATGATGAAGTGGCGCCGGTCCCAGAGCTGGCGCACGTACTCGGCCAGGGTCGGCCGGGCACCGCTGACGAACAGGCCGTACTTCCTGGCGAGCTCGGCCGGGGTCAGCCCCGCGTCGTCGGACGGCGGCTTGCTCGTGGCGAGGGCGCCATCCTGGGTTGTGTCACTCACAAGTTGAAACTTTCCGTCTTCAAGATGCGGCTGGCATCGGGCGTCGGGCGGGGGGCGCACGGCCCGTGATCGGCCATGTTCTCAGATGCCCGCGGGTCAGATGACAGGCGGTCGGCCCAGCCGGGTCAGCCGCCAGACCGTGCGCCACCTCATGGGGCGCCGGGGACCGCAGGGGGTGGTCCATCCCTCCTTGAAGCCACCGAACCAGGCCTTGAGCGCCGGTCCCGAGGGTCTGCGCAGCAGCGTCAGCAGCAGCCAGACGCCCACGTAGACCGGGACCAGCGGGGCGGGCAGGTTCCGGCGGGCGAGCCACACCCGGTTACGGGCCACCATACGGTGGTAGACGGCGTGCCGGGAGGGGGCGGTCGTCGGGTGCAGCAGCACCATGTCCGCCCGGTAGTCGATCAGCCACCCTGCGTCGAGGGCGCGCCAGGCGAGGTCGGTCTCCTCGTGCGCGTAGAAGAACTCCGCGGGAAGCGCCCCGACCTGCTCGAACACGCGGGTGCGCACGGCGTTGGCGCCGCCGAGGAAGGTGGTCACCCGGGAGGAGCGCATCGGGTCCGAGGCACGCAGCCGCGGCACGTGCCGGCGCTGGGTCCGCCCGGTCTCCGGGTCGGCGATCCGGAAGCTGATGATCCCCAGCGCGGGGTCCTCCGTGAAGGCCTGCCGGCACAGCTCGGCGGTGTCGGTGCGCTCCAGCAGGCCGTCGTCGTCGAGGAAGAGCAGCACGTCCACGTCGCTGCCGCCGGGGCCGAAGGCCTCGATGCCGACGTTGCGGCCGCCGGGGATGCCGAGGTTCTGCGGGAGGTCCACGGTGCGCACACCGGCCGGCAGGTCCATCAGCTCGGAGACCTTGACGCCCTGGCCCACGACGACGGTCTCGACCGGGGCGCCGTCCTGGCGGGCCACCGAGTCGAGCAGCGCCTTCAGCTCGTCGGGGCGGTTTCCCATGGTGATGACGACCGCGCCGACGCGCAGCGGGGCGGTCACCGCAGCCTGCTCGAGACGAGGACGGACACCAGGTGCAGCACCGTCTGCAGCAGCGCGATGCCGGCGAGGACGGCGACGCCGAGCCGGGAGAAGAACAGGTCGCCGCGGACCTGGTCCGCGACCGCCAGCACGAGGATCAGCAGCGAGGCCTCTATGCCGAGGATCAGCCGGTGGAACTTGAGCGCGGCGGCGGCCCGGCGGGCGAGCGCCATGCCGGAGGAGCGCGGCTCGGCGGCGGCCTCCTTGACGGGCGGCAGGCCGCCCTGGTGGCGGGCGACGCCGACCAGGTCGGTCTCGGCCTTGATCAGGATGGCGCCGAGCGCGGCGAGGGTGCCGAGGAAGGCCCACAGCCAGTCGATCCGGCCGCCGCCCCACAGGTCGGCGGCGCGCAGGCCGAAGCCGGTGAGGACCGCCGCGTCGCACAGGTAGGCGCCGACGCGGTCCAGGTAGACGCCGGACAGCGAGAACTGCTTCTTCCAGCGGGCCACCTCGCCGTCGACGCAGTCGAGCAGCAGGTAGAGCTGGACCGCCACCACGCCCAGGACGGCGCCCCAGATGCCGGGCACCAGCAGGGCCGGGGCGGCCAGGACACCGGCGAGGGTCATCACGTAGGTCAGCTGGTTCGGCGTGACCTTGGTGGTGACCAGGTAGCGGGTGATGCGCAGGGAGATCTCGCGCATGTACAGGCGGCCGCCCCAGTGCTCGCCGCTGCGCCGGTCCTTGACGCCCGCCGGGTGAACGACGGGCCGGAGTTCAGCTACGGATGGTCTTGGCATAGTCGGCGTAAGCGTCCCTGATCTCGGCTGCGGACAGATTGAGGTGCTCCAGGATCGTGAAGCGTCCCGGGCGGGTCTGGGGGGCGTACTCGACGGCCGCGACGAACTCGTCCGTGCTGAAGCCGATCTCGGCGGGCAGCACCGGCAGGCCGTGGCGGCGCAGCACCTCGGTGAAGAGCCCGGCCTGCTCGCGGGCCCCGCGCAGGTGCATGGCGAAGGCGGCGCCGAGGCCGACCTGCTCGCCGTGGAGCGCGGAGCGCCCGGGGTAGAGCAGGTCGAAGGCGTGGCTGATCTCGTGGCAGGCGCCGGAGGCGGGGCGGGTGTCCCCGCTGATCGACATGGCGATGCCGGTGAGGACCAGGGACTCCGACAGCACGGTGAGGAACTCGTCGTCGCCGCAGCCCCCGGGGTGGCGCAGCACGGACTCGCCGGCGGTACGGGCCATGGCGGCGGCGAGTCCGTCGACGGCCTCGCCGTTGATCTCGTGCGAGAGCTCCCAGTCGGCGATGGAGGAGATGTTCGACAGCGCGTCGCCGATGCCGGCGCGGACGAACCGGACCGGCGCCTCCTTGATCACGTCGAGGTCGATGACCATCGCGATGGGCGTGGGCACGCCGTAGGAGCCGCGGCCGTTGTCGTTGTCGAGGGTCGCGACGGGCGAGCAGATGCCGTCGTGGGAGAGGTTGGTGGCCACGGACACCATGGGCAGGCCGACCCGCGCCGCGGCGTACTTCGCCACGTCGATGATCTTGCCGCCGCCCAGGCCCACGACGGCGTCGTAGCGGCGGCCCTTTATGTCGTCGGCGAGCTTGACCGCGGAGTCGATGGTGCCGTCGACGACCGGGTACCAGTCGGCGTGCGGCAGGACGGGCTCCAGCTTGGTGCGCAGCACCTGGCCGGAGCCGCCGCTGATCGCGATCGCGAGCTTGCCGGAGGCCGAGATCCGCTGGTCGGCCAGGAGGCCGGCCAGGTCGTCCATGGCGCCGCGGCTGATGTCGACGACGACCGGGGAGGGGATGAGCCTCGTCAGTACTGGCATGCGATCGTCCGGCCCTTGGCGAGGTCGTCGTGGTTGTCGATCTCGACCCACCTGACGTCGCCGATGGGGGCCACGTCGATCACGAAGCCGTCGTTGACGAGCTGCTGGTAGCCGTCCTCGTAGTACAGGTCCGGGTCCCGCTCGAACGTGGTCTTCAGGGCCTCGGCGAGGGCCTCGGCCGCCTCGGGCTCGATGAGGGTGACGCCGATGTACTCGCCGGTGGCTTCGGACGGCTCCATGAGCTTGGTGATCTTCTGCACGCCCTTGGCGCCGTCGACCACGACCTTCATCTCCTCGTCGGCCAGGCTCTTCACCGTGTCCAGGGCGAGGATGATCTTCTGGCCGTTGCCGCGGGCGGCGAGCAGGGTCTGCTCGACGGAGACCGGGTGGACGGTGTCGCCGTTGGCGAGGATCACACCCTGCCCCAGGACCTCACGGGCGCACCACAGGGAGTAGGCGTTGTTCCACTCCTCGGCCTTGTCGTTGTCGATCAGCGTGATCTTCAGGCCGTACTTGGCCTCCAGCGCGGCCTGGCGCGCGTACACGGCCTCCTTGCGGTAGCCGACGACGATCGCGACCTCGGTCAGGCCCACCGCGGCGAAGTTGCCGAGGGTCAGGTCGAGGACCGTGAGGCTCTCCTCGTCGCCTTCGGGGCCGACGGGCACGAGGGCCTTGGGCAGGGTGTCGGTGTAGGGACGCAGGCGGCGTCCGGCACCGGCAGCGAGGACAAGGCCGATCATGCTGGTTCTCCTTCGTCATGTACGGCGGGTGCCCCGGAGGAGACCCAGAAGCGGATGCTCTCCACGAGCACCACGAGTGCCACGAACACGGCGAGGGCCGTGAGCGCGACGGGGAACGCGTCCCGGGCGAGGACCGCGGCCAGGACCACGGTCAGCAGGACGCGGCCGTCGTGGCCGCCGATCGTCCACACCAGCCACCGCGGGGGCGCGCCGGAGCCACCGCGGATGCGGTAGACCGTGTCGTAGTGATGGTAGGCGACCGCCGCGACCAGTCCGAATGCGGCGGGAAGGGCCCCGGGGACGTCGGCCTTGGCGGCGAGGACCAGCACGGTGACGTACTCGGCGCAGCGGAACAGCGGCGGGAGGAGCCAGTCCAGCGCCCCCTTGAGCGGGCGGGAGACGGCCGCCCCGGCGGCTATGACATAGAACACCGCGGACCCGATCAGCGAGGCGGTGCCGAACGGCCTCACTGCGGCCGTTCCGACGACCAGGACGGAGCCCGCGAGGGCCATCGTCAGCGGGGCGACGGGCCGCCCCTTGGCCAGCGCCGTGCCGATCGCTGCCAGCGGGCCCGAGTCGGCGAGGTCGGCCAGGGCCTGCGCGGCCCGGTCGGTCCGCTTCGCCTTGCGGGTCAGCGAGCGCAGCACCCGGCCGGCGGTGGTGTAGAGCGCGCCGAAGGCGCAGCCGACGAGCAGGGCGTAGAAGACGATCCGGGGGCTGGTGGCCGCGGTGAGCACCGCGATCATCGCCCAGCGCTCACCGATCGGCAGGATGATCATCCGCCGGGCCCAGACCGTCCAGCCGACGCTGTCGAGCTTGTCGGACAGGGCGGCGGTCGGGCTGGTGTTGGCGGTCGCGTCGTGGTTGGCCTCGTTGAAGGAGAAGTCCACGACGTGCCGGCAGGTCATGAGGATCATTGAGCCGAGCGCGAGCGCCCAGACGTCGTCGCCGCCCCGTGCCGCGCCGAGCGCGAGGCCCGCGTAGAAGGAGTACTCCTTCGCCCGGTCGAAGGTGGCGTCCAGCCAGGCGCCCATCGTGGAGTACTGCAGGGAGTAGCGGGCGAGCTGCCCGTCGGTGCAGTCCAGGACGAAGGAGACCAGCAGGAGCACGCCTGCGGTGACGTAGCCCCAGCGCTCGCCGGTGGCGGCGCAGCCGGCCGCCACGAGGGCGGTGAGCAGCGAGGCGGTGGTGACCTGGTTCGGGGTCAGGCCGCGGCGGGCGCACCAGCGGGCGATGTAGCGCGAGTACGGGCTGATGAAGAAGGTGGTGAAGAACCCGTCGCGGGACTTCACGGCGGAGCGCAGCCGCACGGCCTCCTCGTCCACGGCGGCGACCGCGGCGGCGGCCGCCTCGCGCTCGGCCCCGTCGGCGGGGACGGCGGCGACGAGGCTGCCCAGCTCGGGACGCTGCACGGCGGTCCCGGCCGCCTCGACGGCGGCGGCCAGCCGGTCCGCGTACGGGCCGCTGCCGTCGGCCGGGGCCGCGGCGGCCCGGTCCAGGGCCGCGCGGGCGCCCGGCTGGACGGCGAAGGCGCCGGTCACGGCGCAGGCGTCGAAGCGCGGGTCGGTCAGCGCGAGCCGCAGGGCGTGGAGGTGCCCGACGAACGCGCTGTCCACGACGGCCACCCGCTGGTCGGCGGGTACTCCGGCCAGCGCAGCGGCGGTCTCTTCGGGGCCGGCTGCGGTGCGGACGTCGAAGCCGAGGGAGCGCAGCTCGTCGGTGAGCGGTGATCCGGGGACCGGCAGGCCGGTGAGGATGGCGGTCGACAGACGAACTCACTCCTTGCAGCGAACGCGGGCGGGCGGCCGCGCCGGGGCGGCGGCACGTCGGCAGAGGCTATCGGATGAATGGAAGCGGGGGTTCACCACCCGTTTGCCCCGCGATCGGCCGATTGTCGAGCGGCCTCGGCGGACGGCGGGCGGTACGGCCCCGGTTCGGCGCGATCATCATCGGTGATCGCGCCGGGGTCCGACAAACCCCCCGGTGCTAGGGTGGCCGAGGTCACGCCGGGCTCGGGGAGCGCCGAAGGCGGCGCCGGCGCAGAGGGCGCAGGAACACCCGGGCCCAGGGCGCCGCGCAACGAGGAAGCGAGGAGGTGGGTCGATGACCGTCGCAGTGGTCGCTGCCGTGCGCAGCGGGCTCCGGTACGTCCCCTCCTTCCTCCGGGCCTCCGGCCGGGCCTGATCACCGCGATCCGGTCCGCCGGCCGGGCCCCCTTCCCCAGGGACCGCCTTGACCGACCAATCCGGTTCCACTCCTTCCTCTTCCCCTTCTCCTCCCTCTCCTTTCTTCTGCCGCGCCGCCTCCGCCGAGTACCACGGCCCGCTCGCCGCGCACCTGGCCGAGGCCGCGGCGGCGCCGGACCCCGCCGACACGGCCGCCGTCCGGGCCGTCAACCTCGCGGCCTTCGACACCCCACTGGAGGCGGATCTCGTGGACGCGCTGCGCGCGGACGGCGCCTGGCTGCCGGGCCTGTCGTAGTGGCCGAGGGCCCGCACGGCAAGGTCGCGGCGCACGCCCTGCTCACCCGCTGCCGCGTCGGCGGGGCGCCGGCGCTCGCGCTCGCCCCGGTGGCCGTGGATCCGGCGCTCCAGCGCTCGGGCGCGGGCAGCGCCGTCGTACGGGCGCTGCTCGCGGCGGCCCGGGAGCGGGGCGAGGCCCTCGTGCTGGTCCTCGGCCACCCCGCCTCCTACCCGCGCTTCGGGTTCGTGCCGGCCTCGCGCTTCGGGATCCGGGCGCCGTTCGAGGTTCCGGACGAGGCGCTGATGGCGCTGGTGCTCGACGCTTCCGTGCCCCTCCCGCAGGGGGCGATCGCCTACCCGGCCCCCTTCGGGGTCTGAGGCGCAGGCCCGGTCTGCCCCTCGCCGCCTACCACGCGTCGGGGGGCAGACATGCGCGGATCTCCGAAGTGGGGACAAGCCTCTCTTGTACGGCAGACTGAAGGCCGGAGTCCGATTCGAAGGATGGGTATGCCGACCACACCAGCCACCGCCGCGAACAGCGCGCCCCACGGCACCGGTACTCAGGAACAGATCATGCTCGAACTGGTCGACGAGTCCGGGAACACGATCGGCACGGCGGAGAAGCTCTCCGCCCATCAGGCGCCCGGCCTGCTGCACCGGGCATTCTCCGTGTTCCTCTTCGACGAGCAGGGCCGCCTGCTGCTCCAGCAGCGGGCCCTCGGGAAGTACCACTCCCCCGGCGTCTGGTCGAACACGTGTTGTGGCCACCCCTACCCCGGCGAGTCGCCCTTCGCGGCGGCGGCCCGGCGCACCCACGAGGAGCTCGGCCTGTCGCCGTCGCTTCTCGCGGAGGCGGGGACCGTGCGCTACAACCACCCGGACCCCGCATCGGGTCTGGTGGAGCAGGAGTACAACCACCTTTTCGTGGGACTCGCGCAGGCGGCGCTGCGGCCCGATCCGGAGGAAGTCGCGGAGACCGCGTTCGTCACCGCCGACGAGCTCGCCAAGCGGCATGCCGAGGCGCCGTTCTCGGCGTGGTTCATGACCGTGCTGGACGCGGCGCGGCCCGCGATCCGCGAGCTGACGGGCGAAGCGGCGGGCTGGTAGGAAGGACCGGCAGGCGCACCGCCGCGTCAGCGCGGCGGCGCCTGGACCGGCGCCCGGTCCCGGGCCGGGGCGACCGGTTCGGCGAGCGGGAGCGCCGCCCAGATGACCTTGCCGCCGGTCGAGGTGTGCTCGACGTCGCACACGCCGCCGGCCTCGCGCGTGGTCTCGCGCACCAGGAGCAGCCCGCGGCCGCCGGTCTGGCCGAAGTCCGCCTCCAGCGCCTTGGGCCGGTACGGGTGGTTGTCCTCGACCGCCACCCGCACCCAGGCCCGGCCGATCGCCACCTCGACCGCGACCTCCGGCGAAAGCAGGGCCGCGTGCCGGACCGAGTTCGTCACCAGCTCGGAGACGATCAGCAGGAGCGCGTACACGAGGTCGGGGTCGGCCGGGACTCCCTGGCGGCCCAGCAGGTCGCGCACCGCCCGCCGCGCCTGCGGAACGGATTCTTCTAGAGCGGGCACGGTGAACCGCCACACGCCCTCGTACGCGAGCGGGCCGGCCGGCGCCTCCGGCTCACCCGCCTTGGCCTGCGGGACGCTCCCGCTGAGATCCATCTTCCCGCCCCGTCCTTCGCACTCGATCGTCTCCACGCGTCCAGAGTGGGGAACGGGCCGGTCCGGGCCGGACCGCTGACCATAACTCGGCGCCTATCGGACGCATTTTGACCGCAGGCGTATGACAGCGTCAGTTGTTGGACTGTTCCTGGCTCCCGGGGGAACGCTTGTCGGCCGCACCGCGCGCCCCGCCGCCGGTGTCCTCGCCCGCCGGGGACCCGTCTTCGCTGACCGCGCCCAGGATGCGGCGGGCCCCCATGCCGAGGGCCACCAGGCTCAGCCCGTCGAACAGCAGGGCGAGGGAGAAGAAGGTTCCGATCACGTACAGGCTGTTGCCCGGCCAGTTGGCCAGGATCAGCACGCCCAGCAGGATGCCGAACGCGCCCTGCACCAGCGCCAGCCCGAAGTGCGCACCGCGCACCACCAACGCCCCGACCAGCCGGAACACCCCGCCGGTGAGGAAGAGCAGCGCCGCGAACATCGTCAGCGCCTCGGCGCTCGCGCCGGGGCGGCGCAGGACCACGAACCCGGCGGCGATGTTGATCGCCGCGACGATCACGGCGAGCCAGAAGTAGTTGCTCCTGCGGGACTGCACCGCCTGGACCAGGCCCACGACCCCGCCGATCAGCAGGAGCCAGCCGAAGAGGAACATCGAGGTCAGCGTGGCGAATCCGGCGTACACCAGGCCCACCAGGCCGGCCGCGACCAGGATCACGCCGAGTACGGCCAGAAGGGCGTAGCTGCGGCCCAGCTTCTTCCTGCCCCGTGCCTTCTGCTGCGTCTTGGCCTCGTCGGCTCGGGCCGCCTTGTCTCCGCGACGTGGGGCCATGGGTGCGACACCGCCTTTCACCGCCCCCCGGACTCCCCTTGATCATAGGATCGGCCGCCCGGGATAGCATCCGGCGCATGGACGCAGCCCTCCTGCACGACGTCTCCGACGGGATCGCCACGGTGGTCATCTCGCACCCCGCCAAGCGCAACGCGATGACCGCCGCGATGTGGCGGGCGCTGCCGGAGCTGCTGGCGGGGCTCGCCGCCGATCCGGCGGTGCGGCTGCTCGTGCTCACCGGCGCCGGACCGACCTTCTGCGCGGGCGCCGACATCTCCTCCCTGACCGGCGACGAGGACCCGCAGGCCCTGTCCGTCGCGGCGGAGGAGGCCCTCGCCGCCTTCCCGAAGCCGACGATCGCGGCGATCCGCGGGTTCTGCGTGGGCGGCGGCAGCCAGCTGGCCGCCGCATGCGATCTGCGGTTCGCGGAGGAGGGCGCCTCGTTCGGGGTGACCCCGGCGAGGCTGGGCATCGTCTACCCGGCCTCCTCGACCCGGCGGCTCGCCGGCCTCGTCGGCGCGGCCACCGCCAAGTACCTGTTGTTCTCTGCCGAGTTGATCGATGCACAGCATGCCCTGCGGGCCGGTTTCCTCAACGAGCTCCTGCCCGAGGGGCGGCTGGAGAAGCGGGTCGCGGAGTTCGGGCGGATCCTGGCGGGCCGCTCACAGCTGACGCAGGCCGCCGCCAAGGAGTTCGCGGACGGGCGCACCGACCGCGACGCGTACTGGGCCGCTCAGGCGGCCGGGAGCGGCGACACCGCGGAGGGCGTCGCCGCGTTCCTGGAGCGCCGTACGCCGTCGTTCAGCTGGACCGTGCCGGGCTGAGCGCGCGCATCCGGGCGACGATCCCGGCCGGGGCCTTGGCCGGCGAGCCGGCGTCGTACGGCGGCTGCGGGTCGTACTCGGTCATCAGCTGGACGGTCTGGGCGTACTCGTCGCCGGCGATCCGGCCGAGGAGGGTCAGGCCCATGTCGATGCCGGAGGACACGCCGGCGGCCGTGACGTACTTGCCGTCGAACACGACCCGCTCGCCCGTCGGCTCGGCGCCGAAGGCAGGCAGCCGGTCCAGGAAGAGCCAGTGGCAGGCGGCGCGGCGGCCGTCGAGGAGGCCGGCGGCGGCGAGCAGGAGCGAGCCGGAGCAGACGGAGGTGGTCCAGGTGGTGGTGGCGTCGACCGCGCGCAGCCACTCCTGCAGGACGGGGTTGGCCATGTGCTGCTCGGGGTGCGGGGTGCCCGGGACGATGACGATGTCCGGGCGGATCACCTCGTCCAGGCCCTTGTCGGCCACCAGGGAGAGCTGGTCGGTGTCGTTGCGCACGGGGCCCGGGCGCTCCGCGACGAAGACGGTTTCGGAATGCGGGAGGCGGCCGAGGGTCTCGTAGGGGCCGATGGCGTCGAGGGCGGTGAGGCCGTTGTAGAGCAGGACGGCGATCTGCATGTCTCCTCCGGAGCGGGTCGGGTCGGTTCTGGTCTGGTTGGTTCGGCGGGTCGGTTCTGGTCGGGGCGGGCCGGGTCGGACGGGCGTGCGGGTTGGTCGTGCCCGCGGCGCGTTGCGGGGCCGGCTCCGGCTAAGCGGTCGGGCCGAAGCGGCGGCGGTATTCCGTGGGGGGCTGGCCCAGGGTTCTGACGAAGGCGCGGCGCAGGGCCTCGGGGGTGCCGTAGCCGCAGGCCCGGGCGATCTGGGCCACGCCCTCGGCGCTGTCCTCCAGCAGCCGCCGGGCGTGCTCCACCCGGACGCGCTCCACGTACCGGCCCGGTGTCACGCCGGTCTCCGCCTGGAAGGCGCGGGCGAAGTGGCGGGGCGAGAGCCGTGCGCGGGCGGCCAGGGCCTCCACGCTCAGATCCGCGCCGGGATGCTCGGTGATCCAGTGCTGGACCTCGCGCAGCGGTTCGCGCCGGGCCGTCTGGGCCGCCAACTGGGCGCTGAACTGGGCCTGGTTCCCGGGGCGCTTGAGGAAGACGACCAGCTGCCGGGCGATCGCCAGGGCGAGCTCGCGGCCGTGGTCCTCCTCCACCAGGGCCAGGGCGAGGTCGATGCCCGCCGTGACGCCCGCGGAGGTGGACACGGGGCCGTCGCGGACGTAGATCGGGTCCGGTTCGACGGTGACGCGCGGATACTTCTGCGCCATGTGGTCGCACACGGACCAGTGCGTCGTGGCGCGCCGCCCGTCCAGCAGGCCGGCCTCCGCGAGGAGCAGCCCGCCGGTGCACACGGACACCAGCCGCTGCGCTCCAGCCCCGTGGGCGCGCAGCCAGTCGGTGAGCCGCGGCTCGAAGTCGCCCCGGTAGCGGCCTCCGGGCACGATCAGCGTCGTCGCACGGCCCGGCCGTTCGCTGTCCAGGTCCCCGTCCGGGACCAGGGTGAGCCCGCTGCAGGTGCGGACCGGGGCGCCGCCCGGGGAGGCGGTGCGGATGCGGTAGCCCTCCGCTCCGGGGAAGCGGGAGACCGCGGCCAGGACCTCCACGGGTCCGCTCACGTCCAGGCTCTGGAGCCCGTCGTAGAGGACGACGAGCACGTTTCGCGACGACATGACCCCATGGTGTGAGAGCGGCGGTATGGCCGCAATGACGGGCATCCCACCTTTACCGCCATGGCGCGGGGGCGCGGATAGGATTTGCGGACCATGACTGCAACCCTCGTCGCCAAGAACCTGACCGCCGCGCACGGCGAGCGCACCCTCTTCGCCGATCTGGACCTGGTCGTCGCGCCCGGCGACGTGATCGGCCTCGTCGGCGTCAACGGCGCCGGGAAGTCCACCCTGCTGCGGCTGCTCGCCGGCCTGGACACCGCCGAGAGCGGCGAGGTGCGGCTGTCCCCGCCCGCGGCGGCCGTCGGCCACCTGCCTCAGGAGCCGGAGCGGCGGCCCGAGGAGTCGGTGCGGGACTTCCTGACCCGGCGCACCGGCGTGGCCGCCGCCCAGGCGGCGCTGGACGCGGCGACGCAGGGCCTGGTGGACGGCACCCCGGGCGCGGACGACGCGTACGCCACGGCACTGGACCACTGGCTGAACCTCGGCGGCGCCGACCTCGACGAGCGGGCCCAGGAGGTCGCCGACGAGCTGGGCCTCTCCGTGAGCCTGGACATGCCCATGACCGGTCTTTCGGGCGGCCAGGCGGCCCGTGCCGGCCTCGCCTCGCTGCTGCTCTCCCGCTACGACGTGTTCCTGCTCGACGAGCCGACCAACGACCTGGACCTGGACGGGCTGGAGCGCCTGGAGCGCTTCGTCACCGGGCTGCGGGCCGGCACCGTGGTCATCAGCCACGACCGCGAGTTCCTCGCCCGGACCGTCACGAAGGTGCTCGAACTGGACCTGGCCCAGCAGCAGATCAACCTGTACGGCGGCGGCTACGAGTCCTACCTCGAGGAGCGCGAGCGGGCCCGCTCGCACGCCCGTGAGGAGTACGAGGAGTACGCCGACAAGCGCGCCGCGCTCGAGGGCCGGGCCCTGATGCAGCGCAACTGGATGGACAAGGGCGTGCGCAACGCCCGCCGCAAGGCCACCGACAACGACAAGATCGGCCGCAAGCTGCGCGGCGAGGCGAGCGAGAAGCAGGCCGCCAAGGCCCGCCAGACGCAGCGCGCCATCGAGCGGCTGGAGGTCGTGGAGGAGCCCCGCAAGGAGTGGGAGCTGCGGATGGAGATCGCGGCGGCCCCGCGCTCGGGATCCGTGGTGGCGACGCTGCGCGAGGCGGCGGTGCAGCGCGGGGAGTTCTCCTTCGGCCCGGCGAGCCTGCAGATCGACTGGGCGGACCGGGTGGCGATCACCGGGGCCAACGGGGCGGGCAAGTCGACCCTGTTGGCGCTGCTGCTGGGCCGCCTGGCCCCGGACTCCGGTGCGGCCTCGCTCGGTTCGGGCGTGCTGGTCGGCGAGGTGGACCAGGCGCGCGGCCTGTTCCTCGGCGAGGAATCGCTGCTGGAGGCGTTCTGCGCGGCGGTCCCGGACACCGAGCCGGCCGACGTGCGGACCCTGCTGGCGAAGTTCGGCCTGAAGGCGGCGCACGTCCTGCGTCCGGCGGCCACGCTGTCCCCGGGCGAGCGCACCCGGGCGGCCCTGGCGCTGCTCCAGGGCCGCGGGGTGAACCTGCTGGTGCTGGACGAGCCGACGAACCACCTGGACCTGCCGGCGATCGAGCAGCTGGAATCGGCCCTGGAGGCGTACGAGGGCACGCTGCTGCTCGTCACGCACGACCGGCGGATGCTGGACGCGGTCCGCGTGACCCGCCGCCTGCAGGTCGCCGACGGCAAGGTCGTCGAGCTGTAGGGCCTCACCGCCCGGCGGGCGGGCGGCGGGTCCGGGCCATCCTGCGGGCCACGAAGCCGCGCGGGAGGTGCCGGACGGCGGCGGCGTAGGCCCGGTAGCGCCGGCCGGCGATGCTGACCGGGCGGCGCAGGGCCAGGTCGCGCAGGGCCTTGGCGACGACGGCCTCCGGCTCCAGCCACACCGCCTCGCGCAGGGAGCTGACGTCCATGCCGGCGCGGGCGTGGAACTCGGTGCGGGTGAAGCCGGGGAGCACCGCGAGCACCCGGACCCCGTAGGGGGCCATGTCGACCCGCAGGGACTCGCTGAACGCGGTGAGCCAGGCCTTGGCGGCCCCGTACGTGCCGGTCGGCAGCAGTCCGGCCACCGAGGACACGTTCAGCACGGCGCCGCGGCGCCGCTCGCGCAGCCCCGGCAGCACCGCGTGGGTGAGCCGCAGCGGGACCCTGACGAGCAGGTCGAGCATCCGCTCCTCGTCCTCGACGGGGCTGTACGGGAACGGGGCGGGCAGGCCGAAGCCGGCGTTGTTGACCAGGATGTCCACGGGCCGGGCGGGATCGGCGAGCCGCTCGGCGACCTCGGCGCAGCCGTCCTCGTCCAGCAGGTCGGCGGGGAGCACCTCGCAGGCCGCGCCGAACTCCCGCCCGAGTTCCCGGGCGACGGCGTGCAGGCGGTCCTTGTCGCGGGCGACCAGGACCAGGTCGCAGCCCTTGGCCGCGAAGCCGCGGGCGAAGGCCGCACCGAGGCCGGCACTGGCCCCGGTGATCAGAACGGTGGTCAAGGCGGCGTCACTTCCCGGTGTCGTGGTGGGTCGGCGGGGCGAAGGCGATGGTCGCCGGCGAGGCGTAGGCCCGGGCGACGTCGACGAGGAAGCGGGCCTCGTCCTCCAGCCCGCCGCCCTCGCCGGCGCTCTGCACCACGGCCGGCAGCTCCCACGCCGCGGCCTGTCCGGGCTGCTGCCCTGCCGGCCCGGCGAGCTTCGCCGCCCGCGCCTCCTTCAGTACGCAGGCCAGCTCGGCCGCGGCGCGCCGCTGCTCGGGGATCCCGCTCAGGCCGATGTGGCTGCGCGCGCGTTCGGGGATGCCGGGGCCGACGTACTCACCCAGGATCAAGATCGCGTCACGGGTCTCGATGACCTTGCGGTACACGAGCAGGTTGCGCGGGACCGGCGGCCACAGGAGCTCCAGGAGCCGGCCCGCGCGCGGCTTGGTGAGGGCGACGTGCGGCACGGCGCGGACCAGGTCGTGCCACAGGGGCCACAGCCGCCAGGCGGTGGCGATGTCGGCGCCGGCGCGGCGCAGGGCGAACGCGGTCGGCACCAGGATCGCGGCGGCGCGCAGCATGCCGTGCAGGTTCATCATCAGGGGCAGGGCGGGCATGGCCCAGGTGCTGCCGAACAGCGCCTTGAGGAGGTAGGCGAGCCAGAACAGCCCGGCCAGGGCGGTGCCGAGGCCGAACAGCAGCAGGCCGGCCGCGAGGCCGCGGCTCTCGGTGCGGCGGCTGTAGCGCCAGCACAGGAAGACGCAGGTGGTGTTGGCGAGGGTGTGCGCGGTGATCAGGAACAGCCAGTAGGCGAGGGAGGGGACCGGGTCGCCGTGCGGGGGCATGGTGTGCGTGCCGTGCCGCGGCGCCGCCGTGTCGAGGACGACGAGGACGGTCAGCCAGGCGACGGTGCCCATCCAGGCGGCGAGTTGGAGGGTGCGGCCGCGGGTGGTGGCGGCGACGAAGTAGAGGACGGCGCCCGCGGACAGCACGCCGATGAGGTTGCGGACCAGGCCGACGGTGTGCGCGTACGTCTGGTCGCGCATCGCGTACGCGACGACGGCGGGCAGGTTCAGGGTCATCGCGGCGGCCGCGGTGGCCACGGCGAGCCACAGGCCGCGCTGCTGCGGGGAGCGCAGGGCGCCGGGGGCGCGCAGCAGGACGGCGATCCACAGGCAGACGACGCTGGGGACGGCGAGCCGGTCGCCGAGTGCGAGGAGCTCAGCGGCCACGGCTGCCCCACTCGTACCCCATGGCGGACTCCAGCCGGGCGAGGGTGCCGCGCGGTTCGGCGGCGGTCTGCGGGCAGGGGGCGGCCGTGCGGATGCGGATCATGCTGGCGAGCATCTCCGCCTCCTGCTCCTGGCGGGTGGTGTAGTTGGTGCGCCCGAGGACGACGGGGGCCTGGCCGTCGTTCTCCTCGCCCTCCAGCGAGTGGTGGCCGAACAGGATGTGCCCGAGCTCGTGGAGGACGATGTGCTCGCGGTGCAGCGGGGTGGTCTGGGTCTCGTAGAAGACGTAGTCGACGCCGGCGGTGCCCACCCACAGGCCGCAGACCCCGGACTCGGCCGCCTCCTTGGGCAGCGGGTGCAGCCGGATGGGGCGGCCCCGCTGCTCGGCTATGCGGGCGCACAGCGCGTCGAGGGAGAACGGATGGGTCAGATCCAGATGGCCGAGAATCTTCTCGCACCTTTTGCGGAGGCTCAGTTGCGAGTGGCGCATGTGATCCCTCTTCGGACCCTTTCGCGGGCAGCGTCGGTAGGCGTGAGCAGGCATGGGCATGACGTCCTGTGCCATCAAGAAGGCCTCGGAGGAGTGCGGTCCTGAGGGGAAACGGAAGCCCGTCTGCCTGAGCGACGAACGGGCGTTCCACCATGCCTACCGATCTTCTGCGGCAGTTGGCAAGACAAGACCCCAGGTGGGGGCCCTATTCGGCCAAACCTGCCGACCCGCCGGGCGGGTCCGGTGGCGACGGACCGCCGTCGCCACCGCCGCCACCGCCGCGGAGGCGCGGCTACCGCTTGCGGCGGTCCTCGGAACCGCCGGCGAGGCCCGCCCGGCGCAGGGCGTCGGCCATGGCACTGTTCGCGGGGGCGGGTGCGCCGCCGCCCTGGCGCCGGCCGCCGTCGCCCTGGCCGCGGCCCTGACCGCCCTGGCCCCGGCCCTGCCCCTGGCCGCCCTGGCGGCTCTGGCCGCCGCGCTGCTGCGGGGGACGGGCGCCGCCGCGCCGGTCCTGGCGGTCCTCGCGCTGGCGGGGCGCGCCGGCGCCGCCCGGGCGGACGGCCTCGTCCTCCAGCCGCAGGGTGAGGGAGATCCGCTTGCGCGGGATGTCCACGTCCAGCACCTTCACGCGGACGATGTCGCCCGGCTTGACCACCTCGCGCGGGTCCTTGACGAAGTTCTTCGACAGCGCGGAGACGTGCGCCAGGCCGTCCTGGTGGACGCCGATGTCGATGAAGGCGCCGAACGCGGCCACGTTGGTGACGACGCCCTCCAGGATCATGCCGGGGGCCAGGTCGCCGATCTTCTCGACGCCCTCCTTGAACGCGGCCGTCCTGAACGCGGGGCGCGGGTCGCGGCCGGGCTTCTCCAGCTCGCGCAGGATGTCCGTCACGGTCGGCAGTCCGAAGGCCTCGGTGACGAACTGCTCCGGCTTCAGGGAGCGCAGCACGCCGGTGTTGCCGATGAGGGCCGCCACCTCGCTGCCGGCGGTCTTGGCCATGGTGCGCACGACCGGGTAGGCCTCGGGGTGGACGCTGGAGGAGTCCAGCGGGTCGTCGCCGCCGCGGATCCGCAGGAAGCCCGCGCACTGCTCGTACGCCTTGGGGCCGAGCCGGGCCACGTCCTTGAGGGCCCTGCGGCTGCGGAAGGGGCCGTTGGCGTCGCGGTGGGCGACGATGTTCTCGGCGAGGCCGCCGCTGATGCCGGAGACCCGGGCGAGCAGCGGCGCGGAGGCGGTGTTGACGTCGACGCCGACGCCGTTGACGCAGTCCTCGACCACGGCGTCGAGGGAGCGCGACAGCTTCACCTCGGACAGGTCGTGCTGGTACTGGCCGACGCCGATCGACTTGGGGTCGATCTTGACGAGTTCGGCGAGCGGGTCCTGCAGGCGGCGGGCGATGGAGACCGCGCCGCGCAGCGACACGTCCATGTCCGGGAGCTCCTGCGAGGCGAAGGCGGAGGCCGAGTACACGGAGGCGCCCGCCTCGGACACCATCACCTTGGTCAGCTTCAGCTCGGGGTGGCGGGAGATCAGCTCGCCGGCCAGCCGGTCCGTCTCGCGGGAGGCGGTGCCGTTGCCGATGGCGATGAGCTCGACCGCGTGCTGCTCGGCGAGGCGGGCGAGCTTGGCGAGCGCCTCGTCCCACCGGTTGGCGGGAACGTGCGGGTGGATCACGTCGGTGGCGACGACCTTGCCGGTGGCGTCCACCACCGCGACCTTCACGCCGGTACGGAAGCCCGGGTCCAGGCCGAGCGTGGCGCGGGTCCCGGCGGGGGCGGCGAGCAGCAGGTCGCGCAGGTTCGCCGCGAAGACCCGCACCGCCTCGTCCTCGGCGGCGGAGCGCAGCCGCATCCGCAGGTCGATGCCCAGGTGCACCTGGATCTTCGTGCGCCAGGCCCAGCGGACCGTGTCGGCCAGCCACTTGTCGCCCGGCCGGCCGCGATCGGCGACCCCGAAGCGCCGGGCGATCATGCCCTCGTACGCGGAGGGGCCGGGCGCGGCCGCGTCCTCGGGGGCCTCCGGCTCCAGCGTGAGGTCGAGGACGTCCTCCTTCTCGCCGCGCAGCATGGCGAGGACGCGGTGCGAGGGCAGCGCGGTGAACGGCTCGGCGAAGTCGAAGTAGTCGGCGAACTTGGCGCCCGCCTCCTCCTTGCCCTCGCGGACCTTCGCGGCGAGCCGGCCGCGGCTCCACATGCGCTCGCGCAGTTCGCCGATGAGGTCGGCGTGCTCGCCGAACCGCTCGGTGAGGATGGCGCGGGCGCCCTCCAGGGCGGCGGCCGGGTCGGCCACTCCCTTGTCGGGGTCGACGAACGCGGCCGCGGCGGCGGCCGGCTCCACCGACGGGTCGGCGAGCAGGCCGTCGGCGAGCGGCTCGAGCCCGGCCTCGCGGGCGATCTGGGCCTTGGTGCGCCGCTTGGGCTTGAAGGGGAGGTAGATGTCCTCCAGCCGGGCCTTGGTGTCGGCCGCGTTGATCCGGGCCTCCAGCTCGGCGTCGAGCTTGCCCTGCTCGCGCACCGACTCCAGGACGGCCGCGCGCCGGTCCTCCAGCTCGCGCAGGTACCGCAGCCGCTCCTCCAGGGTGCGCAGCTGGGCGTCGTCGAGCATCTCGGTCGCTTCCTTGCGGTAGCGCGCGATGAACGGGACGGTGGAGCCGCCGTCGAGCAGCTCGACGGCGGCCTTGACCTGCCGCTCCCGTACGCCGAGTTCCTCGGCGATCCTGCCTTCGATGGACGTCGTCACGATCGGTCCCGCCTGCCTTCGTTGTGCACTGGACGGCTGCCCATTGTGGCAGGTGGCGGTGGCGGCGTACGGGAGCCCCGCGCCGGTCGGCCGTGCGGCCGTCAGGCCGCCTTGCCGAAGGCGTCGGAGGGGAAGGCGCCCGCGGCGACGGCCGTCGCGACGAAGCCGCCGCCGAGCTCGGCGAGGCGGGCCAGGCCCCGGGCGCCGAGGTGCTCGTAGGGGGCCGCGTCGAGGCGGTCGGTCTCGGTCTCCAGGCGTTCGCGCACCGCCTTGCCCTCGTCGGTGAGCTCGCCGGAGGCGTCGAGGATGCCGCGGGTGCGCAACCGCTCGACGGCGGCGTCCAGGTCGGACTGCTCCCAGCCGCGGATGGCCTTGATCCACTTTGCGGTCATGCCGCGGCCGGTGGCGGAGTGGCTGACGAGGGCCTCGAGCGGGTCGAGGCCGGCGAGCAGGAGGGCGGCGACGTGGCCGTCGCCGCGGTGCTCGCGCAGCAGGGTGGTGGCGTGCCACAGGCGCAGGTGCGCCTCCTCGGGCACCGGCAGGTCGGCGTGGGCGGAGTAGAGGGTGCGGGCGTGCCGGGTACAGGCCTCCGTGGCGCGCAGGGCCAGATCTGCGGCCTCGGCGAGCTCGGCGGACTTCAGGGTCTCCTCGCCGAGGAGGCGGCGCAGGGTGCGGTCGACGGCGCGCAGGCGGGCGGCGACGGCCTGCTCGGGCGTGATGGTGTCCCAGACGGCGGGCAGGTGCCGGGCCAGGAAGTCGTGGCGGTAGTTGTAGAAGGTGGCGGTCACCGTGCCGGCGCCGACGGCCCCCATGGCGGCCGCGCGGGAGGCGAGGGTCGCGGTGGAGCGGTCCGTGACGCCGAGGGCGGCGAACTCCTCGGGGAGCTCCGGCGAGAAGTACACGGTCGAGTGGAGCGGGTTGATCGCGGCGTGCCAGGCGCGGCGGGCGGCGTGCTCGGGAAGCGTCATGGCGGCCAGGTTACCGACTGCTCAGTATGCCGCGGTAGGGCGGATCCCGCCTGGGCCCCGCGGCCGCGCCGGGCACGGGCCGGCGCCGCGCGGCCCGTACCGCCCCACGCGTGCTTTCCGGCCGTTCTCCTGCGGCCCGGCGGCGCCCGGGCGGCCGGCCGGCTGCCCCCGGATGCGGCTTTTTGCGGGCAATGGACTTCGGCGTTCCGCCCTCCCCGAGCGGTGCCGGCCCTGCCCCTGTGACGGCCGAATGGCGATCGTGTGACAGCAGGGGCCATGGACATGACGTGGGATGCGGCGGGTGAATACGGTCGAACCGAACCGTCTCCCCTACCCCTTGGAGCCTTTCGTGCACCGCAAAGTCATCGCCCCGAGCGTGCTCGCCGCCTCCCTTCTGCTGGTGATCCCGGCGTCGGCAGCGGGCTCGGCCGCGGGCGCGCCGGGTATCGGCGACTCCTACTACCCGGCCAGCGGCAACGGCGGGTACGACGTGTCCCACTACGACCTGCGGCTGAAGTACGAGCCGAAGACGGACCTGCTGGAGGGCACCGCGACCCTGTTGGCCACCGCCAAGCAGGACCTGTCCCGGTTCAACCTGGACTTCGGGCTGAAGGTCAGCGAGGTCCGGGTCAACGGCGCGAAGGCCAAGTTCGCCGTCTCCGGTGCGCACGAGCTCGAGGTGACACCCGCCCAGGCGCTCCAGAAGGACCGCCCGGCGACCGTCGTCGTCAAGTACGCCGGAAAGCCCTCGGAGTTCAAGGTGGACGGCTGGTCGGCCTGGCAGCGCACCCCGGACGGCGGCGTCGCCGCGCAGGAGCCCGACTCGGCGGTCTGGTGGTTCCCGAGCAACGACCACCCGCTCGACAAGGCCACCTTCGACGTCTCCGTCAGCGTCCCGGACGGTACGCAGGCCATCAGCAACGGCGTGCTGCAGTCGCAGAGTTCGCGGCTGGGCTGGACCCGCTACAACTGGCGCTCCAACAAGCCGCAGGCCACGTACCTGGCCACCCTCGCCATCGGCAAGTTCGACATCACCACCGACAAGACGGCGAACGGGCTGCCCATCATCAACGCCTACAGCAAGGACCTCGGCGACAACGCGGGTGCGGCGCGCGCGAGCGTGGAGCGGACCGGCGAGGTCGTCGAGTGGGAGGAGTCCGTCTTCGGCCCCTACCCGTTCAACGCGCTGGGCGGCTACGTGCCCAACGTGCCGAGCGGCTTCGCGCTGGAGACCCAGACGCGCCCGTTCTACAGCCCCCGCCAGTTCTCCAACGGCGCCAACGTCTCGGTCGTCGTGCACGAGCTGGCCCACCAGTGGTTCGGCGACAGCGTCTCCGTCGACAACTGGAAGGACATCTGGATCAACGAGGGCTTCGCCCGCTACAGCCAGTGGCTGTGGTCGGAGAAGGAGGGCGAGGGCACCGCGCAGGAGCTCGCGGAGTGGGCGTACGGGCTGCGGGCCGCGGACGACCCGTTCTGGCAGGTCAAGCCGGGTGACCCGGGCCCGGACAACCAGTTCCACGGGGCCGTGTACGACCGCGGCGCGATCGCCCTGCAGGCGCTGCGCAACGAGGTCGGCGACGAAACGTTCTTCCGGATCCTCAAGGGCTGGCCGACCGAGCGGGCCTACGGCAACGCCAAGGTCGGCGACTTCGTCCGGTACGCGGAGAAGATCTCGAACAAGCCCCTGGCCCAGCTGTTCGAGACCTGGCTCTACACCCCCGGCAAGCCGGCCTTCGCCCCGCCGGCCGCCGCGAACGGCAAGGCGCGCTCCCTGCAGAGCCCGGCCGCCAAGCCGGTGGAGCCCAAGTCCTGGAAGAAGATCGCCGAGACGAACGCGATCCACGACGGCGAGCACACGCACGGCCACGGGCACTGACCCCGGGCACGGGCGCGGCCCCCGGCCGGCGGGCCGGGGGCCGCGTCACGCGCCGCCGTCGCACCGCTCATAGGGCGCCGGCGCACCGCTCACAGGGCGCCGGCGCGCCACCGGGCCCGTGCCTGCCGGGCGATCGGCAGGTAGCGCAACCGCTCCGGGAGCAGCGGTACGAGCAGCCGCACGGCCGTGCTGAAGCGGCGCAGCCGGCGCTCCTGGGCCGCGGACCACTCCAGGCCGATCGCAGCCCGCGCGTCGGGCGGCATGTAGCCGACGGTCACGAACGCCCGGACGTGCAGGAACGCCGCCCGCAGCGCCGGCCACGTCAGCCGCAGCAGCAGCCGCACGGGCAGCGACCCGCCCGTCGGCCGCGGCAGCGGCACGTCCGTGGCGACCAGTTCGCGGGCGACCTTCGTCGGCTCGATCTCCTCGGCCAGCATCCGCCGGTAGTACGGCCAGTACTCCTCGATGCTCTGCGGCATGTCCCGGTCGTGGAGGCCCAGGATCCGGCCCACCTGGAGCCACTCCCGGTACAGCTGCCGCTCCTGCGCGGGGGTGAAGCGGCGCAGCAGGTACCGCCCGGCGTACAGGTAGATCGGGAACCCGGTGGCGTGGACCCAGGCGTAGCAGGCCGGGTCGAGGGAGTGGTAGCGCCGCCCGCGCGTGTCGATGCCCCGGATCTCCTTGTGCAGCCGGCGGACCCGGCGGCCCTCCTCGGCGGCCTGCTCCCCGCCGTACACCCACAGCTGGACCGAGCGCAGCGAGCGCTCGCCGCGCCCCCAGGGGTCGGTGCGGAACACCGAGTGCTCGTCGACGCCGGCGCCGATGGCGGGGTGGGCGACCTGCAGGGTGAAGGCGGCGGGCAGCATCAGCAGCGCCCGGACGTCGCCGGAGATGGTCCACAGCACCCCGCCCGGGGCGGGCGGCCGCGGCTCGCCCCGGCGCGCACCGGCCCCCGCCCGCCGCGGGCTCTGCTCGGCCGGCTGCTGCGTGCTGCTCATACGGGCCCCCTGGACGTGGTGCTCTGCACCTCCAGTATGACCGGAAGATCACCTCAGGCCGAGGGCCGGCCGCGTGCCCGGACGCCGCGCGGGCCTCAGGCGGAGGCGGGCAGCGCCGCGAAGACGCCGCGGTGCTCGGTGCCGTCGGGCAGCGTCCAGCCGGCCAGTACGGCGGTCTCGCCGGCCTGCGGGAGGCCCGGGCGCAGGACGCGGGTCAGCGACAGGGCGGCGGGCAGGCCGTCCACCCGGACCTCGCTGCCCTGCGGCGTATGGGCCGCCCGCGGGCGGACCGGGCCGTCGGGCCGCACCGCCGCCGCCCCCTGCACGGTGACGGAGGGATCGGGGGTGTCGGTGAGGCTCTGCGCCTGGGGTACGGCCTCGCCGCGCAGGAGGGCGAGGAGCTGCTCGACGGCCACGGGGTCGTGGGCGGCGTCGTACACCCAGCGCTTGCCCAGCACGCCGTGCTCGGCGGTGCCCACCAGGCCCGCCCCGGCGCCCTCCAGCGGCGCCCCGCGGTACGTCAGCGGCACGTGGTAGGCGACGGGCTCGGCGGCGGAGGCGTCGGTGACGACCATGAACTCGATGCCCACCTCGCCCTCGGGGTCGTCGAGCCGGAATCCGCCGGCCCTGACCGGCTCCGGGGCGCCGCCCGTGGCGGCGTACCAGGGCTGCGCCGGGAGCCAGGCGGCGAGGAGTTCGGGCTTGGTCGGGGTCATCGTGGTTCTGTGGATCACTGCCATGGCGCCGAACCTACCTGCTGTGCAGCCGACTTGGACCGGCAGTCCGGTCGGTGGACCTCATTCCCCGCCGGCGAAGGCCGCCTTCAGCTCCTCCTTCAGCGACCGCTGGAAGGCCGTCACCAGGGCCTGCACCACCATCGGCTGCATGTGGGCCGACAGCGCCTTCATGGACTCCACCCGCTCCGGGTCGTCCTCGCCCTCCGTGAAGGGCCCCCACACCTCGTCGCGGAACAGGCGCGTCAGCTCGTGCGCCGTCGCCCGCGCGTGCTCCAGCATCACCCGGCGCGCCGCCAGGATCGTCCCGTGGGAGATCGGCACGTCCAGCAGCGCGACCCCCAGCCGCAGCAGGGACAGGTCCACCCGGAAGCCGCCGGCCCCGCCGCCGGGCGTGATCACGTTCATCGCCGCGAGCCGGCGCACGTCCGTGTCCGACAGCGGCCGCCCGGCCCGCTTCTCCAGCTCCTCGCGCGAGACCTCCTCCGCCGAGTCCGGCGCCCAGGTCGCCACCAGCGCCCGGTGGATCGCCAGGTCGTGCGCGCTCAGGTCGTCCGGCAGCGCGTCGAGGTAGCGCTCGATCGCCGACAAGGTCATGCCCTGGTGCTGGAGTTCCTCGATCAGCGCGAGCCGGGACAGGTGCTCGGGCCCGTAGCGGCCCACCCTGCGGGGTCCGATCACGGGAGGGGGCAAAAGGCCGCGGGTGCTGTAGAACCGTACGGTGCGGACGGTGACCCCCGCCCGGGCGGCGAGCTCGTCGACGGTGAGCGAGGGCTCGGGCACCCGGTCGGTCATGGTCTGTCGCCTCGCTCTTTCGTCGCACAGCACGTCCCGTTCCAGTACCGCGGTTCAACAGTATTGCTGTCGCACCAACGATGTGAAACGGCCAGGAGCTGCCCATGACCACGAATCTGCGACTGCCCGGACGACCCGAAGAGCTCACCCTCCCCGCCCTGCTCGCCCGCAACGCCGCCGAGTACGGCGATCTGCCGGCCCTGTCGTGGCGCACCCGCCCCGGCTCCGCCGACTGGACGACCCTCGGCTGGGGCGAGGTCCGCCGCCGGGTCGCCGTCCTCGCCGCCGGGTACGCGGCCCTCGGCGTCGAGCGCGGCGAGCACGTCCTGATCATGATGGGGAACCGGCCCGAGCACTGGTTGACCGACCTCGCCCTGGTCCACCTGGGTGCCGTCCCCGTCACCGTGTACGGCACCTCCGCGCCCGAGCAGATCGCCCACATCGCCCGCCACAGCCGGGCGCGCACCGCCCTGGTGGAGGGCGCCCGCGAACTGGCCCGCTGGGAGCCGCTGCTCGACGATCCGGGCGTGCCGCTCCAGCGGCTGGTCGTCGCGGAGGCCGCCGAGGCCGGCGCGCACGGCACCTACGCCTCCCTGTACGCGAGCGGGGCGCGGCTGCACCGGCCGGAGGCCTTCGAGAAGGCCTGGCAGGAGACCCAGCCCGAGGACCCGCTGACCGTCGTCTACACCTCGGGCACGACCGGCGACCCCAAGGGAGTCCGCCTGACCCACCGCAACATCCTGCTCCAGTCGGTCCGCCTCGACCGGCGCGTGGAGCTGCCCGAGCACGCCGAGCACATCTGCTACCTGCCCTTCGCGCACATCGCCGAGCGGATCCTCGGCCTGTACCTGCCGCTGCTGAGGGCCGCGCACGTCCGGCTGGTCGCCGACCCGTCCGCCGTCGCCCTCGCCGTGCGCGAGCTGCACCCGGTGCAGTTCTTCGGGGTGCCGCGGGTGTGGGAGAAGCTGGCCGCGTCCGTACGGGCGGTGCTGGCGCAGCTGCCGGCGCAGCAGCGCGATGCCATCGAGAGCGCGAACGGCCTCGCCCGGGCCCGCGCCGGCCACCTGGAACGGGGCGAGGAGGTGCCCGCCGCGCTGGCGGCCTCGTACGCGCGGGCCAAGGAACGGGTCCTGGACCCGTTGCTGGGCCTGGCCGGGCTGGACCGGCTCGTGTGGACGGCGAGCGCCACCGCGCCGATGCCGATCGACGTGGTGCGCTTCTGGGCCGGCTGGGGGATCACCGTCATGGACGCGTGGGGGCTCACCGAGACCTCCGGCGTGTGCACCGTCAACAGCCCCGACGCCTTCCGCCTCGGCTCGGTCGGCCGGCCGATCGAGGGGCTGGAGCTGCGGCTCGCGGACGACGGGGAGATCCTTGCCCGCGGCGAGACCGTCTTCGGCGGCTACCTGCGGCCCGACGGCTCGGTGGAGAGCGCGCACGACGCCGACGGCTGGTTCGCGACCGGGGACGTCGGCCGCCTCGACGAGGACGGCTTCCTGTGGCTGACGGACCGCAAGAAGGAGCTGATCATCACCTCGAACGGCAAGAACGTCTCGCCCGCCCTGGTGGAGAACACCGTCAAGGAGCACCCGCTGATCGGGCAGGCCCTGGTGCACGGCGACGGCCGCTCGTACCTCGTCGCCCTGCTGGTCCTCGACGCCGAGCTGGCCCCGGCCTGGGCCGCGGCCCGCGGCATCGGGGCCGCCTCGCTCGCCGAGCTCGGTCGGCACCCGGCGGTCCGCGAGGAGGTCGCCCGCGCGGTCGAGGCGGCCAACACCCGGCTGAACCGCACCGAGCAGATCAAGCGCTACCGGCTGCTGACCGAGGAGTGGGGCCCGGAGTCGGGTGAGCTGACGCCCTCGCTGAAGCTGCGTCGGCGGGTGGTGCGGGAGAAGTACGGGGCGCTGATCGACGGGTTGTACGGGGAGCCGTACGAAGCCCCGTAGACGGGCGTCGGCGCCTCCGGCGGGCGGGCGGCCCGCCGGAGGCGCCCGGGCTCAGCGGCCGATCACCGGGTAGTGGTCGCTGAGGTTGGTGTAGGTGTACGAGGTGCCCCAGCTGGAGACCGTCCAGGGCGCCGCGTCCTCCTTGACCACGGTGTTCTCCCAGCCCGCCGGACGGGCGTTGCCCTTGCGGTAGAGGACGTAGTCGAGGTCCTCGCGCGGGTCCGTCGGGTAGCGGTAGTGCGCTATCGAGTTGAGGGCCGTGTCGAAGGAGTACGGGTGGCCCGTGCGCGCGTCGGCGCCAGCGAGGTCGGCGTTCGCCAGCATGGCGGCGTACTCGGGGCTGCGGGAGTCGACGTTCATGTCGCCCGCGACGATGACCTGCTCGTTCGCCGGGATGTTCTTGGCGTCGAGGAAGGCGTCGATCGCCCGGAACTGGCGGGCCCGCATCTCGGCCGCCTCGCCCGCGGCGCAGCCGGGGTCGGTGGACTGGGCGTGGGTGCCGACCACGTGCACCCTCGTGCCGTTGACGTCCAGGACGACGTACGCGAAGCCCTTGTTGGACCACCAGTCGGCGCCGCAGGCGTCCTTGTAGACGAACTGCTCCTTGCGGACGATCGGCCACTTGCTGAGGACCGTGACGCCGCCGTCCTCGGGGGTGGTGGAGGAGTAGGAGCCGCCCGTGGCGTCCCAGCCGCTCTTGCTGCGGCCGACGACGGGGGTCTGGTACGGGTACTGCGCCGCCGCGTTGGACTTCAGCGCGTCCGACGCCCCGTTGTCGAAGGCCTCCTGGAGCACGACCACGTCCCTGCCCTGGAAGAAGGGCGCCTTGGGGATCTCCGAAGCCCGGTGGTCCTGGCCCCAGTTGGGGTAGAGGTTCTTGCTCATCAGGAACACGTTGTACGTCAGGACGCCGAGCCGGGGCGCCGTCGCGCTCTCGGCGGCCTGGGCCGAGGGCGCGGTGGCGGCTGCCAGCGCGGCGGCGGCGACCGAAGCGACGGCCGCCGCGGCGGTGCGGCGGCGGCTGGGCCTGGTGTGCAGCATGGGCTCTCCATCAGCGGTGGGGGAGATCGACCCGCACATCCAAGCAGCCGCGGTTACCTCTGGGTAACACCCGTGCCACGACTTTCTGTCCGGCCCGAGGACATCGGGCGCGGATTCCCGTCCGGGCGCCTACAGGGCGGGCTCGGCCAGCAGCTGCAGCAGCCAACGGGCGCTGTCCGCCTTGCCGTTGGCACCGCCGGCGCCTCCGCCGCCGGCCCGCCCGGGGAAGACCCGGCCCCACGAGCAGGCCCGGCCCAGCGCGGCGAGCCGGTACGCCGTCGACACCGCGCTCCGCAGCTCAGCGGCGGTGGCCCCCGCGCCCGTCCACGGCTCCAGGTAGGCGTCGCGCAGCCGGGGCAGCACCCCGGGCCCGTAGCGCTCCCGGGCCGCCCGGGCGGGGACCAGCAGACTGCAGAAGGGGTGCGAGACGGCCGCGTCGCCCCAGTCGAAGAAGGTGAAACGGTCCGGCCCGGGCGCGAAGAGCTGGCTCTCGTGCAGGTCCGCGTGGTCGAGGGTGTCGGCGATGCCGGCGCCCGCGAGCTCGGCGCACCACTCGGCCAGCCGGGGCCGCAGGGCCACCAGCGCCCTGCGCGGACCGGGCTCCAGCACCGTGTTCGCATCGAGGAGCCGGTCGAAGACCTCCGGCAGGTCGGCCGTGCGCGCGACCGGGACGCCGAGCGCCTCGATCCGCCCGGCGTACGGGGTCAGCGCCCGCTGCAGCGCGGCGTACCGGCGCAGCGGCTCCTCCCAGGCGCCCGGATCGGCGGGCCCGCGGTCCAGCACCTCCCGGAAGAGGGGGCCGCCGTCGGGCAGCAGCGACCAGCCGCGCCGCGCGTCGACCGCGAGCGGCCGCAGCACGTGCCCGGGGACCCACCGGGCCAGGGCCTCGCCCAGCCCGGCCTCGAAGGCGCTCGCGGGCGGATTGGCCTTGAACCACACGCGCGCCCCGCTCCCGGCGCCGCCCCGGGAGCGGTCGGTTGCGACGGTCAGCCGCACCAGCACCGACCACGGCCGCAGCCGCACCTCGCGCGGGCCCTGCTCGTACAGCCCGTGCGCGGCCAGCTCGCTCCGGACCCAGTCGAACACCCCGGTGCGCCACTCCTCCTGCTCCCAGGGCGTCTCGGCGTGCGGGTACTGCCCTCGGTCCACCACGGCGCCGTCAGGCCGCATGTCAGCTCGCATGGCGGCCATGACAGCACCGCGACCGCCTGGGCCTCCACCGGTTTTCAAGGCGGCCGGGCCCCGGCCGGGACCCGCCCGGGGCCGGACTCAGGCCGGCGCCCGGCTCAGGCGCGGGGTTCGGCCGTCACCGCGAGCGCCCGCGGGAGCTCGGCGCCGGTGGCGCGCAGGCGGCGTACGAGGTCCTCGGGCGTGTGCCCGGACGGCTGCGCCACCCAGGCGTCCAGGGCCCTGTGGAACACCGCGACGAGCACGTCGAGGGCCAGGCGGGCGTGCGGTTCCCCGCGGCATCCCCGGAGTGTGAAGCGGCGCTCGACCACGGCGAGCGCGGACCGCGTGGTGCGGTCGCAGAACGCCAGGCCGTGGGCGTCCATGGACGGCGTGCGGGACGCCAGACGGCGGCTGGCCAGGGCCCGCTCCGCCCACCCGTCGGCCGGCATCCGGCCGATCGCCTCGGCGAGGGCGTCCTCGAAGAGCGCGAGGAGCGCCCGGCCGTCGGCCGGGGAGGTCTTCAGGACGTCGAGGAAGGCCGCCCACAAGTCCTGGGTGGGGGCCATGGCGACGTCTTCCTTGCTGTCGAAGTAGCGGAAGAAGGTGCGCTTGGAGACCTCGACCGCCTCGCAGAGCCCGTCCAGCGTCACGCCGTCGAAGCCGTGGGTGCCGAACAGGTCGAGCGCGGCGTCGATCAGCGCCTGCCGGGTGCGCAGCTTCTTGCGCTCGCGCAGCGGGAGGGGGGCGGTGGGCTCGGGAGTCATCGCCCCCACTGTATCCGAGCAGCGAATGCCCCCTATAGGCTCATGCCACTCAGTGGCACATTCTTGGAGGAGCTCATGCGCGCCCTGCTCGTCGACCCCGCGGCCCCCGGCGGACTCCGCCTCGGCACCGCCCCGGAGCCGCGACCGGCACCCCACCAGGCCCTGGTCCGGGTCACGGCCACCTCGCTCAACCCCGGCGAGCTGGTCTTCGGCCTCGGCGCCGCGCCGGAGGGCTCCGTCCTCGGCTGGGACGCCGCCGGCATCGTGGAGAAGGCCGCCGCGGACGGCTCCGGACCGGCCGCCGGCACCCCGGTCGTCACCCTGATGCCCGACGGCGCCTGGGCCGAACTGCGCGCGGTCGACACCGCGTTCATCGGCACCGCTCCCGCCGGGGCGGACCCGGCGGCCCTCGCCACCGTCCCCGTCGCCGGTGCGAGCGCCCTGCGCGCCCTGCACCGGCTGGGCCCCCTGCTCGGACGCGACGTCCTGATCACCGGGGCAACCGGCGGTGTCGGGCGTTACGCCGTCCAGCTCGCCCGGGCCGCGGGTGCCCGCGTGGTGGCGTCCACGAGCGACCCGGCCGCCCACGGCGGCCTGCTGCACGGGCTGGGGGCACACGAGGTGATCGGCAGGCCGAAGGAGGCGTCGGGGCCCGTGGACGGGGCGGTCGAGCTGGTCGGAGGTCCGCGGCTCGTCGAGGCGTACGACGCGCTCCGCCCGGGCGGCACGCTGGTCGCCCTCGGCCACTCCGCCGGCACGGGCGAGGACTTCCCCTTCGGGGCCCTCTTCGGCGACCAGGGCCGGCACGACCGGTCCCTGGTGACCTTCTTCCTGCTGGCCTGCACCGGTCTCGAACGCGACCTGGGCTGGCTCGCGCACCGCGTCGCCGACGGCACCCTGGACCCGGGCATCACCTGGCGCGGCGGGTGGGACGACGCGGCGGACGCGGCCGCCGCCCTCCTCGCCGGAGACCTCCACGGCAAGGCCGTCCTGACCTTCGGGTAGGCACCCGGCACCTTCGGCTGGGCACCCGGCGCCCGGTGGCGGCCGCTCCCCTCCCCCGCCGCCCGCCCGGCGCGGTGCCGGGCGGGCGGCGGGGGCCGGGCGGGTCAGTCCGCGTACGTTTCGCCGCGCTCGGCCTTGGCGACCAGCGACGCCGGCGGGGTGAACCGCTCGCCGTACTGCGCGGCGAGCTCCTGCGCCCGGGCCACAAACCCCGGCAGGCCGCCCTCGTAGCCGTTGATGTACTGGATGACGCCGCCCGTCCAGGCCGGGAAGCCGATGCCCATGATGGAGCCGATGTTGGCGTCCGCGATCGAGGTCAGCACGCCCTCGTCGAGGCAGCGGACCGTGTCCAGCGCCTCCGCGAAGAGCATCCGCTCCTTCATGTCCTCGAAGGGGATCGCCGCGTCCGGCTTGGCGAAGTGCTCGCGCAGCCCGGGCCAGATCCGGACCCGCTTGCCCGTCTCGTCGTACTCGTAGAAGCCGGCGCCGCCGCTGCGCCCCGGGCGGCCGAACTCGTCGACCATCCGGTCGATGACGTGGTCCGCGGGGTGCGCGGTCCACGCGCCGCCGTCGGCCTCGACGGCCTTGCGGGTCTCGTTGCGGATCTTCCGCGGGAGGGTGAGGGTCAGCTCGTCCATCAGGGACAGGACCTTGGCCGGGTAGCCGGCCTGGGCCGCCGCCTGCTCGATGGAGGCGGGCTCGATGCCCTCGCCGACCATGGCGACGCCCTCGTTGATGAACTGGCCGATGACGCGCGAGGTGAAGAAGCCGCGCGAGTCGTTGACCACGATGGGGGTCTTGTTGATCTGACGGACCAGGTCGAAGGCGCGGGCGATGGCCTCGTCCCCGGTGGCCTCGCCCTTGATGATCTCCACCAGCGGCATCTTGTCTACGGGCGAGAAGAAGTGCAGGCCGATGAAGTCGGCGGGCCGCTCGACGCCCTGCGCCAGCCCGGTGATCGGCAGGGTGGAGGTGTTGGAGCACAGCAGCGCGTCGGGCGCGACGACGTCCTGGACCTCCTGGAACACCTTGTGCTTGAGGGCGGTGTCCTCGAAGACGGCCTCGATCACCGCGTCGCAGCCGGCCAGGTCGGCGACGTCGGCCGTCGGCGTGATCCGGGCGAGCAGCTCCGCCCGCTTGGCCTCGGTCGTACGGCCGCGCGAGAGCGCCTTGTCGAGCAGCTTCTCCGAGTACGCCTTGCCCTTGGCGGCGGCTTCGGCGGTGACGTCCTTGAGGACGACCTCGATGCCCGCGCGGGCGCAGGAGTACGCGATGCCCGCGCCCATCATCCCGGCGCCGAGGACGGCGACCTTGCGGACGGTGCGCGCCTCGATGCCCTGCGGACGGCTGCGCCCGGCGTTGACGGCCTGGAGGTCGAAGAAGAACGCCTGGATCATGTTCTTGGCGGTCTGGCCGGTGACCAGCTCGGTGAAGTAGCGGGCCTCGATGGTCAGCGCCGTCTCGAAGTCCACCTGGGCGCCCTCGACGGCGCAGGCCAGGATGTTGCGCGGCGCCGGGTAGGGGGCCCCGTTCAGCTGCTTCTTCAGGTTCGCGGGGAACGCGGGCAGGTTGGCGGCGAACTTCGGGTTCGCCGGGGTCCCCCCGGGGATGCGGTAGCCGGGGACGTCCCAGGGCTGCTGCGACTCGGGGTGGGCGTCGATGAACGCCCGCGCCTTGGCCAGCATCTCCTCGGGCGTGGCGGCCAGTTCGTGGACCAGGCCGTTGTCGAGGGCGCGCTGCGGGGTGTACTGGGTGCCCTGGAGCAGGACCTTGAGCAGCGCGTCGGCGATGCCCATGAGGCGGACGGTGCGGGTGACGCCGCCGCCCGCCGGGAGCAGGCCGAGGGTGACCTCGGGCAGGCCGATCTTCGAGCCGGGGGCGTCGAGGGCGATGCGGTGGTGGGAGGCGAGGGCGATCTCGTAGCCGCCGCCGAGGGCCGCGCCGTTGAGGGCGGCGACGACGGGCTTGCCGAGGGTCTCGATGCGGCGCAGCGAGCGCTTGATCGCGGTGCCGGTGTCGAAGGCGAGCTGCGCGTGCTCGGGGCGCAGCCGGATCATGTCCTTGAGGTCGCCGCCCGCGAAGAAGGTCTTCTTGGCGGAGGTGTAGATGATGCCGCGGATGGAGTCCTTCTCGGCCTCGGCGCGGTCGGCGACGGCCGCGATGGAGTCCTTGAAGGCCTGGTTCATGGTGTTGGCGGACTGGTTGGGGTCGTCGAGGACCAGGGTGACGATGCCGGTCTCGTCCTGTTCCCAGCGGATCGTGGTGGACTCGCTCATGTTCGCTACTTCCGTGTCGGCCGTGTCGGAGGGGATCAGGGGTGCAGGACGGTTCAGAGGCGCTCGACGACGGTGGCGACGCCCATGCCGCCGCCGACGCAGAGGGTCACCAGCCCGTAGCGCTTGTCCTGGCGCTCCAGTTCGTCGACGACGGTGCCGAGGATCATCGCGCCGGTGGCGCCGAGGGGGTGGCCGAGCGCGATGGCGCCGCCGTTGACGTTGACCTTGTCGAGGGAGACGCCCATGTCCTTGACGAAGCGCAGGACGACGCCGGCGAAGGCCTCGTTGATCTCGATCAGGTCGATGTCGTCGATGGTCAGCCCGGCCTTGGCCAGGGCCTTGCGGGTGGCCGGGGCGGGGCCGGTGAGCATGATGGTGGGCTCGGAGCCGGAGACCGCGGCCGAGACGATCCGGGCGCGCGGGGTCAGCCCGCCCCGCTCCCCCGCCTCGCGGGAGCCGATCGCGACGAGCGAGGCGCCGTCGACGATGCCGGAGGAGTTGCCCGCGTGGTGGACGTGGTCGATCTTCTCGACCCAGTGGTACTTCTGCAGGGCGACGGCGTCGAAGCCGCCGAGCTCGCCGATGTCCGCGAAGGACGGCTTGAGCTTGGCGAGGGTGTCGGCGGTGGTGCCCGGGCGGATGAACTCGTCGTGGTCCAGGACGACCAGGCCGTTGCGGTCGGTGACGGGGACGACGGACCTGTCGAAGCGGCCCTCCTTCACGGCCGCGGCGGCGCGCTCCTGGGACAGGGCGGCGTACTCGTCGACGTCCCGGCGGGAGAAGCCCTCGATGGTGGCGATCAGGTCGGCGCCGATGCCCTGCGGGACGAAGTTGACGTCCCAGTTGGTCATCGGGTCGTTGAACCAGGCGCCGCCGTCGGAGGCCATCGGGACGCGGGACATGGACTCCACGCCGCCCGCGAGGACCAGGTCCTCCCAGCCGGAGCGGACCTTCGCCGCGGCCATGTTGACGGCTTCCAGGCCGGAGGCACAGAAGCGGTTCTCCTGCACGCCGGCCACGGTGTCCGGGAGCCCGGCGGCGATGGCCGCGATGCGGGCGATGTCGGAGCCCTGGTCCCCGACCGGGCCGACGACGCCGAGGACGATGTCGTCGACGGCGGCCGGGTCCAGGCCGGGGTTGCGCTCGCGCAGGGCGTGGATCAGGCCGACGACCAGGTCGATCGGCTTGGTCCCGTGCAGGGAGCCGGTGGCCTTGCCGCGGCCGCGCGGCGTGCGGATCGCGTCGTATACGTACGCTTCGGTGCTCACTGGTCAAGCCTTTCGAGGGGAGGTTAGCCGAGCAGGGAACGACCGATGATCTCCTTCATGATCTCGGTCGTGCCGCCGTAGATGGTCTGGATGCGGCCGTCGGTGAAGGCCTTCGCGACCCGGTATTCGGTCATGTACCCGTAGCCGCCGTGGAGCTGCAGGCAGCGGTCGGCGACCCGCTTCTGCAGCTCGGTCGCCCACCACTTCGCCATCGACGCGTGGACGTGGTCGAGGAGGCCGTCGGAGTGGTCGGTGATGCAGCGGTCGACGAAGGTGCGGGTGACGGCGCACTCGGTGGCCATCTCCGCGATCTCGAACCGGATGTGCTGGAGCTTGGCCAGCGGCCGCCCGAAGGCCTCGCGCTCCTTGACGTACTGCGTGGTGATCTCCAGCAGGTGCTCGGCGCCGGCGATGCCGGCCATCGCGATGCCCATCCGCTCCTGCGCGAGGTGGTTCATCAGGTGGACGAACGCGCCGTTCAGCTCGCCGAGCAGGTTCTCCTTCGGGACGCGGACGTCGTGGAAGAACAGCTCGGCGGTGTCCTGGGCCTTCTGGCCGATCTTGTCGAGGTTGCGGCCTCGTTCGAAGCCCTCCGTCCCCCGCTCGACCACCAGCAGCGACAGGCCGTGCGCCCCGCCCTCGGGCGTGGTCTTCGCGACGACGATGACGAGGTCGGCGAGGATGCCGTTGGAGATGAAGGTCTTGGAGCCGTTGAGCAGCCAGTGGTCACCCCGGTCCTCGGCAGTGGTGCGGATGCCCTGGAGGTCGCTGCCCGCCCCCGGCTCGGTCATCGCTATCGCCGTGATCGTCTCGCCCGAGCAGAAACCGGGCAGCCAGCGGCGCTTCTGCTCCTCGGTGGCCAGGTTGACCAGGTACGGGCCGATGATGTCGTTGTGCAGGCCGATGGCCAGCCCTGGGGCCCCGGCCCGGGTGAACTCCTCGGCGATCACGGCGGCGTAGCGGAAGTCGGTGTTCCCGCCGCCGCCGTACTCCTCCGGGACGGCCAGGCCCAGCAGGCCCTGCCGGCCGGCGGCGCGCCAGGCCTCGCGGCTGACGATGCCGTCCTTCTCCCACTGCTCGTAGTGCGGCAGCACCTCCTTGGCGAGGAAGGTGCGCACGGTCTCGCGGAACGCCTCGTGGTCGGCGTCGAAGATGCGGCGTTGCATCGGGGCCCCCTAGAGCCAGCTCTTGACGGTTTCGATCAGCCGGGCCGGCTCGGGGCCGACGGGCGTGATGTTGAGCATGGTGACGCCGGCCTCCCGGAAGGCCTCGATGCGCTCGCGCACGTACCCGGCGGGCCCGCACAGCGTCATGAGCTCGCAGAACTCATCCGGTACGGCGGCCGCCGCATCGCGCTTGCGGCCGGAGAGGTACAGCTCCTGGATCGTGCGGGCCTCCTCCTCGTAGCCGTAGGCGACGGCGAGGTCGTTGTAGAAGTTCTTGCCGACCGCGCCCATCCCCCCGACGTACAGGGCGATCTGCGGGCGCGCCAGGTCCCGCGCCGCGGCGGCGTCCTCGCCGATGGCCAGCAGCCCGCCGGCCACGGTCTGCAGCGGGCCGAGCGCCGGGTCGCGCCGGGCGGCGCCCTCGGCGAGCGGGCCGCCCCACACGGCGGCGGCCTTCTCCGGGATGAACAGGGTCGGCAGCCAGCCGTCGGCGATCTCGGCGGTCATCGCGACGTTCGCCGGGCCGAGGGAGGCGATGTACACGGGCACGTCCGGGCGGACGGGCCGGGTGAGGATCTTCAGCGGCTTGCCGTGGCGGCCGCCCTTCTCCGGCGGCAGCGGCATGTCGGTGATGCCGTGGTGGTCGATGGCCTCGCGGCGCCAGATCCGCCGGCACAGCTCGACCGTCTCGCGGGTGCGCCCGAGGGGCCGGTCGTACGGCTTGCCGTGCCAGCCCTCGACGACCTGCGGGCCGGAGGCGCCCAGGCCGAGCATGGCGCGGCCGCCGGAGAGGGCGTCGAGGCCGGCCGCCGTCTGGGCGATGAGGGCGGGGGTGCGGGAGTACACGTTGACGATGGCCGAGCCGATCTTCATCCGCTCGGTGCGGGCCGCGAGGTAGCCCATGATCGTCGGGGAGTCGAAGCCCCAGGCCTCGGCGACCCAGACGGCGTCGAGGCCGGCCACCTCCAGCGCGGCCGCCTCGTCGGCGGCCCGCCGCGGGTCGCCGGCGTAGTCGAGCAGCATGGACAGTTCCATCAGGCGCCCCCGCCCTTCCCGTTCAGGGCCGGCACGTCCCAGTCGCGGGCCACCGATGCGGTGTGCGCCCCGGGCTGCGCGGGGCCGCTGCGCAAAGCGGCGGGGGTCGCGGAGAACCGGGGCGCCGGGGCGGGCTGGGTGATGCCGCCGAGGTCGGTGAAGGTGCCGCGGGCGGCGAGGTGGGGGTGCTGCGGCGCCTCGCTCAGGGAGAGCACCGGCGCCACGCAGGCGTCGCTGCCCTCGAAGACGGCCGTCCACTCCGCGCGGGTACGGGACTTGAAGCGGGCGGCGACGGCCTCGCGGAGTTCGCCCCACCGGGCCGGGTCCTTGCGGGCGGGGGCCCGGTCGGCGATGCCGAGGAGCTCGGTGAAGGTGTCGTAGAACTGCTGCTCGAGCGCGCCGACGGCCATGTACCCGCCGTCGGAGGTCTCGTAGGTGCCGTAGAAGGGGCAGCCGCCGTCGAGGAGGTTGGCCCCCCGCCGGTCCTGCCAGCCGCCGGCCGCCATCATGCCGTGGATCATGGCGGTGAGGTGGGCGGTGCCGTCCACGATGGCCGCGTCGACGACCTGCCCGGCGCCGCCGGGGGTGCGCGCGTGCTGCAGCGCGGCCAGGACGCCGATGACGAGGTAGAGGGAGCCGCCCGCGTAGTCGCCGACGAGGTTGGCGGGGACGGCCGGGGGCGCGTCCGGGCTGCCGATCATGCCGAGGGCGCCGGTGACCGCGATGTACGCGATGTCGTGGCCGGCGGTGTGGGCGAGCGGGCCGTCCTGGCCCCAGCCGGTCATCCGCCCGTACACCAGGCGCGGGTTGCGGGCGTGGCAGTCGGCCGGGCCGACGCCGAGGCGCTCGGCGACGCCGGGGCGGAAGCCCTCGATGAGGACGTCGGCCCGCGCGGCCAGGTCCAGCACCAGGCCCGGCCCCTCGGGGGACTTCAGGTCGACCAGGACGGAGCGCTTGTTGCGGTTGGTGACGTCGTACGCGGGGTCGATCGCCAGGCCGCCCCCGCCGGGGCGGTCCACCCGTACGACGTCGGCCCCCAGGTCGGCGAGGAGCATGGCGGCGAACGGGCCCGGGCCGATGCCCGCCAGCTCGACGACGCGCACGCCCGCGAGCGGACCGGACCCTGTCACTGCCATCGAGCCCCCAGCGTCCCGTGCGGAGTGTGTGACACAACTGATGTAACACCAGCGATGCTAGGAACGTGTTCCACGCAGCACAAGAGCAAGCGCTTAGCCGTTTGGCCCGATCCGCGCGTCGAGCTCCTTCAGGTGCCGCTTGAGGGCCACGGTCCGGTAGCTCTCCTCCACCCACTCGCACAGCACCTCGACCGAGGGCGCCCCCTTCTCCCCCAGCGGCACCGACACCCAGCCGGAGCGGCCCAGACCGTACCCGGTCGGCTCGGCGCCGGGAGCCGTCATGGCGTGCCCGTGCAGCGCCTCGTCCTTGAGCTTGACCGACAGCCCGGGCGGCCGGGGGCCGTCGGCGTTGCCCAGGAAGACGAAGATCCTCTTGTTGACCTTCACGACGCAGTCCTCCGGTCCCCAAGGGAACTCCTCCACCGCCTCCGGCAACCCCAGGGCAAACTCCCGTACCGCCTCCCACTTGCGCACCGCAGCCTTCACGAAACGCCTCCACTCAGCACAGGTCGCGCCCGCTCACTCGGACAGGCCGGTCCTCACGCTAGCCCCGCAGACCCGCGCCCGCGGGGCAACCGGACCGAAGGCCTCCGGCGATTGGCCCCCGACCTGGGGAAACCCGCGCGAACGATGTCGGCGGGCCTATGTACTCTGAGCGGGCTTCAGCCCTTGATCCAGGGCTCAACAACTTTTTTTGGGGGGCTCGGTGTCTTACCGCCGACTCGCAGCATCCGCCGCCGTACTCGCGGCCGGCGTTTCTCTCATCCCGGGTGCGGCCCACGCGGCCGACCCGTCCACGGGCCAGGGCAAGGCCCACAAGGTGGCCGCGCCCGGCGCGGACCAGACGGCGACGAAGTCCACCGCCTTCGACAGCCCGGCCACGCGCTCGGCCCGCACGACCGCGCCCGCCGCCGGCAAGGCCGCGGCCTCGCCGCAGGCCGCCGCAGACGCCGCGACCGCCGCCAACGTCACGGTCGGCCTGCACGCCACGACCGTCACCGGCAAGGGCCTGAAGCTCGACACCTCCGTCACCAGCACGACCGCCAACCAGCTGAACATCAGCATCGACTGGGGCGACAACCAGTACGGCAACGAGACGGCGACCGGCACGAAGACGGTCTCGACTCCGCACACGTACTACCGGCTCGGCACGTACACGATCAAGGTGACGGTGACCGACTCCGTCACCCAGGAGTCGGCCACCAACGAGCTCGTCGTCACGACCGAGGGCTCCGCCTACACCCCGTACGGCCCCAAGCGCCTGCTGGACACCCGCAACGGCACGGGCGCGCCCCAGAAGAAGGTCGCCCCGTACAGCTCGGCCCGGGTACAGATCGGCGGCAACGGCGGCATTCCGGCCGGGGTGACCGCCGTGGTCCTGAACGTCACCGTCACCAACGCCACCAGCGGCGGCCACATCACGGCCTTCGCCGAGGGCGACGTCAAGCCGACGACCTCGAACCTCAACTTCACCCCCGGACAGACCGTCCCGAACCTAGTCATCGTGCCGGTCGGCGCCAACGGCTACGTCGACCTGTACAACGGCGGCTGGGAGTCGGTCGACCTCATCGCCGACGTCACCGGCTACTTCACCCAGTCCGACACCAACGGCTACACCCCGATGGCGCCCGTGCGCTTCGTGGACACGCGCACCGGCCTGGGCACCGCCAAGGGCCAGGTCCCCGGGTACGGCACCTTCAGCACCCAGATCACCGGCGTCAACGGGGTCCCGTACACGGCCAAGGCCGTGGCGCTGAACGTGACGGTGACCAACCCGAAGAGCGACGGCCACCTGACCGTCTACCCGAGCGGCCAGCCGGCGCCGACCGCGTCCAACGTGAACTTCACCACCGGCCAGACCATCGCCAACGCGGTCATCGTCCCCGTCGGCCCCGACGGCCGGATCAACATCCGCAACGGCGGCTGGTACGGGGCCGACGTCATCGTCGACGTCGTCGGCTACTACAGCCCCGAGAGCGCCAACTCCTACCTGCCGGTCCAGCCCGCCCGCCTGTTCGACACCCGCACCGACGAGAGCGGTCTGGAAGGGCGGAGCTACATCGCCCACTTCCTGGGCTCCGGGTACCCGCACACCAAGGGCTTCGCCCTGAACACCACGGTCACCAACACCAGGGACGCCGGCTTCCTCTCCGTCTCCCCGGACCCCTACACGAAGGAGGAGTACCAGAACGGCACGGCCGGCTGGCCGGCCACGCCGACCTCCTCGACCCTGAACTGGACCGCGGGCAAGACCGTCCCGAACCTCGTCCAGGCCAGCACCGGCTGGACCGGAGTCATCGACTACTGGAACCAGAGCGACGGCGACATCGACCTCATCGTCGACCTCTTCGGCGTATACACGGACAACTGATCCGACTGCGGCAGCGGACGGCGCATCGCCCCGGCGGCGGCCTTCAGGGCCGCCCCGGGGCGATTCCGGTTTCGGTGAGATAACGCAGGTGGGGGTAGGTGTCCGGCTGTTCCGGGTGTCGGTAATCTGAGCGCACTTTCAGCCCTGGCCAAGGGCTCATGGACAGTTTTGGGGGCTCGGTGTCATACCGGCGACTCGCAGCATCCGCAGCCGTACTCGCGGCCGGCGTCTCTCTCATACCGGGCATGGCCCACGCGACCGGCCCCACCACCGGCGCTGCGGGCGGCGTCAGCCAGCCCGACCTCACCCAGGCCGAGGCGGACACCTCCACCACGTTCACCAGCCCGGCCGGGGACTCGGTCCGGCAGCCGCTGCCGACGGCGCAGGACAAGACCGCCGACGCGCCGCAGACCGCGCCGCAGACCGCGCCCGCGACGGCCGCCGCCAACCCCACCCTCGCGGTGGCGCTGTCCGCCGTCTCCGTCACTGCGCACGGCTTCCAGCTGGACAGCTCCATCACGAGCGCGCAGACCCCGCTCGACGTCACCGTCTCCTGGGGCGACGGGACCACCACCCCCGCCACGGCCTCCGGTACGCAGGTCGTGTCCTCGGAGCACACCTACGCGGAGCTCGGCACCTACACCATCAAGGTCACCGTGGCCGACAAGGCCGCCGGCACCGAGGCCACCAACGAGCTGCAGGTCACCACCGAGGGCTCCGACTACACCCCCTACGGCCCGACGCGCCTGCTGGACACCCGCAACGGGACCGGTGCCGCCAAGGCCAAGGTCGCCCCGTACAGCTCCGCCCACCTGAAGGTCGGCGGCAACGGCGGCATCCCGCCCGGCGTGACCGCGGTGGTCCTCAACGTCACCGTCACCAACGCCACCAGCGGCGGCCACATCACGGCCTTCGCCGACGGCGACGCCAAGCCCACCACCTCGAACGTGAACTTCGCCCCCGGACAGACCGTCCCGAACCTGGTCATCGTGCCGGTCGGCGCCAACGGCTACGTCAACCTGTACAACGGCGGCTGGGAGTCGGTCGACCTCATCGCCGACGTCACCGGCTACTTCACCCAGTCCGCGTCCAGCGGCTACACCTCCCTCCCGCCGGAACGCTTCGTCGACACCCGCTCCGGCCTCGGCAGCGCCAAGGGCCAGCTCCCCGGGCAGAACTCCTTCGGCGTCCAGATCACCGGCAAGGGCCAGGTGCCCGCCTCCGGCGTCACCGCCGTGGCCCTCAACGTGACGGTCACCAACCCCAAGGAAGCCGGCCACCTCACCGTCTACCCGAGCGGCCAGCAGGCCCCGACCGCCTCGAACCTCAACTTCACCGCCGGGCAGACCATCGCCAACTCGGTCATCGTCCCCGTCGGCCCCGACGGCCGGATCAACATCCGCAACGGCGCCTGGGCCGGCCTCGACGTCATCGTCGACGTCGTCGGCTACTACAGCCCCGCCTCCAAGGCCGCGTACCTGCCCTTCGCGCCGGAACGCCTCATCGACACCCGCGACGCCTCCGTCTGGGACGGCCCGCTGGGCGGCCGCGACTACATCTACCTGCCGATCGCCCCCGACGCGCCCGGCGTCACCGGCTTCGTGCTGAACACCACGGTGACCAACACCAAGGACACCGGTTACCTCGCCGTCACCCCGGACCCCAACTCGCTGGACGAGTACGACGCCGGCAACGCGGCCTGGCCGATTCCGCCCACCTCCTCCACCCTGAACTGGACGACGGGCAAGACCGTCCCGAACCTGGTCCAGGCGAGCACCGGCTCCCACGGCATCATCGACTTCTGGAACCAGAGCGACGGCAACCTCGACCTCGTCGTCGACGTCTTCGGCGTCTACGAGGACAACTGAACCGGAACCACCACACGGCGCACCACCGCACCACAGCGCCCCGGGAACGGCCCCCGCAGCCGCTTCCCGGGGCGCTGCCCCGTACCCATCCGCACGCCAGGGCAAGCGAGGAGCCACGATGACCGCACCGACCCCGCACAGAACGCCGGCCGCGCAGGAACGCCCCTACGACGTCGTCCTCTTCGGCGCGACCGGGTTCGTGGGAGCCCTCACCGCCGCCTACCTCGCCGCCCACGCCCCCGCCGGCTGCCGCTGGGCCCTCGCCGGCCGCGACCCCGGCAAACTGGCACGCCTGCGCGACGACCTCGCCGCCCTCGACCCCGCCTGCGCACACCTGCCGCTGCTGCGGGCGGACTCCTCGGACGCCACCGCCGTACGGGAGCTGGCCGCCTCCACCCGCGTCCTCGCCACCACCGTCGGCCCGTACGTCCTGCACGGGGCACAGCTCGTCGCCGCCTGCGCCGAGGCGGGCACCGACTACGTCGACCTCACCGGCGAGCCCGAGTTCGTGGACCGCACGTACGTCGAGCACGACGCGCGGGCCCGCGAGACCGGCGCACGGCTCGTGCACGCCTGCGGCTTCGACTCGATCCCGGCCGACCTGGGCGCCTACTTCACCGTCGGACAGCTCCCGCAGGGCGTGCCGCTGCGCGTCGACGGGTTCATGCGGTCCAACGCCATGTTCTCGGGCGGCACCCTGGCCTCCGTCCTCACCGTCCTCGGCCGCGGCCCCCAGACCCTCGCCGCGGCCCACGCCCGCCGGCTCCACGAACCCCGGCTGCCGGGGCGGCGCGTACGGGGGCCGCTCGGCGCCCCGCGCTTCAGCCGCGAGACCGGCGCCTGGGCGCTACCCCTGCCCACCCTGGACCCGCGCATCGTGACCCGGTCGGCGGCCGCGCTGGAGCGCTACGGGCCGGACTTCCGCTACCGGCAGTACGCCTCCGTCAAGCACCTCCCCGTGGCGGTGGGCGGCACGGCCGCCGTGGGCGCCACCGTGGCCCTGGCCCAGCTGCCGCCCGTACGGCGGTGGCTGACGGGCCTGTGGGAGCCGGGCCGCGGGCCCGACGCCGAACGGCGGGCGCGCAGCTGGTTCACCGTCCGCTTCGTCGGCGAGGGCGGCGGCCGCCGCGTGTACACCGAGGTCTCGGGCGGCGACCCGGGCTACGGCGAGACCGCCAAGATGCTGGCCGAGTCGGCGCTGTGCCTCGCCTACGACGCCCTGCCCGAGCGGGCCGGCCAGCTCACCACGGCGGTGGCGATGGGCGACGCCCTGCTGGACCGGCTCCAGAAGGCGGGGATCCGGTTCCGGGTGGCACACACGCGGTGAGGCGGGGCGGGCTTGGGCCCGCCCCCTCGCGGCCGGGACCCCCTCGCGGCTAGGCCCCCGCCTCGCGCAGGGCCCGCCTGCACAGGGAGTCGGAATGCCGGGTGGTCTCCGGAATCCGGAAGCGCGGGCTCAGCGCGAGGGCGTGCGCGCAGGCGTTGTCCAGGGAGATCCGGTGGCCGACGGAGACGTACACCGGCTTGATCCCGTCCTGGGTCCGCAGCGCCCGCCCGACCACGGCGCCGTCGGCAGCGAGCAGCGCGGCGGCGTCACCGCGGCGGGCGCCCGGTTCCTCGTAGGTGAAGGTGAACGGGTTCTTGGCCACCCCCATGCTCGGCAGCCCGGTGACCACCCCGAGGTGGCAGGCGAGCCCGAAGCCGCGGGGGTGCGCGAGGCCGTAGCCGTCGCAGACGACCAGGTCCGGGGCGGCGGTCAGCGCGTCCAGGGCGGCCAGGACGGTGGGCAGCTCCCGGAAGGCGAGCAGCCCGGGCACGTACGGGAAGCTGACGTGCCCGACGGCGGTGCGCTCCTCGACCACCTCGAGGGTCGCGGCGTCGAGGACGACCGCCGCGGCGGCGACGAGGTCCCGCTCGTCGTCGTACGCGACGTCCACACCGGCGACGAGCCCGCGCCCGGGCGGCGGGCCGGGCTCGTCGAGGACGACCAGGTTGCGCAGTTCGTCTTGTACCGCCCGGGCCTCGGCCTCACTGGCGGGGGTCTTCGCACTCGTCATGATGGTGCGAGAGTAACCTGACGATCATGTTCGTCATGGAGCTCACGTACACCGCGCCGCTCGAAGCCGTCGAGGAGCAGCTGGACGCTCACATCGCCTGGCTGGACACCTACTACGCCTCGGGCGTCTTCATCGCCTCCGGCCGCAAGGTGCCCCGCGACGGCGGCATCATCCTGGCCGCGGGCGTCTCCCGCGCGGAGCTGGAACGCATCACGGAGCAGGACCCCTTCACGACCGCGGGCGTCTGCACCTACCGCATCACGGAGTTCATCGCGACGAAGACGTCGTCGGACCTGGCACCGCTGAGGGAAACACTGGCGTAGGGGAGCGGTGCAGGTCTGCCGACCGGGGCCAGGGAAGGCGGGGTCACGGTCGACCGGGTCGGAGGGTGTCCGGGGGCGTCCCGGCCGCCCATTGTCCTTTCGGTTCGCGCCGGCCCGTCAAGGGCGCTCCCTTCGGTCGCGTCGCTTCGCGATGTCGCTACGCTCCACCCTTGACAGACCGACACGACCCGAAATGCCAAAGAGCTGCCGGGAAGCCCCCGAAGGATGGCCAGGGGGTCAAGTCCAGCCCTCTCCCTCGTCAGAGACCTCACTCCCCCGCCCCCGGTGCAGAATCCTTCCTCCCGGCACCATCCACCTTGCCCAGCCCCGGGCATCCGGGAAGGGACACCCCCAGGCCCGCAAAAAAGCCCACGCCCAAAGCCGCAGGGCTCCAACCCGCAACAAACCTCAATGAGATGGCCGCCAGCAGCCGGGAAGCGCCCCAGATCGCTACGCGCTCCTCTCTTCTCGGCGTCTGACGGCCGTCTGGGGCCGGTAGGCGCAACAGATCGCTACGTTGTCACTCATTTCTTGGCGTCCGGCGGCCGTCGGGGGCCGGTAACGCACCAGATCGCGCAAGAAGGATCTTCGTGCGGCCATGGAAGGGAAGTGATCCGAATCCTCTCCACCACCTACGACCGTCGGTCGCCGTCCACGGGCGAGCGCCCACCGCTCGTGGGCGGCTCATGAGCGACCCCATGCGGTCTGCAGCCGCCGAGTCCCGGGCGGTACGTAGCGATCTGTTGCGCCTACCGGCCCCAGACGGCCGTCAGACGCCGAGAAGAGAGGAGCGCGTAGCGATCTGGGGCGCTTCCCGGCTGCTGGCAGCCGCTTCATTGAAGTTTTCTGCGGGTTGGAGCCCTTCGGCTTTGGGCGTGGGCGTTTTTGCGGGGCTGGGGGTGTCCCTTCCCGGATGCCCGGGGGTGGGCAAGGTGGGTGGTGCCGGGAGGAAGGATTCTGCATATTGGGATCCGGGCCGCTCTCTCTGGCGAGTGCAGAGGCTGGATTTGACCCCCTGGCCATCCTTCGGGGGCTTCCCGGCAGCTCTTTGGCATTTCGGGTCGTGCCGGTCTGTCAAGGGTGGCCGAAGGCCATCGCGAAGCGAC